>JAPPNF010000094.1 GCA_028818755.1 Deltaproteobacteria bacterium | reverse complement strand
GACGGAACCACCACCGAACCCCAAAGCTGGCGCGCCAGTCCTCGACTCTACCCGCCGGCAGCAACGGTCGAGTAAGTGTCGCGGCGGGTGTCGCCCCGGCGGGCATCGCCTTGTTCTTTCCTGCTTCCTTGACGCCGGCCACGAAGCCGCACGACGGTCCGGGAAGTGTTCCTGCAAGTGCGCGGGGAACCCGACGCTCCAACTCCGCCCGGAGTCTGTCGAGTTGCCGGGTGGTCGTGTTCCTCGCCGGAGGAAGCAGGACAAGGCTCTCAGGCTTGAGCTGCGGCACGGTCGGCAGCGAGCTTGCGGGCGATGCAGCCCTGGCGCCCGCCGCGGCCGCCAATCCCCGTGTTTCCATGATGCCCGGCGGCCATATGACCCCGAATGCCTTGCGTTCGCTTCGCCGTCTGCTCCGGCCGCGGACCATGCCCAATCCGGGTTGCTGTAGTCGCATTGTAAGACGGCTGTAACCGGAATGTATGACAGCGACGCAAAAAGCGACGCAAAGCGTAACACGAAAAACTCCCGATAAAACAAATATGTACGGCACTTCGTCATACGCCGTGATTCTCTCGAGAACCGCCCCGATTCTCCAGAGGGTCGCACCCGGTTCTCTGGCGAACCACCCCGGTTCCCCAGAGAATCTTTGCCGCCAGACCCGCGCTTGCGACGCCACGCATGCATCTCTACCCGGACGTCCCGTGAACCACCCCTGATCCGAGCCTTCGGCCCTGTATGCTTTGACCTCCTTCTCCCGCTCAAGCGCCGCTCGGGCTAACCTGCCGATATCGCGCGTCTTTTGTCTTCCCTCGCCGATGTCCCGCCATGCGGCTCTGTCTCTACGGCGGAGCCGGTATTCCTTCACACCTGCCGCACCATGGTGCCTGACGTGCCTTGTCTGCGACCGGGTGCGCTGTTCGAGCCCCTCATAGCCGTCTGCCCCTTGGGAAAGGCGGTAGCTCTTTGGTGCACGGCTGTGTGACGAAAATAACACGCGCGCGATTTCAAGGGTTTGGCGGACGATCAGTCCGACTCCCGGGCCGTCCCTGGCGACAGTCCTACGGGTCATTTTCTCTAGCGGATCTGAGCCTCGTGCGCGGCCGCCGGCTTTCCCAAGATGGTCCTGGCGCTCCGGGTCTGCGCAGACGAACCGTGAGTGCATCCTTCTACGCGCCCGGCACGGAGCGCCGCCGCGAGCGCTTGGAGGTGCGCGGAAATACGGGGCACGGCGTACTACGGGTAGGAGATCTGTGAGCACCAAATTGATACCAGACGGCAGACAGGCGAAGGGCTGCGCGTGGGCATGATGACTTTAGCGACGGGAGAAGGATACTAGGAAAGGGGCCCTCGGCGAGGCGACCGTGGCATGGCTCCGGCGCAACGGCGCCGACGCCTCCGAGGCGAACGTGCGGATGGAGGGGGCGTAAGTGGACAGCGACCTGGTTTGCGCCAAGGGCCTCATCAACGACAAGGCGCAACTCTGCGCCTTCATGATCGCCGCCAGAGCGCTCAACCAGGCGGGCCTCGTGCTCGGCGTCGACCCCTACGTCACCGGCGTCGCCTTCGGCCGTCAGTGGACCACCCCCAAGGCGTGAACTTCCCGGGCGAGGGCTTCGGCGCCATGTGGTTGATCAACCGCGGCGTCACTGCGGACTACTACTTGGTGGGGAAAACTTCCGAGAAGCTAACCACACTCGGGGCAGAGGTACACTACGCGGAGGCTTCCTTCATTCTTGCGCTAGTGGTCAGAATCTCCGTCAGCGACCGTTTCAGGCGTACTTGGCTGCAACAGCAGTTCAAATTTTACAGCCCTTCTCTGCAGCGAGCTTCTGTAGGCGTTCCTGCCGATCCCTGGCAGCGTTGACCGCTTCTTCGATGTTCGAGTAGGTCGCTAGCAAGGCTGGCCAGAAAAACACCGCCGCTGCGACATTTGTCCCCGTCGCACCCTTCTCTCTTCGCGCCTTTTTCTCGAAGTCCTGGGCCTCGGCAAACTGCTCTCTGATCTGCTCGCAATTCAATTCGTCATCACCAATTTTCTGGACATTGACCACCTTTGGTGTTGCACACGCCGAAACCAGGAACCCGAGTGCCAAGGCACCCGCAAACAATGCAGCAGTTCTTGCCATAGTTGCTCCTTCTTCTAGACCGATGATCAATTGGCCAGCCGCGCTTGCCGTCAAGTAGGCCACCGCCTTCGACGGTCGCCGACGCGGGTTTCAGAGGCTTGGCGCAGTGCCGGAAACCTTCAACGAACCTAGCAAGGACTCGGCCTTATAGCAATTAATACCGCCAACACCAAGCCGATGAACCTAGTGTCCTGTCCCACGTAGTCCTTTACACCGAGTTACGCAGGATAGCTCGTTGTCGGCAAGGCGATGACGAGCAGTGGCGGGCACCACGCGAGTAAGAGCAACGCAACCGACGATGAGAAGGACCAGCAGGTCGGTAAAGGATGACGTAGGACAGGACACAAGATGCTCCGGCCATGTCCGGGAGGGGTGTTGAGCGTTCCCGGGATAGCTTCGGTGCGCGTGTCGGGTGCGCGGCAGCCCCGAAGTGACGCCCGTGGGAGACAGGAAATCTACAATTCGAGGTCCATCTCAAGCGGTGTCTTCACGGATTCCAGGGTCTCCTGCTGTTGGCGGTCGTGTTCCTTCTCGACTTCGTGGCTCTCCCCGCCGTCGATTTCGCGATCCGTCTTGCCGGAATCGAGATCGTTTTGCTCCCTTTCCGACGGCTCTCGGTCATGTCCGCCAGGCGGCTCGGCTTCGAAAACGGCCTCGTATGCAGCCTCCTTCGCCGCTCCGTCGAGCGCCGAGACCCGCTCTCCGGTGGCTCTTTCCAACTGATCGGAGAGCTTCCAGGCATCGTCGGTGACCAACTCTGCGTCGTCCCGCGCCCGGCTGATGGCCACGTAGAACGCTCGTTGGTTCGTCAGGTCCGGGTCTCCCGTGGGCATCGCGGCAACGATTCCGTCCACGGTCCTGCCCTGAAAAGCGTGAATCGTCGAAGCCCAGCCCCGGTCCACGTGCCGGAGTTGGGGATCTTCCCCCCGCAGCCGGGCCGTCGATCCGTCCTCGAGACGGAAGTGAACGCTGTCTTTCTCTACAGAGTTCACCACCGCGGTGCCGCCGTTCACCAGTCCCGAGCCCGGATCGTTCCGCGTCCAGCGTATCCGGTCTCCCCGGCAAAACTCCATTTCCTCGCTCCGGTAGACCTCCACTCCGCCCTTGGCGCCTGCGATCAGGCGCGGCCGCCAGGCCACCGGATCGCCTTTATCGTTGCCGAGCCAGACCGTGTTGCGCTCCTGGTCGACCCTCAGGACCTCGCGTTCGTCCCCCTTCTCCACTCCCAGGGTGTTGTACTTGCGGTTGAAGATCACGGTGTCGCCCACCGAGTAGCTCGAAGCCCGGGCCATCTCCGCACGGGTCAGGTTCCGCGGGATCAGCTTTTCGCCCCGCCTTGCGGGTCCCGAGACCGCGCCTTCCGCGATCAGTCGATCCCGGATCGTCTCGTTGATCTCGTCCCGCAACGCCTTGGTCGGGGCGATCACCCCTGTTGCCGCCCGCTTTGCCAGAGACAAGGAGAGCCAGCGCCGGGCGGCGTCCGCTCCGATCTCTTCGCGGTCCACCTGCGCGATGCGCTCGCCCAGCTTCTCGAACGCGGTCTTGACCTCGCCCGCGAGACCTGCTCGGACCGCTTCCCTGAGCTCCCTGTCGCGCTGCCGCAGGATCTCGTCCATCACCGCGGTCTTCATCCCGGCCTGTCTGAGTTGCTCGAACGGCTTGCCGGCCTCCACCGCGCCCAGCTGTTTCTCGTCTCCGACCAGCACCACGCGGGGAACCCGTAGCGCGGTCGCGGCCCTGAGCAGTCCGCGCATCTGTTCGCTCGATGCCAGCGAGCTCTCGTCCACCACAAGAACTGTCTTCGAAAACGAGGCGCGCAGGTTGCGCAGTCCCTTCGGCGTACCTCGGCCTTCCACGATCCCCGAATGTCGCGCAAGGAACCTTTGGACCGTCTCCGACCCGATCCCCGATTCCTGCTCCAGGGTGCGGGCCGCCGACGCTGACGGCGCCAGACCCATCGTCCGGTAGCCCCGGCTCTCCGAGAGCGCCCGGAGCCTGTCGAGCATCGTCGTCTTGCCCGTGCCGGCGTATCCCTGCACTCCCACCACACGGTCCGTGGACGAGAGGATCATCCTGACCGCTTCCTTCTGTCCCTCGTTAAGGCGGCCACGGTGGAGTTTCGTCGATGCGATCCAGCCCCGCATGATCGCCTTCCCCGATCCCTGTCCAGCCTCCATGAGCACAATCGTCTCCGACTCTCGCGCCAGAGCCGCGTCCGTGGTCCAGTGTCTTCCGTGTCCGACACCCGTTGCGGCATGGAGGCCGCCGTCACGTTCGAGTGCGGAGACAGCCCGTTCCGCCGCTCCCACCGTCACCTTGCCCGGCTCCCGCCCGAGCGCGGCCGCCAGAATGTCCGCGTGGCCGAACACCGTTTGGCGTTCCGAGAGGTGCTCCACTGCCCAGGTCGCGGCTTCTCCCGCCTCATTGCCCCGTTCCGTGAACAGATCGGGCGCCTGACGTTCCCGTTCCGCTCGCCTTGCCTTTGCCTTGACCGACTCCGAGGAGAACCCCAGGTCCGCAGCTTGGCGCTCCCAACTCCGCCTAAGCTCTCCCTTGTCCACTTCCCGCTTGCGCGCCCGCGTCATGAGCGCCGCCCGCGCCGCAAGGTGCGGGTTCTCGCCCGACTTCCCCAAGCCGCGCTCTTCCATGGCCGCCTCGATCTCCGCCCGCCGCGTCGAGAATGCCTCGATTGTCTCGCGCGGCACCCCGGCAATCTCGAACCTCCCGTCCGGGTGCGTCTTCTCGATCCCGTATCCCAGCTCCCTGAGACCCTCCGCCAGCTCCGCCCGGTAGATCGCTCCGATCGCCATCTTGCCCGAGTAGAGCCCGTCGTCCACCATCGTCCTCCACTTCCCGTCCCCGCCCTGCGCCATGTTGGCGATCACCGCATGGGTATGGAGTTGGGGATCGAGATTGCGGGATGTGTCGTGCCAGAAAGTTGCGGCCACCATCTTCTGGCCGCCGGCGCGCACCATCTTTTCGGTGGCCCTTTCCTGCATCCGGGTCTCGATGGCGTTCGGCTCGATCCACTCCAGGGTCTTCCCCACCGCACGGTCGTGAGCGGCGACGATCCGTTCGTCTCCTCCCACCAGCGCCATGAGCGACACCGACTTGGGCGCCGACAGCGTCACGTCACGGCCGGGACGGTGGTGGATGTTGCCATCGAAGTCCTTGCGCCCGAGTTGCCGTCCGCCAGGGACCTTGCCTTCGAGGATGGCCTTGAAGGCGTCCGTATCCACCGGGCCTGAGAGTCCCAGTTCCTCCGCGCCCCGGCCCACCCACGCGCTCGCCTCACGGTGCGCGGGATCGTCCTTCGCGTAGTAGCCATCCCGCTCGTAGTAGCTCACGCCCTGGGACGGAGAGGCGATCTTGCCGATGGAGGCTACCATCGCCGGTGTCCTCCACCGGGCGTGTGTCCGCACCGCTCTTGCATATCCATAGAGGCCGGATACGCGCTTTTCGGACCGGCAACAAGAGGTGGAACGGCCGTTTCACAGCAGGGTCGCCGCTTGGCGCCAATTGTCGTGTTGACCAGTCGTGACCAGTCCGCGCGATCCGCGTCGCGAGAGGTCTTCCATGGTGGCATGCATAGCAAATTTGCGATACGCTCATGGAGCATGAATTGGACCGTCGAGACCCTCAACGAAACCGTGGACGCGGAGTTGCGCGCCTTGCCGCAGGATATGCGCGCACGCTTCGCGCGCATCTGTGAGTTGATCGCCGAGTTTGGTCTCGAGCGCATGGAAATGCCCCATGTCCGGCACCTCGCCGGTTCGCTCTGGGAAATGCGCATGAGCGGCCGTGAGGGGACATCGCGGGCGCTCTACGTCACCGCAAGGGACAGACGGGTGGTGGTTGTGCGCGCGTTCCTCAAGAAGACGCGGCGGACGCCGAAACGTGAGATTGCATTGGCGCTCAGCCGCGCTGGGGAGATATTGCAATGACCAAGGTATCGGAACTGCACAGGGAATGGAGCAAGGATCCGGAGTACCGGGAAGCCTATGATCGTCTTGAGCCGGAGTTTGCGTTGGCCCAGATGGTGATCGAGGCCCGCAGGCGCGCCGCGCTGACCCAAGCCGAGTTGGCGGAACGCATGGAGACGACGCAATCGGTCGTGGCTCGCCTCGAGAGCGGCCGTATCCATCCGTCCACCCGGACCCTGGAGAGGATCGCCCGCGCCACGGGTACCCGGCTTCGGATCAGTTTCGATCCCGCGTGATGCGGCCCAGGGATACGCGCCTTACCGTCGGGCTGAAAGAGAGCAACAACCGAGATGCCCTTCGATGCTTCGATCCTTCCGCCAACCGCAGTGTCCTGGCATTTGACCTGTCACTTGAAGAGTGGCGCGCCCTGCAACGGGAGAACAGAAGCGCTCGGCATTTGAGAATGCCGTGTTGCCAGGCTCAGGTGGTGCTCAAGAAGTCTCCGCGCGGTACAGCGTTCTTCGCGCACAAGAGCGTTGGCAGCCAGTGCTCGACCGCCCCGGAGACAGAAGCCCATTGGTACCTGAAGCGGATTGCCGTCGACACTGCCCGAAGGCATGGTTGGGATGCAGAGACGGAAATTGCTGGAACAACTGATACGCGTGACCAGTGGAGAGCCGACGTGCTCGCACGGAAGGGAAAGCACAGAGTGGCGGTCGAGATTCAATGGTCGCCACAGACAAACGAGGAGGTAAGCCGCCGACAGGAGCGATACGTCGAGTCAGGCGTTCGGTGTCTGTGGCTTTTTCGCTACGGAGGCTTTCCAGTCTCTCGCGGGCTGCCCGCAGTGCGCGTCGGCGGCAATCTGGACGAAGGATTAGTAGCCCTCGTTCCGACGGGGTCGGGAAAGCCAAACCTGCCGGTGGAAGAACTCTTCGACAAGGTATTCAACAGGCACTTCCGCTTTGGGTTGCCCCTTGGGTGCGAGGCCATCGTGTGGGTCCAGGCTGGCCTGCTTCGCTGCTTTTCCTGTCGCGTCAAGACACGGGTCGTCACCGCCATAGTGGTCGATGTCGGACCTTTCAAGTATCGCTTTACTATAGGCAATTTGGTCGCGGATCTTGATCTGTTCGAGAAGGTCCGTGAAAGAATTCCTGACGGTCTCGGTATTGGCAGCATCAAGCGTCGATGCGGAAAGACGCAGACGAGCTACTATCTGAGCAACGGCTGCGCTAATTGCGGTGCACGGTTGGGTGACTACGACCACGATGCCTGGGAGGATGAGGAAACGGTGTGCGAATCCCCAACGGGGTTAAGAGGAGACCGTTGGTTGCACTGGAGTAATTTGAAAACGGTATACAGTTTCCCAATCCGCATAGACGAGATCTGGCAGAGCGCGATCCGACAACGCGAGGACTATGTGGAGAAATGGGGTATCTATTCGATGGGGTAACAATTCATTCGGGTTTTGAGAGTTGAACAGGCGATGTCCGCGTTTGCGGGTTTGATCGTATCTTTCCGTCAGGCCGTGGGATTTGCAGCTGGCAGCTGATTTCGATGTAATTCGGGAGCTTGCGACAGGCTACCGTACAGGAGCAGGTGGATGAGAACGACCTTGATTATGATTACAGCGATCGTAACCGTGACGCTCGGAGCGGTCGCCCGAGCGGAAACATGGATGGGACTCACGGTAGTCCCGGAACTCGTGCCGAGCGATTCGTGCTCTGACTACAGCAAACACGAGACCGACTACGACTACGACTACGACCGCGACGAGCTACTCAAAGGCGTCCGTCGCACGACCGGCGGAAAACTCTACTCGCCTTACACGGGCCGAACGTTCTCGGAAGAGTGTGATGTCCAGGTCGAGCACATCGTAGCCCGCAAGGAGGCTCACTACTCGGGCCTTTGCTTGAAGAAGAACGTCCATAGGAGGAAGGACTTCGCGTCGGATCTCCTCAACGTCACGCTCGCGGGACGAGGAGTCAACCAAGCGAAACGTGAATGCGACGCGTCGACCTGGGTCCCGCCGATAAACCGTTGCTGGTTCGCATCGCAGGTCGTCGAAGTCCGGAAGAAATACGGCCTCACGATTGACGCGCGTGAGCGCGACGCGCTCGCTAGGATTCTATCCGTTTGCAGTAGTGTCCGACACGTTGGCGTGTAGGGGGCTGTAAGGTACTGAAATGCTGGG
>JAPPNF010000007.1 GCA_028818755.1 Deltaproteobacteria bacterium | reverse complement strand
TCGCCCCCACTCGTCATCGCGCCTTGCCGACAACGAAAAATCCTCCGCATATTATCATGCGAATGAACCAGACAGGACACTAGTCAAAACCCGATGGCGCAGCCGTCCTTGCGCGGGTCCGACGCGCCCATGAAGACACCGCTCCCGGGCTCGATGGCGACGGCGTTGGCGCCGCCGAAGCTCTCGGGCGCGCCGGAAACCACGCGGTGCCCCCGCGCCTCCAGCCCGCTCACCGCGTCGCCGGAGAACTCCGGTTCCAGCGACACGTCGGCGCCCGACAGATGATTGAACCGGGGCGCAGCCAGGGCTTCGTGCACCGTCATGCCGAAATCCACCACGTTGGCAATGATCTGGCTCTGAACCTGCGCCTGCACGTGGCCGCCCTTGAGCCCCACCACCAGCACCGGCTCTCCCCCCTTGCAGACCATGCCCGGCATCAGCGTATGTGCACAGCGCTTGTGCGGACCGAGGCAGTTGGGATGACCGACCTCCAGATTGAACATGTGCCCCCGGTTCTGGAGAATCATGCCCGTGTCCTCCACCGCCACCCCCGAGCCGAAGCCCATGAACAGGCTCTGAATGAAGGAGACCCGGTTGCCCCGGCCGTCGGCGACGGCGATGTATTCGGTGTCTCCCGGGACCGGCGCCGCGGCCACGTCCTCGGCCGCCCAGGCCGTGGAGAGACCGTTTCTCATGGCGGCGACACGCGCCTCGCCCACGAGGTCGTCGCAACCGACGGTCATGCTGTCGCGGTCGGCCAGGTACCGCTCGCGGTCGGCGAATGCGTGCTTCTTCGCTTCGATGAACAGGTGCAGGTAGTCGGCGCCGTTGTGCTCCAGGGACCGGAGATCGTAGCCCTCGAGGATCTTGAGCATCTCCAGGGCGACGAACCCCTGGGTCGCCGGCGGCAACTGGTAGACTTCATGGCCGCGATAGGAGACATGGACGGGATCGACCCATTCCGAAGCGTGGTCCTCGAGATCGCGCATGGTGAAGGCGCCGCCCAGCTTCCGCGAGCAACGCACGAGCTTCTCCGCCACCTCCCCGCGATAGAAGAACGCCGCACCCCCCTCGGCGATGCCGCGCATGGTCCTCGCCAGGTCCGGCTGCCGGAACACCTCTCCCGCCCCCGGCGCGCGGCCATCGACGAGATATCCCGCCGCGGCTTCCTGGTTTTTCTTCAGCTTGTCCTCCAGGTTGCGCCATTCATGACTGGTGAAGGCGCTGACCGGAAAGCCTTCCTCGGCGTAACGGACGGCCGGTTCGAGAAGTTCTCCGAGGGCGCGCGTGCCGTGTTCCGCGAGCAGCACCTCCCAGCCGTGCACCGCGCCCGGCACCGTCACCGAGTGAATCCCGGTCTGAGGGACCTCGTAGAGCCCTTGCGCGCGAAAGGCCGCCGCGTCGGCCTCGTAAGGTGAACGGCCGCTGGCATCGAGGGCTTTGACCTCGCCCGTCTCCGCCACGTAGAGCAGGGCGAAGGCGTCGCCGCCGATGCCGATGGACATGGGTTCCAGCACGCCCAGCATGGCCGCGGTGGCAACCGCCGCATCCACGGCATTGCCGCCCTCGGACAGGACCTGTACGCCCACCAGCGAAGCGAGGCGCTGGCTGCAGGCGACCATCCCCTTCCTGCCCATCACCGTACCCATGATGCTCCTGAAAGCCTGTGCCGAGCGCGGTCGCGCGCCCTTAAGCCGCCCGGTCCTCCGGCACCTCCATCATAGCCGACCCCAGCGCTCCCCGGTACGCCCGGTCCAGCGCCAGGCAGTCCCGGGCCGCCCGGATGATGAGGGCGCCGGTGTCGGCGTCGCGCACGTACTTCTCCAACACCGGGTCGAACATGTCCGAGTGGCCGATGTCCGCGGTCATGTGGAGCTGGGTGTTGGCGTCGAGCTTTTCCACCGAGCCGACGATCTCGCGCGCCTTCTTCATGGCCATGCGGTGGGTGAAGCCGCCGCCCTTGACGATCTCGTTGTTGTTCTTGCGCTCGGTGGTGTGGTTGACCATCAGGGCCTCGATCCACGAGCGCGTGGAGCACAGGTGGAACCACGCCCAGAACGCCGCCCGCGCCCCCGGCAGGAGGCTGGCCTCGTCCGCGGCCCCTGCCATGTCCTCGTCGGTGAGGTGCGCCGCGCCCAGACGCTCGTCGAAGATCAACTCGTCCTTCTCGTGCTCCCAGATGGCCCGCTTGACGTCCAGCGGCGCCTTGCCCGCCGCCACCGCCCAGCAGTCGCGCCGGCTCTTGATGTAATGGGGGTAGTGGAGATCGAGAACGGCCTGACGCGCCGGGGTGAGGCGGACGCCGAAGATGCGCCGGTATTCCGCGCTCTCGAAATGCCGGTTGACCATGTCGTCGACGACCGTGCGCGCTTTCGTCCACTCGCTCATGGGTACCTCCGATTCGAACTCACCCGCGGCCGAGGGTCCGGGACAGGGGCGGGTTTGAAACCCGCCCCTACGTCGTGGGCTCGCGCGCGGGGTGGGTTCCGGCGGGTTCAGACCGGCCAGCCGTGCTCGGACACGTCCACCCGGTTCTCCTCCGGATCGGTGATCCAGCTCTCCGCTATGGCGCCGTAGGTGTTGGCGTTGGCGGTCGCCTTCACGGACTCTTCGACGGCCTTGACGCTGTCCACCACGAAGCCGAAGTGGTGGATGCCGTAGGGCAGGTTCGGACTGCTGATCAACGCCACGTCGACGTGCCCGTCGGAGAGGTAGATGGTGCCGTTGGGCCCCCGGCTCTTCTCCTCCAGACCGAAGTGCTCCTTGTAGTAGTCCGCCACCTTGTCGCGGTCGTGGGTGTTGATGGCGATGTGTCGTATCCTGGGCCGTGCCATTGGCTTCTCCTTCCTGCTGGGTCCCCCTGAACGGGCGGTTTTCAGTTTCCGATGATGTTCCTGAGCTTGGCCTTGACCGCGGGCGAGGCGGCCAGCACCTGCTTTACTTGGGCCGCGACGTCTTCCGCCGACACGTAATCGATGGTCATCCTCGTCTTCTTGGCGAGCGCCAGAAACTCGGGGTCCTCGAGTGTTGCCTTGAAGGCCTTGCGCAGAACCTCGACGCCGTCGGCCGGGGCCTTGGGCGGCGCGGCGAACGGACGGAAGAACCGGTACTGGGCCATCCAGGCGTTGAACGCCTCCATGTCCTCCGCGCCCTTGATGAAGTCGGTGTACTTGGGAAGCCCCTTCACCTGGGGGTCGTTGGAATCGCCCTGCAGGAGCACCGGGATCAGCTGGTCGTCCCCCTTGGCGTTCAGCATGTCGCGGGCGGTGATCTTCATGGACACCCACTGCCAGCAGGCGCCGTCCACCTCGCGCCGGGTCATGGCGGCGCGAATGCCCGCCGTGCCCTGGTAACCGGGCACCAGCTTCACGTTGGCGCCGATAAGCTGCTTGAGGATTCTGGGTTGCTCCCGGGTGCTGCTGCCGGCCGCCCCCATGGTGATGGGCTTCTTCGACTTCACCACGTCATCGAGGGTCTTGACGCCGCTGAAGCCCATGAACGCGCACGCGGGCATGCCCACGCTCGGCGCCCCGATCCAGTGGAACTTGCCGGCGTCGAACTTGATCCCTTCCGTGCCCATGGTCTGTTCCATGACCAGGCCGCTGATGAGCATGGCGAAGGTCAACCCGTCGGGTTTGGCGACGTTGTAGAGGTAGTTGGCGGCGATGAGACTGCCCGCCCCCGGCATGTTCTGGACGATGAGGTTGGGCTTGCCCGGCAGGTGCTTGGGCATGTGGCGCGCGATGGCGCGCGCGTAGGTGTCGTATCCGCCGCCCGGCGACGTGCCGACGATGAGACGCAACGTCTTGCCGGAGTAGTCCGGCGCGGCGTAGGCCGACGAGAGCCAGCACAACGAGGCGGCGGCCAGCAGACACCCGAGGGTCCCGATCCTGTTCATAAGGTCCTCCCAGCGCGTTGGGGCGCCGCAAGGACACCAGCGGCGCAGAGCCTGTCTTCCAGGTATCCTCCCATTTACTCCCCTTCGGTGTTGCGGTTCAACCCCGGCGGGCGCCCGGGAGTTCGCGCCGCCAGGGCGGCTGATGTATAGGATCAGGGCTCGCGACCCATCGATCTCAAGCGAGGGAGATATGGACAAGATACACTTCCCCTGCCGATCCATCAGCCATCTCGCGTTCCTGCACGTGGCCGCGGAGTCCAGCTCAGGACCCTGCCGGCGCGGGAGAACGCATGAATGATCCGACCACCGTGCTGGTCACGGGCGCGAGCGGTTTCATCGCCAAGCACGTGGTGCTGGAGCTGCTGACGGCGGGCTATCGCGTGGTGGGCTCGGTGCGGTCGGATTCGCGCCGGGACGAAGTCCGGGCGGCGGTGCGGGCGCATCTCCCCTCCGGCCCGGACCTCGACGAGCGCCTTCGCTTCGTCACGCTGGATCTCTCCAGAGACACCGGCTGGCAGGACGCCATGTCGGGCGTGGACGTGCTGATGCACACGGCGTCCCCCCTGCCCATGAAGCAACCGCGTGACGAGAACGAACTGGTGCGGCCCGCGGTGGAAGGTACCCTGAGGGCGCTGCAGGCGGCCCATACGGCCGGCATCCGCCGCGTGGTGTTGACGTCGTCCACCGCGGCGGTCACCCACCGGCCCCCGGGCCTCGAAAAGGACAACTTCGACGAATCGGACTGGAGCGATCCGTCATGGACGGGGATGTCGCCCTACACGAAATCGAAGACCCTGGCCGAGCGGGCGGCATGGGATTTCGTGGAGAACGAAGCGCCGGACATGCAGCTAACGGCGATCAACCCATGTCTCGTGCTGGGCCGCCCCCTCGACGACTTCTATGGCACCTCGCTGCGCGTGGTGGAAAGGCTGCTCCGAGGGAAGGACCCCCTGCTTCCGAAGGTGGGCATGGGGATCGTCGACGTCACCGATGTCGCCCGCATGCACGTGCGCGCCATGACGGCGGCGGGCGCGCCGGGGAAACGGCTCATCGGGGCCGCTGAGTTCATGTGGATCACCGAGATCGCCGAGATCCTGAAGGCGGCCTACCCTGAACGACGAATCCCGTTGCGGACGGCGCCCGATTTCTTGATCCGCCTCGCGGGCCTCTTCGACCGCTCCATCCGCACCATCATCCCGCTGCTCGGCAGGCGCCAGGAGCTGGACAGCTCTCGCGCACGGGCGCTATTGGACATGGACTTCATCCCCGCCGCCGAAAGCGTGCGGGCGGCAGGCCGCTACATCATGGAGCGCGGCCTCGCCGACCGGAGAAGGCGGGCGTGAGCCGGCAAGGAGACGCCTGCCGCCGGCTCCGCGACCCGGGTTCGGATTGGACGCCCCTTACTTCCCCCTGACGATCTCGTCGTACTTGGCGAGGAGCTCCGGCGACGCGGTGTAGAGCCCGGCGACGGTCTTCTCCACGGACAGCGGGGAGGCCGGGGAGATGATGAGCTTCTGGCGCTTGGCCTGCTCGAGCAGCTCGGGGCTGTTGAGGGTATCCATGAAAGCCTTGCGAAGCGTCGCCACGCGGTCGGGCGGCGTCCCGGGCGGCAGGGCGAAAAGCCGCAACAGCTTCCAGGTGCCGATCATGAAGTCGGCGATTTTCTGCTGCTCGGCGTTGAGATTCAGGTCTTTGATGGTGGCGATGCCCGGGATGGCCTTCAGCCTGGGCTCGTCGCCGATGGACAGGATCGGACGCACCAGGCCGCTTTCGATGTAACGCTTGTAGGTTCCCTGCATGGTGGCCTGGGACATGACCCGGGCGTCAAGCTCTTTCCGCTCCATGGCGGCCATGACCCTGGCCGTGCCGCCATAGCCCATGATCGCCTTGATGGGATAACCCAGATAGCGCAACAACTGCGTGGCGGCGGTGGACGCGGAGCCGATGCCCGTGGAGCCCGAGTGCAGGATCTCCTTCGAGTTCTTGAAATCATCGAAGGTCTTGACGGGGAGGTCGCTGCGGACCCATAGCACCTCGGGAAGGCTCCCGAGGGCCGGATCTCCGAGCCAGATGTATTTCCGCGGGTCGAACTTGACGCTCGGGTCCCGGTTCACCGCCTGGATCAGCGTGCCGGCGTTGAACACCGCGATGGTGAGGCCGTTGCCCGGTTGCATGGCGTAGACCCGGTTCGCCGCGGACATGCTGCTGGCGCCCGGCATGTTGACCACGATCACCGAGGGATTCCCCGGCACGTGCTTGCTGAGGAACCTGCCCAGGAGGCGAGAGAATCCGTCGAAGCCGCCGCCGGGGCTGTAGCCGACGACGATGCGGATGGTCTTGCCCTTGTAGAACGGCTCATCCGCGGCACCGGCGACTCCCGCCACCAGGACCAGCGCCGCGATGCCCAGGATCATGGAACGAACCATCTTCATTGGAGTTCCCTCCCCTGGCCGGCGCGGCCTCACAGGCCCGCCCTTGCCTTGATCTTGTCCGCCAGCCGCACCGCCACCTCGATGTCCTCTTCCATGGTGCGTCCGCTCACCCCGATGGCGCCCGCCACGGCGCCGTCCTTGTCCTTGATCAGCACGCCGCCGCCGATGGACGTCAGGTTCGGGTCACCGTAGGCGGCGATGCCGCGGGTGCCCACCATCTTCTCGATCTCCACCGAGTCCCGGCCGAACCACACCGCCGAGTACCCCTTGTTGTGGGAGAGGACGCTGGAGCGGTACGGCGCGCCGTCCATGCGCGTGTAGTGCAACAGCTCCCGGTGGGCGTTGAGCACCGCCCAGGACACCGGGCGCCCGGTTTCGTTGGCCAACTCGGCGAGCAACTCGCCTGAAGCTTCGTGAATCACCGTGTGCGAAAGGTCTGCCATGTCATGAACCTCCCTTGTGCATCGACTGCCTTACGGCCCTTTTCCCGGCTCTGCCGGTATAGGCCACCAGCCTGTTCTCTTATTGACCGGCGGGCGCGGAGTCAAGCCGTGGGGAATCCCCCAAGTCGGCCCCGCGCAGGTCGCGGCGCCAGCCGAGCATGCCCAGGGTGGCGCCGGCGCAGAGGGCGGCGGCCAGGAGCAGCGTGGCGGCCGAGCCCAGGACGGCGGCCACTACCCCCATCTGCGCCTCGCCGAGACCGGGCATGCCGACGCTCAGCATGCGGGTGAAGCTCGACACGCGGCCCCGCAGCGGATCCGGGGTCAGCAACTGGATCACCGCATTGCGCGGGATGGTCTGGACGGCGTCGAAGACCCCCAGCAACGTCACCACGGCCAGCGACATGAGAAACCACGGCGACAGCGCGAGACCCGCGAGGCAGGCGGCGTAGCCGAGGATGCCTCCGGCCACCACCAGACCCTTGTAGCGCATGTCTCCGCACGCCATGATCGCGGCCGCGCCGAGGATCGCTCCCACCGCGGGCGCCGACGAGAACAGGCCGAAGCCTGCGGCGCCCATGCCGAGATCCACCGCGATCACCGGCAGAAGGATTCGATAGGCGCCGAAGAATACCGCCACCACGTCCATGGACACCAGCACCGCGATGACCGATTCCCGCTTGACGAACGACAGCGCCTCCACCAAGCTCTTGAGCGCGGACTGGCCGGTTGTGGCGGGGACCGAGCGGTAGCTCATGAACAGCAGCACCCCGGCGCTCAAGAGATAGACGCAGCCGTTGAATCCATAGGTCACGCCGCTGCCGGCGACGGCGATCATGGGCCCCGCCAGCGCCGGGCCGATGATCTGCGCCAGCTTCCACGCCGTGCCGGTGAAGGCGAAGGCGTTGACCAGCAGGTTCCGCGGCACCAGCGCGGGCGTGATGGCGGTACGGGCGGGCGCGCTGATGGCCACGAAAGACGAGCTCACCATGGAGATGACCAGGATGTGCCACAACTGGACAGCCCCGGTGACGATCAGCGCGGCCAGCAGCAGGTTCGCCGCCGCGCTGCCGAGCTGCATCATCATGATGAAACTCTTGCGGTCGATGCGGTCGGCAATGAGGCCGCCGGCCAGGGAGAACACGATAATGGGGATGCCGCGGGCCAGGCCGGTGAGCGCCAGGTAGGCCGTCGAGCCGGTCATCTCGTACACCACCCACAGGTCGACGATCCGCTGGATCTGGTTGCCCATGGATGCGCTCACCACCGCCACGTAGAACAGCCGGAACTCGCGGTACGCGAGTGATCCACCTGCCCGTTGCAACCCGTCTTTGATTCTTCGGAGCATGAATGGGTGGCGGGCCGGCGACGGCGCGAAGGACGCGTCGCCCCTCACGCACGCATCGCGTTGATTCTTCGACCCGGCAACGGTATAGCCTAATCGACCTAGTGTCGCGTCCCGTGATTTCCTGCCATAAGTTGCGCAGGATTTTTTGTCGTCGGCAAGGCGCGATGACGAGCAGTGGCG
>JAPPNF010000006.1 GCA_028818755.1 Deltaproteobacteria bacterium | reverse complement strand
GGAAGAGCAACGCGGCCGACGGCAAAAAGGACCCGCAGATTCATAACGCTATTTGTGAGACAGGACACTAGGAAGGCGGGAGGTGTTCATGAACGGTTGGCTCTGGCAATTTCCCACCCTCGACCAGGCTTCGCTGCGCGCCCTCAAGAAGGCGTTCGACTCGGGGTACCGGGGGTTCTCCCGGAGCTACGGCGACGCCATCGAGGCCTTCTTCGATCCCCTGCTCTACTTCCTGGTGTGGTTCGAGCGGCTGCTCCTGGCCGCCCCCTGGTGGCTCGTGATCGTCGTGGTGGCGTTCGTGTGCTGGGTCGCCGGCCGCAGCCGCAAGCTCTCCATCACCGTGGCCGCGGCGCTCTTCCTCATCGGCTACCTGGGCATGTGGGAAGACACCATGCGGACCCTGGCGATCATCTTCGTCTCCACCCTGATCGCCATCTCCATCGGCATTCCGGTGGGCATCTGGATGTCCCGCTCCGACCGGGTGCAGGCGTTCATCACGCCGATCCTCGACATCATGCAGACCATGCCCATCTTCGTCTACCTGATCCCGGTGGTGATGCTGTTCGGGCTCGGCAAGATACCCGGGCTGATCGCGGTGGTGATCTACGCGGTGCCGCCGGTGATCCGGCTCACCAACCTGGGCATCCGGCTGGTGGACAAGGAAGTGCTGGAGGCGGCGGACGCCTTCGGCACCGACACCTGGAGGCGGCTGTTCGACATCCAGATGCCGCTGGCGCTGCCCAACATCATGGCGGGCGTGAACCAGACCATCATGATGGCGCTCTCCATGGTGGTCATCGCCTCCATGATCGGCGTCAAGGGCCTGGGGCAGCCGGTGCTCCAGGCGGTGACCAACCAGTACTTCGCCCTGGGCCTCTTCAACGGGGCCGCGGTGGTGGCGCTGGCCATCGTCTTCGACCGCATCACCCAGAGCTACGGCAGGCGCATACAAACCAGCAGGCAGACGTCATGACTACGGCAAGCGCTTCGAATATCGAGATCCATTCCCTCTACAAGGTGTTCGGCGACAATCCCCCGTCGGTGATGCGCCTTGTGCGGGAGGGCGTGGACAAGCAGGAGCTCCTGGAGTCCCACGGGCACGTGCTGGGGCTGCGGGACATCAACCTGACGGTCAACCCGGGCAGCATCCAGGTGGTGATGGGGCTCAGCGGCTGCGGCAAGTCCACCCTGGTGCGGCACGTCAACCGGCTCATCGACCCCACCGAGGGGACCGTGCTGGTGGACGGCCAGGACGTGCTCGGCCTGGGCCAGGCCGCGCTGCAGCACCTGCGGCGCCACAAGGTCAGCATGGTGTTCCAGCGCTTCGCGCTGTTCCCCCACCGGACCATCCTGGAGAACGTCCGGTACGGCCTGCTGATGCAGGGCGTGGCGCGGACGGAATGCGACGAACGGGCCGAGCGGTGGATCGAGCGGGTGGGGCTCTCGGGTTACGAGGGGTCCTATCCGCACCAGCTTTCCGGCGGCATGCAGCAGCGCGTGGGCCTCGCCCGGGCGCTCGCCACCGAGGCCGAGATCCTGCTCATGGACGAGGCCTTCAGCGCCCTCGACCCGCTGATCCGGGCGGACATGCAGACGCTCCTGCTGGAGCTTCAGCGGGAGCTGCACCGCACCATCCTGTTCGTCACCCACGACCTCGAGGAGGCCATCACCCTGGGCGACCGCATCGCCATCCTGCGCGACGGCGAGGTGGTGCAGAACGGCGATTCCCAGGAGATCGTGCTCAAGCCCAGCGACGACTACATCTCCAACTTCACCAAGAACATCAACCGCGGCCGGGTGATCCGCGTCGGCTCCATCATGGAGCCCACCCAGCCCCGTGCGCCGGAACCGGGCGGCAAGGATTGCTCCATTCCTTCGGAGATGCTGATCGAGGAGGCATTGCCCGTGGTGGTGGCGTCGCCCAACGACAAGGCCGCGGTGGTGGACGTCAAGGGCAAGACCGTGGGCGCCATCTCGGTGGGCCGGATGGTGCACGCGTTGGCGGGCGACAGGCTGACGGGCGCGGCGTAGGAGTTGGAGCGGGCGACCGGGATCGAACCGGCGACGTCCAGCTTGGGAAGCTGGCATTCTACCGCTGAATTACGCCCGCTCTTGATTCCCCTCTTATTGGATCGCTGAATTGATGTCAATCTTGAGGGCGTGAAGGCGTGGCCGTTTTCGTGACCCCGTTGGCCGGAAACAGATAGATGATCTCGCCCTTCCTGACCAAGCCAAGCTCTTCCCGAGCGATCTTCTCGAGATAGCGGTCGTCCTTGCTGATACGGTAGATCTTCTCCCGCAGCAGCTCGTTCTCGCGCTGCAGCGCCTGCGACCGCTCCTCCAGCAGCCGTCGTTCCTCGGACAACCGCCGGTAGTGCAGCAGGCCCCACTCGCCGAAGACGAGGAAGAACAGCATCAGCACCAACACGGACATCAGCCCGTAGTTGATGACGTGCCGCGACAGTTTCTTCGGGAGGGCCATGAGACATTTCTATCATCGTCGATCGTCGCCCGGAGTGCAACTGTCCATCGACCGGGATCGACCGACGGTGTAGGAGCGGGTTTCAAACCCGCCCGAGCCCGCAACAACGCGATTGCCGCGACGCTCCACAAAATCTGTTACGAAGTGGGGAACGGACCAGGGCGCGGATCGGAGGAAGCGATGAAGATCAAGGGCGTGGTCGCGCGGGAAGTGCTGGACTCACGGGGCAATCCCACCGTCGAGGTGGAGGTGGCGTTGACCAACGGCGCCCGCGGCCGGGCCACGGTGCCGTCCGGAGCTTCCACGGGCGAGCACGAGGCCGTGGAGCTTCGGGACGGCGGTGCCCGCTTCACCGGCAAGGGCGTGCTGCGCGCGGTGGGACACGTCAGGCGCAACCTGGCGCGGCGGGTCGTGGGGCTGGACGCAAGGAACCAGCGCAAGCTGGATCAAGCCATGATCGATCTCGACCGGACGCCGGACAAGGGGCGCCTGGGCGCCAACGCGATTCTCGGCGTTTCCCTGGCCGCCGCCCATGCCCAGGCCGCGGCCGACAAGACGCCGCTTTACCGTTATCTCGGAGGGGACGAGGCGCGCACCCTGCCGGTCCCCATGCTCAACGTGCTCAACGGCGGCGCCCACGCCGACAACAACGTGGACGTGCAGGAGTTCATGCTGATTCCCTGGGGCCTGCGGTCGTTCGCCGAAGCCTTGCGGGCCGGCGCCGAGATCTACGCCGCGCTGAAGAGCGTGTTGACCAAGAAGGGCTACAGCACCGCCGTGGGCGACGAGGGCGGCTTCGCGCCGCGGCTCAAAAGCAACGAGGAGGCCATCGGGCTCTTGCTGGAGGCGGTGATCAAGGCGGGCTACAAGGCCGGGTCCCAGGTGGCCCTGGGCCTCGACGTGGCCGCCAGCGAGTTCCACGAGGCGGGCTTCTACGTCTTCAGGAAGTCGAGCGGCGCCAGGATGAGCGCCGTGGAGTTGGCGGGCCTCTACGAGAAATGGGTCCGCGACTACCCCATCGTCTCCATCGAGGACCCGCTGGGCGAGGACGACTGGGAAGGCTGGGAGACGCTGACCACGGCCCTGGAGGGAAAGGTCCAGCTCGTCGGCGACGACATTTTCGTCACCAACCCCGAGCGCCTGGAGGAAGGAATCCGGCGCGGCGTCGCCAACTCCATCCTGGTGAAGCTCAACCAGATCGGTACCCTGAGCGAGACCCTGGAGACCATCCGGACGGCCCGCGCCGCCGGCTACGCCACCGTCATATCGCACCGCTCCGGCGAGACCGAGGACACCACCATCGCCGACCTGGCCGTCGCCACCGGGGCCGGCCAGATCAAGACCGGCGCCCCGGCCCGTGGCGAGCGCACCGCCAAGTACAACCAGCTCCTGCGCATCGAGCAGGAATTGGGCCGCCGCGCCCGCTATGCCGGCCGGAAGGCCTTCGCCGGGGCTTGATTCAGGGAAACCCGCCGCGCCTAAAGCCGCGTCACCAGCCAGGCCGGGGTGAAGCGGAGGGCGTAGGCGTTGACAGCGGTCATGTTGTCGGTGACGAGGAGGAGGCCGACGGCGATGAGCAGCAGGCCGGCGCAGACGTGGATGGCGGGGAGCCAGGAGCCGAGAGCGCGGGAAAAACGGAAGAACTGGTTCATGGCCAGGGCGCTCAGCAGCAGCGGCAGGCCCAGGCCGGCGGCATAGGCGGACAGCAGCAGCACGCCTCGGTTGACCTCGCCGTGGGTGCCGGCCAGGGTCAGGATGGCGCCCAGGATGGGCCCCACGCAGGGTATCCAGGCCACCGCGAAGGTGAGCCCCACCAGCACCGATCCGAGATAGCCGGCGGGCTTGCCGCGCAGGTTGAACTGGGCGTAGCGCTCCAGGGTGGCGACCCTGAAGAGCCCGGTCAGGTAGACCCCCACCACCAGGATGAACACGCCCCCGACCACGCGCACGACGTCCTGGTAGCCGATCAGCAGCCTTCCCAGCAGGCTCGCGGACGCGCCCAGGGCGACGAAGGCGAGGGAAAAGCCGAACACGAAGGCGAAGGCGTTTCCCATCACCCGGGCCGCGTCCGCGCCGCCTTCGCTCATTTCCCGGGGCGATATGCCGGAAACGAACGACAGGTACGACGGGACCAGCGGCAGCACGCACGGGCTGAGAAACGACAGGCCTCCGGCGGCGAAGGCCACGAACAGGTTGATGTCGGCCATAAGCGGTCCCTGATTACTTTACGCCATACGCGGGCGCGCAAAGCAATGCGGGACGGGCCGTTCAGGCTTTACCCGGCGTCAAGAATCAATGATATTGGCCCGTCATGTATGAATTTCTCGGCAAGGGCGGCCTCTTCATGGTCCCGATCCTGCTGTGCTCGATCGCGGCGGTTGCCATCTTCATCGAGCGGCTCTTCAGCCTCCGACGGCGGGCTGTGGTGCCGTCCGGCCTGGTGCGGCGGGCCGAGGCGCTGGTCGCCGGCCGGGACCTTCCCGCCGCCCTGGAGCTGCTCGGCGGGAGCGGCGCGGCCATCGCCCGGGTGCTGTCCGCCGGGCTCCGCGTGTCGGGGCAGCCCCGCGACATCGTCAAGGACCACCTGGAGGAGGCGGGACGCCAGGAGGCGGCCGGGCTGGAGCGGTTCGTGGACACCCTCGGCACCATCGCCGGGGTGAGCACGTTGCTCGGCCTCCTGGGAACCATCTCGGGCATGATCGAGATCTTCTCGGTGGTCTCCACCCAGAGCGCGGTCAACCCGGCGACCCTGGCCGGCGGCATATCCGAGGCGCTGATCACCACCCTGGCCGGGCTGAGCGTGGCCATCCCCACCATCGTGATGCACCGCTACCTGCTCAACAAGGCCAACGCCCTGACCCTGGAGATGGAACGGCTGTGCACCCGCTTCATGGACCTGCTGACCCGCGAGGGCGCCGGCGACTGACATGAACTTCCGGCCCGGCAAGAGGCCCGCGGGCGGCTTCATCGACATGACCCCGGTGGTGGACACCATCTTCAACCTGCTGATCTTCTTCGCGCTGTCCATGAACTTCCTAGCCAATCCCGGCGTCACCGTGGACCTGCCCGACGCCTCGGCGCCGCAGGTGGGGCGCGAAGAGGGCGACATCCGGATCGGCATCACCCCGGAAGGCGGAATCCGCCTCGACGGTGCGCCGGTGACGCTGGAGGCGCTGGGGGCGAGGCTGCGGGAGCTGGCGGGAGAGCGCCGCGACCCGCGGGTGCTCATCCGCGCCGACCGGCGCGTGCCTCACGGCCTGGTGGTGGCGGTGATGGATGCCGCGCGGTCGGCGAGGCTGACACGATTGGCGATCATGACGCAGCGTGCAGAGCGGTGAAGATAACGGGTGCCGGAAACGGCAGACGGGAGGCCGAAGGCGGTACAACGGGGTGCGGTCATACCGGCATGACGCCGTGCTTCTTGGCGGGGCGGGTTTCTTTTTTCCGGCGCAGCAACGCCAGGGCGAGGATGAGGCGGGCGCGGGTGTCGGCGGGCTGGATGGCGGTCTGGGAGAACTGCTTCGATAGGGCCTCGAAAGGGCCGTTGAAGCGCTCGTTGAACTCGGCCATCTTTTCCCGGCGGGTGCGCTCGGGGTCGTCGGAGGCGGCGATCTCGCGGCGGTAGAGCACGTTGACGGCGCCGCCGCCGCCCATCACCGCCAGCTCCACCCCGGGCCACAGCCAGAGCTGGTCGGCGCCCATCTCGCGGGTGCACATGGCCTGCTTGGCGCCGCCGTAGCCCTTGCGCAGCACGATGGTGATCTTGGGCACCGTGGCCTCTGCGTAGGCGTAGAGCATCTTGGCGCCGTGCCGGATGATGCCCTGCTCCTCCTGCTGCCGCCCCGGAAAGAACCCGGGCACGTCCATGAGAGTGACGATGGGGATGTTGAAGGCGTCGCAGAAACGGATGAAGCGCGCCGCCTTGTCCGAGGCGTCCACGTCCAGGCTGCCGGCCAGGAACATGGGCTGGTTGGCGACGAACCCCACCGGGTGGCCGTCGAGCCGTCCGAACCCGATGACCAGGTTGCGCGCGAACCGGCGCTTGAGCTCCAGGAACTCGCCCCCGTCCACCATCGCCCGAATGACCTTGACGATGTCGTAGGGCTTGCGCTTGTCGTCGGGCACCAGCTCCTCGATGCCGTCCAGGCGCCGCTCGGGGTCGTCGTGCGTGTCGCGGCGCGGCGGCGCCTCGTTGCAGTTGGCCGGCAGGAACGCCAGCAGCTCCCGGATCTGCGCCAAGCAGGCCTCGTCGTCCGCGTTCACCAGGTCCGCCACCCCGGACACCTCCGAGTGGATGCGCACCCCGCCCAGCTCCTCCATGGAGACCTCTTCGCCGAGCACCTCCTTGATCACCGGCGGCCCGGTGATGAACATCTGGCTGGTGCCGCGCACCATCAGGATGAAGTCGGTGAGCGCCGGCGAGTAGGAGGCCACGCCGATGCACGGCCCCATCACCGCCGAGATCTGCGGGATGGCGCCCGACGCGATGCTGTTCTCGAAGAATATCTCGCCGATGGCCGCGGTGACGCTGAGCCCTTCCTGGATGCGCGCCCCCACCGAGTCGTAGAGCCCGATGCAGGGCATCCCCAGGGAGCGGGCGGTGCGGATGCCGTTGGCGATCTTCTCTGCGTGGGCGCTGCCCACCGCCCCGGCCAGCACCGTGCGGTCCTGGGCGAACAGGTACACCGGGCGCCCGTCGATGCGCGCGAAGCCGCACACCACCCCGTCGGTGGGTTGCCGCCGCTCGGCCATGCCGAAATCCGTGCACTGGGTCTCGGCCAGCATGAACTCCTCGATGAAGCTGCCCGGGTCCGCGAGCCGCTCGATGCGCTCCCGGGCCGTGAGCTTGCCCTCGCCGTGCTGCTTGTCGACGGCCCGGGCGTCGCCCGCGAGGACGCGGGCCTCAAGGGCGGCGAGTTTCTGTTCGGGAGTCTTGTTGTCAGGGGTTTCCGTTTCGTCGGCCATTCACGTACCCCCGTAAAGGCGGGTCAGATGATCCCCATCCCCCGCAGCACCGACAGCATGATCGCGGCGGCGATGACCGAGCCGATCTGGCCGCCGGCATTGGCGCTCATGGCGTGCATCAGCAGGTGGTTCTTCTTGTTGTAGCGCTGTCCCTCGTTCTGCACCACCCGCGCGGACATGGGAAAGGCCGAGATGCCGGCGGCGCCGATGAGCGGGTTGATCTTGCCGCGGCTGAGCAGGCACATGCCCTTGCCGAACAGCACCCCCATGACCGTGTCCAGGCCGATGGCCACGAGCCCCAGGACGAGGACCATGAGGGTCTCGAGCTTGAGGAACTGCTCCGCGGCCATGGTGCCGCCGATGGCCAGCCCCAGCAAGAGTGTCACGATATTGGCGATCTCGTTCTCCGAGGCCAGCTTGAGCCGCTCCACCACGCCGCACTCCCGCAGGAGGTTGCCGAGCATCAGCATGCCGATGAGCGGCGTCCCCAGGGGCGCGATGATCGACGCCACCACCGTGACGATGATGGGGAAGAGGATGCGCGTTGTCCTGGAGACCGGCGCCTGCTGCACCATCCCCATGACGATCTGCTTCTCCCTGGCGGTGGTCAACGCCCGCATGATCGGCGGCTGGATCAGCGGCACCAGCGACATGTACGAGTAGGCCGCCACCGACACCGCTGCCAGCAGGTGCGGCGCGTAGCGCGAGCTGACGTAGATGGAGGTGGGACCGTCGCAGGCGCCGATGACGCCGATGGCCACGGCATCGAGCTTGCTGAACCCCAGTGCCAGGGCCAGCAGCACGGTCAGGAAGATGCCGAACTGGCCGGCCGCCCCCAGCATGATGATCCTGGGGTTGGAGAACAGCGGCCCGAAGTCGGTCATGGCGCCGATGCCGATGAAGATCAGCACCGGGAAGATCTCGGTGCGGATGCCGAAGTCGTAGAAGAACCGCAGCGTCCCGCCCTCGGCCATGAGCTCGGCCTGGGGGATGTTCACCAGGATGGCGCCGAAGCCGATGGGCACGAGCAACAGGGGCTCGAAGCCCTTCCTGATTCCCAGGTAGAGCAGCCCCGCCCCGATGGCCATCATCACCACCTGGCCGAGCCCCAGGTGCGAAACGCCGTCAAGCAGCCCCAGGGCGCCTGAAATGATCGCGGATTCCATGTTTTAAGGGGTCAGGAAGGGAAGACCTTCTTGATCAGGAGAATCAGCAGGCTCAGCAGCCACAACACCAGCAGCGTGCCGACGCTGCCCACCAGCGCGACCGTGAGGCCGAATTCCCAGGTGCCCATGGTCAACCGTGTGCGTGAGTGCCGTTCGCGAACGCGCGGCTACTCGATCTCGGCGAGATTTTCCCCCGCCTCCACCGACTGCCCCACCTCGACGTGGATCGCCTTGACCGTCCCGTCGGCCGGCGCCACCACCGGAATCTCCATCTTCATGGCCTCCATCACGATGACCACGTCGTCCTCTTCCACGGCTTGGCCGGGATTCGCCTCGATCCTCAATATCTTGCCCACCATGGGGGCGGTGACGGAGGTTGCCAATGGATCTTCTCCTTGCGCGTGATTTCAGCCTTGAGTCAACTCCGTTCGCCCTGATCGTAGCGGAGCAAAGCCGAAGGACCGGTCGCGGACGAGCCTGGACTGTCCTTCTATATCAGGGTTTTGCGGGGACAAGTCAAACGAGCCGGTACAAAGAAAGTCTTTGAGCGGACGATTTGGAAAGGATAAGATTCGGTCGGTGTCTGGGGATGGCGCGAAGTTCCGACAGGCTCCCATGGACCTTACATGGATTCGGTGGCTGCTGGACAGCCATGCCTTGTGGCTGAAGCGGGAGCTCATCGACCGTGGCGGGGACATCGAGGCCCAGAGCGAGAGGTTGTTCCGGGCGCCTTTCGTGGTGGTGTCCCACGTTGATTCCGACGATCCGATTCTCAACTACGGCAACCGGCAGGCTCTCGACTTGTGGGAGATGACCTGGGAGCAGTTCACCGCCACGCCTTCGCGGCTGACCGCCGAGCCGGTGAACCGCGAGGAGCGCGCGCGGATGCTTCGCCGGGTGACGGCTTGCGGCTTCGTCGACGACTACCGGGGGGTGCGGATCTCGCGGACCGGGCGGCGGTTCCTCGTGGAGCGGGCCACGGTGTGGAACGTAGTGGACGGGGACGGCAACAGGCGCGGGCAGGCGGCGACCTTCTCGGAGTGGACGCCGCTGGAATCGAAGTAGGCCGTAGGCCCGGCCGGTTGACGGTTCTCGCCGGCTGGCGCCGGGAATTCTTAGCCACTACCGAATTCTGATATCCCTTGCATCCATCGACAGTCAGCCGGAAAATCCGCTTAAGAAAATCTTTGACCGGCCGATACATTATTCATATACTTCAATGGAGATGTACGGCCGGTGGAGAAACTGAAAGAATACGCCTGGGTGGTGGTCGCGATCGTGACCGTCATGACCTCGCTGGGGTCGTTGGGCTTGTGGGCGATTCATGTCCAGATCAACCCGGAGATCAGGCGACTGGACGGACGCATCGACTTGCTCACGGATCGAGTAGACCGTATGGACAAGCGGATCGAAGCACGATTCGATCGTATCGAAGTACGGATCGACCGCATCGAAAGCGATATCAAGACCATCCTGCTTCGGCTGCCGAAGCCGCAAGAGAAGGGCTAGTCGGCGTTCAGAAGGCGTAGCGCAGGGAAACGACCCAACCATCGCGCCGCAGCTCGGCCTTGGTGCGGGCGAGAGGGAGGGGAAACGGCGGTCTGCTGCCGTCACGCCACTCGATCCGGCCCGTGGCCTTGCCGGTCGCAATGGTCCCGTAGTCGGTATGGCGCCACGCCACGTCGAGCATGACCCTCTCCCCCAAGGGCATGGCCAACCCCACGGTGGCCATCCATGCGAAGCCGGTTCGCCGTCCTCCGGGAACGATGGTCCTCGTCCGCGGGAAATCCATGCGCGTATCGTCGATACGGATGCGGGACAGGCCCGCGCCGGCGCCCGCGAACGGGGTGAAGGGTCCCAGTCGGGGCAGCCCCAGCGCCGGGAGGTCCACGTAGGCGGCGAGCATGCCGGTCAAGGTGGACAGTTCCGCGGACACGTCCTGCCGGGCGGTGGTCTGGAGGAAGTTGGCGCGGCCCTTGAAAGGGATGCGCGGGTGGTGCTGGACTATCACCTCGACACGCAGGGCGGGCGCAAGAACGTAGCCGAGCCCGAGATCGATCCCGCCGGTGGTTCCAAAATCGCCGAGAGAGCTCAGCGGCGCGCCGTCCACGCCGTCCCCACAGCCGTAGAGGGCGGCTGGCGAGGTGCTCGAGCAGTCCTCGTCCCTGAAACGCATCGGTTCGGAGCCGTCGAAGAAGAAACCGGCGCGCACGTAGAATGCGTGGGCGGCGGCAGCGCCGGACGATCCGCGCGCGGTGGCTTCGCCGGAACCTGGGCTGGAGGGCGCCGTGGACGCGCGATTGGAGGGCGCGCCCGTGGTCTGTGCGAACGTCAAGGCCGGAGCCGCCGCGATCAGGAGAAACGCGGCCAGCGCGGCCGGAAAGCGGCCGGTGATGACGCGGGTCACGGGCCCTCAGCGCGCGTCGGCCTTGGACACGCCCACCTGCACGATGCGGCGCTTGTCGACGCCGGCGACCCCCACGTACTTGAACATCTTGCCGTCGAACTCACGGGCCTGGAAGCCTTGCACCACCACGGTCTTGCTGCCGTTCAACAAGGCCGCGAACGGAGCGGCCTGGCTCTTGCCGGCCGGGTCGGTGGGAAATTTGAAGCTCATGCTCGGGATGTTTGTGAACTCGATGCCGCCCTTGTCGTCGCTGATCCAGAACTCGGAGATGGCCGACCCCGCCGCCACCTTTGTCAGCGCCGCGTTGATCTCGTCCTTGCTCATGCCCGCCTTGAGGGCGGCCGCGATGAAGTGGGCCGTTAGCATGGCCTGCGCCACCATGTGCTTCGAAACGGCGTCGTCCGCCGCACGCGCCCTGTTTACCGACACCACGCCGCTCAAAGCGAGACACAGGGCGACGACTGTCACTATCTTGACGACTCTGGTCATGGTGTTCTCCTTTACGCGGTCTCTTCCCAGGGGTCGTAGCTGCCGAAGCACCAGAGGTTGCCTTCCGGGTCGCGGCAGCAGTAGAGCCGGCCGCCGTGTTCCTGGTCCTCCGGGGCCATGACGATCTCGGCGCCCGCGGCGACGGCCCTGGCATGGTGCGCGTCCACGTCGGAGACGATGAGGTAGATGGTCTGCGACACCGGATCGCCGGGTTTGGCCACGGGCCGGTGCAGCACCCCGTGGTCGTCGTCTCGGGCCGAGCCCAGCATCACCATGCCGTTGCCGAACGCGAGCTGGGCGTGGAGGATGAGGCCGCCCTCGCCCGGCACCACAAGGTGCCGCTCGAAGCCGAACGCCTCGCACAGCCAGTCGATGGCCTTGACCGCGTCGTGGTAGCGGAGGCACGGAATCATCGTCGCCCTGGTTTCCTTGGCCAGACTGGTCATGCGGTTCTCTTCCCTTACTTTCCGATCTTCCCTTGTTCAACGGGCCAATGTTCTCGTAGTTTTCCACATTTCGACTGTTGCGCCAAGGTGACGGATGACGACCAGCCGTCGTTGAGGACGCCATCTCGCCTACACCAGCAGCGCGTTCACTCCCGCCAGCACCAGGATGGCG
This sequence comes from Deltaproteobacteria bacterium, assembly GCA_028818755.1. Lineage (GTDB taxonomy): Bacteria > Desulfobacterota > Binatia > UBA9968 > JAJDTQ01 > JAJDTQ01. The sequence goes on along the minus strand of JAPPNF010000006.1, from coordinate 55,062 downwards.
CCCAAGGCGAACAGGACGGCGAACTTGAGGTTGGGACCGAGGATGACCTGTCCCGGGGTGACGTGGAACATGGCGGTGGCGGTGCCGACCATGATGGCGGAAAGGCCGATGATGGACGAGCAGGACCAGGCCGCCAGCGTGCTCTCGATGAGCACCACGCCGGCCACGCGCACCGGCAGGTCCGTGAACACCGACAGCAGCAGCGACACCGACACGATCTGGTGCACGCCGATCAGGGCGCCGAGGGAGGTGGCGCCGATCATGATGGCGATGACGGCCGCGGCGGGCAGGTCGAGGCCGCCGATCCAGTCGGTGGTCCCGGTCTCGGCAAAGACGTACCGGATCACCCCGCCCAGGGCCAGCGAGATGGTCAGGATCGAGATCTCGTTGCCGACGTGGGCGGTGCCCCGGTAGGTGTTGGCCACGCCGGTCACGAACGCGCGCCGGCCCTTGGCCAGGAGGGCCAGGGCGCACAGGACCGGCACGCTCACGATCAGCGCCTCCAGGCCCGACAACACCGTGACCCCCGACAGCAGCGCCACCGACAGGACGCACACCGCCACCGGCGGGACGATGGGCTGGAGGCTCCGGAGCGCCCGCCACAGCAGGGCGACGCTCGGTTCCGGCGCGAAGAGCACGTGGGAGGCCGTGAGCGCGCACGCGGCCATGGATATGCCCAGCGCCATGGTGTGCCACAGGGGCACCCCCGGCACGTACTGGGACGACAGCGCCATGGCGATCCAGAACGGCGACCACAGGCCGGCCACGCCGCCGCCGCGATGGCAGGCGCGCATGGCGGCGAGGTGCTCGTTCTCCACCTTGCTCTCGCCGATGATGGGGGCGGTGATGGCGTAGGCGCCGGGTCCCAGCACCACCGCCAGGAGGTGGCTGCCCACCAGGAAGCCGCCCAGCCGGTGGTCCGGCTTGAGTCGCGCGAACAGCGCGCGCGCCTGGGCGATTTGCTGGAGCTGCTCGCCGGTGGCGCGCAGCAGCACGATGCTGCCGAAGAAGCCCGCGAACATGGGCGCCGCCTTGAACCCCACCAGCACGTTGGCCGGGCCGCCGTAGATGAAGATGAGCGCGGCGGCCAGGGCGGCGAGGGTGCAGCACAGGACGATGGTCGCCCTTCGCAGGAACAGGAACACCCGCAGGATGAACGCCGCCGCGAGCACCGCCCCGGCGAGGTCCGTGGCCGTGGACGGCCAGGTCATCCTGACAAGCTGGCTCCCCCACAGAAGCACGAACAGGGTCTCCGGGCGGGTGAATTGCTTCAAGAGGAACATCGTTTTGCGAAACGCGACACGCGTGTACTAGTGTTGTATCCTTCTGCGGAGCCCGGTCCCCCCTCCGTCATTCCCGCGAAAGCGGGAATCCAGGTGGGGTGGGGCCGGGAAACACGGACGCCGTGTCCCCCGCCCCTGGATTCCCGCTTTCGCGGGAAGGGCTGGCTTCGGGGTCCGGTGGACTTTCAGGGCAACCCTTGGAGCAGCACATGACGCAGACTTACATCGGGGCGCCGATACGGCGCGGCGAGGACGTTCGTTTCCTGACCGGCAAGGCCACGTTCATCGACGACGTGAAGCTGCCCGGGATGCTGTACGCGGCCGTCCTGCGGAGCCCGCACGCGCACGCGCGCATCAAGTCGGTGGACGTGTCGGAGGCCCTGAAGCTCGCGGGGGTCGTCGGCGTGCTCACCTTTGCCGATTTGCCGGCGGGCGTCAAGCCGATCCCGCTGCGCATGTACCAACTGGACGGGCTGGACCGCTTCCTGCAGTACCCGCTGGCCCGGGGCAAAGTCGCCTACGTGGGCGAGCCGGTGGCGCTGGTGGCGGCGGTGGACCGCTACGTGGCCGAGGACGGGGCCGACCTGATCGGGGTGGAGTACGAGCCGCTGCCGGTGGTGCCGGACGTCGAGGCGGCGCTGCGCGGCGACGTGATCATTCACGAGGAGCAGGGCACCAACGTGGCTGGCGGCCACGACATCATGCTGGGGGACGTCGAGGGGGCGTTCCGCGACGCGGAGTACACCCGCAAGGAGGTGCTGCGGACGCACCGCCACACCGGCAACCCCATGGAGACCCGGGGCCTGGTGGCATCCTGGGACGCCGGGCGGAACGAGTTGACGGTGTGGGGCATGACCAAGGTGGCGCACTTCAACCGCGCGGTGCTGTCGTCGCTGCTGGAGATGCCGGAGCACCGTATCCACTTCGTCGAGCCCGACGTGGGCGGCGGCTTCGGCATCCGCGGCGAGTTCTACCCGGAGGACTACCTGATCCCCTACGCCGCCATGAAGCTCGGGCGGCCGGTCAAGTGGATCGAGGACCGGCGCGAGCACCTGATGGCGGCCAACCACTCGCGGGAGGTGCGCTGCGAACTGGAGATCGCCGCGCGGAACGACGGCACGCTGCTGGGCATGCGCGCCCACATCCACGGTGACATGGGCGCGCACATCCGCACCCACGGCGGGCTGGTGCCGGCCTCCACCGCCGGCGTGTTGCCCGGCCCCTACCGGATCCCGGCCTACGAGGCCCACATCCGCTGCGTCATGACCAACAAGATGGGGGTGGGCACCTACCGCGCGCCCGGGCGCTACGAGTCCTGCTACTTCCGCGAGCGCATGCTCGACATGGTGGCCGGGGACCTGGGCATGGACCCCATCGACCTGCGCCGCAAGAACCTCATCCAGCCCGAGGAGATCCCCTACGAGTTGGGACCCACCCGGCCCGGCATCGCCTCCACCGTGTTCGACAGCGGCGACTACCCGCGGGCGCTGGAGCACGCCCTGGAGCGGTTCGGCTGGGACGAGTTGAAGCCCCTCCAGGGCCAGAAGCGGGACGGGCGCTACCACGGCATCGGCATCGGCTGGTTCGTCAAGAACACCGGCCTCGGGCCGTCCGAGGGCGCCCGCATCGCCGTCACCGGCCGCGAGAGCGTGGCCGTCTACCTGGGCATCGCCACCCTGGGGCAGGGCCACGAGACCATCATGGCGCAGATCTGCGCCGACTCCCTGGGCGTGCCCATGGAGTGGATCACCGTATTCCACGGCCACACCGACCTCATGCCTTGGGGCGGCGGCACCTACTCCAGCCGCGGCACCGTCATGGCCGGCAACGCCGTGCACCTCACCGCCCATGCGCTGAAGAAGCGCTTGTTGGAGGTGGCGTCGCGGCGGCTGGAGACCGACCCCGCGGGGCTGGAGTTCCGTGACGGAGGCGTCTACCCTGCGGGAACCGACCAGCGGCTGTCGGACACCCAACGTCATTCCCGCGAAAGCGGGAATCCGGGGGCTGATGTGGCGGGGACGGGCCGCCCGCTCCTGGGCCTCGGAGACCTGCTGGAGATGACAAAACCGGGCAAGGCCCCCGGCGACGCCGCACCCGGCCTCGAGGCCACCGAATACTTCCACAACAACCTGCTCACCTACACCTACGGCGGCCACCTAGTGCACGTCGCCGTGGACCCGGAGACGGGAATGGTGAAGATCCTGCGGTACCTGGTGCTGGAAGACGTTGGCCGCGCGGTCAACCCCCTGTTGGTGCACGGCCAGGCCCTCGGCGCCGCCGCCCAGGGCATCGGCGGCACCCTGTTGGAGGAGTTGGCCTACAACGAGGACGGCCAGCTATTGACGACGACCCTGCTGGACTACCCGCTCCCGTCCGCCACCGAGATCCCGCCCGTGGAGAGCATCATCACCGAGTACTCCCCCTCGCCCCTCAACCCCCTCGGCGTCAAGGGTGCCGGCGAAGGCGGCATCGTCGCCTGCGGCGCCGCCCTGGCCAACGCCGTGTCGAATGCCCTGTCGTCGCTGGGGATTCAGATCAAGGAGCTGCCGCTGAGCCCGGACCGGATCAGGGCGCTGGTGCGGGAGGCGGAGGGGAAACCGTGAAGGACGCCATTGGAGTCAGAGGGCTTGGAATATTTTGCTGATTCGGAGTATATTCCGAAATAGTACGACCATTTCGGAACAACCTCCGAGCGATGCATTACCACCGGACCCTCCGCCTGGACCTGCCACCGGGACAGTCCGCTTTCTTGTGGGGACCCCGCAAGACCGGCAAGTCCACCTTGCTCCGCGCGCTTTTCCCCGAGGCGGCCCGGTTCGACCTGCTCGACACCCGGCTCATGCTGGAACTCACGCGGGCGCCGTGGGCGTTCTCGGAACGCGTGGCGGCATTCGATCAAGCGACCCGCTCCAACCCCATCATCGTCGACGAGGTGCAGAAGGCGCCCGCCGTTCTCGACGAAGTTCACCGACTGATCGAGAACGAAGGGTTGAGCTTCGTACTGTGCGGTTCCAGCGCCAGAAAGCTGAAGCGCGGCCGCGCCAACCTGCTGGGCGGCCGTGCCTGGCGTTTCGAGCTCCATCCGCTGACGTGGCCGGAGGTGCCGGAGTTCGATCTGTTGAGGGCGCTCAACCGGGGGCTGGTGCCGCAGCACTATGATGCCACTGGATACCGGCGTGCGTTCGCGGGTTACGTCGATGATTATCTGAAAGAGGAGGTCTTCGACGAAGGGTTGACACGGAACGTCGCAGGCTTCTCAAGGTTCTTCGAAGCGTTGTCTTTCTGCCACGGAGAGTTGCTGAACTACAGCAACGTCGCCAGGGACTGCGGCGTCGATTCCAAGACCGTGCGCGAGTATTTCCAGATACTCGTGGATACCCTGCTGGGCGTCTTCGTCGAGCCGTTCAGTCCGCGTCGCTCGCGCGCGGTCATCACGCGCGCGCCGAAGTTCTACCTCTTCGATGTCGGCGTGGCCGGCCATGTGACCGGACGCCCGGTCGAACGCGAACACGGCGCCGACTTCGGGCGTGCCCTGGAGCACCTAGTGCTGATGGAGCTGCTTGCCTATCGTTCCTACCGCGAGTACGATTTCCCGGTGCGTTTCTGGCGCACCAAGTCGGGCCTGGAGTGCGACTTCGTACTCGGCCGCGCGGGCGAGGTGGCCATCGAGGTCAAGGGAAGCCCCCGCGTCCGTCCCGGAGAACTCAGGGCCATGCGCGCTTACATGGACGAACATCGTCCCGCCCAGGCTGTGGTTGTTTGCAACGAAGACGCTCCCCGGCGCACGAGTGAGGGCATCTGGATTCTGCCCTGGGAGCGGTTTTTCGAAAGGCTCTGGGGGGATGAGCTGGTGACGTAACGGCCTGCGGCCGGGCCGAGCCTGACCCCGGCGACCCGCTACTCCCCGCGCTCCTTCGCGCGAATCACCGCCACCGTCGCGCCCCACCCGCCCCTCTCCGGGGGCGCGTCGTGGCACGACTCCACCAGCGGGTTCTTCTCCAGCGCTGACTGCACGATGCGGCGCTGCACCCCTTTGCCGCGGCCGTGAATGAGCCGCACCTCCCGGAGCCCCTGCTCGTGGCACTGCCAGACATACTCCTCCACCACGCTCGGGATGTCTCTGGGCGCGAACGGATGCAGGTCGATGTGGTCCTCCAGGGGGAGGACGACGGGGTTGTCTTCGGGTGGAGGATCGTCGTGGGGGTCGTGCGCGGTTTCGTGAACGCTGCGGCCCTTCCCGGCGAGCATGGCGGCGATGCGCCGGAGGGTTGCAACGATGTTTTCTGCGTGAATAGCGATTCCTTTCGCCCTGGCCAGTTACCGTCCCGCTCGGTCTGGCTGCCACTCCGAAAGCTGTTGATCTCGTTTCAGCACCATCTGCTGGAACGTCACGCCTTCAAATACCGATTCGAGCGTAACGTCACCATTGTCGGACACAGCCATCGGGAGGGCGCTCCTGCACTCTTCGATGAACCGCTGGTTTATGGCCGGTCCTTGCCTGTAGGCCTTGTCCCACCAGTCGAGTATGCGTGGTTCAGCTTCTTCGAGGGCGTGTCGCGTTGGAAGCTGATCACCCTTGCGCCGGTTCGTGGCCGGGTAGCTCGGGAGCAGGTTCCAAAGATCGTTGCACGGCCATGCAGCGAAGGGGAAGCAGTGGTCGATATCGAAGGCGTGAGTCAACCGGCGTCCGGTCCATACGCAGAACAGCCTGGAGTCGCCCTTGCGCATGTCTTCCGCCAGTTGCCGGACGAAACTCGTGTCGTGGTCCGGCACCAGCCACCGTAAAGCACCCATATAGTTGTCCCAAGGGGTCGGCGCTCCTTCGGTCGGCGTCCTTTCATAACCGCGCATGACATGGACCCACTCGTTCAGTATGGCGGGTTCGATCCACGGAGCGTATCGGGACATCGCCCGCCACAGGTTGAGGGGGACGGAAAACGTGCCGAAGGACCAGAGGAACGACTCATCGAGCCGAAGGCTGTCGCGGAGCCTTACCGGTCCCTTCCGCCTGGTTGGGAACACGGGCATGTCGCTTCTTGGGTAGGTAATGTACGTGGCCGGCATTCTCCGTATGCAGTCCACGGCATCACGGATTGCTACCGCCAGGTTTTCGGCGTCGTCGCCGGTGAACTGCTGTCCTATCCGGAGGTCGTAGGGCGATCGGGTTCCCAGGCCATGGAAGGCATCTTTCGCGAAACTGAGGTGCCTGTTGCCCTTGGGGTGTTGGGGGAACCCTTCCGCGACCAGTTGCCGAAACGCGCGGACCCAGAAGAGCGCCACGAGGCCAAGCGGCAGGTCTACGTGGTGTTCGCCCTGCTGGCGAACGAAACCCCCCGTGCCGTCGGCGATACGAAGCAGCACTCTCAGCAAGGCGAGCTTGTAGGTGGAGGACTTCTGGTCCTTGAACACAATGTGGCGGAGCAGCGGAAGCGCCCCGGTGCCGTCGTCGGGGAGCCGGAGCCAGATCACATCCCACGTGATACCGGGCCGTTTGCTTGCGTCTTGTTGGTGCTGGATGCCGACGATCTGCAGGCCGTGTTCCTGGGCCAGTGTCTCGATCTCACCAGGTTCCGCCGAGTGCATGGGACGTCCCCGAGGGGCAGGTCCGTGACGCAGGCTCAACATCATGCTGCCGCCAGGACTCATCAGGGAGACCAGCTTGCGGAAAGCCCGACGGCGGGCTTTCGGCGGTACGTGCGTCCACACCGCACTGAGCCATACCAAGTCAAACGTGAGCTTCGAGCGTACGACCTTGGATAGCGCCGGAAGCTCATCACTAATCCACTTGATGGCGGATGATCCGTGGTGGGCCTTCCCAACGGCGCGTAGTCCCCGTGACGGCTCGACCGCGACGACGTGGTGTCCGTTTTCCGCGAACCACGCCGCGTCCCGCCCGCTGCCCGCACCCACGTCGAGGACCCAAGCGGGCGACTGCGGCAGCCACTTGAGTACGGGGGCGTGTACGTTTTCGAATGAAACGCGCTCGTACTCGGACACGAGAGCAGTTGCGGCGCTGTCGTAGCCGGCCACTACGTCGTGAACTTCGAATTCCGGGTATTCCGGGTTATCGTATTCAGAGCGGACTTGGGCAGAAGGCGGCGAGGATGTCCGCGGACCCGTGCTGCCCTCACTACCCGTATCCGGGTAGGCAGGTGGTCCTGTCGATTCCCGTGAACTCTTGCGATCCGGCAAGGCTTAACTCTCGGTCAGGTTGACAGGTGGTTTTCGAGAATACCATTGCATACATGAGGCCGACAATCGGTAGGGGATAAAGCCGTGACCAACGATTGTACCGACAGCTACTCCGCGCTCCTCAGGGGCGCCCGCCGTTTCCATGAGACCGAGTACGAAGGCGACCGCTCCCTCATGGCGCGCCTGTCACATGGCCAGGAACCGGATGTCCTGATCATCGCCTGCAGCGACTCGCGGGTGGACCCGGCGCTGATTTTCAGTACGCGGCCCGGGGACATCTTTGTGGTTCGGGTTGTCGCCAACCTCGTGCCCTCTCGGCGCCCCGGCGATGCGACCGCGCACGCGGTGATGGCGGCCGTCGAGTACGGCGTCAAGGCTCTCGGGGTCTCCCACGTAGTGGTATGCGGGCATTCCCACTGCGGGGGCATCAAGGCGGCTATGGACGCCGCAAGAGGGCAGGAACCTCCACCGTTCGAGTGCCTTGGACCGTGGGTGGCGCTGGCGGAGGGTGCCTGCCGGGAGGTGCTGGCGGAGGATTCCGCGACCAAACGCACGGATGCAGAAACAGCGACAGCGGCGGAGCAGCGGTCGGTGCTCAAGTCACTGGCAAACCTCCGGTCCTATGCGTGGATTCAGGACAGGGTGGAAAGCGGTGACCTCGCGCTGCACGGCTGGTGGTTCGACATCGATACGGGCGAGTTGTGGACGGCGGGTGCCGAGACCGGCGGTTTCTCGATTACCGCCTGACTTACCCAACATCCCCTACAGGTCGTGGACCACCCGCGACTTTCGGGAGCGGTACATTCTCCGCGATTGCATCCCTCTTTCGGTTTCCAGTTGCGGTGAGGATTCCCAATGCGGAAATCCGCGAGGGCAGGCGTCATGGAAGCGCTGGTTTGCGAAAGACCCATCGTTGGTGCCAGCTCACGAACTCGCGGTTGGGGTCGAGGTGGCGATTACGAGGCGGTCGTAACTCTTGGTCGTGAAAGTCCAGGAACCAGTGACGCGGAGGCGTGACGCCACTGACTTCGCTGGAAACGAGGACCTTGAAGCCTTTGTCGACGGCCGCGAGACCAAGTGCTCCACGGTCGAAAGCCTTGTGGTGGAGCCAGCACAAGGCCAACCCATTCGGTACTTCATCGGGGCCGCCGTACGCATGCCACTTGATGTGGGCAGCTTCGACACCAATCCGGACATCCCCGAGCTGCACGTCGAAGTTGCAGACAGCACAACGGTGCTCGTACTCGCGCAGGACTTCGCGCCGGAAGGCAGGGTCGCGTGGCTGGACGGGAGAATCGTGCATCTCCCAAGTCCGAGGAATGCCGACGGCTTCCCGAATTTCGTCATGCAGGGACTCCGGGAAGTGACCGTCTAAGAGCTTTTGAGTGGCTTCCCGGACCAGTTCGGGTGCGTTACGGAGCATGTGGTACGCCGATTCAGGGAATCCGCCCTCGATGCCGCGGCTCCGCAGCTCCCGGACGGAAAAATCTCCGCTTGAAACAACCGTCAAGAGATCGCTCCCGGGAATGTCCCACAGACCGTCCGCACTGAGGCGGCTGAAGGGGAACTCGGGGTGCAGCGCTTTGCGCGGTGGGCCGAACCGTTGCAGGAGCTGTCCGAGTTCGGGCTCTATGTCGTTCCGGTAGGACGCGAGCCGGTTCTCGCCGTTGAGGACGCGCCCGAGTCCCAGTAAGAGCAGCAGAGGTTTATGAGGCGCACGTTTTCCGCCGCTCTTCCAGACATTGATTTGGTCGATTTTTCGGAGAAACTCGTCGCGATTCATGGTCAAGAAGTCGACAGAGTCTACGGAATGCTATGGAACTTGTACGCAAACTCGCCAGCCCGTCGAGGGCGTGAGCCCGTCCGGGATCAGCTTCACTCGCTAGGTCGGATCGGACGATCTGTCCCCAGCTCTGGCGGGTTCTCCGGTATTCCTCGCACCCGCTCCCATTCTTCCCGGTACATGTCGCCGATGGGAGTCCCCGGCTTGCTGTGCGCGATAGCGCACGGCAGGCACATCGACTCGGCTCCGCCGAATTGAACGCCCTTCTGTCGCGGGTGCTCCTTGCCGCACTCGATACAGGTAAGCCTTTCGTTGTCATAGGCGGCCTTGCGCTCAGCGTTAATCTTGGCGACTTTCGCTTTGTACTCGGGGCTGTCCTGGTAAGCTTTCTCGACGGCGTCCGCCAGGACCGATCCGCGCCCGCGGCGCCCGCGCTGTCCGAGCTTCCCGTACATGTTCTCGTAGTACACAGCGTTGCGGCTCTCGTAGAAGGCCCGACTGAAGTAGTTCTCCTGCTGGTCGTCACTCAGCGTATCCCAGTAGGCGACTTGGTAATCTTCCAACTCGTGCTGCTCCAAGATTGCCTTTGAAACCTTGCGTCCCATGTCATCTTCCTTGGGGCTGGCCGCGTATCAATTCGCGCGCTGCCTCGCGGAGGTGGTCGTCGGTGAAGCCGTCTACCCCTCCTGAGTTTTGATGGCAAGCTCCAGCAACTCGGTGGCGCCCTTGTGCGAGGACATTGACCTTGCACTGCAACAGCGCCGTCATGGCCTCCGCGATGCGAATCTCGATCTGCTCCGATTGGGTTCGGCGATGGACACGAAGGTCCTTTGCCTCCTCCTTCTTCTAACATATGGACAGACGTCGTTACACGCAGAGCGAGGCTGTGCCACTCATTGGTTCTTGTGCTGTCCACGAGCGCCCGCGGGTCGTACAAGTGGTGGATGAGTCAGCCTGAGGACGGGTGTCCCGGTCTACCCTTCGATATACGCCAACATCTGCCCCAGGTTGCACACCACCTGCACACCCCGTTCCAGGTACTCCCTGCTCTGACACACGAGAAATCGCCGGTGGGCGCCCACTAGGTCCGCGTTGGCGTTGAGCCGCGCGAGGTCTTCGGGCCCGGGGCGGGTGGTGAGCTTGATTTCGAGTGCCCAAAGCTCGGAGTCGACCTGGACCAGGAGGTCGATTTCGCGCTGGTCGCTGGTGCGGAAATGATAGGGGTCGAAGAGCCGCCCGGAGGATTGCAGTGCGCCCAGCACCTGGTTGATGACGAACCCCTCCCAGCTCGCGCCCACCCAGGGCTGGCTCAGGAGGGTTTCCCGGTCGCTCGTGTTCAGTAGCGCGTGGAGCAGCCCGGTGTCTCGCCAGTACACCTTGGGCCGTTTCACCAGGCGCTTGCGTATGTTGGCGTGGTATGCGGGCAGGCGGCGGACCAGAAACGCGCCTTCCAGGTAGTCGAGGTAATCGTTGACCGTATGGTAGGAGAGCCCCAGGCTCTTTCCGAGCTGGCTGGCGTTCCATTCCTGGCCGTGCACGGCCGCGAGCATTCGCAGCAGCCGTTGGGTCGTCTGCGGGCGGGCCGTCAGACCCCAAGTGGGAAGGTCCCGCTGGGCCAGCAAGTTGAGGTAATCCCCTTGCCAGACCGGGAACCTCCTGCCGTTCAGGACTCCGCCGTCGGGATAGCCGCCGAAGAGCCAAAGCCTTTGACGCTGCCGGTCGCTGGTCAGTTCGGACCAAAGCAGGGGGGTGAGTTCGATGACGGACAGCCGGCCGGCGAGTGACTCGGAGACTTGGGTCGCCAAGCTGCGCGACAGTGACGTGAAAGGCGTGCTGACATCCGAGAGTGTGTTGAGGCGCGTCAGGTACGGAACGACCGACCCGAGCAGGAGGAAACGCCCGTTCCGTCTTCGGTCTGCGTCAATAGCGCCTCGTAGACGCGGGAATACGGCGGGCCAGGCCTGAGCCTCGTCCAGAACAACGAGTTCGTGTCCCGCAGTGACGTCCTCCCAAGCAAGATCCAGGCGCAACCGGTCGGTCTCCTGTTCGAGGTCGAAGTATCGGCCGTCCATCGAGCAGGCCAGAGTCGTCTTGCCGCATTGTCGGGGGCCGACGAGGGCGACGGCAGGGTAGTCCTTCAGCCGGGCACGCAGAACGGAAAGTATCCTCCGAGCGAGCACCCTTGTAGTTTAGAAGTTGAGTGCTATTTTGCAAAGCCATGGAGAACGGGAAGTGCAAGCCGTCACCGATGTGAGTCGTGGGAAGACAACTGATCCAGATCCAATCTGTCGCTTTCCACGTAGTCCTGTGCGGTCATCTCCCCTAGCCAACAGGCAATGGCACCATCGACAGTGAATCGGCCTGTCGTATCGAGTCTGTCCGTCCACTTGTCGCTATAGGCATGCCACTCGGGTTCGAAACCGAGCGGGTCGGTTTCCTTCACGAACCACAGGAACAGGCTTACGGTTGGATGATCCCACGATGGAGCCGCGCGAACACGAATCTCGCGAAGAGATCGGAGGTGGGCGCCTTCACTATTGTGACGATTGTGTCGTCGTTTGATATGGTCTTGTAGTCCCCGCGCGGCGGCGACAAAGTCGTTTGGAAAGGCAAAACGTGCTCGTTTCCGTGAGAGCGCCTCTGCGAACGCGCGGGACTCCGCGTCGGTATTCCAGCCTGGGGTCCGTTCCCAAGTGGCAACCACCGCTTTTTCGACGGTCATGGTCCGATCAAGGTCAGCAACGAGCCCCTGTGTCGCCACGGCTGGCAAATGTGCGAAAGCAGGACGCTGTAGCCTTCGAACTTCGCTAAGGAAGTCTTGGCGGACTTGGATCAACGGAGATACCTCGACATAGGGCCGTACATCGCAGGAACGCACGATGTCACACGTTTGGGTAACAACAACGACGCCAGGGACTACGCTAGCCACCCCTTCAACCGCTACCCCTTCGCCGGAGTCGAGGCGAGTTTTCGCGGTTTCTTGCGCTTCAGTCGTCAGAGGTGTCATCAGGTCAGCCAAATGGAGGAAGAAGACGCTGTCGTCAAAGACAACATCCCCTTGGCGCCAGGATTGGAGCGCCTGATCGATGCGCGTGACGTCTTCCGCACGCAAGGAAGGCATCGGGTTGACTAGACGCGGGGTTTAGGGGTGCCTCAGCGGTTTTTTGGCTATCGCTCGATGCGAACCGCGGGGGCGATCCTGTTTGGCCTCGACGAGGGCCGCTGGAGCCGGCGGCATACGGGATGCTCGCGCCGTCGCACTCAGTGCGGTACTTGGGGAAACACGCGACGGCGATGCTTGTCCGACGGCTGTCACCGCGGCGTCGTATTGTCCGGCCTTAAGCAAGTCCAGCAAAAGTGTTCCAGTGTCGTCCGGGGTAAGGAGCAGGTTCCGATTCTGTGAGCTGTCGCCCTGGTCGAGACGGCGCAGCGCTCCAAGAAGCCGCTGCAGTCGTGTCTGATGTTCGGCGCTGGCGGATTTCCCGCTCACCCAATGGTGAAGACTTCTTCGTGAGACGTGCATGAGACCAGCCAGTTCGTCCCACGTAAGACCCGACAGGCGTCGGATTTCCGCAACACTCCTCCCGTGTCGTACAGGCTCGGGTTTTCCCCGGAGCAGGATCGGGGGCGAGGGGTTGGCAAGTGTTTCCGGCCAAAACAGGACGGAATCGTAGGAGCTTGTAGTTGCCGGCTCGGCAAAGTCCGCACGTACGCTGACTCGCCCAAACTTTCGCGGGCTTCGCATTGTGCCACCAGCAGAAGTTGCGCTATCGAGTGCCACAGCCTCTGCCAAACTCATGGTTGCCCTCCATAGAAACGCAAGAAATCGGCGCTCACCATCCAGCGGAATACTGAATAGACGCGTTCGGTAAACTGTTCTGCCGCGTTGCCGAGGATGTCGGCAGAAAAGTCCAGGGGTTCAGTCGAAGACATGTCCAGATCCAGGATCCAAGAGGGCTCGTCTATGGGTTCGAGAGTGCCCGGATCGATGGTACCGTTCGCAGGTAAGAGCCCCCAGCGGGCCTGGAGCAATCCTTCCTCGGCACGGAACTGCGTTTGCGTGAGTACGGTTTCAGCCGCGGCACCAATAGGGGACAAGGAAACACCCAGGACTTCCTGCCGAATCAACTTTGAAATGTCCCGCAGGGCGGGACCCGTAATCCGATCTATGTACCGTACCCCGAGACGGAACGCCTCTTGCGGGTTCATGGTTGTTTCGACCGCCCCAACGATTGACCGTAGGCGTGTCAAGAAATCTCGACGGTTGTCGTAGCTTGTCGTTTCCAGCGCGACGAAGTCGGTAGCGAGCGACACCCGCCACTTGCGATCCCGGTCGCTAAAACGCCACACGACATCTTCCTGAATCTTGGGATCCGACGCCGGCTGATCCGCATTCAATACGACTCGGCGGATCTCTTCCTGATTCAAAACGGGGTATGCTCGACGAATCTTCTCCTGGAAAGTTGCCACCTGTTCGGGATTGCGAATGGACAGGATCGTTGGGAATCGGACCTGTGCGATGACCCGTACCAAGGGGGCATGCGGAAGCGGCACTTCGGCGGGCGAAGGGCCACCCATCGGCGGTGGCAATGTCGTGGTCATGACGCCCCGAGCTTCTCTCTCCCATCTTACGCGATGTGAAGTATAATGTGAAGCAGTGTTCGTGGCCCCCTCACCCCTTCAAATACCCCCCATACTTCTCCAGCACCTCCTCCTTCAGCTCCGGGCTTGCGCCCGACACCGGCGGGAAGTCCTTGATCCATTCGTAGGGGCGGCAGGCGTCGATGATGGCGCGGGAGTTGTGGCCTTTCTGGTCGCGGGGGATGATGGGGTCGAGGGGGCCGCTCCAGGTGCGGCGCAGGATGTCGATGGAGTCGGCGGGGTTGCAGCGGGTGCACATGGCCCACAGCACGTCGTTCATGTCGGCGACGTCGATGTCGTCGTCCACCACCACGACGTAGCGGCCGAGGTAGGCGCCGGTGTGGTTCTGGCTGGCGATCAGGGCGGCCTGCTTGGCGTGGCCGGGGTAGCGCTGGCGGATGGAGACGGCGGTGAAGAAGCGGTTCTGGTAGCAGGCGACGCCGGTGACGTCGGGGACGCCGGCTTTCTCCATGGAGTCCCAGATGAAGGCGGCCCGGATCAGCGAGGCGCAGCCGTCGGCGCCGGGCAGCGGCCGGAACGGCGGCGAGCCGGTGAGGATGGGGTTGTTGCGGTACATCAGGCTCTTGACGTGCACCACCGGCTCCTCGCGCGAGCCGCTGGCGTAGTAGCCGGGCCACTCGCCGAAGGGGCCTTCCGGGAGGGTCTCGTCTGGCATGATCTCGCCCTCGATGGCGATCTCGGCGCGGGCGGGAATCGGCAGTCCGGTGAACTCGCCGCGGATGACGTCCACAGGCGCGCCCTTGATGCCGCCGGCGTAGTCCAGTTCCTGGTCGCCCCAGGGGATCTGCCGCGACCCGAGCAGGAACAGCAGCGGGTCCTGCCCGAAGGAGATGGCCACCTTGAGGGGCTTGTTCTGGTCGAAGGCCTTCTGGCGGTGGATGCGGCCGTGTTTGCCCGGCGAGATGTAGACCGCCAGGCGGTCCTTCTCGTGCACCATGGTGCGGTACACGCCCATGTTGACCCAGCCCTCTTCCGGGTCCTGGGTCATGACCACGTGGGCGGTGCCGATGTAGCGGCCGCCGTCCTCGTCGTGCCACTTGGGCACCGGCAGGCTGAGCACGTCGATGTCCTTGCCGGTGAAGACGTTCTCGTAGAGCGGGCTCTCGTCCACGTATTCGGGCGGGATCAGCTTCGGGTTGTTGAGGCGTTCCCTCCAGGCCGCGATGAACTCGTTGCGGGTGATGTCCGTGGGCAGGTTGGTGGTGAGGGCCGCGCGCTTGAGCGACTCCACCATGCCCACCAGCACCCGGTGTCCCTTGGGGTAGCCCTTGATGTCGTCGAACAGGATGGCGGGGGCGTCCCGGCCGCGCCCGGCCACCTCGGCCAGGGCGCCGATCTCCAGGTTCCAGTCGCAGCCCGGAACCGTGCGCAGCTCGCCCATGGCGTCCACCTGCTCGAGCCATTCTCTCAGGTCTCTGTATGACATCGTCGTTCCTTACCCACCCTCTCCCTCTGGGAGAGGGTGGCCGAAGGCCGGGTGAGGGCGGCTCGGCCTTCCGCTTCGTTCGGGCGCCCTCACCCCGACCCTCTCCCAAAGGGAGAGGGGGTTACATTCGCTTGGGTCGCCGTGTTGTCACGCCGGCCGGAACTTCGGCAGGGTCATCTCGTCGGTGATGTCCTCGTAGGTCACCTCCACCGGCATGTCGCAGCGCACCTCCTCGGGCTTGCAGCCGGTGACGTTGGACAGCATGCGCGGCCCTTCGTCGAGCTCGATGACCGCCACCACGTAGGGCAGTTCCTCCTTGAAGCCAGGGTGGTAGGCGCGGTGGTAGATGACGAAGGAGAAGACCCGGCCCTTGCCGGACACCGGCTTCCACTCGTAGTCCTCGGAGGTGCACTCGGGGCACACCTCGGCGGGCGGGAACCGGAAGGCGCCGCACGCGCCGCACTGCTGCAGCTTCAACTCGTGGGTTTTCGTGGCCTCCCAGTAGGGTTGGGAATCCTCGGACGGGGTCGGTATCGGTTTCGCGTAGTCGCTCACGGCGGTCTCCCTGTGGGAACTAGTTCCTCAGTATCAGCGTCGAGTGGCACACGGCGTTGCCGCCGTTGCCGCTGATGATGGCGGTCTCGGCGTCCTTGACCTGGCGCGGGCCGCATTCGCCGCGCAACTGGCGCACGCCTTCGACGATCTGGAGCATGCCTTCGATGTAGCATTCCGACAGCATGCCGCCGGAGGTGTTGGTGGGGAGCTCTCCGCCCAGCTCGATGCGGCCGCCGCTCACGAACGGGCCGCCCTCGCCCTTTTTGCAGAACCCGTAGTCCTCCAGGGTGGCCATGAGGATGTAGGTGAAGCAGTCGTAGATCTGCGCGGTGTCGATGTCCTTGGGCTCGAGGCCGGCCATGGCGAAGGCCTGGGCGCCGGACTCCTTGGCGCCCAGCTCGGTCATGTGGTCGCCCCAGATGTAGCCGCGGGAGTTGTTGGCGCGGCCCATGCCCATGATGTGGACCGGCTTCTGCTTCATGTCCTTGGCGCGCTCCGCCGAGGTGACGATGACCGCGGCGGCGCCATCGCTCCGCAGGCAGCAGTCGAACAGGTGGAACGGCCACACGATCCAGCGCGAGTTGTGGTAGTCCTCGAGGGTCATGTCGGCCTGCATGGCGGCCACGGGGTTCAGTTGCGCGTGCTTGCGGCAGGCCACGGCGATGGCGCCCATGTGGTCGTGGGTGGTGCCGTACTCGTGCATGTGGCGGGTGAGGCCGAAGGCGTGCTGTCCGGCGGCGCCGTACAGGCCGTACTCGGGGCCGAACTCGCCGCCGCCCTCGCCCCGTCCGGGCGTCTTGCGGGTGGCGCCCTTGTCGCCGTGCACGCACAGCACGGTCTTGCAGAAGCCCGCCTCGATGGCGGCCGCCGCCACCTGCACCATGAGGCAGGAAGTCGCGCCGCCCGCCGACAGCGACACTCCGAAAGCGGTGTCGATGCCCAGCCGCTCGGACAGGTTCTGGTGGTGCACCCTGACCGCGCCCAGCAGGTGGCTGTGGGTGATTACCGCGTCGACGTCGGTCTTCTTTAGGCCGGCGTCGTCGAGGGCGGCCTTCACCGCCATCACCTGCAGGCCGTAGTCGCTCAGCTCGGGGACCTTCCCCAGCGCCGAGTGCCCCACGCCCACGATCGCGTACTTGTCCTTGAGTGAAGCCATTCAGTGTCCTTTCCGGTCCATTCGCGAGACGGCTTGAGGTCTAATGTCCGCCTTCGCCTTCCTGCTCGTGCAACCTTGCGTGTTGCCGGGGCGTCTCCGGCCGCGTGTCCTTGCCCTTCCCCTTGGTGAGCCGCAGCGTGCCCACGAACTTGACGTTGGCGCAGGCGTCGGCGCCGCCGGTGGCGCAGCCCTCGTCGTCGGGGATCAGGAAACGCAGCGGCCCGCCCTTGTCCCGCGGCAGCGGCTCGTCGCCGACGCGGTAGGCGATGACCGCGCGGCGGAGCGCCTCCAGCGGCACGCTGGCGGCGAAGCCGCCGTCGGTGGACTCCACCGTGAGGTAGTCGAGGTCCTGGTCGGGCTGGAGCCGGTCGAGGATGGCCTGAAGCGTCACTGCCCCGCCGACACGGCCGGGGATCAGCGCGCCGACGTCCGCGATCTGGCCGTCCAGTTCCGCGAGTTGCCGGAAATCCAGCTCCTGCGCCGGCTTTCCTTCCTGTTCGATGCGAAGGCCGCTCATGGGCTACGCCGGCATTCCCGTGCACGGGGGGCACACGCCGTAGAGCACGACCTGGTGGCCTTCGAGCCGGAAGCCCTTGGGCGCGAGCTTGTTGATGTCCGGCGGGCAACCCTGGATGTCGAAGATGTCGTCACACTCGCGGCATTGGAAGTGGTGATGGTGTTCCTTTCCCGCGCTCTCGTAGCGGGGGGCTTCCCCGGGAACTTCCACGGAGACCAGGGTCCCTTCGGTCATCATGGTGTGGATCGCGCGGTAGACGGTGGCGATCCCCAAGCCTGGCGCCTTGGCCTGCGCGGCTTTCAGGATGTCGTGGGGGCTCAGCGGACGGTTGGCTTCCAGCAGCACCCGCTGGATGACGCTCCGCTGGCGTGTCCGCCTTCTGGCGCGAAGGGGATGCTGGAAAGACGCTTCCTTGGAGTGGCTCTTTTCGTCGGTCATGTGAGTCTCCCGATCCTGCCGCAGGCGGTACGTTCCGTGCCCTTTTGGAATGGCGGTCTCCGATTATACACCACTGCGCTTCGGACATGCAAAGCGGCGGCTCCCTTCGACCACGCGCGCCCGAGCCACGGAATGAATTGATATGCGCGTAGCAGTATCAACCCAGGAATACCACATTCGGTGCGGCAAACAATGAAGGAGGGGTTGATTTATTGAGAATATACTATTAATTAGGTTCGGTGGCATCGAGCCTGCGCGCGGAAAGGAGACGCTAATGGGACGGTTTTTCGTGATGGAGAGGTTGTTCGCCGGATGCATCGTGCTCTTGCTGTCATGCGGGCTGGCGGGACCGGCGGGGGCGGAAGAGCCGTTGGACGCGCTCAGGAAGCAACTGAACGAGATGCGGCAGGAGATGGGGCGCCTGATGGACCGCATCGATGAGCTCGAGAGGAAAAAGGCGGAGGCCGCGCGCGTGACGTCGGTGGAGCAATCGGTCAAGTCGATCCAGGAGAGCCCTTCGATTCTGAATCCTTCCATAGGGTTGTCCATCGACACGACTTTCCAGCACAGAGGTGACAGCGACGGGGAGTTCAGGTTGCGGACGGTGGAGCTCGGACTGTCGGCCGAAGTAGATCCGTATGCCAGGGCTTATACGTTCATCACCGGCTCGGAAGCCGGGGTCGAGATTGAAGAGGCGGCCGTGCAAACGACCGCTCTGCCCATCAACGTGACCGCCGGCCGTTTCTTTGCGGATTTTGGCCGCCTGGCTCAGTTTCACCAGCACGAGCTTCCGTTCGTGAATGCGCCATTGTCGCTCAGCCGCATGGTGGGTGGTGAGGCGCTGGGCACCGGCGTCCAATGGCGCTATCTCTTCCCGACACCTTTCTACCTGGCTTTGACGGGGGGCGCATTCAACGAAATCGGTCACGTTCACGCGCACGCCGCTGACGAGCACGGCCACGAAGGCGAAGAACACGAGGAGGAGGGCGAGGAGCATGACGAGGAGGGTGAGGAGCACGAGGAGGAGGGCGAGGAGCATGACGAGGAAGGCGAAGAACACGACGAAGAGGGCGAGGAGCATGACGAGGAGGGTGAAGACCACGCGGAAGAAGGCACCTCCGGAGGCAGCCGCTTCCTCAACAACCTGACCTACCTCGGTCGGTTGCATGCCTACTTCGACTTGAGCGAGACCTGGAACCTCGAAGTCGGTTCCTCGTTGGCATTCACGCCGAGGATGGAAACGGAGGAACCGGACGAGGAACCGAGCGAGCGTTCTTTGCTCGGCATCGACGTGACGCTCCGGCACCGGCCCTTGGTCGCGGATTTCTATGAAGGATTCACCATCGCGGGCGAGTGGTTCACCAACCGCCAGACCTTCCATGAAGTGGGGCAGACCACTGCCCGTGGCGGCTACGCCTACGCGGAGGTGAATCTGAATCCGGAGGTCCAGGGCCGCTGGAGCCTCGGCCTGTTGCTCGATTCCGCACCAGACCTGGAGAATCCCTCCGACACGACGCTGAGCCTGTCGCCGTACATTTCATGGTCGCCCAGCGAGTTCAACCGTCTGCGTCTGCAGTACACCCACGGCCGGGACGAAGTCGGAGAAGTGGCGGGGCACGACGGCGCCCAGTTCTACCTTCAGTGGACTACCGTGCTTGGCAGCCATACGCACGGTTTTCGTGAGCGGCGTTGACGCTGCGGAACGGATTCCTTGAGGAGACCTTCATGAAGAGCATGTCCGCGAAGCAGTGGCCGGCAGTCGTCATGACGCTGGCGCTCGTGTTGATCCTTTCGGGTTCCGCGACCGCCCAGAAGATCCGGGTGATCACGACGATTCCTGACCTGGCCGACATCACGCGGCAGATCGGCAAGGACCGGGTGTCGGTCAGCAGCCTGACCCTCGGCGTCCGGGACATACACGCCGTTCAGGTGAAGCCGAGCATGGTCACCATGCTCAACCGCGCGGATGTGCTGGTGTTGATGGGGCTCACGCTGGAGCATTCATTCCTGCCGGCGTTGCTCGACGTGGCCGCCAACCCGCGACTATCGCGCGGAGGAATCGGCCGTATCGACACCTCCGCCGGAGTCGTGCCCCTGGGGATGCCGGACACCCTCTCGCGCAGGGGAGGGGACGTCCATCCGATGGGCAACCCTCACTACAACCTGGACCCGGTCATGGGAAAGCTCATTGCGCGGAACATCGCGGAGGGCTTGTCGAAAGCCTACGCCGAGCACCGGCCTTTCTTCATGGGAAACCTGAAGGCTTACCTGGCGGAGCTGGACCGGCGCATACCCGAGTGGCGGGAGAACGCCCGAGGCCTCAACGGCATCCGGTTCGTCAGCTACCACGACACGCTGAACTACTTCGCCGGACGTTACGGCATGCGGCAGTTCGACACCCTGGAGATTGCCTCGGGCATAGGACCGACGCCCGCGCACATCGTTCAACTGGTTGAGCGGATGAAGGCCGCGAAGGTCCCGCTGGTGGTGTACGGCACCTATCCCAGCCGGGTGCCGAAACGCGTCGCCCGGGAGACGGGTGCAAGGTTGGTGCACATACCGTTGTACGTGGGCGGCAGGCCGGGCGTAGACAGTTACATCGGGTTGATCGACTACCTGGTCACACACCTGGCCAAAGCGGCCGCCCCGTGATCATGGGCGATGCACTGGAGCATCCGGTCATCGCCCTCCAGGACGCGTCTCTGGGGTACGGCGCCGAGCCGGTGCTTGAAGGAGTCGACCTGCAAATCCATGCCGGCGACTTCGTCGGGCTGTCCGGGGCTAACGGGTCCGGCAAGACCACCCTCCTCCGGTCGATGCTGGGCCTGCTCCCGCTGCGCGGCGGCAGGGTGGAACGGCACCTCCCGCGCGCCCGGCTCGGCTACGTCCCCCAGAGTGCTTCCCTGAGCGCCTACTTTCCGTTGAGCGTATGGGAGGTGGCGGCCATGGGCGCCTACGGGCGGCTCCGCCCCTGGCGTCTGTTCCCCGGAGAGGAGCGAAGGCGGGTGGACACGGCCCTCGATCGGGTGGGGCTGGCCCGCCTGGGCCGGACCGCGTTCGCCCATCTCTCCGGTGGACAGCGGCAGCGGGCCCTCATCGCCCGGGCCTTGACCATGGAGCCGGCTCTGCTGCTTCTCGACGAGCCGTTTTCCGGCGTGGATCGGGATTCCAAGGCGAGCATCGCGCAGCAGCTTGTCGACCTCAACCACGGCTCTCAAGTAACCATCGTCCTCTGCAGTCACGACAGCGAGATCCTGGATTGGACGTGTGAACGTGTGATCCGTGTCTCCAACGGCGGCGTGCACGAGCCGGCGTAGGGTATGGTGGCCATGGCGGGCGCGCTCGCGGAGGTCCTGAACCCTTCCTTCCTGTTGTTTCCCGCGGTGGTCGGGAGCATCGTCCTGGGGTTGGTCTGTCCGGCGGTCGGGGGCTTCCTGGTGCTGAGGCGCAGCGTGCTGCTGGGCCTGACGCTGCCGCAACTGGCGGCCGCGGGAGTGGCATTCGCGTTGTTTGCGCACGAGGTCGGGCTGGTGCCGCATCCGGGCCATGCGTCGGAGGATGCTCACGAGGTCGAACGCCTGCTCGCCTACGGCGGTTCGCTGCTGTTCACCTTCGCCGGCATGGTGGTGCTGGGCCTGATGGACCGGCGCGGCACCGGCCGCGCCGAGATCCGGCTGGCCGTGGCCTACGCCCTGGCAGGGTCGCTCACCGTCCTCCTGGTGGCGTTCCATCCGTTCGGCGACGTGGCGATCCTGAGCCTCGTGAAGGGAGAGGCGGTGGTGTTGTCCTGGGCCGAGCTTGCCACCCTGGGCGGAGTCTACGCGGTGGTGATGGCGTGCCTGATCCTGTTTCGCCGCGAGTTGCTGATCTCATCGTTCGATCGCGACCTCACGGCCCTCTTGAAAGGGGGCGTCGCCGTCTGGGACCTTCTTCTCTATCTGCTGGCCGGCCTTACCGTGGCGTTGGGAGTGATGATGGCCGGGCCGCTGCTTACCTTCGGCTTTCTGGTACTGCCGCCCATCGCCGTGCGGCCGCTGGTGTCGCGCATGGCGCCCTATTTCATGGCGGCGTCCCTGGCGGGCGTCAGCATGGCGGTGGCGGGGTTTGCCGTCTGCTACCGGTTCGATCTCCCATTGGGGCCCACCATGGTGGCCCTGGGTTGCGGGCTGGTGCTTTGCGCCCGCATCGTCGCGTGGATCGGGATCCCTCCTCTCACTCTCCGGCGCCGTGGAACACCTCCTCGGTGCAGGAGGCCAGCAGCCGGTCGTGGTCGTGGTCCAGGGCGAACACGCGGAACTTGACGATCTTGGAAGGGATGTAGGCGAACAGCTCGGCCATGGACTCCTTGGTGATGACGCCGGTGGAGGGGTCGTAGGTGTGGATCTGCTTCTTGCCCATGGCCATGGGGTTTTCCGGCCGGGAGTCCTGGGTGGCGATGTCCACGTGGTAGACCAGGTCCCGTTTCTTCGCGGGCAGCGCCGCACGGATCAGGACTTCCCATTCGTGGACTTCGATGAGGTCGAGCCCGCTCGCCATCTCCGCCGAGGACAGGGTCCTTTCGTAGGCCAGCCGCCACTTGAGATCGCGGTCGAGTATGCGGCCCCACTCGTGCCCCAGCGGGGTGTCGAGGCGGCGCCACCGTGATACCTCCTGCAAGAGCGACCAGTCCGTCAGGTGCAGGTACTGCTCCATGTGGTCCAGGGGATTCCCCGGCGCGATGCGCTCCATGGTCTCCGGGAACAGCTCCTGGAGGTGCGCGTCGATGGCCCGGGTGGTGCGGTGGAAGTAGACGTTCTCGTAGAGGTACTTGCGCGCGTTGAGAAACATGGTGAGGGCGCCCTCGCCGGAGCGGTGCAGGGTCAGCCCCTTGGGTGAGATGAAGCTGTAGTAGATGAGCCTGTCGCGGTCGATGGGTCCCACCGCCACGCCGCACATGTACGAGTCCCGCGACACGTAGTCGAGGTTGTCGAAGGTGAAGATGCCGTTGGTGAGGGGCTGGAGGAACCGCAGCCACAGGGGCTTGGCGGGATCGTCCTCGGAGTCCTTCTTGATGGGGAAGGCGATGTCTTCCGGGTCGAGAACTTCTCCGTCCGCGAACGGCCCGGTGGGGCTGCGGCGGATGCCGCGGATGATGTCGCCGAGATGCTCGCGGATGATGACCTGGGAGATGTCCTCGTGGATCAGGCCGTGCTGGCTGAGAAAGTGATTGTCAAAAAAATGACAGAAGGGGCCGTGGCCGACGTCGTGCAGCAGGCCGGTGACCCGCATGTACTCTTCCACGTAGTTGGGGGAAGGGCACTCCTCGCCCAGCACCTTGCGCAACGAGGGGTAGAGGCCCCGGGCAAAGGTCCCGGCCAAGTGCATGGCCCCGAGACAGTGCTGGAAACGGGTGTGCTCGGCCGAGGGATACACCCAGCGGGCGCTCTGTAGCTGGAAGATGTAGCGCAGGCGCTGGAACCAGGGGGAATCGATCAGGTCCTTTTCGGTGGCCTCATCGGCGTCCCGGGGGACTGTGAACGGGATGTATCGGTGGATGGGGTCGGCGATGAGGGAGCATCCGGAGTACTCGTCACGCATGGAGCGCCCCGTCAAGGTTCACAGCTCGAAACTCACCTGGGCGGTCCATTGGGAACCCATCTTGCCCAGGTGGCTCAACCTTTCGTCCACCGCGCCGATGGTCTCGCGCTCCTCGTGACGGTCGGGATCGAATTTCTCTCCTCTGGCCTCGGCGCGCACGAAGAACTCGCCGGACTCGTGGATGTCGAATTCCTTAAGCATGTAACCGCTGACCTGGTATTCGTAGAGCAGCTCGCGCATCCAGTTGACGATCAGGTCGTCGTTGTCCAGCCCTTCCACCTCCAGGGTGACGCTCTCCCGCGCCTCCACGGCGGTCATGTCCACCAGCAGGTCGAACAGCGCCGCTCCGGCGTCGGCGAGAATCCCGGGCAGCGAGTCGCCGGAGAGCCGGATGCTCAGCTCCGATGACTTCCTGATGACCCTGTATTTCTTGTCCTCGTCCGCCATGTCGTGTCCCTGCCAAGGAATTTAGCCCATATCCGGCCTTGCCCGTCAATCCCTGTTGATCAGCGAGGCCGCGAAGCCGGCGCCGAAGCCGTTGTCGATGTTTACCACCGTCACCCCCGCTGCACAGGAGTTGAGCATGGCCAGCAAGGCCGACAGCCCGCCGAAGCTGGCGCCGTAGCCGACGCTGGTGGGCACGGCGATGACCGGCCGCCGCACCAGTCCCGCCACCACGCTGGGCAGCGCGCCCTCCATCCCCGCCACCACGATGAGCAGCGCCGCCTCGGTGAGCTGCCGGTGGTGGCCCAACAGCCTGTGCAGGCCGGCGACGCCCACGTCGTAGACCCGCTCCACGCGGTTGCCCATGATCTCGCTGGTCACCGCGGCCTCTTCGGCCACCGGAATGTCGGAGGTGCCGGCGCACACCACCGCGATGGTCCCCTTGCCCTTGATAGGGGCGTCCTTGGGGCGCCAGGTGGCGCACCTGGCCTGGCGGTGGAAACGGAACCCCCGAAGCCGCGTCTTGAGGGCATCCATCTTCTCTTCCGACAGGCGGGTGATGAGCACGCTGGCGCCGCGCTTGCGGATCGCCCGGGCGATTCCGGCGATATCCGGGACCTCCTTGCCTTCGCCCAGGATGACCTCGGGAAACCCCTGCCGTAGGGCCCGGTGGTGGTCCACCTTGGCGAAACCCAGGTCCTCGAAGGGAAGGTGCTGGAGCCGCTTCAGCGCTTCGTCGACCGTGACCTCGCCGCGCCGGACGTCCTCCAGGAGTTCTGTCAGCTTCTCTTCGTCCATGGTTGCCTAACACATCCCCCTGAAGTGGTCGTAGCCGGGGGCCGTCAGGGGCACGCGGTCGCCCCGCGGGCCCACCAGCGTGAGACCGTGTTTGCGGGCCACGCATTCGCCGATGCGGGTGATGGGGACGCCGGTGCGCCGGGCGACCCGTTCGACCCCCTTGCGGGCGCCGCTCGCCGCGGTGAACAGCAGCTCGTAGTCCTCGCCGCCGGCCAGCGCGCAGGTGAGATCGCCCGGACCCGCGACCCGGGCGAAGGCGCGTGACAGCGGCACCTGGTCTTGCAGCACCACCGCGCCGGTGCCGCTGGCGCGGCAGATGTGCCCCAGGTCCTGGGCCAGCCCGTCGCTCACGTCCATCATCGCCCTGGCCAGCCCTTGCCGAGCCAGCTCCATGCCGGTTTGCACCCTCGCCGTGGGGCGGTGGTGCCTGCGGATCAGGTAGTTCCGGTCCCGCGCCGAGACCTCGGGCCGTGGATCGGCCAGCAATCCGAGGCCCAGCGCCGAGTCCCCAAGCGTGCCGGTGACGTAGATGTCGTCGCCCACCCTGGCGCCGGCGCGGGTGACCGCGCCGTACGGTGCGAAGCCGGCCAGGAAGACGTCGATGATCACGCGGTCGGCGGCGCACGTGTCGCCTCCGGCCAGCGCCACGCGGTGCTCCGCGGCGGCGGCGTGAACGCCACGGACCAGCGCGGCCACTTGCTGCGTGGCGAGGTCGGGCAGCGCCAGCGACAGCAGGAAATAGGCCGGCCGCCCCCCCATGGCGGCGATGTCGCTCAGGCTGGCGGTGAGGGATTTGTGCCCGAGATCGCGCATGGAGATCCAGTCGCGGTTGAAGTGGACGCCTTCGACGAGGAGGTCCGAGGTGACCAGGAGCGAGTCGTCGGGGGTGGAGACGCGGGCGGCGTCGTCGCCGATGCCTAGGCGCACGCCGCGGGCCCGCGGGGTCTTCCTGCGTATCAGGTCGATGAGCCCGAACTCTCCCAGGTCCCGAAGTGTCATGGGGTTAGTGCGACGGGTCGCGTGGTGCGGCCACGGGCGGGTCTGAAACCCGCCGCTACGCGTTTGCAGGCACTGTTCTGTCCCTGCCGCCCTTGGGGCGGGGCCGCCGGCTCGGTTTCTTGGCCTTGGCCGCGGTCCTGGGCTTCGGCGTGTCGCCCGGTGTGTCTTCGGGCTGCTTGTCCCCGAAGGCCACCGCCAGCACGTCGTTCATGTTCCGCGCCAGGATGAAGTGCAGCTTGTTGCGGAGGGGGCGCGGGATCTCTTCCAGGTCCTTCTGGTTCTGGAACGGAATGGCCACGGTCTCGACGCCGGAGCGGAACGCCGCCAGGCATTTTTCCTTGAGGCCGCCCACCGGCAGCACCCGCCCCCGGAGCGTGATCTCCCCGGTCATGGCGACGTTGCGGCTCACCGGCCGGCGGGTCAGCGCGGAAATGAGCGCGGTTCCCATGGTGATGCCCGCCGAGGGGCCGTCCTTGGGGATGGAGCCCGACGGGACGTGTATGTGGATGTCCTGCTTCTGGTAGAAGTTCTCCTCGAGGCCGAGGTTCTTGGCCTGGGCGCGGGCGTAGCTGACCGCGGCCTGGGCCGATTCCCTCATGATGTCGCCCAACTGGCCCGTCAGGGTCAGGTTGCCGCGGCCCTTGGACAATGAGGCCTCGACGTGCAGCAACTCGCCGCCGGCGCTTGTCCACGCCAGCCCCGTGGCGACTCCGATCTCGTTCTGTTCCTGGGTCTCGGTCAGGAACCTCGGCGGGCCGAGGAACTGGTGCAGGTTCCTGCGTGTGATGCGGGTGCGGCCGGTGCGCCCGTCCGCCACCTTGCGCGCCACCTTCCGGCAGATGGCCGCCATCTCCCGTTCGAGATTCCTGAGCCCCGCTTCCCGCGTGTATTGCTCGATGATCCGCAGCACCGCGTCGTTGGAGAGGTCCAGCAGCTCGCCGGAAATCCCCGCCTCTTCCAGTTGCCGCGGGATCAGGAAGCGCCGGGCGATCTCCAGCTTCTCCTCGTTGGTGTAGCCCGAGAGGTTGATGACCTCCATGCGGTCCCGCAACGCCGGCGGCACCGTATCGAGTAGATTGGCGGTGCAGATGAAGAGGACGTTCGACAGGTCGAACGGCACGTTCAGGTAGTGGTCGCTGAAGCCGTGGTTCTGCTCGGGATCGAGCACCTCCAGCAAGGCCGCGGAGGGATCGCCGCGGAAGTCGTTGCCGAGCTTGTCGAGCTCGTCCAGCATGAACACCGGGTTGCTGGAGCCCGCCTGCTTCATGCCCTGGATGATCCGGCCGGGAAGCGCCCCCACGTAGGTCCGCCGGTGGCCGCGGATCTCGGCCTCGTCCCGGATGCCGCCCAGGGAGATGCGCACGAAGTTCCGCCCGAGGGCCCGGGCGATGGATTTCCCCAGGGAGGTCTTGCCGACTCCCGGCGGCCCCACGAAGCACAGGATGGGCCCGCGGATCTCCTTCCGCAGCTTGTTCACCGCCAGGTACTCGAGGAAACGCTCCTTGATCTTCTCCAGGTCGTAGTGGTCCTCGTCCAGGACCTGCTTGGCCTTCTTGAGGTCGAGGTTGTCGTCGGTCTTCGTGCTCCAGGGAAGCTCGACCATCCAGTCCAGGTAGGTCCTCACCAGCGAGGACTCGGAAGACTCCGGATGCATCTGCTCCAGCCGCTTGAGCTGCTTGTTGGCCTCCTTCTTGACCTCCGCCGGCATCCCGGCCTTGTCGATCTGGGCCTTGATCTCGTTCATCTCCTCGGTCTTCTCGTCGCCCTCCCCCAGCTCCTGGTGGATCTGCCTGAGCTGCTCCCGCAGGAAGTACTCCCGCTGGGTCTTGCTCATCTCGTCCTTGGCCTGGTTCTGGATGCGCGCCTGCATGGTGGCGAGCTCGAGCTCGCGGGTGAGCAGCTCGTTGACCTTCTTGAGCCGGTCCACCGGCTCGTAGATCTCCAGGATCGACTGGCTCTCCTCGATCTGGAGGCGCAGGTTGGACGCCACCAGGTCCGCGAGCACGCCGGGATCCACCACGTTGTCCGTGACCATCACGATCTCGGGCGGGAGGTTCTTGAGGTTGAGGATCTGCTCGATCTTCTCCTTGACGTTGCGCATGAGCGCCTCGACCTCGATGGACAGCTCGATGACCTGCTGCTCCACGACCTTCTCTATCCGCGCCTCGAAAAAGGGCTTTTCCTGAAGGACTTCTTCGACGGCGCCCTTGGTGAGCCCCTGCACGAGGATCTTCACCCGTCCGTCGTCGAGTTTCAGCATGCGCAGGATGGTCGCCACCGTGCCCACCCGGTGCAGGTCCTCGGCCTCGGGATCGTCTTCCGTGGCGTCCTTCTGCACCACGAGGAAGATGTGCCGGTCGCGCGCAAGCGCCTCGTTCACCGCGTTGATGGAGATCTCCCGCCCGACGAACAGGGGGATCATCAT
Source organism: Deltaproteobacteria bacterium (assembly GCA_028818755.1). Lineage (GTDB taxonomy): Bacteria > Desulfobacterota > Binatia > UBA9968 > JAJDTQ01 > JAJDTQ01. Next base: position 26,807 of record JAPPNF010000006.1, on the reverse strand, counting down.
GTAAGGGAAGATGACGATGTCCCGGATGGGCAGGAGCGGAATGACGTCGGGGATGTCCTCGACCGGCCGGTCGGCGACGAGCTCCGCGGTGTCCTTGTCCGATACGTCCATGCGTTACCCTCAGTCGAACAGTTCCTTTACCTTCTCGAAGAAGCCTTTGGCAATAGGATGGGCTTCCTCCCCGCCTTCCTGGGCAAATTCGTTGAGCAGCTTCTTCTGGCGCGCGTTGAGCCGGGTCGGGGTCTCGACCAGGACACGGACGTGCTCGTCGCCCCGGCGGCCTCCGTGCACGTCCTTGATCCCCTTGCCCTTGAGGCGGAAGACCGCGTGGGACTGGGTCCCCGCGGGGATCTTCATCTTGACCTTGCCTTCCAGCGTGGGCACCTCTATCTCGGCTCCGAGGGTGGCGTTGACGAAGCTGATGGGCATCTCGCAGATGACGTCGGTGCGGTCGCGGGCAAAGATCGGGTGGTCCTGGACGATGATGACCACGTAGAGGTCCCCGGGCGGGCCGCCACGGGCGCCGTTCTCCCCCTCGCCCCGCAGCTTGAGCCGCGAGCCGGTGTCGACCCCGGCGGGGATCTTGACGTTGATGGTGTGGAACTTCCGCGTAAGCCCCGCGCCGCCGCACGTGGAGCACGGGTGGGGGATCACCCGGCCCTGGCCGCCGCACTGGCTGCAGGTGCGGGAGACCGTGAAGAAACCCTGCTGAAAGGCCATCTGTCCGGTGCCCTTGCAGGCGGGGCAGGTCTGCGGCGAGGTGCCTTTCTCGGCGCCGCTGCCCTCGCACTCGTCGCAAGGCCCGTGGCGCGGGATCTTGATCTTCTTCTCGGTGCCGAAGGCGGCCTGCTCGAAGGAGATCTCGAGGTTGTAGCGCAGGTCGTCGCCGCGCTGGGCGCGCGACCGGGTACGCCCCCGGGGTCCTCCGCCGAAGAACTCGCCGAAGATGTCGCCGAAGATGTCCTCGAATCCGCCGGTGAAGTCGAAGCCCCCGGCGAAGGGGCCGCTTTCACCGAAGGCGGTATGGCCGAACTGGTCGTACCTGGTCCTTTTCTCCGGATCGGAGAGCACCTGGTACGCTTCGGACAGCTCCTTGAACTTCTCCTCCGCCTGCTTGTCGTCCGGATTCCGGTGGGGATGGTACTGAAGCGCGAGCTTCCGATACGCCTTCTTGATCTCGTCCTCGCCGGCGTTGCGGCTCAGGCCGAGGATCTCATAGTAGTCCCTTTTGTCCAATGTCCAGTCCCGCCACCCCTACAACTTCGTTTCCTGCTCCTCTTCCTTGACCTCCTCGAAGTCGGCGTCCACGACGTTGTCGTCGGGCTTGGTTTCGCCTGCCTCCGGCGTCGGTTGCGTCGGGTCCTGCTGCGCCTGCTGCTGGGAGGCCTTGGCGTACATGGCTTCGGCGAGCTTGTGGGAGGCTTGGTTCAACTCCTCCGCCGCCGCCCGCATGGCCGCGGCGTCGTCGCCCTCCAGGGCCTTCTTCGCCTTTTCCAGGGCCGCTTCGATGCTGGACTTGACCTCGGCGTCCAGGTCGTCGCCGTACTCCTTCAGCGACTTCTCCGTGGAGTAGACCAGCGAATCGAGCTGGTTGCGTGCCTCGGCCGCTTCCTTGCGCGTCTTGTCCTCCTCGGCGTGGACCTCGGCGTCCTTCACCATGTTCCTGATCTCTTCCTCGCTGAGGCCGCTCGAGGCGGTGATCTTGACGGACTGCTCCTTGCCGGTGCCGAGGTCCTTGGCGGAGACGTGGACGATGCCGTTGGCGTCGATGTCGAAGGTGACGTCGATCTGCGGCATGCCGCGCGGCGCCGGCGGAATGCCCTCGAGGTTGAACTGGCCGAGCAGCTTGTTGTACGCGGCCATCTCCCGCTCGCCCTGGTGCACGCTGATGGTCACCGAGGGTTGGTTGTCGGCGGCCGTGGAGAACACTTGGTTCTTCTTGGTCGGGATGGTGGTGTTGCGCTCGATCAGCTTGGTGAAGACGCCCCCCAAGGTCTCGATGCCGAGGGACAGCGGGGTCACGTCGAGCAGCAGCACGTCCTTGACGTCGCCCGTGAGCACGCCCCCCTGGATGGCCGCGCCGATGGCCACCACCTCGTCGGGGTTCACGCCCTTGTGAGGCTCCTTGCCGAAGATCTTCTTGACCCGCTCCTGCACCGCGGGCATGCGCGTCATGCCGCCGACGAGGATCACCTCGTCGATCTCCCCGGCCGAGAATCCCGCGTCCTCCAGGGCTTGGCGGCAGGGTCCCTCGGTGCGGTCGATGAGGTCTGCGCAGAGGGCTTCCAGCTTCGACCGGGAAAGCTTGATGCTCATGTGCTTGGGGCCGCTCTGGTCGGCGGTGATGAACGGCAGGTTGATGTCCGTCTCCACCGACGTGGACAGCTCGCACTTGGCCTTTTCCGCCGCCTCCTTGAGGCGCTGCAGCGCCATCTGGTCGCCGCGCAGGTCGATGCCCTGGTCCTTCTTGAACTCGTCAGCCAGGTAGTCGATGATCCGTTGGTCGAAGTCTTCGCCGCCCAGGAAGGTGTCGCCGTTGGTGGCCTTGACCTCGAAGACGCTATCGCCCAGCTCCAGGATGGAGATGTCGAAGGTGCCGCCGCCCAAGTCGAACACCGCGATCTTCTCGTCCTTCTTCTTGTCCAACCCGTAAGCCAGCGAGGCTGCCGTGGGCTCGTTGATGATGTACTGGACGTTGAGCCCGGCGATGCGCCCAGCGTCCTTGGTGGCCTGCCGCTGGCTGTCGTTGAAGTAAGCCGGCACGGAGATGACCGCCTCGGTCACGGTCTCGCCCAGGTAGTCCTCGGCGGTCTGCTTCATCTTCTGCAGGATGAAGGCCGAGATCTCGGGCGGGCTGTAGGTCTTGCCGCGGCTTTTCACCCAGGCGTCGCCCTTGTCGGAGCGGGCGATTTCGTAGGGCAGGAGGGACTTGGCCTTCTGCACCATGGGGTCGTCGAACACCCGTCCGATCAGGCGCTTGACCGCGAAAACCGTGTTCTGGGGGTTGGTGATGGCCTGGCGCCGGGCGATCTGGCCCAGCAGGCGCTCGCCGCTCTCCGAGAAAGCCACCACGGAAGGCGTGGTCCGGCTGCCCTCGGCATTGGTCAGGACCTTGGGGTCGCTGCCCTCCATGATCGCCACGCACGAGTTCGTCGTCCCAAGATCGATGCCTATGACCTTTGACATCTCTCGTCTCCTTGTCTCTCGAAAACGCTTACAGAGTGAAATTAATCATCGGTTGGGCCGTTTTCAACCGCGTTTTCGTCAATTTTTTCGTCTTTTTCTCGCAAAGTCGGGGCCTTAGCGACACTCACCAGGGACGGCCGCAGCAGCCGGTCGGCCAGGTAGTAGCCCGGGTGAACCTCGTCCACCACCGTGTTGGCCTCGTGCTCGTCGGTTTCCACCTGGGCGTAGGCCTCGTGCTTCTCCGGATCGAACGGCTGTCCCTTCGCCGTGACCTGCGTGACCCCGTGTTTCTGAAGCGCTTCGAGGCAGCCCTTGAGCACCAGCTCGATGCCGTCCAGCAACGGCCGCGGGGTACCGTCGTCCGGCGCGTGCCGGGCCGCCCTCTCCAGGTCGTCGATGACCGGCAGGAGATCCCGCACCAGGGATTCGTTGGCGTACCGGATAGCGTCGTGTTTCTCGCGGGTTACGCGTTTCTTGTAGTTCTCGGTCTCGGCCGCTTCGCGCAGGTAGAGCTCGTGGTTGAGCCGCGCCTCCTCGCGCGCGGCCTCCAGTTCCGCGGTGAGCTTCTCGACCTCCGACGGCTCCTCTGCCACGGGCGCCCCTTCGCCGGCGTCGGGCCGGGTTGCCGTTTCCTCTTCTTCCACGGCCGCCTCGGCCCGGTCTCTGCTCTCTTCACCCATGATGTTGTCGTGATTCCGGCGTGCTGTCCCAATACGAGGAAAAACAGCCCCTCCCCCCGTAACGGGCCGAGAGAAGTTAATCACCGGATGGGGCCTTGTCAAGGTAGCGGGAACAGAGGGGCAAATCGTCCGGAAGTCGACGTTTCCACGCGACTTTTCCCCTGCCTTCGTGTATACGTACGGGATATAGGCGATTGCGCGGCGGCACCGGGGTTGGGCCGACAGGCCGGGGGACGCCGTTCACGTCGGGGGGTTATTGAGTGCCGGCGATACGGTCGAGCCCGGCCATCGTGCTGCGGTCCTGGGCTTACGGCGAATCGGACAAGATCGTCTCTTTCCTCACGCGGGATTTCGGCAAGATCAGGGGCATCGCCAAGGGAGCCAAGCGATCCCGCAAACGATTCCTGAACGTTCTGGAGCCTTTCACGCTGGTCCAGGTGCGTTTCCATCAGCGCTCCAACAGCCCGCTGGCCTTCGTCCACGCCTGCGACTGGGTGTACGTGTTCCGGGAGATAACCCGGACCCTGGGCAAGATCGCCCACGCCTCCTATCTCGTGGAGATCACCGACGAGCTGACGCGGGACGGCGACGAGAGCCTGTCCCTGTTCACCCATCTGCGGGACGGCCTCCGGTTCCTGGAGGGGAACGAGGCGTCGACGGAATTCCTCACCGCGTTCGAGTTGACGCTGCTGCGCTTGGCCGGCTATCAGCCCACGCTGGAGCATTGCCAGCGTTGCGGCGCCACGCCCGGGCGGGAGTGGGGGAACGGCCGTTGGGGGTTCAGTCCCCGGGACGGCGGCGTGCTGTGCGGGAGTTGCTGCGGTCTTCGCCGGGAGTCGGTGCCTTTGTCGGCGGAGGCGCTGGCCATCATGGCCCATTTCCAGCGGCACGGGTGGGTGCACGGCGAGACGCCGCCGTTCTCCAGGCCGGCGCTCAGGGAGACCCGTGAGGTGCTGCCCTTGTTTATCCAGTACCAGCTTAGTAAGAAGCTCAAGTCCGCGGCCTTCCTGAACGGCTCGTTTCAATAGCGTCCGGGAAGGCCGCGTTTCGACGACAGACGGGAGAACCACAGCACCCATGAACGAACACGCGACGATGGAAAAGGTCGTCAATCTTTGCAAGCGGAGAGGGTTCATCTTTCCGTCCAGTGAGATTTACGGAGGAATCGGCAGCACCTGGGACTACGGGCCCGTGGGAGTGGAGCTCAAGCGCAACGTCAAGGAGGCGTGGTGGAAGGCGGTGGTGACCGGCCGCAACGACACCGTCGGCCTGGACGCCTCGATCCTGATGCACCCGAGGGTGTGGGAGGCGTCGGGCCACGTGGCCGGCTTCTCGGACCCGCTGGTGGAGTGCAAGGTGTGCCACCAACGTTTCCGCGAGGACTTCCTGGAGGAAGCGGGCAAGTGCCCGGTCTGCGGCGGCGAGGTCACCGAGGCGCGGCAGTTCAACCTGATGTTCAAGACCTTCATGGGGCCGGTGGAGGACACCGCCAGCACGGTGTTCCTGCGTCCCGAGACCGCCCAGGGCATCTTCGTCAACTTCACCAACGTCCTGGACACCGCGCGCCAGAAGATCCCCTTCGGCATCGCGCAGATCGGCAAGAGCTTCCGCAACGAGATCACCCCCGGCAACTTCATCTTCCGCACCCGCGAGTTCGAGCAGATGGAGATCGAGTACTTCGTCAAGCCGGGCGAAGACGAGGAGGCGTTCCAGTCCTGGCAGGACGCGCGCATGCATTGGTATGTGGACAACGGCATCCGCGCCGGCAACCTGCGTCTCCGTCCCCACGGCAGCGACGAGCTGGCGCACTACGCCAAGGCCTGCGTGGACGTGGAGTACGAGTTTCCGTTCGGCTGGTCGGAGCTCGAGGGTATCGCCAACCGCAGCGACTTCGACCTGAAGCAGCACATGGAGTACAGCGGCAAGGACATGACCTACTTCGACGAGGCCACCCGCAGCCGCTACGTCCCCTATGTCATCGAGCCTTCCGCCGGCGTGGACCGGCCGCTGCTGGCGTTCCTGGTGGACGCCTACGACGAGGAGGAGGTGGAGGGCGAGCGCCGCATCGTGCTGCGCCTCGACCCGCGCCTGGCGCCGTTCAAGGCCGGGGTCTACCCGCTGCTGCGGAAGGACGGACAGCCGGAGCGCGCCCAGGAGATCCGCGACATCCTGAAGGAGCATTTCCCCGTGGTCTATGACCAAGCCGGCTCCATTGGCCGCCGCTACCGCCGGCAGGACGAGGTCGGCACCCCCTTCGGCGTCACCGTGGACCACGACACCATGAAGGACCAGACGGTGACGCTGCGCGACCGCGACGCCATGACCCAGGTGAGGATTCCGGTGGACCGGCTGGTGGACGAGATCCGCCGCCGCATCGACCCCCGGACGAGGGACCGGTAATGGCCCGGCACGTCTACTCCTTCGGAGCGGGCAAGGCCATGGGCGGGGCCTCCATGCGCGAGGTCCTGGGGGGAAAGGGCGCCGGCCTCCACGAGATGACCCGCATGGGCGTTCCGGTGCCGCCGGGCTTCACCATTTCCACCGCCGTCTGCACCCATTTCTACGAGAACGGGGGACGCTACCCCGAGGGGCTCGAGCGCGAGGTCGCCGCCGCCCTGAAGCGGGTGGAGAAGATCATGGGCCGGCGCTTCGGCGACGGTGAGGACCCGCTGCTGGTGTCGGTGCGTTCCGGCGCGCGGGAATCCATGCCCGGGATGATGGACACGGTGCTGAACCTCGGCCTCAACGACCGCACCGTGGCCGGCATGATCCGGCGCACCGGCAACCCGCGGTTCGTCTACGACTCGTATCGCCGCTTCGTGCAGATGTACGGCGACGTGGTGCTGGGCATGAAGCCCGACAAGGCCGACCAGCACGACGTGTTCGAGACCCTGCTGGAGCGCAGGAAGACGGCCCGGGGAGTCAAGGACGACACGGAGCTGACCGCCGAGGACCTGCGGGACCTGGTGGGCGAGTTCAAGGACGAGGTGCGGCGGCAGCGCGGGACGCCGTTTCCGGATGACCCCGCGGAGCAGCTCTGGGGAGCCGTCGGCGCCGTGTTCGGGTCGTGGAACAACGACCGCGCCGTGGCCTACCGCAAGATGTACGGCATCCCCGACAGTTGGGGCACCGCGGTCAACGTCCAGACCATGGTGTTCGGCAACATGGGGGAGACTTCCGGCACCGGCGTCGCCTTCACCCGCGATCCGGCGTCGGGCGAGCGGCGGTTCTACGGGGAGTTCCTGATGAACGCCCAGGGCGAGGACGTCGTGGCGGGGATCCGCACGCCCCAGCCCATCAGCGCGCTGGCGGGTGTCATGAGGATGGCCCACCGCGAGATCCAGCTTATTGGCCGGGTTCTTGAGGAACGCTACCGCGACATGCAGGACATGGAGTTCACCATCGAGGACGGGCGACTATGGCTGCTGCAGACGCGCACCGCCAAGCGGACCGGCTTCGCCGCGGTGCGCATCGCCGTGGACATGGCGGATAGGGGCCTGATCACTAAGGACGAGGCCTTGCAACGCATCGAACCCGATCATCTCAGCCAGCTCTTGCGCCCGGTCTTCGACGTCAAGGCCAAGGCCACGGCCCGCAAGGAGCGTCGGGTTCTGGCGCAGGGACTGCCTGCGGGCCCGGGCGCGGCCACGGGGAGGATCGTGTTCCACGCGACCGACGCGGCAGCGCGGCGCGCCTGCGGGGAGAACGTCATCCTGTGCCGGGTAGAGACCAGCCCGGAGGACATCCGCGGCATCGAGGCGGCCGAAGGCATACTCACGGCGCGAGGCGGCATGACCTCCCACGCCGCGCTCGTGGCGCGGCAGCTCGGCACCGTGTGCGTGGTGGGCTGCGGGGCCCTGACCGTGGACTACCGCGCTCGCGAGGCTCGCATCGGCAGCGCGGTGCTCAAAGAGGGGGACTGGCTCTCGCTCGACGGCAGCACCGGAGAAGTAATCCGGGGACAGCTTTTGACTCACCCATCGGACGTCCTGCGGGTGTTGCTGGACCGTAACCGCCAAGCCGCGGGCTCGCCCATCTACAAGCGCTTCGCAAAGCTGATGCGCTGGGTAGACGAAACCCGCGGGCTCGGGGTCAAGACCAACGCCGACTTGCCGGAGCAGGCCCGCATCAGCCGTGCCTTCGGCGCCGAGGGCATCGGCCTGTGCCGCACCGAGCATATGTTTTTCGAGGAGCAACGCATCCACGCGGTCCGGGAGATGATCCTGGCCGACGACGAGGTGGGACGGCGCAAGGCCCTGGACAAGCTGCTGCCCATGCAGCAGGGGGACTTCAAGGCGATCCTGGACATCATGGACAAGCTGCCCGTGACCATCCGGCTGCTGGACCCGCCGCTGCACGAGTTCCTGCCCCATACCAGCGCCGACATCGCCGCGCTGGCCAAGGTCCTCTCCATCCGCCCCAAGACCGTGCGCGAGAAGGTGGAAGCGCTCAGGGAGGCCAACCCCATGCTCGGCCACCGGGGCTGCCGGCTGGCCATTTCGTACCCGGAAATCACCGAGATGCAGACCCAGGCCATCTTCCAGGCGGCGTGCGAGCTGCGCAAGGAGGGCAAGGACCCGCGCCCCGAGGTGATGATTCCCCTGGTGGGCGGCCTGGAGGAGTTCCGCGCCCAGCGGGAGATCGTCGAGCGGGTGGCCCGGAGCACCATGAAGCGGTACGGGGTCAAGGTGCGCTACGCCGTCGGCACCATGATCGAGCTGCCGCGGGCCTGTCTCGTGGCCGACCAGATCGCCCGGGAGGCCCAGTTCTTCTCCTTCGGCACCAACGACCTGACCCAGACCTGTCTGGGACTTTCCCGGGACGACGCCGGCAAGTTCCTGCCCCTCTACGTGGACCAGGGCCTCTTGCCCGAGGACCCGTTCGTGAGCATCGACGAGCCCGGGGTGGGCGCGTTGATGGCGCTGGGCGTCGAGAAGGGCCGAAGCGCGCGCGAGGACCTCGACGTGGGCATCTGCGGCGAGCACGGCGGCGATCCCCAGTCGGTGGTGTTCTGCCACGACCTGGGCCTCGACTACGTCAGTTGCTCCCCCTACCGCGTCCCCATCGCCAAGCTGGCCGCCGCCATGGGGGCGCTCCGCAAGGGGAAGCGGAGCTAGACGGCGTCCCTTCGACTTCGCGCCGCCGACGCGGCGCTACGCTCGGGACGAACGGTTGTAGGGTCCTTCTCCGTTCTCACCCCATCTCCCAACCTCTGCAGCTATAGTTTCCCGCCCGCCGGCCGATTCATATTCATGGCGGCGCGAGCGCCGATCACGGGCGTGTAGAGGTCATCTGATGGAACTCTCTCTGGGCGATCTGATGGTGCGGGCCGGCGTGGTCACGCGCGAGGCGCGAGACCGGGCGGAGGCGATCCGGCGGCGCGACGGCGGCAGCCTGGTAGCGGCGCTGGTTCAGGATGGCGCCACGGATGAGGGCCGGTTGACGGCGTTCGTGGCCGAGCGTTTCGGCCTGGAGGAGGTGAGTCCGAAGCCGTCCGAGGTCGACGATGCCGCCTTCGGCCTGCTGCCCTTGTCGCTGTTGGAGAAGCGCGGCCTGCTCCCGTTCGCCCGCGCGGGCTCGGTGCTGGACGTGGCCGTGAGCGACCCCACGGATCTCGGCGCCATCGACGAGGTCCGGTTCATGACCGGGCACGACGTGAGAACCTATGTGGCGCGCCCGTCCGCCATCCGGCAGGTCCTGGAGCAACGTTCCGGCTCGTCGGGCCGCGGGCGCGAAGAGACGAGGGAAACGGCCCCTTCGACGGCGGAGCCACGGGCGCGTGAGCCGTCGTCGACGGATGCCGCCGGCGATGCGCCGGTGGTGGCGGTGGTGGATTCGCTGATGCGGGACGCGGTGGCGCGCGGCGCCAGCGACATTCACGTCGAGCCTTACGAGGACAGCGTGCGCGTGCGCTTCAGGATCGACGGGATCCTGCAGGAAGTCATGACGCCGCCGCACGAGATGAAGCAGGCGCTGACCTCCCGCATCAAGGTGATGGCGGGTCTGGACATCGCCGAGCACCGGTTGCCCCAGGACGGCCGCCTGAAGCTGGCGGCGGGCGGCGGCGAAGTCGACGTGCGGGTTTCGGTGTTGCCGACGCGGTTCGGAGAGAAGGCGGTGCTGCGGCTGCTGCACCGCTCCGACCTGGCGACGAGCCTCGACCGGTTGGGCCTGGAAGGCGTGGATCGGGAATGTTTCGCCGAAGCCATGAGCAAGCCCGCGGGCATGATCCTGCTTACGGGACCCACCGGGAGCGGCAAGTCCACGACCCTCTACGGCATGCTGTCGGAGCTCAACCGGCCGGGAGTAAACATCTCGACCGCGGAAGACCCGGTGGAGTACCACCTCGCCGGCATCAACCAAGTTCAGACCCACGGCGAGATAGGCCTCTCCTTCGCCGCCTGCCTCCGGGCGTTCCTGCGACAGGACCCGGACATCCTCATGGTGGGCGAGATCCGCGACGCCGAGACCGCCCGCATCGCCGTCAATGCCGCCCTGACCGGACACCTGGTGTTGACAACCCTCCACACCAACGACGCGCCGTCCAGCGTCCACCGCCTGCTCGACATGGGGGTGGAGCCCTACCTCATCGCTTCGGCCATCACCATGGTGGCGGCGCAGCGGCTGCTGCGCCGCGTGTGCGAAGCCTGCAAGGTGCGCACCGCGTTGCAGCCCGGAATGCTCACGGCCCCGCGCCGCGGGGCGCAGGAAGTGGGCGACGTCGAGGGCTACCACGGCGCCGGGTGTCCCGAATGTCACCACACCGGCTACCGCGGCCGCGTGGCCATCTACGAGGTCATGACGCTGAGCGATGATCTCCGCGGGATGATTCTCCGGGGCGGCTCCGTCGTCGAGCTCAAGGCCGCGGCCATGGAGAGGGGGATGCGCACGCTGCGTCAGGCCGCCGTGCGGAAGGTCCGGCAAGGGGTCACCAGCGTCGAGGAGGCGTTGCGGGTGACGGAACCGGACCCGGCCGAGGCACGGGCCGTTCCCCCCGCGCCGGTTCGAGCTGGGTGATCCCGTGGCGCTCTACCGGTGGCAAGGCAGGAACCGTGATGGCAGGCTCCTGCGGGGCGAGATGGAGGCGGTGGACCGCGCCGCGGTGACGGCCGAGCTTCGCCGGCGCGGGATCCGGCCGCTGGCGTCGGGGATTCGGGAAAAGGGCGCGGGGATGCGCCGGGAGATCGTCATCCCGGGGCTCGCGCCCAGGGTCGGCGCCGACGACATCGTCATGCTGACGCGGAACTTCGGCGTCATGATCGAGGCCGGCGTCCCCATCGTCGAGTGCCTCCAGGTGCTCGCCGACCAGACCGGCAACGGCACGGTAAGAGAAGCGCTTCGGGCCGTGCGCCTCGATGTGTCCAACGGCATGACGCTGACCGCGGCCATGTCCCGCCACCCCCGGCTGTTCGACACGCTGTTCGTACGCATGGTGGCTGCCGGCGAGCACGGCGGCGTGCTGCCGGAGATCCTCGCGCGACTGGCGCTGTTCATCGAGCGTTCGGCGCGGCTCAAGCGCAAGGTCAAGACCGCCATGCTCTATCCCGCCACCGTCATCGCCGTGGCCGTGGTGGTTGTGGCCGTGCTTCTCCTCCACGTGATCCCGGTCTTCGCGGAAGTCTACCGGGGCATGGGGCAGGCCCTCCCTCCCCTGACGGAGTTGACCATCGCGGTGAGCCGCTGGACGTACGAGCATTTCCTGTTTTTTCTCGGCGGCGGCCTGGCCGCGCCCGTGGCGGTTCATCTGGCCTGCCGTACCGAGGGAGGCCGGCGGGCGGTCCACCGATGGCTGCTGAGGCTGCCGCTCGTCGGAGACCTGCTGCGCAAGGCGGCCATCGCCCGTTTCAGCCACAACACCGGCCTTCTGCTCCAGTCCGGCGTGGTGCTGCTGGACAGCCTGACCGTCACCGCCGGCACCACCGGCAACAAGGTCCTGGAGCAGGCCGTCCTGGAGACCCGGGCCGGGCTGGAGAAGGGCATGACCCTGTCCGAGCTGCTGGAGGCCACCGGCCTGTTCCCGGCCCTGGTCTGCCACATGGTCGCCGTGGGAGAAAGCATCGGCGCCCTCGACACGATGCTCAGCCGGGTGGCGGCGTTCTACGAGGAGGAAGTGGACCGGGCGGTGGCGCGGCTGACCACGCTCATGGAGCCGGTGCTGATGATTGTCCTGGGGGTCGTGCTCGGAGGGATCGTGATCTCCATGTATCTGCCGATCTTTCAGATGGGCGGCATGGTGCAGTGAGGAGGATTCGGATGGATACGGATGTCCTGGCAAGAGGAACGAAGAGAAGCCCTGTGGGAACGCATCAGGCGGGCATGCGGCCGCCTGATCGCCACGGCCGCGAAAAGGCGGCCGGGTTCACCCTGATCGAGCTGCTGGTGGTCATTGCCATCATTGGAATCCTGGCGTCGGTGGCGATCCCGCAGTTCGGAGGCTATCGGCGCAAGGGCTTCGACGCCGATGCCCAGGCCAACGTCCGGAACATGGCTCTGGCCCAGGAAGGTTACTACCTGGAAAACAACACCTACGCCGACGACCCTGACGATCTGACGGCCTTCGGCTACACGCAGAGCGCGAACATCACCCCCGCCGTCACCGAAGCCGACGATGCCACCTTTGTGGTGACCGCCACGGTCACGGAAGGCTGCGCCGACGATACCGGAGTCGCCACCTACGATCAGGCCACGGGCCAGGTCACTCTTGTGAAGTGCACGCCGTAGGGCGGGGAATCCCGTCACAGTTTCGTTTGAATGCTTAGTCCATAAAGACTATTCTAACCGCGCCAGGAGTTGCCATGTCTCCGGAGTTCATCGCCATCATTATCGTAGGGCTGTCCAATGCCGCGTCTCTTGCCTTCCTGTGGGGACTCCATCGCGACGTGGCAGGGCTGCGCGAGCGAATGGCGCGTCTCGAGGAGCGAATGGCGCGTCTCGAAGGTTTGTTCGAAGGCTTCACGGCCCGGACTACAGCGGCGGGCAAGAGCGACGGGTAACTGACTATATGAGTCACGGTCGAACTGTCCGCGCACACCGTTCGGCGCGTCCGACAACCAACTCGACGATCCTTGACAGGATCTCCTCATCAAGCCCCGGCTGAATCAGCGTGCGCGCAACCTCGTTTGCCTGCTCCTTGACGGCTTCGCTGATTTCCGTGACGCGACGGCGGACCAAGGGAAGGCCGAGAGTTGCGTCCCCCGCGAACGCCGCCCATGCCTTGGGATCCATGTCGCCCAGCGTCGCGGCTCCCCCGATTTTCATGGCCAGGTTGGGTGAGAGTTCAGGATAGGCGACCGTGGCCAAGAGATCGTAAAGCGGCGCCAGGCACGGGCCGCCTTCGTCATACAGAACCGAGAAGTTCTTGCCGTGGGCATCGGCGTTGCCCACGAGCAGATTGAAGACCACGGCGTCGAGCAGTTTCAGGACTTCCACCGCCGGCCGCACACAAACCTGACGGAGCAGCCCGAAGCAATCGCTGAAGGTTGGGCCTCCTTCGCCCGGGTACTTGCGTTCCGGGTTGACGGCGAGGGCTTGGCAGAAGTCTTCCTGATGGATACGGCGAATCTGCCCGGCGGGATCGAACGACCGGTCATAACGTTCCACAAGCAGAAACCTCCGGTCGCTTACCACCCGGGGTTCGACGGGGGCGACGTCAAGTCCGGCCGCGGCCGCGAGGCGCATGACAAAGGCTTCATTCTCGGTGGTGCCGGGAAATCGCGCGATGGACGGCTTGAGGATGTGTGTGGTCGGTTGTCCGGACGATGGCAACGCTACCGCGCCTTCGACCACGACCACGGGTACTTTCGACTGAGAGCCGGCGAGGGACAACCGCAGCCCCTCTTCACCCGCAAGCAGTGGGCGCGTGGGCAGCGCATCGAGCACACGGATCAGGCCGGCGTCGTCGAGCAACCGTGGCGTTGGCGCCCGGTCAGGCGTGGTCGGCGTTGCTTCGGGAGGAAGTATTTGCAACGCGCCCGCCACATCGCCGCCGAGCTTGTCGAGCAGGGCGAAGTCGTTGGCGGGGGAAACGCCGACGGCTCGTGCGGCAGCGTGCCGCTGGCCTTCCTCCGGCAGAAGGCCGCCGAAAAACGGGCGGCATTCACGACGGCGATACGGCTCCGCTCGTTTGGGCAATGAGGCGGACAGGGTCGGCGCATCTTCCTGCTCAATCCATGTGTCCGCGTACACGAACCCAAGCTCGCCGTGCCGGTCCTGCGTGAGCCGGCCGACGAGCCGCCGATCCCACCAAACGTTGAGGGTGCGGGTCACGGGTTCCGCCTTCCCTTGTCTTGTGGTGGCGTGGAGATGTCCAAAGAGCACCCGAGAGCCGCCAGCACCTGGAGGGTTTTCCCAATCTGTGCGCTGGGCTTGCCTGCTTCGAGATCGACGATGAAGCGTACGCCGACGCCCGCGGCGCCCGCGAGCTCGTACTGTCGCAGGCCCGCGGCCTTCCGTGTAGCGCGCACGACGGCGCCGATTGCGGCTGGGGTCAGGTCTTGTACTTTCATGATAAGTTCCCGATCGGGAATAATGAAGGAAATTCAAGTCAATTACAAGATGAATTTCCCGATCGGGAATCTAGGCCCCTGATTGAGCGACCTCAGATGCAAATTTCCCGAACGGTAATGTGGTGGTTCGATGTCGATCGGTGAGGAAAGGTGACGCGGCGAGCCCAAGGCGCTAGTGCCCACGCGGCCTCGGCCGGGTGCAGGCGCCGTCCTACTCCGGCGCCGATTCCGTTTCGGCTTCCGGGGCTGGCGCCGGTGTGGGGAGGGGTTCCTTGTCTTCCTTGATGAAGTCGAAGAGCATTCGCGGGACGGCGTTGCAGCTTATGCAGCGGGGCGTTTGCGGCTGGCTGCCGTCGGGGTAGATCATGTTCTTGAGATAGAACGGTTTCTCGGTGCCGACGTAGCCGTCGTAGTAGAACGCCAGCTTGCCGCACTCACTGCATTGCAGGTACTTCGCCATTTCCGGTCTTTCCGCGTTTCGGAGGCGGTTGCCTCGAAGGCTCGTGCCTCGAAGCCCTACGCTTCGAAGCTCGCTGTGATCTCCTGGTGTCCGTCACCCTCTGTATAGCTTTCCTCTCGATACAGGCCAAGGGCCTTCATCACCGGGGCGTCGTGGATGGCGAACAGGATGGACTCGCCGTCGGTGTCGTTGGCATGCTCGTGCCAAGCCCACGGCGGCACCACGAAAAAGTCGCCTTCCTCCCAGTCGAACCGTTCTCCGTTGATAACCGAGTAGCCCTTTCCGGCGAAGGCCAGGTAGACCGAGCTCTGCACCTGCCGGTGGGCCTGGGTGCGGACGCCGGGCCGCACCATCTGGATGGTGCAGCTCATGGTGGGCAGAACCGGGCCGCCGGTGCTCGGGTTCAGGTACTCGAAGCAGACGTCGTCGTGGGGGCTAGCCGCTCCCTCGCCGATGCGTTGGAGAGCTTCGTAGGTGGGCTCCCACTTGAAGTTCAAGAGCGGCGAGCGGTGCTCCGGCGGTTTCTCCCAAGTGGGCCGCAGGTGCGTCACGCCGAACTTGCGCTCCGACTCGTTGACGTCGGTGATGGGGAACCGGTGGTCCGGGTACATCTCGAAGAAGGTGGCATCGAGATCTCCCACCAGCGGCAGGTCCAGCCCGTCCATCCAGATCATGGGCTCGTCGGACTCGCAGCCGTGGTCGTGCCAGTCCCAGTTAGGCGTCAGCACCAGGTCGCCCCGGCTCATGACGCACTTGTCGCCGTTCAGGTTGGTGTAGGTGCGGTCGCCTTCGATGATGAAGCGGATAGCCGACGGCGAATGCCGGTGGCAGGGGGCGATCTCGCCGGGCTTGACGATCTGCACCGCGGCCCAAAGGGTGCGCGTGGCCGCGGGCTTGCCGCCCAGTCCCGGGTTCACCAGCCCCAGCACGCGCCGTTCGCCGCCGCGCTCGATGGGCACGAGGTCGCCCGCCTGGTGGGCCAGCCGGCGAAGGTCGGCCCAGCGCCACAGATGCGCCTTCACCGGCGACTGCGGTTCCGTGGTGAGCTGGCTCTCCGTGATGTTCCACAGCGGCACCAAGTGTTTGTCGTCCACTTCGCGGTAGAAGGCCTCGGTTTCGGTATTCGCGCTCATGGGGTACCTCCCGCCGTAAAGGTCATCAGCCCGCCGACCCTTGCAGCGACAGTTTCAGCCCCGGTCTGCTGATGTACACGTGGTTGGCCTTGTGCCCGCGCAGATTTTGCAGCAGGCCGATCACGCCGTTGCCCGTGTATGGCGTCGCCGGGCCGGCGTCGCGCATGGCGTTGAACTCGTCCTTGGTGACGAGCCAGCGCAGCAGCAGGTCGTCGTCGGAAAGGCCGGGCTCGAAGCCCTTGCGGATCTCGGCGATGGAGGGCTGCGGCGGCTCCCACTTGGCCAGCTCCCGGGCCCGGGGCCGGTCCAGGATCTTGTCCTTGACCTCGGGATCCATCAGCCGGCTGCCCTCCTCGCCCCAGAGTCCCAGGGCGTAGAGGATGCTCTGGTCGGTGACCTGGGCATAGCGCTCGCCGACGATGACGTTGATGGCCGCCTGGCTTCCCACGAACTGGGACAGGGGCGTCACCATGATGGGATAGGCGAACTCCTCCCGCACCCGGCCGCATTCCTCCAGGGCCTCGTGGAACTTGTGGCCCAGGCCGACCTTCTCCAGTTGGTGGCGCAGGTTGGAATACATCCCGCCGGGCACCTGGTGCAGGTATTGCCCGTAGTCGTACTCCACGGGTTGGCCGGGGGGCAGGCCTTCCTGTTCGGCGATGCGGGTGAAGTGCTCCGACACCGCGTGCAGCGACTCCTCGTCCACCGCCGTGGTATGCCCCAGCGCGCGCGCGTTGGCCGCGACGTTGAACAGCGACGGGTTGGAGGAGCCGTTGGCCAGCGGCGGGATGGCGGTGTTGACGATGGTGACGCCGAGCTTGATGGCCTCCACGCAGCACACCGGCCCCAGGCCGGTGGTGCAGTGGGTGTGGAACTCCACCGGCGTGCCGTTGACGTTCTCCAGCACCAGCGGCACGAGCGTGCGCACCCGGTCCGGCGTGATGAGACCGCCGGGGTCCTTCAGGCAGATGCGCGGCAGGTCCAGGGTCGCGGCCTGCCGCACGCGCTCGACGTAGTACTCGTCGGTATGCTTGGGCGACACCGAGTAGATCAGGTTGATGATGGGCTCGAGCCCGGCTTCCCGGACGGTCTGCACCTTCTGCTTCCATCCCTCCGGATCGTTCCACTCGTCGGATATCCGGGCCTGGCTCATACCGTTCTCGCGCATGCGCCGCAGGTAGAGGGCGTACAGGGAATAGGGCGTCACCTCGAAGGCGTTGAACCGTCCGGAGGTCATGCGCAACGGGGTGTTGGGCATCCTTTCCTTCACCAGCCGGATGCGCTCGAAGGGGTCCTCCTTGAGGTCCCGGACGCACTTCTTGAGGAAGATGCTGGACATCAGCTCGGCGGCGTCGAAGCCCGCCCGGTCCATGCGCTCGGCAACGGGCAGCATCATGCCCGTGCGCATGCGCGTGGCCCACAGGCTCATCTGGCCGTCCCGCAACGTGGTGTCCACGAAATGAATCTCGCTCATGGTGCCCACCCTAGCACAACGCCCCCCTTCCGTCATTCCGGCTCAGGCCGGAATCCGCCGCTTCTGGACCCCGGGTCGAGCCCGGAGCGACGAGAGGCGCCGGGCGCCTCTCGTTTGACGCCGGACCGGCGAAGTTCTATTCAGTCCGGGTGCCCCACCGTACGGTCAACGGTGTGCGCATCCACGAACAGCACGGTTATCTGTAGATCCACAACAACGGTTACCCGCCGCTCGGGCGGCACAAGGAGGCATTACGATGGCAAACAGGCTTTTCAATTCGAAGACGTCGATGTTCTGCGAGAAGCTCCGCGTGGTCCTGACCATGAAGGGGGTTTCGTACGACGTGGTGGACGTCCGCGCAGACAACCGCGAGTCGCTGATCGCGTTCTCCAACCAGCGCAAGGTCCCAACCATGGACATCGACGGCCAGTGCATTCAGGATTCCACCATTCTGGCCAAGTACTGGGAGGAGAAAGTTCCCGAGCCCACCATCTACCCGGACAATCCCTCGGACAAGGGGCTTTGCCTGATGCTGGAGGATTGGGCCGACGAAGACCTCAACGGCACCGTCATGGCTTTCCGCAGGGCCCAGAACGACGACGACGTGAAAAAGGCCGAGGAGGGGCTGGCGGTACACCTGGAGAACCTCGACCTGCTCTATTCCGGAAGGGATTTCATCTTCGGCCGCATGACCCTGGCCGACATTTCCATCTACGCCCAGCTCCACTACCTCTACACCTCCCTGGACCGGGAGATCGACGCGAAGTACACCCACGTGCACGCCTTCCTGGAGCGCATGATGAAGGCCACGGGCGTGTCGTCGATCAAGGATGTGGCGTAGGGTTAGCGGGGTTGCCTTGCTGGCGCGTCGGTCGCCGGAGGCACAAGGACGTGCCCCTCTTTAGGGGTTCGTTCTCGTGGTTTCATTCCCACGATCTTCAGTTGACCGGCTCTGCGTAGCTCCTGAACGAGCGCCTTGACGTCACTTTCCCAGACGTAAGGCCGCTCCAGTAGCGCGGCAAGTGCGTTTTCGTATTCTATTTGCCGCCCGTCGCGCAGTAGTGTGAGCAACTTCTCCGACGCGGCGGACAATTGCACTTGGCGTTCCTGTTCGTAGGAGGCCGCCCCGGTGAGTGTGGCCGCGGCAAACAACTCCGACTGCCCCGTACGCGCTACACGGTGTGTCTGCTTGGCGGTTGAACGTACGCGCTCCTGTTCCTCGATGACCTTCTTCTCGATGCCGCGAAACTCGCGAAGGCCCTTTACGTGGCGTGTTCCGTAAACGAGGTAGAAGTAGGATCGGTCCGAGGTCGGCTTGAGAATGCGCGTACGCGCGACATGTTCGAACCTCCCCAAGCCGCGCATGCGGTCACAGTAGAGTTCAAGGATTGCGTTCTCTCTGCGGTCATCCGCGTACACGGCTGAATCCCAGCCCGGCCCACCGAAGAGATCGTCGAAGCTTGCGGTAATTCGGTCATCGGGATGATCCAGAAATCGATTAATGTAGTCGAACATGAAGTTGATGAGGACTTCGCCAGGGCGGTGCTTCAGAATCGGTTCGATCTTTCGCAGCCCAAACCCCGTCCATCCCGTCGGGTCGATGAAGACCAGAGAAAACGAATTGCGGATATAGCGTAGGATCGTGGGTATGAGTGTTTCGAAGTCGCCGTTTAGTGGCGTGACATCAAGGTCGGGGAAGCGCCCAACAGCGTCTTGAAGCGCGGCAAAGGCCTGAGGGTCTTTCTCGATGAACAGACAGCGAATTCGTGGGCGCTTGCCTCCGCTCGCCAGCCCATCCCGGACCCTCCGAAGAATGTTGATGGCAACGACAAACGACGTGTCCTCAAACGCCTCATCCGCGGACCTCCAGGGTCCTGAAAACCCATCGATGTAAACAAACTCCGACTGGTTATACCCGATTACGTACGCGACTCGTTCCAGGTATTTTTCCAAAAAGAAATGCTTTAGGTAGGTTTGCTCTCGCCCGCTGTAGTAAGAGACTTCCCTCATGGTGTTGTGCCCGGGCGTTACGGTACCGAAGTGAGCGAAGTACGCCCGGCCGTGGTGCCAGGCATCGTCTGCGGTCGGCGGGAGTTCGCGCTGTTGCCGGTTATCGATGGGATCTCTCTCGGCGAGTTCTGTACGAGGGCGTCCGACGCCCCGAGAAGGCAGTGACAACCCTGGAACGGCATCCCAAGTTCTCGCCAGAGGGCTTGGTCCTCCTTGCACAGTGCGGGAACGATGGACCGGGAGAGCTTCTGGATCGCGTAACGAAAGAGCTCCACTTGGACCGGGAACGGGATTCGGTACTTGAACCCCGACGGGTCCCGTTCTTCGGTCAGATACTCGAAAATACTGTCATCACGGCCGTTTTTGGTGGCCGCACCGCGTAGAGACTTGGCTGAGGTGGCACGAAGAGCGCCCAATGTGAGCATCTCAGGCGCAATGCGGTTGATCTCCCGGATTGCTGCGCCGTATCCGGACCGCCAACGCGGATAGGGCACCATAGGGTCCAGCCGAAAGCGGACAGGCCAGCCAGCGTCCTTCATCGCGGACGCCGCCGCGAAGCGCTGGGATGGAGGCGGGGTTCCATGTTCCCACCGGGCGGCGACCTCCTCGGCGTTCACCGACCAGGAGAAGACGACCTGGGGTGTGGCATCGAGTTGCAGGGCGTCGTGTACCTGCGTGGACTTCGTCAGGAAGATGAGGCGATGCCGGGCCTGCGCGGCGAACTTCGGAACGATCCAATGAGTGAGGGGCTTCCCAGTCACCTTCTTGAACGCCGTCTCGAAGACGAGGCCATCCTGCAGTTCACCAACGATCATCATTTTCGCGACGGGATCTTCGAGCCAAGCGTCGACTTCTCGAAGCATGTCGTCGACGTTGGTGTAGACCAGCCCGTTGAGGTGATCGGGGTTGAAGCGAAACCATGGGGTGGTCTGGAGGAAGCAATAGGAGCAACGGTAGGGACAACCTCCCGCCGGCACCAGTTGCCAGAACTTGAAGCATACGATGCCGGAATCGTCTCCAGGGCCGCCGAAGCGACGAATGAACTTGGACGCTCTGCGTGCTGTGAGCATGGTGTGGTGTGCCTCCCGCGGACACTAGCGGTTGCCAGGAAACGGGCTCCTACTATCGTGGAGTCGGTACGAACGCAACAGTCCGACGACGACGCCGTGGACCACGGCTGAATCCGTCGTGACCTCGATGGGTGCGTAGCGGGGATTCTCCGCGACCAGGAAAGTCCGGTCGCCGTCCTTGACCAAGCGTTTGAGCGTCGTCTCTCCACCGAGAGTCGCTGCAACGATGTCGCCGTTGTCAGCGATTTCTTGTTGTCGGATGATCACATGGTCCCCTTCCAGAATCCCCGCGCCTTCCATGCTGTCTCCCGCCACCCGCAGCGCGAAACAGTCGCCGGAGCCGCGCCATTCCGCCGGAAACGGAAGCAGGTCGTCGTGGTATTGGTCCGCCAACACCGGCTTGCCCGCTGCAATGCGGCCAACGATGGGTGCACGGGCGATCCCGGGAAACCGGCGACGCAATCTAACCCGACGGCCTCGGCTGCCTGGGAGGTCGACGTAACCCTTGCGCTCCAAGGCACGCAGATGATCCCTGGCAGTTCCCGTGGAGGACCACCCGAACTCTGCGCAGAGTGCCCGATAGCTGGGAAGTGCTTGTCCTGTGTCGGCGCGCCCTCGCAAGGCGTCAAGGACACGGACCTGTATGCCGGTCAGCTCTTCCATACTGGTTATTCTACCACTCATTTGAGTGGTAGCCAACTAGCAAAGCAACTGAGCGCGCCTTGAACCCGTCGTCAGACCCTGCCCCAACGAATGCAACGGACAACCCGAATCTGAATGACGGGCCGTTGATCCAGGGCCATGGTGCGGTACTGGGAGTATTTCCGGCGCAACAGCCGGACGGCCTTGCCGTGGGTATCTCCATCCGTGAGGATTCTGGCTTCGCCGTGGATGATGATGTGAGCCAAGCGGGACCAGTCCTCGTCGTCGTAGCGTTGGACGACCACGGATACCCGGGGGTTGGCGCGGATGTTGCGGATCCGCTTCAGCTCCCGTGGCCCTGCGGCCTTGGGCTTCTCGTCGATAGGTGAGTACAGGCACGCGCCGTCGAAGGCGAAGCAGAAGGGCACGTTAAGGGGCTGACCGTGCTCGTCGACCGTCGCCAAGATCCCTACCCGGGCCTGACGGATGAACGCCGCTTCCTTGCGGGTCATGTTTTTACTGACGTCCCTGAATCCGTCATTCCGGCGAAAGCCGGAATCCAGAGCACCGTGACCGCCGGCGTGGTTCCCCGCCCTTCCCTTCCCGGTTCCCGGCTTTCGCGGGAATGACGGATCCGTCTCCACGGGATTCGCGGTTCTGGATATTACAGCCTGTAATCCCCGAGCAGCGTCGGCGCGAACAACTCTTCCACCGTGGGGAATTTGTCGCCCAGCAGGCCCTGCTCGCCCATGTAGCGGGTCAGCGCCTCGATGACGTGGCGGTTGGGCTCGATGCCGTAGGGCCACCAGTCGTCGCCGAAGACCTCCCGGAGAAGCGCCATCTCGGCCTGGAGCCAGGGCAGCGTGCTGGCCATGGTGTTGTTGATGTTCATGCGCGCGATGGCGTCGTCCTTGGACTGGCAGAAGGCGGCGTAGAGGCTCCGGGCCACCCAGGGGTTGGCCTCGAACACGTCGTTGCGGATGCAGACGGTGTGCATGATGGGGAAGATCTTCGTGCGCCGGTAGTAGTCGATCTCCACGGACTTGAAATCGGGGAACAGGCGGCGGATGTGCGGGGCGCCGGCCGCGAAGCACGAGGGGATGCGGGCGGTGACCAGGGCGTCGATCTCGCCCTTGTCCAGCATGGCGTTCAGGGTCCGGTCTCCGGCGATGGGCTGGACCTTGATCTCCGGCGGCAGCCTGAGCTCGATGCGTTCCTTGCGCCCGGGGACTTCCTGGCCGCCGGTGAACCACTCGACGTCGCCGGCCTTGACGCCGTGGTCGTCGCTCAGGAAGCCGCGGATCCACACCGCCGCGGTGATGGAGTACTCCGGCACGCCGACGCGTTTGCCGCGCAGGTCCTCGGGCTTGTCCAGGCCCCGGTCGGTGTTGATGAACACGCAGGAGTGGCGGAAATAGCGCGACGGGAACACCGGGATGGCCGTGAACGGGCTTTCGCCCCGGGATGTCATGGTGATGTAGTTGGCCAGGGACATTTCGGAGGCGTGAAACTCCTGGTGGTGGCCCATGCGCCAGAAGATCTCCTCGGCCTGCATCGGCAGGTAGTTGAGGGCGATGCCGTCGGGGCTGAGCGAGCCGTCCTGCAGCGTCTTGGTGCGGTCGTAGTCGCCGCACGCCAGTGTAAGATTTAGCTTGGACATGACAGTGTTCCTTGCGCGTTCCTTTGCCGGGACCGAGGGTGCCGGCGGGTGTTCCGGTCCTCTCTCCTAGATCTCCACCTTGTGGATCACCAGGCCGGTCACAAGCTTGGGAAAGAAGTAGGTCGATTTCTGGGGCATCTTCTCCCCCTTGAGGGAGACGCTGATCATTTCGCCGGCGGTCGGGGGATTCAGGATGAACGCCGCCCGGCAGCCGCCGCTCTCCACCTCGGCCAGCGCCTCTTCCGCGTCGTGCGTGTAGGACACCGCGTCGGTATTCACCGCGCCGCGAGTTGACACGCCGAGGATATGCTCCATCAGCAGCAAGTGCAGCGTGGTGACGTCCAGGCTGCGCAGTTCGGGGCCCATGTCGGGAGCCAAGTGGTGCAGGGTCTCGCTGTCTCTGATGCGCAAGGCCAGGTAGCGCGAATCGCCTCCGAAGCACGCGCCGACCAGCCGTTGGTCACCCTCCGGGTTCCGGACCGTGTCCAGGAACCGCCGCCGGCCGTCCGCATCCCTGGAGAACTCCTCGACGTGAAAGTGGTGCTGCAGCTTCTGTTCGAGCTCTTCCATCGGCGCGTCGGGAAGCTCCCGGACCAACCGGTGCGTCGGCAATATCACCACGCCCTCTTCCTGGAGGTTGGCGAAGTACATCATCACGCGGTTGAAGCCCTCTTCGCCGGTGGCGCCGGGCCGTTCCGCCATGCGCCGGCGGCCGTAGCCGCAGGCCGCCTCGTAGCGGTGGTGCCCGTCGGCGATGAAGACGGCCTGCCGGCTCATGGCGTCCTGCACCATGCCGATGAGGCCCGGGTCCGTGACCGCCCACAGGCGGGAGGTGCCGTACTCGCCCTCCGAGGCCTCGAGCTTGGGAGGCCGCGATTTCACGTGCTCGCTCAGGGCGTCGGTCAGGGTGGGCTTCTCGTCGGTGTACAGGGCCAGGATGGAGCTGAACTGGGCATCGCACGCGAGCATCAGCTTGAGGCGGTCCTCCCTGGGTTCGGTCAGGGTGTTCTCGTGGCCGTGGATGCCGCCGCCGAAATCCTCGATGGCGGTCAGCGCGATGAAGCCGCGCCGCTCCCGTGCGATGCCGTCCTGCAGACGGTACTCCTGGCTCAGGTAGTAGATGGCCGGGGCGTCCTCCAGCACCAGGATGCCGTCCTCCTGCCATTCCCGGAATCGCTTCGGCACGGTGTCGTAGGGGTCGGGGTCGCGGCAGAAGTCGATGCGCACGACGTTGCGCGGCGAGCGGTCGTACAGTTCCGCCTGGTACTCCGGGGAGATGACGTCATAAGGCGGCGCCACCACGCTGGAAAAATCGTCGATCTTTTGGGGGTCGTACGTCAGCCCCCGAAACGGGAAAATCTTGGCCATAAGCGCTCTTCTAGTGTCGCGTCCCCTATCCCTTCAGGCTGTCCTGCAGCTTCCGGTCTCTGGCTTCGACTCCGGCCGCCAGCTCTTCCTTGAAGCGGGCGAGCTTGCCGGCCAGCTCCGGGTCCTTTCGCGCGATGATCTGGGCCGCGAAGATGCCGGCGTTGGCGGCGCCGCCCTTGCCGATGGCCATGGTGGCCACGGGCACGCCCGCCGGCATCTGCACCGTCGCCAGCAGCGCGTCCATGCCGTCCAGCGCCGACGCGCTCAGCGGCACGCCGATCACCGGCAGCGTGGTGACCGCCGCCACCACCCCGGCCAGGTGCGCGGCTGCGCCGGCGCCGACGATGAACGCCTCGATGCCCCGGTCCGCCGCCCCCTTGGCATAGGCATGGGTCCGTTCCGGTGATCGGTGCGCGGACGAGATGTGCATCTCGTAGGGGATGTCGAAGGATTCCAGCCGCGTCGCGGCCTCCTTCATGACCTCCACGTCGGAATCGCTGCCCATGAGAATTGCGACCTTGGGAGTCTGCTCCGTCACGGTTTTCTTCCTCCTTTGTTCGGTGTCTGCTCTTGCTCGGTGGTCTTGGCAATGGCGTCCTTCGACTTCGCTCCGCTGGCGCTACGCTCAGGACGAACGGGACCGATTGTATCAGCCGTTCGTCCCGGACCCAGGCGGCTCCAACCGTTCGTCCTGAGCGTAGCGCCAGCGGAGCGAAGTCGAAGGACGCCCGGTTCAACCTCGGTCCATGGCGCGTCGGGCGATGTCCCGGCGGTAGTGCATGCCGTCCCAGTTGATCCTGCCCACGCCTTCATAGGCCTCGCGGGTGGCCGAGGCGATGGTGTCGCCCAGCGCGGTGACGCCCAGCACCCGGCCGCCGGCGGTGAGCCACCGGCCGCCCTCACGTTTCGTCCCGGCGTGAAACGCGTATCCATTGTTCCAGGAATCGAGGGCCTCCAGCCCCTCTATTTCCATACCGGTTCCATACTCTCCCGGATAGCCGCCGGACGCCAGCACGACGCACACCGCCGCCCGATCCGTCCACTCCGCTTCCATCTCCCGGAGCCTTCCCTCGGCGGTGGCCAGGAGCAGCGACGGCAGATCGCTCTCAAGGCGCATCATGATGGGCTGGCACTCGGGGTCGCCGAAGCGGGCGTTGAACTCCAGCACCTTGGGGCCGTCCTCGGTGATCATGAGCCCGGCGTAAAGCACGCCGCGATACACCAGGCCGCGGCGCTTGAGCCCCGCCGCCAGCGGTTTGAGCACTTGCTCGACCACGGCGTCGTGCACCGCCGCGTCCACCACCGGTGCCGGCGAGTAGGCGCCCATGCCGCCGGTGTTGGGCCCTTCGTCGCCGTCGAAGATGCGCTTGTGGTCCTGGGCCGTCGCCAGCGGAAGGAAGTCGTCGCCGTCCATGAGGGCCATGAAGGAGGCTTCCTCGCCCACCAGCAGTTCCTCGATGACCACCTGGTCACCGGCCGCGCCGAACACCCTTCGCGCCATGATGTCGTCGAGGGCGGCTTCGGCCTCGGCCCTGCCCGGGCACAGTATCACGCCCTTGCCGGCCGCGAGGCCGTCCGCCTTGACCGCGCAGGGCCGGTCTTGCGCCACGTACCGGCGGGCCTCGTCCAGGTCCGAGAACACTTCGCAGGCCGCGGTGGGGATGCCGTTCTCCAGCATCAGCTCCTTGGCGAAGGCCTTGCTGCCCTCGAGCCTCGCGGCTTCACGGCTGGGTCCGAACACCTTGAGGCCCCTCTCTTCGAACCGGTCGGCGATGCCCGCCACCAGCGGCTGCTCCGGTCCTACCAGGGTGAGGTCGATGCCCTCCCGGGCGGCGAAGTCCGCGAGCTTGTCGATCTCGCCGGCGGCGATGTCCACCAACTCCGCCTGCTCACGCATGCCGGCGTTGCCCGGCGCGCAGTAGAGCTTGTCCACCCGCGGGCTCTGCCGCAGCTTCCAGACCAGCGCGTGTTCCCGCCCGCCGCCGCCGACCACGAGGATGTTCATGTTAGTGTCCTGTCCGGTTAATTCGCATGGTAATCTGCTTGTCTTTTTCGCCGTCGGCGGCGTTGCTCTTCCTCGCGTGGTACCCGCCACTGCTCGTCATCGCGCCTTGCCGACGACAAAAAATCCAGCGCATCTTACCATGCGAATTAACCGTACAGGACACTAATGCCTGAAGTGCCGGATGCCGGTGAAGATCATGGCCAGGCCGTGCTCGTTGGCGGCGGCGATGACCTCCTCGTCGCGGATGGAGCCCCCCGGTTGGATGACCGCGTGGGCGCCGGCCTCGGCGGCCGCGTCGACGCCGTCGCGAAAGGGATAGAAGGCGTCGGACGCCACCACGGAGCCCGCGAGGTCGAGGCCGTGGGTCTTCGCCCGGGTGACGGCGAGTTGGGCGGAATCCACCCGGCTCATCTGGCCGGCGCCGACGCCGAGCAACTGGTCGCTCGACGTGAACACGATGGCGTTGGACTTCACGTGGTGGCATACGCGCCAGGCGAAACCGAGGGCCTTGTACTCGTCGTCGGTGGGCTGCCGCTCGGTCACCACCTTGCACTCCCGTACGTCGATGGGCTTGTGGTCCCAGTCCTGCACCAGCACGCCGCCGTGGACCCGGC
>JAPPNF010000162.1 GCA_028818755.1 Deltaproteobacteria bacterium | reverse complement strand
GAGATGACGGCAACCCACAGAATCTGTGCCATCACCCGATGAACGAACAATTACCCAGCGCCCGGCAGTGTGAAGGAGGCATCGCATGGCCAAGCTGAAGTATCGGACCATTTCCAAGCGCACCGTCGACGCGCTGTCGGTGGAGGACAAGGACTCGGTGTTCTGGGACGACAAGCTCCCCGGCTTCGGCGTGAGGGTCTATCCCTCGGGGTCGAAGGTGTACGTCGTGCAGACCCGGCACGACGGCCGTTCGCAGCGAGTGACGCTCGGGCGCCACGGGGTGATCTCCGCCGACCGGGCGCGGCGCCAGGCGGCGGAGACCATCGCCCGCATCAAGAGCGGCGAGGACCCGACGCAGGCGGCGCCGGGGACGCTCACCGTGGCCGAGCTCGCCGCGCGCTATCTCGAGGAGCACGTCGAGGTGCGCTGCAAGCCGAGCACCGGGAAGATGTACAAGAGCGTGGTGGAGCGCTTCATCCTGCCGGCCTACGGTCATCTTGCGGTGGAGGAGGTGGAGCAGCAGCACATCTCGAAGCTGCACCTGGAACTGCGCGACATCCCGTATCAGGCGAACCGTGCGCTGGAGATCGGGTGCAAGCTGTTCAACCTCGCGGAGGAGTGGAAGCATCGCACGGGGGGCAATCCGTGCAAGTTCGTGCGCAAGTACCGGGAGCACAAGCGCGAGCGGTTCCTTACGGAGGCGGAGTTCCGCCGTTTGGGGGAGGTGCTCGACGAGATGGAGTCGGAGGGCTCTCTGCCGGCGCACCCGGCGGCGGCGATCCGGCTGCTGATGCTGACCGGGTGCCGGCGGAACGAGATCATGGAGCTTGAGTGGAGGAACGTGGACCTTGGGGCGGGCGAGCTTCGCCTGCCGGACACGAAGACCGGAGCGCGGCTGGTGCCGCTGTCGCCGGCGGCGGCGCGGGTGCTGGCGGAGCTGCCGCGCATCGAGGGCAACCCCTGGGTCATCCCCGGCGCCCGGCCCGGCCGGCGTCTGGCCGACCTCAATCACTACTGGGAGCGCGTTCGCGAGCGGGCGGACCTGGAGGGGGTGCGCCTCCATGACCTGAGACACAGCTTCGCGTCCAGGGCGCTGGCGCTCGGTGAGAGCCTGTCGATGATCGGCAAGCTGCTGGGCCACAACAAGATCGACACGACCGCACGCTATGCGCATCTGGCGCGGGATTCGATCAAGGCGTCTTCGGCGCGGGTCGCGGACAGCATTGGGGCGGACATCCTGAACAAGGAACGGACTGCCGCAGCATCGTGACGCTCGCTCGTTGTCGTCACGCTCCAGACGGGTTCACGCGGACGGTCACGATACCTCTGTCATGGTACTGCTGATGACGGACGGTGGACGCCAGGTGACGCAGCAGGCGAAGCGATGCTTCCCGTTCGATCGCATCCTCGGCGCTTACCTCACCCAATAGCGCGATCCGATCCTGGAGGTTCTCCCGGCCCTTCGGGGCGACGAACTCGAGGATCGCTCCGCCGTCTTCGCTCCGCGCCACGAGGCGCAGCCGGCGCCGGCGCTCGGCTTCGGCAGCGGCTTCGTCCTGGTCAAGAAGTGTCAGCAGGGTCTCCTCGCTGGCCGCGCCGAGACGCGCCGTCATGGCGGCATCCCAGCCGCGTCGCGCCGCGAACCTGCCGATGAACTCCCGGATCTCGTTCAAGGCCGAGATATCGAAGTTCACCTCCATTCGGCCGCTTCGCGGTTTCGTCAACTCCACCAGCAAGGTCATGACGATGGCCGTGAGGCCACCGGCTATCATGCCATTGGGCGGAACGCCGCCCGCCAAACGAGATGCAAGTTCGGGAAACACCGCACCGGCCTCGAAGCCCGCCCCGATCCAGAACGAGAGTCCGACGATCAGTCCCTTGCGATAATCGGGACCATCCTGGAGAACCACGTTCATCCCGATGGCAAAGATGGTCGCCATCATGATGGTGATGAACGCCGCTATGACCGGACTGGGGATCGCAAGGACCACGGCGAGCGCCTTCGGAAGGCATGCCAGCAGGACAAGCGCCGCTCCCACCGCGACGCCGATGTGCCGCGAACTCAACCCGGTGATCTCGACCATCGCGGTGCCGTTCGGGCGGAACCCGAGCGGCACCCCTCCCGCCAGGGCGGACAGCAGATTGCCGGTGGCATCCGCGGCGACGGCGCCCTGGACCGCCCGGAAGTCCACCGCCCTCGGCTTGGACCAGGAGGCGCGCTGAATGGCTACGGCGCCACTCATGGTCTCGATCGTGCAGACCAGGGCAATCAACAGGAATGCCGGAAGCAATCCCCAGAATGCGGGCCCGAAGTCGAGATCGATGCCCGGCCATCGGGCTTGCGGAAAGCCGATCCACGAGGCATCGACAATACCGTCGACGTCGTACAGGCCGAATGCGCTCGCCACCAGCGAGCCGGCGACGATGCCGATGACCGGCGCCCAAAGACGCAGAGTTCCACCTCCTTTCAGCACGATACAGCCGACGGCGGCCAGGGTCGTGACCGCGCTGAGAGGAGCGGCCAGTGTCGGCGAAGCGGGCGGCACGCTGTTCAACTGTTCAAAGATGACCGGCATCACCGTGACCGGCGTCAGCATCATGACCGTCCCGGTCACGGTCGGGGTCAGGATGCGCCGGAACAGGAAGAGCCGTGCGGAGAACGCGAACTGAAACAGAGCAAGGGCCAGGACCAGGACGGCGAGCAGGGCCGGGCCGCCCGCGGCGAGCGCGGCGATGCTGACCGCGATGGCCGGCCCGGAGGTTCCCGTCACAATGACGTAACCCGCGCCGAACCGGCCGATTCGGCATCCTTGCAGCATCGTGATCGCGCCGCACAACACGACGGAGGCGAACACCGCCCACAGCATCGCCGCTTCGGATACGCCGGCAGCCGTGAACACGATCGTCGGAAGCAGTACCACCCCGGGCAGCACGAGGCCGGCATACTGCAGGCCGAGACCCGCGGCGAGCGGCACCGGGACCGCCGCGCCGGGATGGCGGCGGGCCATCGACTGTTCGTCGGACCCATCGGTTCCGGACGGGTGTCTTCGCGAAGATTCACGAAGGGGCATGGTCGGGTTCCCTGGAGCCATGAGGGACTCCCTCGATCGGGCGCCTACTGCCGCTTGGCGCCGAAGGCGCCGACGATGTCGGACTGCTCGAAGATGCCCGCCGCCTCGGCGTGGCCGGGACCGTAGAAGCCGCCCTGGATGCGCGCGCCCGACTGGCCTCTTGCGAAGGTCCCGTCCGGACCGACCTCGAGGTCGGAGAAGATTACCGCCTCGACGCCATGCGCCGTCCCGCGGTCGATGTTCCTGATGCCGCTGAACCCGGCATCGAGCCCGCCGGCGTTCATGTCGTAGTTGAGCGCCGCCGTGCCCACCAGCCGGTCGCCGCGACCGTCCCCGGCGATGGGCGTTCCCACCATGGTGCCGAGCCAGGTGGCGGACCCGGTCAGCGGGCGGTCGGTGAGATCTCCCAGGACCCCCGCGTACAGGGTATCCCACTCACCCTCCTCGCCAGCCCCGCGCACGCTGTTGAGCCCGAAAGCGCTGTGCTCCATCCAGGCGCCGAGCGTGGTGAAGTCCATGTCCATGTGGCGCCCGCTTTTCGACATCAGGGTGATGCCGTGCGCCGAGCCGATGGGTTCGGCTTCATCAGGCGCGACCAAGGGTGTATCGAGGCTGGCCGTGTGGGTATCGCCGGTTGCGGGGTTGAGCAGCTCGCACTCGGCCCCGGAGCATTCCGACACCCACCGGTGGTACGTGCGGGTCTCGTCGGGGAGTACCGTCTCCACGTGCGTCGTGGAAAGGATCAGGGAATCGGCGCGCGCGTAAATCTCCTGCTCACGCGCCTGCTGCGCCGCCGCGGTCTCGATCGGCGCGGACAGGCCGGTCAGGTCCCTGATGTCGTCGAGGCTGAGGGTCGGCTGCGATCCGGAATTGCCGCCGCAGGCCGCGAGCGAGAGGACCGCGGCCACCGCCAGGCCGCTGGCAGAAAGGGTTCTCATGTCGGTTTCTCCTTCACCTCAAGGGATCCACGGGCGATCATGGGAGATTCCATGAGCGCAGACAGTCGCCCGCCACCCCGGCCATCAACAAAGCCGTCGCCATGATCGCCGGCAACAGGCTCACAAGCAGTTCTTCGGAACTCCATGGGTTTCCGCGCCCGGAACAGCCTGAGTACCCGGAGGTACGTCCGGCAACGGTGCGCGAAACCGGCCGCGATGCGGCGAGCCGGGACGGTTGGACTGCGGGAAAGACGGCGAAGGGCGCGAACGGTCCGGGCACGGGTATGCGGTGGGCATCGGAGAGCGGCGCCCGGACGCAACTCGGCTCTTTCAATTATGTTGAGAAGACAATTATGGAGAGTAACCGGAAGAAAGGTCCCGCATTCCGTGCGATTTAGGCGTCAACCTCTCTCCATAATATACTCGCTCTCCCACTTCACTGGAGAGGAGAGCGATCATGAGACCAAAGGCAGAACGACACCCGTCACAAGAAACACTTGGTGCGGCCGACGAGAGTTGTCTTGCGGAGTTCGAAGACTACCTGGTACAGGCATGCTGCTCCGAGAGCGTGATCGAGGCCCACCGCGGTGCAGCAAAACACCTCTTGGTCTGGCTCGCCATGGAACGCCGCCCATGGACGGACATCGACGACGCGGTTTTGCGACGTTTTCAAAGTCACCGTTGCCAATGCCCGCCTCCAAACTATGGCCATGGCTGTTACAAGCGAAAGGAGAGTCGTTCACGTCCCGTAATGCGAGGCGCGGTCTGTTTCGCTCAGTTTCTTGAACAAAGCGGGCGCATTCCCCAGCCAGGGATACACGAAGAAGGGCAGCGCCAGTTGACGGTGTTCCTGAAAAGGTGTGCCGAACAACGCTACACCACCGAAAGCCGGAAGGCGTTCCGATGTACCGTGAGCCACTTCCTGATCTGGCTTCATTGGCGTCGAACTCCACTTGCGGATATTACGCCCGACACGTTGAAGCGATTTATGGAGCACGAGTGTCTGTGCCCAGGCCGGTTCAGGAGCTTGCAACAACATACGGGATACCGGCGATACATTCGCCCTGTGGAGATGTACGTGCAATTCCTCGCGGCAAGGGGGTTGGCTCCAAATGCGGCGCCGCCGTCAGTCACCCGCTCCAATCCGGCCTTGCGCAAGTTCCGCGCCTGGCTTCGACAATATCGAGGTGTCAGTGAAGCCACGATTCACAACTACGAGCGTGAAGTGACGGCTCTCTTGCCCGGTCTCGGAACCGACACCCGGCTGTACGACGCGGCCCGGGTCAGAGAGTCTCTGATCCGCAGGCTTGAGAATGTGTCTCGGCATCACGCTCTACAGGTCACTCAAGCGGCCCGGATGTATCTCCGATATCTGGTCGCCAATGGAGATTGCCCCCCAACCATTGTGAATGCCGTGCCCAAGTGCCCGGCCTGGAACCTCTCCACGCTTCCGCGCCACATCTCGATGGAGAAGGTTGAACGCCTCATCGCCTCGTGCGATCCGAAGGGACGTGCGGGCCTTCGAGATCGCGCAGTCCTGTTGCTGCTGGCTCGACTCGGCCTTCGGGCAGGCGACGTACTCGGACTCCGCCTGAACGACATCGACTGGCCGAACGCGAGGCTGCGCGTCTGTGGAAAGACAAGGCGGGCCACTTGGTTGCCGTTGCCGCAAGACGTCGGCGATTCCCTCCTGGAGTATCTCGAAAAGGCGCGACCGCGGGTAAACGAAGAAATCGTGTTTCTCCGCGCAAACGCACCACCTCGACCCTTCTCACACTCCGGCGCCATAACGGCCATTGTGCGCTACGCACTGCGCCGGGCCGGGATGCACGAAGTCACCTACCGCGGTGCGAATCTCCTCCGACACTCGGCCGCCACCGAACTGTTGCGGTCCGGGGCTTCATTGAACGCCGTCGCCGCGTTACTCCGCCATCGTTCGACGGACACAAGCCAGATCTACGCCAAGGTCGACGTCGGCCTTCTTCAGCACGTGGCGCAGCCATGGATCGGAGGCGCCCGATGACCATTAGACAGAACGTCGAACGGTACGTCGCCTTCAAGCGTCATCTCGGTTACAAGTATGACACTCAGGGGAAGGTGCTCCTGGCCTACGCTGTTCATGCCATGACCCATGGCGACGAGTCCCTCAGGGCTCATCGAATGGTGGAGTGGGCCGGCCAAACAATATCACCGGGGACCGCCCAACTTCGGTTCTCAATCCTGCGCCGCTTCGCGGTCTGGTTGAATGCCGAAGACGAACGTCACGAGGTCCCGCCCCGCGACTCGCTTGGGCGGGTAAAGCCTCAGCGGCCAACGCCGCACCTCCTCACTCCTTCTCAGATCCAGCTGATAATGGAAGCAGCGCTGTCGCTCGGCCCCGTCGGATCGATCCGTCCCCATACCTATCACTACTTGATCGGTTTGCTGGCGGCGACAGGAATGCGACGCTCGGAGGCCCTCGCCCTGCGTCTGGCGGACGTCACGCCGGATGGGCTGGTGATCCGCGAGACAAAGTTCCGGAAGAGCAGACTCGTACCCATTCACGACAGCGTTCGGTCCGCCATTGAGAGATACCTTGACGTCAGGATGAAGATGGGCGGAATGGATGATCACCTGTTCGTTCTCTCGGACGGGAAGCCCCCGCATCCCACCACCCTGACGTGCAACTTCGTTCTCCTGGCCCGAAAGACCGGAATCCGGCGCGGCCGCGGCGATGCGGGACCTCGCCTGCATGACTTGCGGCACTCGTTCGCCGTCAGGTCTCTGGAGGCGGTGATCGCAACTGATCCGGAAACCGTCAACCGCCACATGCTGGCGCTAAGCACCTATCTGGGTCACAACCGGATCTCGAATACGTACCGGTATCTCGAAGCCACGCAGCCCCTCCTGAAGACCATCGCCGAGGCCACGGAACGCACACGCGAGGGGAGGATGGTACGATGACTGCACTGGCTCCGCACCTCAGTGCGTACCTTGAACAGTACTTGCCTCGCGACTGCCGCGCCAGCCTCCACACGGTTGACAGCTATGCCCTTACCTTCGAGCTGTTGCTCGACTTCGCCCAGGTTACGATACCCCGTCGTGCATGTACGCTCGAGATCGAGGATCTCACGCCGCAGCTCATCCTCGACTTCCTCGACAGCCTGGAGGCGCAACGGGGAAATACGGTTCGTACGCGTAACGTCCGGCTGGCAGCGGTCAAGGCCTTCTTCCGTTATCTGGAATGCCGAGTTCCGGCCTGTCTCAATCTATGTCGGCAAGTACACGCGATTCCCACGAAGCGCTTCGATCGGGGGGTTGTGGATTACCTCGACGGCGATGAGATCCAAGCCCTGCTTGAAGCGCCGGACCCCACGACAATACGCGGTGTGCGGGATCGTGCAATGCTGCATCTCGCATACGCCACCGGAGTCAGGGTGTCGGAGCTCGTCAGGCTGAACCGCATCGACCTCGGACAGGATTGCGAGACCATACACATCGTGGGCAAGGGAAGGAAGGAACGGACCCTTCCCTTGTGGAGAGAAACAACGGTAGCGCTCAAGGAGTGGCTTTCGATCCGCCCGGAGAGCACCGTGGACTCCCTCTTCCTCAATGCTCGCTCAAAGCCGATGACCCGACATGGCGTTGCGCATCGCCTGGCTCTGCATGCGGCTACGGCACGGCAACGAGCGCCCTCCATTGGGCGGAAGAGGATATCCCCTCACGTGTTGCGCCATAGTTGCGCGATGCACACTCTGCTGTCCACGGCGGATCCTCGCAAGGTCTCGATCTGGTTGGGTCATGCCAGCATGAAATCCACGGAGATCTATCTGCATACCGATGCCGCCCAGAGGCTGGACATCCTTCAGGCAAGAACCCCGCCGCAACTGAGAAAGGGGTCGTTCCGGAGGACCGTAACCGACCGCGTGATGGCGATGTTGCAGGACGTTCGACGACACTGAAATTATGGTGAGTGACTTGGCTCCGAACCTCAGTGTTCTCGGGGCCAAGTCGCCCCTTCCTCTCCATAATCGTCTTCTCAACATAACTGCACGAACATCGCGACATCCCCTGCGCGTAGACCCAGTGCGGCAACTGTCCGGCCTCGCGGATGACCCGGAACGCGTCGGCCTCGGTCAGATCGAAGATCGGCAGCCAGTCGAACCATTCCCGGCCGGCGCGGGAGTTGCGGTCGTTGCGTTTCCAGGGAATGCGCTTGGCGCGGTCGGTGCTCTCGTCTCGTCGCAGTCCCATGGCGCTGACCACGCGGCCCTCAAAGCGGGGATGAGCCTTCAGGTAGCGGCGCAACTCGCGCTCGATCGGGCCCCGCTTATGGCCCGCCGTACACCACCGCTGATGGATGCCCGGCCATTTTCCCCGGTCCTCGACTTGGTCGAGCAAGGTCTTCCCCGACGCCACGGGCGCGAATAACAGCGGAACGTCGGCGGGAATCGTGTTCTGGATTTATGTTGCGGTTCCGATTATGTTGCGGTCAGCGGGTACCTCCCCGTTT
>JAPPNF010000176.1 GCA_028818755.1 Deltaproteobacteria bacterium | reverse complement strand
AAAGGGGACATCTTAGCTTTGTTGAAAAGGGGACATTATCGCTTTGCGCTAACAGAACCCGTGCGCGCACTTGAAAGCCGCATCACGGTGGTCTATCTTTACTGGCACTGGTGTGTTACAGCGCTGTCAACCCCGCGAGCCCGCGGCGGTTCTCAGCCAGGAGGTTCCGATGCCGATTACCAACAGTCTGCCCGAGACGGTCTTCACCACCCGGGTCGACGATCTGTTGAACTGGGGCAGGGCGTCGTCCCAGTGGTACATGCTGTTCGGGCTGGCCTGCTGCGCCATCGAGCTCATGCAGACGGGCGGGCCGCGGGCGGACCTGGACCGGTTCGGCTGCGTGCCGCGGGCGACGCCGCGCCAATCGGACCTGATGATCGTGGCCGGAACCTTGACCTACAAGATGGCCAAGCGCACGCGGCTGCTCTATGACCAGATGCCCGATCCCAAGTACGTGATCTCCATGGGGAGCTGCTCCAACTGCGGCGGCCTGTTCCAGATGGCCTACTCGGTGTGCAAGGGAGTCGACAAGATCGTGCCCGTGGACGTGTATGTCCCCGGGTGTCCGCCGCGTCCGGAGGCCCTGACCGAAGGCTTGCTGCGGATTCAGGACAAGGTGATGCGCGAGCGCTGGCTGGTCAAGGGATCGGCGGCGGCCGCGGCCCGCTAGAGGGAGAAATTGTATGGCGTACGTCAAGGTCGCGACCACGGATGAGGTGGAACCCGGCAAACCCAAGCTGGTGGAGGTGAACGGACGGAAGGTCGCCCTGTTCAACCTGGACGGGACATTCTACGCCATCGACGATTTCTGCACGCATCGCGGCGCGCCGCTCTCCGAGGGGGAGGTGATGGGCAAGGACGTTCAATGCCCGTGGCACGGCGCGATGTTCGATATCACCACGGGCGCGGTCTCCGGACCCCCGGCGGACACGGGCGTCGACACGTTCAACGTCCGCGTGGAAGGTTCGGACATCGAGGTCGAGGTCTGACCGGTCGCCCGAGCTTTTGCCACGGGCGCCTGTGCGAAACCAGTGAAGGAGTGAAGCCATGGCGGATGACGCTCTCAGCAGGATCGAGGAGCAGGTAAAGAACAACCGGGTGATGGTGTTCATGAAGGGCACCCCGAACTTCCCGCAGTGCGGCTTCTCCGCCCACACGGTGGAGATCCTGCGCGCCCACAACGCGGAGTTCGAGAGCTTCGACGTGCTGTCGGACCCGGCGGTCCGGGAGGGCGTCAAGCAGTACTCGAACTGGCCCACCATCCCGCAGGTCTACATCGACGGCCAGTTCGTGGGCGGCTGCGACATCGTCCACGAGCTGCACGAGCGGGGCGAGTTGGACGCGCTGCTCAAACCCGGCGAGGGGTAGGCTCCGGGAGACACCCCGACGCCCTCCCTGTACGAAGAGATAGGCGCGGAGCGCCTGCGTGAGGTCATCGATGTCTTCGTGGACCGGATCTTCGATGACCTCATGATCGGTTTCTTCTTCCGCAACGCCGACCGCAACCGTATCAAGCTGCTGGAGTTCCAGTTCACCGCCCGCGTGCTCGGCGCGGACATCGAGTACGAGGGACGTCCCCTCGAACAGGCCCACGCGCCCCATCCCATCATGGGCGGGCAGTTCGCCCGCCGGCTGCAGATCCTGCGAGAGACGCTCGACGAGTTCCAGGTGCCCGAGGCAGTGCGCACGGCGTGGTTGGATCACACCGAGAGCCTCCGTTCCCTCATCACCCGGGACCGGGGATCCGACTGCGACCCCGCCGAGGCGCGGCGCAAGGCGCTCGCCCACACTTCATGACGGATCCACGAAACGACCGGCAGGTGCGGAAGGTGGCCCGAGACGAAGCCTTCGACATGGCCCTGTACGTGCGGCTGCGCGAGTTGGAGACCGGCGAGGTCCAGAACGTCCTGTCCCGCCTTGTCAGCGTGGAGCGGGGACACGTCGCTTTCTGGGCCGACTTCGCCGGCCTCGATGACACCTCCCTGGACCGGGTTCAGCGCCTGCGGCTCAACCTGCTGCTGCTCTTGCGGCGGTTCTTCGGCGTGGCCATGACCTTCCTCATCCTGGAGGCCATCGAGATCTACGGCGTCAAGAAGTACTGGGCATTGTGGGACCGCTACAAGGACACGCCCTACGGTCCGCGCATCCGCGGCATCCTGCGCGACGAGTTCGGCCACGAGGACGAGATCGTTGCCGGCCTCACCGGCAGACGCCTGAACCCGGAACGCGTACGCGACATTTTCCTGGGCCTGAATGACGGCCTTGTGGAGGTGCTTGGCAGCGTCACCGGGTTCTATGCCTCGTTCGGCCATCCCGCTTACGTGGCCGTGGCGAGCCTCACGGTGGCGGTGGCCGGCTCCATCTCCATGGCCGCGGGCGTGCTGGCCTCGTCCCGTTCCCAACGGGAGGTCCAGCGCATCGAGAACGCCAAGCGCAACTTCTTCGACCCCGAGCTGAAGCCGCCGGAAGAGACGCGCCCGCTATCGGCCGCCATCTCCGTGGGCATCTCCTACTTCGTGGGCGCCATGTTTCCCATCTTCCCGGTGCTCCTGGGCGCGGTCAGTCCGTTTTGGTCGATTGTCGTCGGCGGGGCCATGGTAGTCCTGGTTACCGCGCTCCTGTCGGTCATGTCGGGCATGGAGGTCCGTCCCCGGGTGTTCCAGAACCTTCTGCTGGTGTTCGGGGCCGTGGCCGTCACCTACGCTCTGGGGACACTGGTCAAGCAGTTCTGGAACATTTCCGTGTAGCGGCCCGCCCTGGCCTTCACGCGGGCCGGAGGCCCCCATGGGTAATCGAGACATCGCATCCGCCCGGGACTATCACGAGCGGACCAAGCACTCCCCGGTCAGCATCCGCAGCGGTCCGCATTATCTCGACTGGGACAACCAGCCGCACCCCTTCAAGGTCTACGAGGACCTGGACTCGCTGCCGCTGGAGGAGCACCTGGCCTCATCCGGCGTCCCCGCCCTGCAGGCCATTGCCCGGTCCGCTCCGGAGGGCGAACGCGGGATCACCCGCAAGGAGCTGGGCGAGATGCTGTTCCTGTGCGCGGGCGTCACCCGGCGGCGGCGCTATTTCGGCGGCGAGATGCTCTTTCGGGCGGCCGCGTGCACGGGCGCGCTCTACCATATCGACGTCTACGTCGTCGCCGGGCCGCTGGCCGATCTGGACGCGGGTGTCTACCATTTCGCGCCCGAGCGGTTCGCCCTGACACCGTTGCGGACGGGCGACCACCGCGGCGCGCTCGTGGAGGCCAGCGGCGGCGAGCCGGCGGTGGCCCGCGCCCCGGCCGTGCTGGTCTTCGCTTCCACGTTCTGGCGCAATAGTTGGAAGTACCGCGACCGCGCCTATCGCCATTGCTTCTGGGACGGCGGCACCATCCTGGCCAACTGCTTGGCGGCGGCCTCGGCCCGGGACATCCCGGCGCGCACGGTCATGGGGTTCGCCGAAGTCCCGGTGAATCGCCTGCTCGGCTTGAACCCGGACAAGGAAGGGGCCCTTTGCCTCGTGCCCCTGGGTAGAGCGGCTTCGCCTACGGCGCCCTCCGGCGAGGACTTGCCCGCCCTGGACCTCGTCACGCGGCCGCTGTCCCGCCGGGAGGTGGACTACCCGTCCATCCGGGAGATGCACGCGGCGTCCAGCCTGGAGAGCGGCGCCCAGGTGCGGAGTTGGCGGGAAGGGGAAGACCCAAACGTCACCCCGGCCCCCGGATCAAGTCCGGGGCAGGCTTTGAACCGGGGTCCAGGCGGCGCCGAGGTCCGACGCTGGCGGGCAGGGGGAGCGGCTGCAGCAAACGTGGTCGATGCGGCCGGCATGGACGAGAGCGTCACCGCGATTCGCGAAATCCCCCTGGAGATGGCCCCGGCGGAATCGCTCCCCACGAACAGTATCGAGCAGGTGATCGTGCGTCGTGGCTCGACCCGGCGTTTCTCTCACGAAGCCATCACCTTCGCCCAGTTGTCCAACGCGCTGCACCACGCCACGCGCGGCGTCGCCACGGACGCGGACCCCGACGGTTCCCGGCCGCTCAACCAGCTCTACCTCATCGTCAACCACGTGGACGGCACGGCTCCCGGCACCTATGCGCTGGACCGTGAACGGGCGCGCCTGGAGCTGCTGAAGGAAGGGGAGTTCCGCAGGGAGGCCGGCTTTCTCGGCCTGGGCCAGGAGATCCCCCACGATGCCAGCGTCAACGTCTACTTCCTCGCCGACCTCGAGCCGGTGCTGGCGCGCTACGGCAACCGCGGTTACCGCCTGGCCCAGATGGAGGCCGCCGTCACCGCCGGCCGCCTCTACCTGGCGGCCTACGCTCACGGCTTCGGCGCCTCGGGCCTCACCTTCTTCGACGACGATGTCACCGGCTTCTTTTCCCCCCACGCCGCCGGCAAGAGCGTCATGTTCCTGGTTGCGCTGGGACGGCGGTTGAAGGCGAAATAGGCGATCGGACGCGATCAGCCGTTTGAGGGTGACAGACTTGGCGAAGCATGAGAATGCCAAGGGCCAAACTGCACACGGCTAAACAACGGTCGAGTCGTTTGTTATCGTGTAGCTAGCCAAGGTTTGGTCGATTGTCGCTGAGGTAGGTGGATGGTGAGGCCTCAACGGGGTTATCGGACCACTACTTGAGAATCGATTGCAGCCTGCTGATCACCGTAGCGGCGGATTAAGGTGCGCGTTTGCCAAGAAAATCGAGATGGGGCTGCCCCACATTTCGGGAGCTTGGGTGGGGCAATGACTGATCTGCGGGGTACACGGTTGATCTCGCAATGGTCACCCTCATTCGAAGGAGGTTACTCAAAATGGCCCGCGCTGACTTGTTGCTTGACCTTGTGCGCGCAGGTGCCAAGGGAGACCACCCCTTATTCAGGAAGTCTCTGGAAGCCCTTGTTGCGGAAGAACGCGCGAAGCAGCACCATGTCCTTGCTGACCGTTTGGCAGCACACCTCAACGTGGGTGTCCCGGGGAACTCTCACGCCCCGACATCTCCAGTAGGTCGCAACGGACCGTCAACTGATTCGTTTCATCAGATATCTCCCGAACGACGGTTAGGGGATCTTGT
Source organism: Deltaproteobacteria bacterium (assembly GCA_028818755.1). Taxonomy (GTDB): domain Bacteria; phylum Desulfobacterota; class Binatia; order UBA9968; family JAJDTQ01; genus JAJDTQ01. The sequence goes on along the minus strand of JAPPNF010000176.1, from coordinate 62,791 downwards.
TCTTCCCCCTAACGTAACGAGGGCGGCCGCAGAGTTGGTCGAAGAGTTCCAGCGTGCCGACCTCTTGCGTGCGCACAATCTCGAGCCTAGACACCGCGTGCTTCTCACCGGGCCGCCCGGAAATGGAAAGACCTCGCTAGCCGAGGTGTTCGCCACTGAGCTCGCCGTTCCGTTGTTTGCCGTGCGCTACGAGTCGGTAATCGCCAGCTACCTTGGAGAGACTGCGGTGAGACTTTCGCGACTCTTTGACGAAGTGCGTACGCGCCGATGTGTCTTGTTCTTTGATGAGTTCGACGTGGTTGGAAAGGAGCGAGGCGACATTCACGAAACAGGAGAAATCAAGCGTGTTGTTAGTTCCCTTCTGCTCCAGATCGACGACCTACCAAGTCACGTCGTGGTCGTAACGGCGACAAATCACCCTGAACTGTTGGACAGGGCCGTTTGGCGTCGCTTCCAGGTGCGGTTGAACCTTCCGGCGCCCACTTCTGCGCTGGCAGAAGAGTGGTTCTGTCGTTTCGAAAAGCGTCTTGGTGAGGGTTTGGGGCATAAACCGGCTGCCCTGGCGAAGGTTCTCAAGGGACTGAGCTTCTCTGAACTGGAGCAGTTCGCGCTCGACGTGCAGCGTCAATACGTGCTGACACTTCCCGAAGGCGATTTGCATGCCATCGTAGCCGAGCGGATCAACCAGTGGCGGAACCAGCCCTCCGCTACCAGTCTCAGTAAAGCGCCGTCGGAGGGCAGAGATGCCTGAACGGCCTCTCCTGATTCTTCCGACTCCCGGACAGCCCTCACCGCGCCGAAAACGGGGTGGTGGCGGTGGTAAGTTCCATCACCCGAGCCTTGAGCGACAGGTTGAGAGAATGTCTCCCCGGTTTGAGCGATTGCAACGGGCATTCGAGGAGAAACGGACACGGCTTCAGATGGAGGCTCGGGAGCTTATCCCGGAGGAAGTTGTCGTCTTGGAGACCATAGGTACGGTCGAGAACTTCATTCGTGCTGTGGAGAAGGTTCCTGGGATGGAGTGGCTTGCCGAGGTCGAAGGTGAGGAAATCCCCCCTGACGACGACTTCTTCGCTTTGGCAGATAGCGGTGAACCAAGACCCAATAAGGCTCTTCGAGCCCGTATATTCATGGTCTTCGTCGATCAGGAAGCTCTCAGACAGATGCTTTCTCTTTGGGAGAGATGGCGATCTGGACAAAAGCTGGATGACGGTCTGGCGAAATGGAACCAACTGTTTCAACAACTACATGACGTGCGGCACTGGGGAGTCTTGGATCGTCTTCAGGAGACGGGGGTACTCGACGACTGGCGAGAACGCGTCGAACACGGCGAGGAAGTCGTGCCCTGCGAGATCGAACTCTGGCCCCGGCAGGCTGCAGGACAGCGCCAAACCGCTCGGAATCAGGTATCCGAGCTTGTGGAAGCGCTAGGTGGCCAGATTGTCACTGAGTCGAACATCGAGGACATCGCCTATCACGCACTTCTGGTCCGTTTGCCCGTGGCCGAGATCCGTCCTCTTCTTGAGTCAATCGACAGACAAATACGTCTCGTCCAGTGCGAACAAATCCAGTTCTTTCGGGCTAGCGGGCAAATGTCGTCCTCGTTGCCGGACTTCGTTCAAGCGCAAGACGAACAAGAGTTGCCTGACGTAGAAGCTGTGGGACGTCCTGTGGTGGCGCTGTTGGATGGACTTCCCTTACAGGAACATCGGCGGCTGACGGGACGCCTCATCGTCGACGATCCCGACGGGTTTGAATCGGATTATCCGGCTTCAACGCGTCGGCATGGTACGGCCATGGCCTCTCTTATTCTCCATGGCGATATGGCTCAGCAGGACGAGGTCTTTCCGAGGCCACTCTATGTCCGCCCGATACTTCAACAGGATTCACGGGATTGGGTCAATCAAGCCGAGACGGTACCCGAAAGAACACTCGTAGTAGACCTAGTCCACCGGGCCGTTCGTCGTTTGTTCGATATGGAAGGCGATGAACCTGCTGTCGCGCCGGAGGTGGCTGTCATAAACTTGTCAATTGGCGTCCGGGATCGCCCATTCGATCATATGATGAGTCCTTTGGCGCGTTTGCTGGATTGGCTATCCTGGCGTTATCAGGTTCTATTCGTCGTCAGCGCAGGCAATCACGTTGGAGCGATTGACTACTCGGCGTTACCCCAAACAGATCCGTCTTTGTTTGACGGAGTTCAGGAGCGAGTAATTCGGTCCGTTGCGGCCGATGCTCGGCATAGACGCCTCCTGTCGCCAGCGGAGGCAGTTAATGTTCTAACCGTGGCATCGGCTCATCATGACGCTTCAAAGGGACCACTCCCGCCCGGATGGATCGACCCATATACCGCCGATGGTCTTCCCAGCCCGATAAACGCACAAGGCATGGGGCATCGGCGTGGTATCAAACCAGATATATTGGCACCAGGTGGGCGAGTCGCTGTGCGGGATACCTCCGTCAACGGCGACCATCGAGAAGGCTTCGACATCTACGACCAATCGGGTGCGCCGGGTCAGTTGGTTGCTTCCCCAGGGCGGGTTCCCGGTGAAAGAGACGGCGTGCGCTACTCAAGGGGCACAAGCAACGCAACAGCTCTGGTGAGTCGTGCCTGTGGTTTCCTGTACAACGTTACCGAGGAGCTTCGTCATGAACCGGGAGGCGAAATTATCGATAGCCTTCCCCGCGCTGTGTGGCTGAAAGCGCTGGTCGCGCATGGTGCAGACTGGGGAGAAGCGGGTACGGTACTGACAAATATACTGAAGGACAAGAACAACAGTCGACAATTCAAAGAATACGTTACGCGGTTACTCGGTTACGGCACCGTGGACGCCGATCGAGTTCGAGAATGTACAGCTCAACGTGTAACAGCTATTGGCGGAGGGACGCTGAGACGGGATGAATCTCACGTTCATCGCTTTCCATTGCCACCCTCCCTAAGCGGTGAGCGTGGCCATCGACGGCTTACTATCACGCTCGGTTGGTTGTCTCCGGTCAACCCGCGACACCAAGCTTGGCGTAGGGGACATCTCTGGTTCTCACCTCCGATGGATGCGCTTCGCGTCAGGCGGAGGCAAGCGGATTGGCAGGCGGTTCAACGTGGTACGTTACAGCACGAGATCCTTGAGGGTGACGAGGCGGGCGTGTTTGTCGCAGGTGCCAATCTCGAGATCCAGGTGAGTTGTAGAGCCGATGCGGGGACTCTGGAGGCTGAGGTTCCATACGCACTTGTCACAACGTTGGAGGTTGCCACAGGACTTGACATAGACATCTACGATGAGGTCAGGACCATCCTTCATGCTACGCGTGTACGAGCACAGTCGGAGGCGTAGCTGCAAGGCCCCGACAGCCCGAGGAACGACGGTTATCGTCATGTCCTGGAAACCTACGCGGCATTGCAGCTCTCCTACCGCCGGTTCCACGCCAGCCAGCGCTGGAAGATCTTCTTGACCGTGGGCGTCAGCCGGGTGCGGTTGAAGGCATCGCCGGTTTGCTTGATGGCTTCGGCCTGGGTGGGGTAGGGGTGGATGACGTTGGCGATGGTGCCGAGGCCGACCTTCCCGGCCATGGCCAGGGTGATCTCGCTGATCATCTCGCCGGCGTGCCGGGCGACGATGGTGCCGCCGACGATCTTGTCCTTGCCCTTCGCAACGTGGATCTTGACGAAGCCCTCCTCCTCGCCGTCGGCCAGCGCCCGGTCCACCTCCTTGAGCTCCCGCGTGTAGGTGTCGATGGCGACGCCCTGGCTCTCGGCGTCGCGCTCGTACATGCCCACGTGGGCGATCTCCGGGTCGGTGTAGGTGGCCCACGGCATGATCAGCGAGCTCAACTTCTTGCTCTTGTAGAAGAGGGCGTTCTGGATGATGATGCGCGCGGCCGCGTCGGCCGCGTGGGTGAACTTCCAGTCCATGCAGACGTCGCCGCCCGCGAAGATGCGCGAGTTGGTGGTCTGCAGGTAGTCGTTGACCACTACGCCGCGGAACGGGTGGAACTCGACGCCGACGCCTTCGAGGTTCAGGCCGTCCACGTTGGGCGCGCGCCCGGCCCCCACCAGGATCTCGTCCACGGTCACCGAGTCCGCGTTGCCGCCTGCCTCGTAATGGACCACCTTGCGGCCGTTTTCCGTGGCCACGCGGGTAAGGGCGCTGTTGAGCACCAGTTGAATGCCCTCCCGCAGGAACTGCTGTTGGACGATGTCCGCGGCGTCGGCGTCCTCGCGGTTGAGGATGTGGTCGCCGTTGTGGAACAGCACCACCTGGCAGCCCAGGCGCTGGAAGGTCTGCGCCAGCTCGCAGCCGATGGGCCCGGCGCCGATGACCGCCAGCCGTTCCGGGCGTTGGGTGAGGGAGAACACGGTTTCGTTGGTGAGGTAGCCCGCCTCCTCGATCCCCTCGATGGGCGGATGCGGCGCCACCGCCCGGGCGCCGGAGGCGATGACCGCCTTCTTGAAGCGCAGGGATTGGCCGTCCACTTCCACGGTGTTAGAGCCGGTGAAGCTGGCATCGCCCAGGAACACGTCGACTCCCAGGTCGGAGAAGCGTTTCACCGAGTCGTGATGGCTGATGTGGGAGCGGATCCGGCGCATGCGTTCCATGACGGCGGCGAAGTCCACCTGGACGTTGTCCGGGCAGCCGATGCCGAACAGCTCGGCTTCGCGGATCTCGGCCACTACGCGTGACGAGCGGATGATGCACTTGGACGGGACGCAACCCACGTTCAGGCAGTCTCCGCCCAGGTAGTGGCGCTCGATGAGGGCCACCTTGGCGCCCAGGCCGGCGGCGCCCGCCGCGGTCACCAGCCCGGCCGTGCCGGCGCCGATCACAACCAGGTTGTAGCGGTCGGCCGGCGTGGGATTGGTCCAGTCCGCGGGGTGCGTGTTGGAGCCCAGCACCTGGTTGTATTCATCCTGCGGCGACAGTTGCGGAATATTGCGCATGAGTCGGTTCTCCCGTTCCTTCCGTGTGGGCGGCAGTGCTTGCGGGCCGCGCTACGACGCCTTCGCCTGCCTTCTCTTGTTGACCAGCTCGATGGACTTCTTGGCGATGAGCGGAAACAGTCCGAGCAGCACGAACGAGAGCAGCAGCGTGGGCGAGAGGATGCCCGCCAGGGAATCGATCTGGGCCAATTGGGTGCCGGCGTTGACGAAGACGATGGTGCCGGGAAACATCCCGAGCTGGCTCACGAAGAAGAACTGCACCGTGCGGATGGGCGTGAGCCCCATGACGAGATTGATGACGAAGAAGGGGATCGCCGGGATCAGCCGCATGGTGAAGAGGTAGAACATGCCCTCCCTGGCGATGCCGTTGTTGATGGTCTCCAGCTTGTCTCCGAACTTGCTCTGGATGCTGTCTCGCAAAAGGAGGCGCGCCACCAGGAACGCCAGTGTGGCGCCGATGGTGCTGCAGAAGGAAACGATGATGGTGCCGGTGATGACCCCGAAGAGCGCGCCGCCCAGCAGGGTCATGATGGCGGCGCCCGGAAGCGAGAGCGCCGTCACAGCGATGTAGACGGCGGCGTACGCCGCGATGGTGACGGCCGGGTTCTGCTGGTAGTAGGCCTGATAGGCGTCGCGCTGAGCCTTTATGAACTCCAGGTTGAAGTAGCTGCCGAGATCGAAGATGAAGAATGCGGCGATGAGGGCTGCGACCAGCACGACCACTGCTATCTTGACGATCCGTTGGTTCATGAAGGATGTCTCCTGGGATTGTCGGCGCCGCTACCGGCCGGTGTTCAGGCTCCAGTCGTAGTGGTGGTCCAGGCTGCCGTTATAGCCTTCCAGGCGTTTTCGCAGCGGCGGCTCGGCGTACTGCCTGAGGTGCTCGACCACGCCCTTCGTGTTGCCTCCGAAGTCGGCCTGGAACCAGTCGTAGATGCTCGATACGCGCAGCCGCCCGTCCTCGAACGCCGCGCCCCTGGTGTGGTTGACGTATTCCCGGGCGCCGCCGTCCAGCAGCCGCTCCAGGTTCCCGGCGGTAAAGGGCTCGGCTTGCAGGTTGGGGCAGCCGATGCTGGCGCAGTTGACCGCGTAGTGGACCCGGTTGTCCCGCCAGATGGGCCGCAGGATGCGATGCTCGATATCGTCCAGCGAGATCTTCTCGCTTTCCACCGTCACCAGCCTGGCCTTCCACGGGCCGCCGCCGAAGAGTCCTCCGAACAATCCGGAGGAAAGGTTGATGTCCTTGATGGACTCCACCGGGAAATGCTCCAGCACCACCTTGATGGTCAGGGCGTTGTAGAGATTGATCCAGTAGGCTTGCTGGGCGTTGCGGCCGTAGGTGGATATGGGGATCTTCTCCAGGCGCGCGACGTAGCCGTCGAGGGCGGCCTTGTCCTCCTTGGTCACGCCGCCATAGCGAAGCCGGTTCACCCCGGACGGATGCGGCGCCGCCAGGTATTTCCCGAGGAACGCCCCCCACGCCGAATGGTCGATGGCGCGGGTGTCGGCCGCATCGTGCTTCTGCCACCGCGGCCAGAGCTCGGCCGCGGGCGCCGCCAGCGCCGGGTCGCCCGTGAGGCAGTATGCAAGCGCGATGGCCGGCGCAATTTTCCAAGAGTTGCGCATGAAGTCCGTTTCGGAAGTCCCTGTGGCCCGTCCGGCGATCCCAAGCGGCAGGAGCGCGATTTCGAGAGCGCGATCATTTATAGTTGATTTGGTGGCGCACGTAAATTCCGCGAAGGGACGGCCTTCCCGTTCCCGAACATCCCGCAACTTGCACAAAGACACGGCCGCGGGTTCCGCCGCACCGCTCAAACCGGCCCTGGCCGTCATGGCGCGGGCGCCGGAACCCGGCAAGGTCAAGACCCGCTTGTGCCCGCCGCTGGCGCCCCGTCAAGCGGCGGAGTTCTACGAATGCGTTCTGCGGGACGTGCTGGACGACTTGGTGCCGTCGGAACGGTGGGATACCTGGGTGGCCTACGCGGAGCGCAGCCGGGACTATTTCCAGCGACTTCCCGAACACCGTGTTGCGCTCCTTCCGCAACGGGGCGGCTCCCTGGGGGCGCGTATGCACGCGGTGTTCGTCGACCTCTGTCACACGGGCTACCGTCAGGTGGTGCTCGTGGGCAGCGACATTCCCGGCTTGAGCACGGCTTCGGTCGGGCAGGCGTTCGACGCTCTCGAAGGGGATCGAAACGACTTGGTCCTCGGCCCGGCGGACGACGGAGGCTATTACCTGATCGGCCTCGGCCGGCCGCGGGAAGGGCTGTTCGGCGGCATCGCCTGGAGCACGGCGTCGGTGCTGGAGCAAACCCTGGCAAGGGCCCGAGAACTGGAGCTTCGGGTCGGGACGGTGGCCGGCACGTACGATGTCGACGTGGCCGACGACGTCGAGCGGCTTCGCCGGGACCTGGAGGCCTCCCGTGGACTCCGCGTCAGCCGTCCCCGAACCTACGCCTGGATGCGCCGGCGGTTGCATCGATAGTTCATTCGTTGCGAGCCGCTTCAATGGCGCTACGGGCGGCCGAGAAGGCCTGATCCGTTTCTTCCTGCGTCATCGAGCCTCCCTGATCAATTGTGTCGGCGCCCTTCGACTTCGCTTCGCTACGCTCAGATGGCGCTCCGCCACGCGGACGGCCTTGGTGCTGAGCGAGGAAAGGGGATGGGCGGAGAGATCGTCGAAGGACACCCAACGCCACGCCGCTCCTTTGACTGAAACCTTCCGCCGCAGCACGTAGACTGGCGCGGTGATGCGCATATCCGTGATCGCGTGGCGGATGACCGTCACGGGCTCCGATCGGCGAAGCGTTTCGTCGAAGATGCCGGTCGGCAGGGTCTCCGGCCTCGGCAGCTCCCAAAGGCCCGCCAGAAGGCCGCCCTCCGGGCGGCGGTGGAGCAGAATCCGGGATCGCGACTCCACCAAGACCAGCGGCCATTCCACTGCCTTCGTCCGCGCGGGCTGCCGGCGCGGCACGTCGAAGGCGCCGGACGCCCGCGCCCGGCACCAATGGATCAACGGGCAGCGTTCGCACAGCGGCGCCGCGGGGAGACAAACGGTGGCGCCTAGTTCCATGACGGCCTGATTGAAGTCCCCGGGACGGGATCGGGACACCATCTGTTCGGCCGCCGCGTCGATCTGTTTCGGGTCCCGCAGGCCCAGCAGGCGGGCGTAGACGCGCCGCACGTTGCCGTCCGGCGCAGCGCAGGGGCGGCCGAAGGCGATGCTCATGACCGCGCCGGCCGTGTACCTGCCGATACCCGGAAGACGTAGCAGCGCCTGGTAGTCGGCCGGCAGCCGGCCGCCGTGCCGGCTCATCAGGAGGCGCGCCGCCTGCTTCAGGTTGGCGGCCCGCCGGTAGTATCCCAGGCCGCTCCACACGCTGCGGACCGTGTCCAGCGGCGCCCGGTCCAAGGCCTCTACCGACGGAAACGCCTCCATGAAACGGCGATAGTAGGGCAGCACCGTCGCCACCTGGGTCTGCTGGAGCATGGTCTCGGAGACCCAGATGGCATAGGGGTCGCGCGTCTTCCGCCAGGGCAGGTCGCGCTTGTTGCGGTCATACCAGCGCACCAGCGCGGCGCGCATGCGTGTCCGCACTTTGGAGGAGTGACCGGGTTCAAACATTCACCGCGTTGTGGTGGACTCCGGTAGGGGCGACCGGCGGGTCGCGCCTACCTTGGCCATACTCAACTTCTCGGACAGGCTCCTAGTCGCGGATGTCCTGGAGGAACCACTCCCGCGGCAGCGGATGTCCCAACCCCTTGGCCTTTGCCGCCTCGTAGACGGTGCCCCCCACCGCGGCGAACTGGAGGCCCTGGGTGCCTTGGTTGTTGAGGAACGTCACCTGCCGGTCGCTGGTCCTTCCCGGCCACCGGCCTGCCATCAGGTCGGGGATGGTGCCGATATTCTTGTTGTCGATCTCGCGGATGGGGGAGGGCGGGATCTTGCTCCGCTCTTCCTCGGTGCCGGCGATGTAGGCGAACATTCCGTCGGAGCCGTGGATGGTTCCCGCCGGAGGATTGTCCAGCACCAGCGTGGAGGCTCCCAGGCGCGCCTGCAGGTCGCACTTGGCCAGGATGTCCGGCCCGGCCTCGTTGGAGCGGACGTTGGTGATGTGCATGCCGGGCTCCACCCATTCCGGCTTCATCACCTGGACCAGAGAGTCCGTGGCCATCGCGATGATGTCGACGCCTCGGCAGGCCGCCTCCGCGGTGTCGCAGGTCTCGACGTTCAGGCCCAGTTGCTCGCGCATCTCCGCCGCGAATGCTTCCCGGTTGGCGTTGGTGGGGCTGAACACACGCAGAAGCTCGATGTCCCGCACCTCGTGGATGGCCTGGGTGTAGGTCCGCGCCATGCCGCCCGAGCCCAGCATCCCCACCACCTTGGAGTCCGGGCGGGAGAGGTACTTGACCCCGAGCCCGGCGCAGGCTCCCACCCGCATGTGCTGCAGGTAGCCGTCGTTCATCAACGCCAGCGGCTCGCCGTTGCGCACGCTCAGGAGGAAGATGAGACCGCAGTAGGTGCCCGGCTCGATGCAGTACTTGTCCTCGGTCTCGAACTCTCCGTCCTTCTCCCAGACGAGCATGTCGGACTTCATGCGGATGGCCAGATAGCCCAGCGACCGGGTGGCCCCCTCCATGGTGCCCCAGCGATAGTAGTGGGGCTCCTGCGGCACGTAGAAGTCGATCCTCGGCCGGTACGCCGCCTCGTTCTTCGAGAGGTCGCGGTAGGCATCCTCCATGGCGTCAAGGCAGGTCTTCATGTCCAGGACTTCCTGGATGTGCTCATTGGTCAGAAACAGCATTGCTCCTCCTTGTTGCGTTGTCGTTCTGTCGTTCCAGTAGTGCCTGCGCTCCCGCGAGCCTCGGATCGCCGCTGATGAGCCTCAGGAAATTAGCCTGGATCACGGCCTCCATCTTCTCCGGGGGCAGCCCCTTGAGCCGCGCCACCTCGGCCACCACGTCGGCGATGATATCCGGCGGCGCCACCTCGCCCGCGAGCCAGCGGTGGCCGCCGGGATTGTCGGTTTCGGAAAGCAGTTGCCGGGGCGGCACGGCCCGCGCCACGTCCCGTATCTTCTCCGAATACAACACTTCGACCCCCACGGTGAAGAGGTACCCTTCGCCGATCATTTCGTCGAGCACGTCCATGGGTCCGGAGTACCAGTGGATGATGGCCTTCTTCACGCCGAACGCACGCAGGGTATCGAGGATGCGGCGTTCGGCGCCCTTGGTGTGCAGGTTGACGACTTTGTCCCGCTCCGCTGCCTCCCGGATCAGGAACTCGAAAACCCGGATCTGGTGCGGATACGTTTCCGTGTCCCGTACCCAGTGGAAGTCGAGCCCCAGTTCGCCGAGCATGGGGCTCTGCTCCGCCATCGGCCGCAGGTCCGACAGATTGCGGGAGTGTTCGGTCGCCCGCCGGGGATGAACGCCGAAGCTGGGAAGGACGAAAGCCGAGTCTTTCGCCAGCGCGAGATTGCGCCGGTACGAGTCGGGGTCCATGGCGTTGGCCAGCGTAAGGATGCGCCGGTCCTCGATACGCGTCAGCGCCTCCTGCGGGTCGTCGTAGTGATCGAGATGGGCGTGGGCGTCGATCAGCATGGCGGGTCCCGGACCATACGGGTCTGGCTTCATTGCGGTGGCGGTGTCGCTTGGCAGGGCCGTGGGCGTGCCCGGCCGCAAGCCCGTACGCGCTACTTGAAACGCGCGCCGAAATACTTCGACAGGTCGATGCCGTCCGTCCCCGGGACCTTGATCTCCAGCGGGTAATCGGACTTGCGGGTGGCGTCCACGCCGACCTTGGTGACCAGGTGGGATCCGCCGGCCGGGTCGTAGGACGCCGGGTCAAGCGGGGACCCACGGGAGTGGGTGATCATGAACACGTCGCGGTCCGCGCGCACGCGGGTGGCGATGGCGTGCATCACGTCGCTGTCGTTGCTGATGTCCACGTCGTCGTCCACGCAGATGACGAACTTGAGGAACGGATCGGCGGCGAAGGCGGCCATGGCCGCGTTCTTGGCGTCGCCGTCGATCATGGACTCCATCTGGATGTAGCAGATGTAGCGGGAACGCCCGCAGGGCGGCACGTAGACCGCCTTCACCCCGGCGCTGGCGATGCGGCAGGTGTGGTAGATGTAGCTGTTCCGCGTCACCCCCGACAGCAGCAGGTTGTCGGCGTGCCCCACGAACGAGCTCTGGTAGAGCGCGTTCTTCTTCATGGTGATGGCCTTCACGTACACCACCGGGTTGATGCGCTGAGGGCCGTAGGTGCCCGGATACTCGCCGAAGGGCGCCTCTTCCTCCATCTCGGTGGGGTGGATCTCGCACTCAAGCACGATTTCGGCCGTGGCCGGCACCTCGACGTCGATGGTCTTGCACTTCACCAACTCCACCGGCCGGCCCAGCATGGAGCCGGCGATGCTGAACTCGTCGGTGTCGATGGAGGTGAAGCTCAGGTTGCCGATGTTCATGGCCGGGTGGCCGCCGATGACCGCGGCCATCTGCGTGGGCAGGCCCCGGGACTTGTTCTTCTTGAGGATGTAGTGACCGTGTGCGGTTTCCGAGATCTGGATCCCGAAGCGGTTTCTGCCCTTGAGCTGCAACCGGTAGATGCCGGCGTTGCGGATGCCGGTGTCCGGCTCCTTCATGACGTCGAACGCCAGCGTGATGTAACGGCCGGCGTCCATCTCGTGGTACTGGAGGATCGGGAACATGGAGACGTCCACGTCGTCGCCGGTGAGCACCACCTCCTGGCACGGCCCGCTCTCCACCTCCACCGGCGGCACCGGGTTCGCCTCGCGCCTGCCGTACTCGTGAATGAAGTCCGCGGGGGTGGCGTCGTAGGGCAGCCCGATGGCCATGGCCAGCCGCGGAAAGCTCGCGTGCATGTTGGTGACCAGCGGGATGGAGGAGCCCTTGACGTTCTCGAAGATCACGCACGGGAACTGCTGCTGCCGCTCCAGCTTGGCCAGGATCCCGGTGACCTCGAAGACCGGATCCACCTCGCGGTCGACCCGGATGACCTCGTCCGGATAGTTGTCCTCCAGAAAGGCGATGGCCTCGCCGAGGGTCTGTCCCATTCCGTTGCTTGACGTTGCCATAGTGACGGGTGGCTTAACACGCGGGTACCCCTGCCGCAAGTTGGCGGTTCCTCCACGGGTCGTTGGGACTTGTAGCGGCGGGTTTCCAACCCGCCCGTGACCGTGGCGTCTATCCGCCGCGGTGCTTCCTCAGGAGCGCCAGCACCCGCTCGGGCGTGACAGGGGTTTCGGAGATCTCAATTCCGCCGAGGGGTCGCAGCGCGTCCACCACGGCGTTGGCCACGGCCACCGGCGGGGCGATGGCGCCGCCTTCGCCGATGCCCTTGAGGCCCAGCGGATTGAGCGGGGAGGGGGTCTCGAGGTGCACCTGACGTATGTCCGGCACCTCGCCGCAACTCGGCAGCAGGTAGTCGAGGAAGGTGCCAGTCAGAAGCTGCCCCAGCTCGTCGTAGACGAACTCCTCGTAGAGCGCGCCGCCGATGCCTTGGGCGACGCCGCCGCGCACCTGGCCCTCGACGAACAGGGGGTTGATGGCCGGACCGGAGTCGTGGGCCACCGCGTAGTCCAAGAGCTTCACTTCCCCGGTGCCCGCGTCCACCTCCACCACCGCCACGTGGGCCGCGTGGGCCCAGGTCACGGTTTGCGGCACGTAGTAGTAGGTAGCCTCCAGCCTGGGGTCCATGCCCTCGGGCAGCTTCGAGGCCCAGCCCGGCACCGCGGCGCCCGCCAGCGCGACCAGGGATACGCCGTGGTCCGGCCGCTCCGCCACGAAGACCCGGCCGTCCCGCGTGGTCAGATCATCCGGGTTGGCTTCCAGCAGGTGGCCGGCCAGCTCGAACACTTTGTCCTTGAGGCGGCGGGTGGCTTCGTGGATGGCGGTTCCGGCATTGACCGTGCTGCGGCTGGCGAAGGTGCCGACGCCGTAACGAATGGCGTCGGTGTCGCCTCCCACCACCGTGACGTCTTCCGGCGACACGCCCCAGAGGTCGGCGGTGAGCTGCGCGAACACGGTCTCGTGCCCCTGGCCGTGGCCGCTGGCGCCCACTGACACCAGCAGCTTCCCGGAGGAGTCCACCTCCACGCGGGCGCCCTCGAAGGAGCCGACGCCGGTCCCCTCGGTGTAGAAGCCGATGCCCACTCCCACGTAGCGGCCGTCGCGGGCGGGCTCACCCGCGCGGGCGTCTTCCCGGTCCCGCGCGGCCTCCTCCTGGCGCGCGCGCACCTGGTCGTAGCGGCAGGTGTCCAGGGCCTTCGCGAGAGTACCGGGAAAGTCGCCGTTGTCGTAGCGCACCGGCATGCCGTCGCGGTAGAGGACGCCGGCGTCGTAGGGGATCTCTTCGGGCTGCACGAAGTTGCGGAAGCGCACCTCGGCCGGGTCGAGGCCCAGCTCCCCGGCGATGCGGTCGATGCAGCGCTCCATCACGAACACCGCCTCGGGACGTCCGGCTCCCCGGTAGGGGGCGTTGGGCACCTTGTTGGTGGCCACGCAGGTGCCCGTGACCGCAAGGCTCGGGACGCGGTAAGGTCCCTGCAGGTGGGCAGAGGTGTTGTAGGCGTCGGTGAGTCCCATGGGGTTGTAAGCGCCGTTGTCCAGCAGGAAGCGGTCCTTCAGGCCGAGAATCCTGCCGTCATCGTCGAACCCCAGCTCCACGTAGTGGATCTGGTCCCGGGCGTGGGCCGTGCTGATGAAATGCTCCCGGCGGTCCTCGATCCACTGCACTGGCCGCCCTAGCTCCAGGGCGAGGTAGGGCACCAGCACTTCCTCGTGATAGACCAGCACCTTGGGCCCGAAACCGCCGCCCACGTGGGGCGCCACCACCCGGATAGTCTCCTCCGCCATGCCGAGCTGGACGGCGATCTGCCGGCGCACGCTATGAGGAACCTGGGTGGACGACCACACGGTCAGCCGGCGCGGCTTGACCTCGGCCATGGCCACGACGCCTCTTCCCTCCATGGGGATGCCGCCGTGGCGGCGGTGGTGCAGCCGTTCCTCGATGCGGTGGGGCGCGTTCTCCAGTGCCCGTTCCACGTCGCCCTTGGCGATGCTGAAGTGAAACACCACGTTGTCGTCGGCGTCCTCGTGAATCCGCACCGCATCCGGTTCCAGCGCCGCCTCCGGGTCCACCACCGGCGGAAGCTCCTCGTATTCCACCGCGATGCCGTCGAGCGCATCCTCGGCCACGTAGCGGTCCTCGGCCACCACCATGGCCACCGGCTCGCCCACGTAGCGCACCTTGCCCAAGGCCAGCACCCGCGCCCGCGGCCCCTTGAGCACGGGTTTGATCGCCTGGAGCCACGGCGCCGGATGGAACTCGAAGCTCGGAGGAAAGGGTTCGATGGCCTCCCGGATATCCTCTCCGGTAAGGACCCGCACGACGCCCGGCGTCGCGAGAGCGCTGCTTGCGTCGACGGCGCGGATTCCGGCATGGGCGTGGGGACTGCGCAGCACCGCGGCGTGGAGCATCCCCGGAAGCCGCAGGTCGCCGACGTAGGTTCCGCGCCCCCGAAGCAGCGGTTCCGCTTCCCGCATGGGAATGCTGCGCCCCATGTGACGCGTGGCGCCCTGATCCTTCATGGCTTCATCCGGGTCCGTGGCATAGGGTCGGCGGCCATGCCGGCCGCTAGATCGTCCAGATGTCGTAGAGCAGCTCCATGCGCCGGAACATGACCTCCCGCGTCTGCTGCTGGAGGTTTGGCGAGGTGAGGTAACGGCGTCCGATATCCTCCGCCAAGGTGCCGTGCTCTTCGTCCGCCTCCACGTGGACTGTGAAGAAGCGCACCGACTCGGGGGTCATGCCGTAGCTGTCGATGAACCCCTTTCCCAGTGCCGCCGCGGCCGGACCGAAGGTCCCCTCGGCGCCCATCTGCGCTGCCATCACCACGAACCACGGCTGCGTATGGATCACCAGTTCGGCGAAGTACAGGTGCGCCGCGGTGGCCGGCAGCAGCGAGGCGTTCTCCAGGTCCGCGCGCTTGAGGCCGATGGCCTCGGCGAACTCCACGAACATGTCGGGATGGCCGGAGGCGCCGGGCAAGAGGCCGCGGGTTTCCTCCTCGGCCACTTCGAACAGCTTGGGAGCGAACTCGGGATCGCTGCACGCCACGTAGCGGAGCAGGGCGATACGCGGCACTGCCACGCGGAACTGGTAGTCCTGCACGGCCCAGGTGCGGATGTGGTCCATCGAGGCGGTACCGTCGCATATAGCCTTCACGAACGGGTGATTGATGCGCAGCTTGGGAAATACCGCGATCTCCTTCTTGAGCTGCTCGACGAACTCGTCGGCGGAAAGGGGTTGGCTGTCCATGCTGATGTCTCCCTGTCATGAATGGTTGGTGCCGATGGCACGCCTAAAGCTATCGGCTTTGCCGGGAAATGCCAATCCGGCATGGCACCGCCGAGCCGGCAGGAGATCAACGAGCCGTTGCCGTGCCGTCTGAAGGAGTGTTAATATCCCCACCAGCGTCGTAAGGCGCCAATCCAGGAGGAGGTATCGCCATGAAAAAACTCACGTTTTTCGCCGCATCATTTCTGGCTTTGTTGATGGCAGCCGGGACGGTATCGGCGGAGACCGTCAAGGTCGGCATCATTCTTCCCTACTCGGGCCCCAACGCCCAACTGGGGCAGCAGGTAGACCGTGGCTTCGAGCTGTACCAGAAGCTCCACGCCGACGGCACCGGCGGGCACAAGATCGAGATCATCAAGCGGGACAGCACCGGGCCCAAGCCGGACGTGGCCAAGCGGCTTGCCACCGAGCTCATCACCCGTGACAAGGTGGACATCGTGGCCGGCGTGGTCTACTCCAACAACGCTTTCGCCATCTCGGACGTAACGCGCAAGGCCAAGGTGCCGCTGCTCATCATGAACGCCGGGACCGCGGCCATCACCACCAGGTCTCCGTACACGGCACGGGTGTCGTTCACCATGTGGCAGGCGGCCTACCCGCTCGGCAAGTACGCCTACGACAAGATGAAGATCCGTACCGCGGCCGTGGCCTACGCCAACTACTCGCCCGGCAAGGACAGCAAGAACGCGTTCACCAAGGCGTTCACCGCCGCCGGCGGGAAGATCGTGGCCGACATTCCGTTTCCGTTCCCGAAGATTCCGGACTTCACGCCGTTCCTGCAGTCGGTCAAGGACGCCAAGCCGGATGCGCTCTACGTGTTCATTCCGGCCGGCAAGTGGGCCACCGGCGTCATGAAAACCTACGATGATCTCGGCATGAGGGCGGCCGGCATCGAGCTCATCGGCCCTGGAGACATCACCCAGGATTCGGAGCTGCCCAACATGGGACAGGTTCCGCTGGGCGTCGTCACCATGCACCACTACTCCGCGGCCGGCGACCGGGCCGAGAACAAGGCCTTCGTGAAGGCGTGGAAGGATGCCTACGGTGCCGACAGCACGCCGGATTTCTTCAGCGTGCAGGGGTACGACGGCATGGCGGCCATCCACGAGGTGGTGCGGAAGCTCGACGGCAAGATCGACGCCGACAAGGCCATCGCCGTGTTGAAGGGCTGGAAGTTCGCGAGCCCGCGTGGTCCCATCATGATCGATCCCGAGACCCGAGACATCGTCCAGAATCAGTACCTTCGCAAGGTCGAGAAGCGCGGGGACGCCCTCGCCAACATCGAGACCGCGACTCTCGAAATGGTGAAGGATCCCTGGAAGGAACTGGAGAAGAAGAAGTAGCCGGTAACCAGGAGAACGCGCCGCCCCGTGACAGCACGGGGCGGCGCATCCACATCCGCACGCAACCCGCCGGTCACGCCTGCAGGTGACCTAAGCATGACAAGTCGTTCTCCGTGATCAACTCCCTCGTCAGCATTGCGTTCGACGGCCTCGCGTTCGCAATGATCCTGTTCATCATCTCGGTGGGGCTCTCGGTAACCATGGGCCTCATGGGGTTCGTGAACCTCGCCCACGGCATGTTCGCCATGCTCGGCGGGTACATCGCGGTCTCCTTCGTCCGGGAGTGGGGAGTGCCCTTCCTGCTGGGCGCGCCGCTGGCCTGTGTCGCCGTGGCGCTCATAAGCATCGTGCTGGAACGCCTGCTCTACCGCCGCCTCTACGGCGCCGACGAACTGCAGCAGGTCCTCCTGACCATCGGCTTGGTGTTCATGGGCATCGCCGTGTGCACCTTCCTGTGGGGTCCGCTGAACGTGCAACTCGACGTGCCGCTCTATCTCAAGGGGCAGGTCGACCTGGGTTTTCGGCGCTTCCCCACCTACCGCACGTTCATCATCCTGGTGAGCTTCGTGACCGTCATCGGCCTCTGGTACGGGTTCGAGCGAACACTGCTGGGAGCCAAGGTGCGCGCCGCGGTGGACAACCAGCGCATGGCCGAGACCGTCGGCATCAACATCCGGCGGCTGTTCACGCTGACGTTCGCGCTCGGGAGCGCGCTGGCGGCGCTGGGGGGCGCGCTGGGCACGGAGATTCTCGGGCTGACGCCCACTTACGCGCTGGAATACCTCGTCTATTTTCTCATCGTGGTGGCCGTGGGCGGTCTCGGGAGCCTGCGGGGGGCCTTCGCGGCGTCCCTGATCCTCGGAATCGTGGACACCGCGGGCAAGTATTATCTGCCGGCTTTCGGCGCTTTCTTCATCTTCGCGGTGACCATCATCCTGCTCCTGTGGCGCCCGCAGGGGTTCTACGCCCGATAGCTGTCCGCATCGCCGCGCCGCGCAGGAAAACGCGTTCACATGGAAGAAGCACCGTACCGCAACCCGCTGCGAACCGCGGCCATCCGTCCCGCCGAGCTGCTGCCCTGGCTGGCCGCGGGGGCGGGTTTCTTCCTGTTCCCGGACTATCTGCAGCTTGGCTCCCAGATCCTCATCATGGTGCTCTTCGCCATGTCCCTGGACCTGATCCTGGGCTACGCCGGCATCGTCTCGCTGGGACACGCGGCGCTGTTCGGCACCGGGGCGTACACCGCCGGCATCCTGTCGGCGCATGTGGGCTGGAGCGAGCCCATCAGCGGGTTGCTCATCGCCGGCCTGGTGGCGGGCGTGGTGGGCTTCGTGTGCGGCGCCGTCATCCTCTACACCCGCGGACTTACCCTGCTGATGCTCACGCTGGCCGTCACCATCCTGCTGCAGGAGCTGGCCAACGAGCAGGAACACTGGACCGGCGGCGACGACGGCCTGCAAGGCGTGGTGATGGAGCCCCTCCTGGGGACCTTCGAATTCGACCTTTACGGCCAGACCGCGTACCTGTACGCGCTGGCGGTGCTGTTCGTGGTCTTCCTCGCCGCCAGGGCCATCGTGAATTCCTCCTTCGGCCAGTCGCTGCGGGGCATCCGCGAGAACGAGCGGCGCATGCACGCCGTCGGCGCCCCCGTCTACCGCCAGATGCTGCGGATCTACACCATCGCCGCGGTCATGGCCGGCATCGCCGGCGCCCTGCTGGCGCAGACCACCGAGTTCGTGGCGCTGGACGTGCTCAGCTTCGAACGGTCCGGCGACGTGATGATCATGCTGATCCTGGGCGGCACCGGCCGGCTCTACGGCGCGTTCATCGGCGCGCCGGTATACATGATCCTGCAGGACCAGCTCGCCAAGCTCAGTCCCGAGTACTGGCTCTTCGGCATCGGATCGCTGCTGGTGGCCACCATCCTGTATGCCCCGGAGGGGATGCTGGGGCTGGCGGAACGCTGTCGCGCGTGGCTTGTCCGTGAGGATACTCCTTCCGTTCGTCCTGAGCGTAGCGAGTCCTGAGCTTGTCGAAGGACGCAATGGCAATGGATCGGAACGCACCCCTGCTGGAGGTCAAGGACCTGTGCAAGAGCTTCGGCGCCCTGGTGGTGGCGGACCGGGTCTCCATGGCGTTGCGGCCGGGCGCGCGGCATGCCCTCATCGGCCCCAACGGCGCCGGCAAGACGACCCTGGTGAACCTCATCACCGGCACCGTCGAGCCGTCCGGCGGCACAATCCTGTTGGGCGGTGAAGATGTTACGCACTGGCCCCAGGCTCGCAGGGTCAAGCACGGGCTGGCGCGCACCTTCCAGATCAATACGCTGTTCCGCGGCTTGAGCGTGCTGGAGAACGTGTGCATGGCCATCAGCGAGCGGCGCGCCCTCTCGGCCAAGCTGTGGCGGCGCGCGGACGCCCGTGCCGATGTCATAGCCGAAGGCATGGATCTGCTCGAATCCGTGAAGCTCGACGGCGATGCCCGGCAACGGGTGCGCGAGCTTCCCTACGGCCGGCAGCGGCTGGTGGAGCTGGCCATCGCGCTGGGCCTTCGCCCTACCGTGCTGCTGCTGGATGAGCCTGCCGCGGGTGTCCCTTCCGCGGAAAGCCACGTGCTGCTGGAGGCAGTGGAGGCGCTTCCCGAGTCCATGGCGATCCTGATGATCGAGCACGACATGGATATCGTGTTCCGCTTCGCCCAGAGGGTGACGGTACTCGTCCAGGGCGCGATCCTCACCGAGGGCGCTCCCGCCGAGGTGGGCTCGGACCCGCGCGTGCAGGAGGTCTATCTCGGCGAGAACGCCGAGTTGCACGGAGGCCGGCGTTGAGCGAGGCAGTCCGGGACAAGGCGCTGGACCTCGTTTCGGTCAACGCCGGCTACGGCAGGACCGTCGTCCTGGAGGACATCGACCTTGCCCTCGGCCGCGGCGAACGCCTGAGCATCATCGGCCGCAACGGCGTGGGCAAGACCACGTTGTTGGGGACCGTCATGGGCTACACGACCCTGCACTCCGGACGTATCGAGCTGGCGGGCCGCGACATCTCCAGTGCCAGGACCTACGACCGCGTGCGCGCCGGCCTGGGGCACGTTCCCCAGGAACGCGAAGTGTTTCCGTCACTGAGCCTGCATGAGAACCTGGCCGTGGCGCGCCGGGCCGGCGGCTGGACCTTCGAGCGGGTCTTCGAGCTGTTCCCGCAACTGGCGGCGCGCCGCCACCACAAGGGCAACCAGCTCTCCGGCGGCGAGCAGCAGATGCTCGCCATCGCCCGGGCGCTGGTGTGCAACCCCTCGGTGCTGCTCATGGACGAGCCCACTGAGGGGCTGGCGCCGGTCATCATCGAACAACTGGTGGAGGCCATGCATACGTTGCGCTCCCAGGAAGGGCTCACCATCATCCTGGTGGAGCAGCACACCGGCATCGCCCTGGAGTTCTCCGAGCGCACCGTGGTCATGAACCGCGGCCGCATCGTCTACGACGGCGCCAGCGCCACCCTGGCGGCCGACGAGCCGCTGCTGAACTCACTGGTGGGCGTGGCCGGGGAGTGACCGTCATCCCGGCATCGCGTATGGCGGCCCTCGCATTCGTCACCCCGGGCTTGACCGCGGTCCAGGAGGGGTCTCTTCCGTTGGACATTTCATATTCTTTCCTGTGTACTGAATGAAACGTGCTGTCGTGCGAATCTTCCCGTGAAGGGACAGAGGAGACGCCATGAAGAAGTCGGACGATGGTGAAAAGCTGGGCCGGCGCGAGCTTTTGCGGCGTGGCGCCATGGCGGGGGTCGCGGCCGGACTGTTGCCCCTGACCGGAGGCGCCCCGGCCAAGGCGGCGACCCGGGCCACGGTGAAGCGCTACGTTCCTCTGGGACGCACTGGGTTCAACATTTCCGACGTTTCGTTCGGTTCCAGCCGGCTCGACGCCGGCGAGGAGAACCTGGTGCTGGATGCGCTGGACCGCGGCATCAACTACTTCGACACGGCCGAGAGCTACCGCGGCGGCGATTCCGAGATCACCATCGGCAACGCGCTGCGGGGCAAGCGGGACAGGGTCTTCATCGCCTCCAAGACCCACACCAGCTCCACCGAGGGAAGGGAGTCGATGATGCGCTCCCTGGAGAACAGCCTGAGGCGGTTGCAGACCGACTACGTGGATGTCTACTTCACCCACGCGGTGAACGACGTGGGCCGGCTCGAGAACCCCGAGTGGCACGAGTTCGTCGCCGCGGCCAAGCGGCAGGGGAAGATCCGCTTCTCGGGCATGTCCGGCCACGCCGGCCGGTTGATCCAGTGCCTGGACTACGCCCTCGACCGGGACATGGTGGACGTCATCCTGGTAGCCTACAACTTCGGCCAGGACCCGAAGTTCTACGAACGTTTCACCCAAGGCTGGGATTTCATCGCGCGCCAGCCCGATCTCCCGCGCGTGCTCGACAAGGCCAAGGCGAAGAACGTCGGCGTGGTCGCCATGAAGACCCTCATGGGCGCCCGCCTCAACGACATGCGTCCCTTCGAGAAGGACGGCGCCACTTATGCCCAGGCGGCATTCCGCTGGGTGCTGTCCAATCCCCAAGTGCACGCGCTGGTCATATCCATGACCGATACCGGATCGATCGGGGAGTACCTGGGCGCCTCGGGCTGGACCACCGCAGCGCGGGGCGACTTCGAGCTGCTCAAGGGCTACGCGCGCATGAACGGGGCCTCCTACTGCCGCCACGCCTGCAACGACTGCGAGGGCGCCTGTCCCTACGGCGTTCCCATCGCCGACGTGCTCAGGACCCGCATGTACGCCCGTGACTACCAGGACGAGAAGCTGGCCCGGAGCGAGTACGCGCTGCTCGGGGAGGGCGCCTCGGCCTGTCTCACCTGTCCGACCCAGGACTGCGCGGGCGCGTGCACGTACGGGCTTCCGGTGGCGAAACTCACGGGTCCGACGCACCGGATGCTGGCCTGAAGGGTCGCACCGGCGCGGCGTTCGAAAACATCATTCCCGCGAAAGCGGGAATCCAGGAGGGGTGAGGCCGAGGGGCTGAACCTGATTCTCCCCCGTCTGGAGTCTCGTCATCGATACCGCAATTACCGGGGCAAATGGAGTGTTGGGCAAGGCGCTCATCCGCCGTCTGACAGAAGGGCGGCAGACACAGGTGTGTGCCCTCGTGAGAGGAACCGCGCAGGCCGCCGCGCTTGACGGGCTCCCGGTTTCGGTCCTCCAGGTCGACTATGGCGACACGGGCTCGTTGGCGGATGCGCTGAAAGGCGTTGCGGCCGTGGTGCATCTGGCCGGTGCGCTTCAGCCTCGGAGCGGCGAGCGGCTTCAGGACGCCAATACCGAGACCACCCGCGCGGTGGTGACCGCCGCGAAGGCGGCGGGCGTCGCCCGGTTCGTTTATTTGAGCGCGCCGGGAGCGGAGTTGTTTGCATCCAACGAGTACCTTCGCACCAAGGCTCTGGCGGAGTCGACCATACGCCGGGCGGGGTTCGAGACCCTGGTGTTCCGTGTCCCGATGGTGCTAGGGGCGGGAACCCCTTCCGCGCAGACCCTTGTCAAACTGGCCGGAAAGAGGGTGGTGCCCCTCGTGCGCGGCGGCAGGGTGCGCGTCCAGCCGGTGGCGCTGGCGGATGTGACCGGCGCCATCCGATGGGCGCTCGGAGCGGAGGATCCGCCCGTTCACGTCCTGGATCTGGTGGGCCCGGACACCTTGACGTACGTGGATCTGCTGCACCGGGCCGCGACGCGCCTTGGGCGGCGGCCCGTGGTGGTGGGCGTGCCCGGGTGGCTGGCGGAAGGGACGGCGGCGCTGGGAGACAGGCTGGGGTGGGCGTGGAACCGGACGCTCTTCGACACGCTGTTCAACGAGCACCTCGGAGACGCCACGGAAACACGCCGGCTGCTGCCGTTTCCGCTGACGCCGGTGGACGAGCTGCTGGACGGATTGTTGGCCGGTAGCCATGGATGAGGTTCGTGAACGACTCCATCAATAACGAAGCTACGGCCCCGCCAAGGGAGCAGAGCATTTGGGCGCGGCTCATCCCGGTTGCGCTCACCATCGTCATCTTCGGCATCATCTTTTGGCGCATTCCCTTCGAGGCCTTCTGGGAGGCGGTGTCCGGCGCACGGCTGCTGCCGTTCTTCGCCGTCATGGGCTCGTTCTCGCTGTGCTTCTTCGTGGCGGATTCCGCGGTGCTGACGCTGCTGATCCGCTGGTTTCACGGACCGATCCGCTACCGGGAGCTGTTGCCGGTGCGGGCGTCCACCTACATCGTTTCCATCATCAACACGCAACTCGCCCAGGCGGCGCTGGCGCTTTACCTCAACCGGCGCTTCCGCACGCCGCTGGGAGAGATCACGAGCACGGTGGTCCTGCTCATTTTGCTGGAGGCCACTAACCTGTTCTTCTTCGCCACCGTGGGCTCGGCGGCTTTTCCCGGGGGCACGCCAGCCATCTTCTTCGTGCTGCCGGTGCTGCTGGCGCTGGTCTGGATCGCCGTCGTCCGCATCGCCCGCGGGAGCCTCGGAGCCCTGGGACGGCGGGCGGGCGGCAACGTGCTCCTGTCGACGTTCCGGAAGGTGCGCTTGCCACAGAGCCTCGGCGTCCTGTGCATCAAGGGTTCGGTGTTCTTCCTTTCGCTGTTGGTGCACGCCAAGGCGCTGACATTCTTCGGCATCGAGATCCCGGTACTGCCGCTGCTGGCCTTCCTGCCCATCGTATATCTCGTGGCGGCGCTTCCCGTGACCGTGGCACATCTCGGCACCTCCCAGGCCGCCTGGATCTTCTTCTTCGGCGGCTACGCCGCCGAGGCCGACCTGCTCGCCTACAGCCTCGCCGCCCACCTCACCTTCATGCTGGCCAACGGCTCCTTCGGCCTGATCTTCCTGCCGCGGGTCTACGCGGACCTGTTCTCGCGGAGGGGGAGGGGAGAGGCAGCCGTTTGAGGCGCACCACGGTGCGTGCTATCCCGCCAGGACCATGACATCCACGAAAAGGATGAGAAGGGAAGGGACACGTCGGTGACGCCTTCACGGCCTACGTCGTTCATCCGCTCCGGCGCCCAACGTCTTGCTGCCGAGGCTCGGGACCTCGGGCGGGACCAGGTGCGCCTGCTGGGGGTCGTGACCGGCGGACACATCGCCATCCACTGGTTCCAGCAGTTGTTCACCGTCGCCCAGCCGTTCATCAAGGCAGGGCTGGGCCTCAGCGGAGTTCAGTACGGGGCACTGGCGGCGGCCCGGCAGTTCGGGCAGGGTACCCTCAACCTCCCTTGCGGCATGCTGGGAGATGCGCTGTACCGGCATCGAGACGCGATCCTGGCCTCGTCGCTGGTGATGATGGGCGTGGCCTATCTGCTCTTTGGCAGCCGTGGCGGTTTTTGGGTAGCGTTTACCGCTAGCGTGCTCATCGGTTTCGGTACCGCGCTGTGGCATCCCACCGCCGCCGCCACCCTCACTTCCAAGTTCCCTCAGCGCCGGGCGACGGCCATCGCGGTCCACGGCACCGGCGCCACCGTGAGCGACAGCCTGTCGCCGTTGGCCCAGGGAGTACTGATCGCGGTGCTGCCTTGGGAGGGATTCCTCTGGTGGCACATCGTGCCGGGAGTGCTCTTCGGCTTTCTGGTCTTGCGCGGTCTGCTCGGCGCTTTCAGGCAGGACACGAGACTGCCGTCACGCACCACGCGCTTCCGCGAGATGATGGCGTTGCTGGGGAACGGCTCGTTCATGGCCATAACGGCGTCGAGGGGCCTGCTTACCATGGGCCGCGTCGTGATCCTCGCTTTTCTTCCCGTCTATCTCGTCGAAGAGCTTCACTTCACACCCCCGGCGCTGGGGGTCTATATCTTTCTGCTGCACGTCGTGGGAATCTTCTCTCAGACTCCCCTGGGCTATCTGTCCGATCGTTACGGCCGGAAGCCGGTGCTGGTTCCATCCATGTTGGTTTTGGGCGTCCTGTATTTGCTCCTTGCCGTGGCACCGCCCGTGGTGGCTCTGACCCTCGTCATCATCGCAATAGGCACCTTCTTCTACACCCTGATGAACGTGATGACCGCGGTGATCTCCGACGTCTCAGGCGCCAATGTACAAGCGTCGTCCCAGGGGCTCACCACGGTTCTCGCCCAGGTCGCCGTGTTGCCCACGCCGATCATCGCCGGGTATCTGGCGGACCACTACGGTTCCGGCTCGGTGTTCATCCTGGCGGGAGTCTTCGTCTTGCTGTCGGCGGCCTGTCTCATGCCGCTGAAGCTGTATACCGGGGATCGGTGAGACAGCGGGCGAGGGCTTCCTGGCCGCATCCGAGGCGAAAGCTCGTCAAAAGCGCGTCGACCAGGCGATCCCGGCGGCGGTCTCGGGCGGTCCCGGCCGGTGGCCGGGGTGGATGGCGTGCGAAATGCGCGTCGCGAGCGTGCCGTTTCCAAGCGGTTGCTCGTGCATCACGCTGAGCACCAGGGTCCGCCGGCTCGGCGCGAGGCCGAAGCCATGCTCCTCGTATCGCCTCTCGCCGTCGCGCGTGCGTCCCACCGGTATGTGGATTCGGCCGGCGCCGGCCTCCGCCCTTGCGGGTTGCTCGATGCTTAGAGTGCTCCGCACCAGTCCGGTACTGCGCTCGACTCCCGCCGACCATGCCGAGAGCAGCGCCGATCCCAGGGTGATCATCGAGCTTTCGCCGCCGTCCAGGCGATAGGGCAGGTCCGCCGCCAGATTCACCCGCGCGTGCCAGCCCCATCCCGTGTTCTTTCCGACGGAACCGCGCAGCTCTCTTGCGACCGCCATCAGCGCGGAGCCACCCCCGATGGCGAGGGCGCCGCCGCTTTCGCCGTCCAGCCTCCCGCCGGGTTCCGCGAACGCCGCCACGCTCCAGCCCGGCGCGAGCCCCATCGTGGTACCCGCACCATTCGGCGTGGCAAGCCCCCGGAAGGGCTGTCCGGGCTCTCCTTCGGCGCACACCGCGTCCGGGACGAAGTCGCGCACTCCGCCGCACTGGAAGCGGTCGGTGTCCCCGGTTCCGGGCGTCGGGATGACGGTTGTTTCCCGTGTTTCTCCGGTGCGCAACAGCGTGCCGAACCGGGTCCAGAACGGGAAGTTGTCGGCGTCGAAGGCAGCCACGCCGACGCCGGCAAGGGACTCCGCGGCGTCGCCGTAGGCCGACGGGAGCCGCACGTAGGTGTTTTCGATCGCCGCCTGGCGGCTGGCCCTTCCGGTACGCGTCCGCCCGCGGGCGCTCAACGCCGCCCGCGGGTCGATCCTCCCTGCGCCATAGCTCTCCACGTCGGCGAAGACCCCGCTGTTGTCGGCGGTGTTCATGAGCCGCCGCACGATCTCGCCGGCACCCACCTGGCCGCGGAAGCGCGACATCATCTCCGCGATGACCGCGCTGACGTAAGGCGCGCTGAACGAGGTCCCCCCGGCCTCCAGTACGTTGCCCTTGCCGTCTTCGACGCGGTGCCATCCCGGGGCCGCGAGGCAATAGTGGCGCCCGTGGGTCAGCGCGTCCCAGTCATCCGGCAGCGCGCCGCAGTGGTGCGCGTAGAGCGCCAGCCTGGGGCGGCTCGCGTCCACCGGCACCATGGGGCGGTGGTCGTCGTCCGGATCGCTGCCGGCGGCCGGCTCCATCGGCGTCTCGCCGGTTCCGGGACCGATGTTGAGCGCGGTGGCCACCACCGTGTGTCCGCGCAGTTCGGGGATGTAGTAGGGCCCCAGCGTCTCCATCCCGCGCGCCTCGTCGCCCAGGTGCTCGCGTTCGTTTCCCGCGGCCCAGACGGTGATGGTCCGGTGGGCGGGGCTCACCTCGCTCTGGGTGTAGGCGTCGTAACGCTGGCGCAGACCGGGGCGGTTCGCATGCAAGTACCTGAAGATGGCCTGGTGGTCATCATGAACGTCCGCGAGCCGCTGGTGGGTGGTGGGCCGCCCCTTGCTGGCGTTGATGACATCGCCCCGCGCGTAGTACCGCCTCCATTCCTCTGCGAGCCTTCGATCGAGGTCCGAAAGGGTCCCGGCGTCCTTGGCGGCCTGCACTTCCCGCTCCAAGGCCGCCAAGGCCTCCCGGCTTCCTCCGCCGATCTTTTCGGCAAACGGTACGATGGCGAACGAGGATGTCCCGCTTGCCAGAGTCTCGCCGGTTTGGACCGCGACTCCCGCGACCCATGTCCCGTGCACCATGTAGCTCTCGGCATCGTCGAAGGCGGGGATTTCCCACCACTGCTCGCCGTCCCGCGCCCCCTCGTCGAACACCAGCCAGCCGCCTTCCCGGTCGGCTCCGCCGTGCCGGTACACGAGCGCGGCGATCTGCTCGTTGCGGCGCGCCTCGTCGCCTCTGGAGTCGATGAGGTGAACCCGACACCGCTCTTGCCGCGTGCAGCCGCCGAACGCCTCCGCGTCCCGCGCGTCGACCTTGAAAGCCATCTGCGCCTGTTCCAGGGCGATCTTTCCCGTCATGGCGCGCGCGCGCACGTCGACGCCGCTGTCGTCCACGACGACCCGCACCGGATCGGCCGGGCCGGCGTAGGCGTAGGGGCGCTCGACGCCGC
Source organism: Deltaproteobacteria bacterium (assembly GCA_028818755.1). Classification (GTDB taxonomy): domain Bacteria; phylum Desulfobacterota; class Binatia; order UBA9968; family JAJDTQ01; genus JAJDTQ01. The sequence goes on along the minus strand of JAPPNF010000176.1, from coordinate 35,613 downwards.
GGTCGTCGATGCGGTAGAGTTGCGCCGTGGCCGGATCGGGCCGGGCGCCGTCGTAATCGGAGGGGAGGGCGCCTCCGGGGCTGGCGACCGGCGGCGGCGCCGGCGGTATCGGCCGGGTCGCTTTCTCTCCTCCGCCGCACCCCATGGTCGACGCAATCGACACGACTACGGCCAGCGCGGCCGCCATCGGTGTTGCACGAGCGATTCGGAACATGAATCTCCTCCCGGGAATCGAACGATTGAAGCAGTTTTATTAAAGGAATAATTTTATTAAAGGAAAATAGCGTCAATTCTAGACAAAGAGGGAATCGTGTCAAGCCGAGCGGTCCGGTGCGGTAAGGGCAAGCCTTCGACAGGGAACGGGATGACGATCAGGTGGGTGCCTGCCGTGGACTCGGGCGCTTTCTCAGATTTCGCATGAACACGAGCGCGGTGTAGAGAAAGGCCGCATCACCCGCCCAGGAGACCCAGGGCAGCCACCGGCCGCCGTCGAGCCAGACCCCAAGGGACACGAATCCCACCAGCAGGTAGTAGATGACGCCGGCTGCCTTTCCCGGAAGGTCCTCCCGGAGCCGTACAGGCGGGCCGGCGGTGGCACTTCGGTTCCGGTGCAGGAATTGCGCCGCCAGGGCGACCACTCCCAGCGGCACCCAGTAGCCCACCAACCCGAGCCATGCCGCGGCCAGCAGGGCCGAGGCGTTGAACCATACGTCCGCCAACACGTCCAGACGGCCCCATCCGGCGCTGCCGGGGCCAGCCTTGCGGGCGAAGTACCCGTCCAGCAGGTCGGAGAACGCGGTCAGCAGATAGAGCAGGAACAGCAGCGCGCCGGCGGAGCGAGAGGCCCCACCGTGGCTTTCCAGCATGAGGTAGATGAAGGGAACCGGGGCGACGAAGCGCCCCAGGGTCAGGGCGTTGGCCAGCCCGCGGTAGAGGTTGGAGTAGGGTGCGTCCGCCCCGCGGCTCAGTTGACCGGCTCCATCACCGATCCACAGCCGTCACACTTCCGGTTGTCGTCGTTGCTCCAGAAGCGCTCGAAGATGGGCGGGAGCTGGGTCACGATGTCGGTGAGCTGCACCGATTCCTCGTAGATCTTTGCGTTGCAGTCGTCGCAGTACCACTGGAACCAGTCCAGCTCTCCTTCCCGCCGCTGGCGCTCGACGACGAGGCCGACGGTGTTGGCCTGCCGCTGCGGCGAGTGCGGCACCAGGGGAGGGAGCAGGAAGATCTCGCCCGCGCGGATGGGGATGTCCCGGGGCGCGCCGTCCTCCATGATCCTGAGGGTCATGTCGCCTTCGAGCTGGTAGAAGAACTCCTCGCCCTCGTCCACGTGGTAGTCCTTGCGGGTGTTGGGTCCCCCGACCACCATGATCGTGAACTCGGTGTCCTTGTAGACCACCTGGTTGCCCACCGGCGGCTTGAGCAGGTGACGGTGCTCGTCGATCCACTTGGCGAAGTTGAGAGGCGGTGTGATGCTGCTCATCTTCGTGTCCCCCTTTCAGGCAGCTTGGGCTCGATTTCTCTTACCATGATGCGGATGGGGAAGGAAGATTTCAGGCCGCCGGGTCCAGTCCGGCGGCCCAATGAACTAGGTCCTCTTGGGCTGCGGTCTGGGGGCTGGAGCCTGCTCTCCTGACCGCGGCGCGCGCCTCGGTTGCGGTCAGCCCCAGTGCCAGCAGCAGGCACACCGCAAGGGTGCCGGTGCGGCCGATACCGGCGGCGCAGTGCACGAGGATGGTCTCTCCGGCGGCCAGCAGTGCGGCGACCCTCCGCGTCAGAGCCCAGAAGGCTTCCCGGTCCGCGGGCGCCTCGAAGTCCTCGATGGGGAAGCTCTCGTGCACCCACGGAACCCGCTGCTCCCGCACGGCGCGGGCGTAGAGGGGCGACTTGTCCTGCAACTCGTCGGACGGCACGAGACAGACCACCCGCGTGATGCCATGCTCGGAAATGGCCTGCAACGCCTCCTGGAAGACCTCGTAGCGTCCCGGCATGCTGCCCAGATACAGGCGTCCCGCGACGCGGTCGGGAAGTTTCACGGCTCGGTACATGGTCTTGCAAAGACTCCCGGGATTACAGGGTCCGCCGCAGTTCGGCCGCGGTGTCCGCCAGCAGCGTGGCCTTGGCGAAGGCCAGCTCCCGGGTCACGGTCATGAGGCCGCAGTCCGGCGCCAGCAGAAGCTTGTCCGCTTCCAGGTAGCGCAGGGCGTCGCGCACACGTGTCACCACCGATTCCACCGGCGGCACCGGCACGTCGCTGGGATCCACGGCGCCGAACATGACGAGCCGCTCCTTGCACACCTCGAGGATCGCCGGGTCGTAGTGGCTGCGGGCGAACTCCACCGCGAAGCCGCCGATGTCGGTTTCGAGCAGCAGCGGGAACAGTTCCGGGTACTCGTACTCGTGCTGCAGGCTCTTGCCGCCGGGGTAGCCGTAACACAAGTGGACGATGGTGGGGATGGTGATCCCCTCGATGCAGCGGTCGAGGGCACGGGCGCCGTAGGCCGCCACCTTCTCGTGGTAGCGGGTCATGGCGGGCTCGTCGATCTGCACCACGTCGGCGCCTGCGGCCTGGAGGTCCCGCAGCTCCGCGTTGATGACAGCGGCCACGTCCATGGCCATGGCGGCTTCGTCCCCGCCGTAGTGATCGTCGCTGGTGCTGTCCACCACCGTCATGGGTCCGGGCACCGCCATCTTCACGGGGCGGTCCGTGCGCCCCTTCGCGAACCGGAGGTCCTCCACCACGGCCGGGGTCCGGCGCGTGATGGGACCGTATACGCGGGGCACCTGGTGTACGTCGTCGCGCCGCCGGTAGACGCCCTTGGGTACGCGGTTCACCGTGTCCACGCCTTCCATGGAGTTCAGGATGTGGTCGATGAAGTGGGGACGCCGCTGCTCGCCGTCGGTGACGAGGTCGAGGCCCGCCAACTCCTGGCCGCGGATGGCGAGGGTGGTGGCGTCATCGAGGCCTTCCTCCAACAGCTCCCCTTCGAGATTGAAGGTGACCGTGCTGCGGACGGCATTGGCCAGCCACCGGGGCCGCGGAAAGCTGCCGATGGTGGTGGCGGCGATGGGCGGTAGTTGCATGGAAGCCTCCGTGTTCAACGAATTGGCGAACGCTTACCGACTGCTTCGGCCCGCTTCACGCCGGCGCCGGGCTCAACCGTGGCGCCTTGGGCGAAATCTGCATCACCAGGGCGGCGGCGATGATAGCCATGGTGGCTCCGGCGAGGAACGCGTACTGGTACTCGCCGAAGACATCGTACACGATGCCGGCGATATTGCCCGCCGAACTGGCGCCGAGCTGATGCGCCAGGAAGATCCAGCCGAAGATGCGCGCCACCGCGTGCCGGCCGAAGGTGTCCGCGGCAATGGCCGTGGTGGCGGGGCCGGTGGCGTACCAGTCGATGCCGTAAACCGTTGCGAACACGATCAGCCCGGGCAGCGTGTCGACGAAGGGCAGCAGGAACAGCGCGCAGCCGCGCAGGAAGTAGGCCAGGGCCAGCACCTTGCGGGCATCCACCCGGTCCACCAGCCAGCCGGCGCCGATGGTGCCGATGAAGCTGATGCCGCCCATGACGCCGAAGATCAGGCTGGCGGTGAAGAAGGGGATGCCCAGCTCGTCCACCACGTGGGGTATCAGGTGCAGGCCGATGAGCCCGTTGGCGGTCACGCCGCAGACGAAGAAGCCGGCGCTCAGCAGCCAGAACGTGGGGCTGCGGAAGGCGTCCCGAATGGGGGTGGCGGATGCCGGCGGCTCCGCCGGCGCGGCGCCCGGACCGGTCTGCGCGCCGGCCGCCAGTCCGTAGCGCTCCAGGCCGACGTCCTCCGGGTCGTCGCGCATCCACAGCCCCACCAGCACCATCAGGCCGAAGGCGACGGCGCCCATGAACAGCATGCTGCCGCGCCAGCCGCTGGCGAGGATGACGAGTGAAAGCAGGGGTAGGAAGACCATCTGGCCGGCGGCGTTGCCGTTGGTGAGGAGGCCGATGGTGACGCCGCGGTGCTTGACGAACCAGCGGTTGGCGACGGCCGCGGCCAGCACGGGGGTGGCGCTGGTGCCAACGCCCACCACCAGGCCCCAGAACAGCAGGAGCTGCCACCATTGCTGGATGAAGGCCGTTGCCAAGAGGCCCGCGGTCACCATGCCCAGGGAATAATACACCACCCGGCGGACGCCGTAGCGGTCCACCAGCCAGCCCGCGGCCGGCGCTCCGATACCGAACAGGAGCAGGTTCATGCTGCCCGGCACGGAAACCAGGGCGCGGCCCCAGCCGAACTCCGCTTCCAGCGGCTTGATCAGCAACGTTGCAGCGGAGCGCGTGCCCGCGGCGGTGAGGTTGACGCAGAAGGTCAGCGCCACGACAACCCAGCCGTAGAAGAAGGGGACAGAGAGGGGAGGTTGGCGGCGCGTCGCCACGAAATGCCCGGTGAGCCGTTAACCTAGATTGTAGAAGCGCCGGGCGTTGCCTTGCAGGATCGCCGCCTTGTCGTCGTCCGTGAGCTTGGGGTTTTCCCGCAGCTCGTGGATCTCTTCCTTCGCCGTGGCGTGGTTCACCTCGTGGGGAAAGTCGGACGAGTAGAGGAACGGCTTGTTGCCCGCGATGCGCACCGCGAAGGGCAGGGTCAACTCGTCCCCCTCCACGCCCACGAAGATCCGGCCCGCGTCCACGTGCTTGAGGACGTAGTCGGTGACCGATTCGTTGTCCTTGAGCTGGAGGAAGCGCCCGCTGGGGTCGTACTGGATGTGGCTGCTCCAGGAGCGCTCGAACCGCTCCAGGCAGTTCACGAACCACGCGGCCCCGGCCTCCAGGAAGCCGAAGCGGGCGTTGGGGTAGCGGTCCAGGACCCCGTTGAAGACGATGCCGGCGAAGTTCACCATCTGTCCGAACGGGTGCCCCAGGGCGTTCACCGGTGCATAGGGGCTCATGTCGTCGAGGCCCATGTTGTCGTGCACGCCTCCGTGGATGCCCAAGGCGCAGCCGAGACGGTCCGCCTCCTCGTAGATGGGCCAGTAGCGCTCGTCGCCCAGGTGGTTCTGGAGTTGGGCCGCGCCGGTCCCCGGCAGCATGGCGCCGGCGAAGTGAAGCTCCTTGACGATGCGCCTCAGCTCCGCCACCGCCTCGTCCGGCTCATGCAGCGGGATCAGTCCCACGGCCTGGAAGCGCGGGCTCCGCGCCGTGTATTCGTCGTGGATCCAGTCATTGTAGGCGCGCGACAGCTCGATGGCCCAGTCGCGGCTCACCACCCGGCCGAGGGTGAGGCCGTTGGAAGGGTAGAGGACCGTGCTCTCGACCCCCACGTCCTCCAGGAACTCGATCCATCCCTCGGGCCCCACCTTGGCGAACGCGCCCTCGGGAACGAAATGACGGTTGGTCGAATGCAGGTGGTCGTTGGGCCCGAAGGGACTGCGCACCGACCAGTTGTTGACCCGGTAGTCCTCCGGCATGCGCTGCCAGATGGCCTCGTGGTCCTCGACCACGTGGCCGTCGCCATCCACCACCGTCTGATCTTGTATCGTGCTCACCGTTGGCCTCCCGTCTGCGCCGCTCCCTCGCCCAGCCGGTAGAAGCGCTGGGCGTTGCGGAAGAGGATGGCGTCCTTGTCGTCGTCGCTCAGTTCCTCGTTCTCCTCCAGCTCCTGCAGCTCGTGCTTGCAGGTGGCCGCATCCACCTCATGGGGGTAATCGGACGAGAACAGGAACGGCTTGTTGCCCACCACGCGCACGGCCTCGGCGATGGAAAGTTCGTCGCCCTCGACGCCCACGAAGATGCGGTCCTCGTCGATGTGCTTGCAGATGTAGTCGGTCAAGTTCATGCCGTCGCCGAGGTCGAGAAAACGGCCGCGCGGGTCATACTGCACGTGGCTCGCCCAGGAGCCGGTGAAGCGTTCGAGGCAGGTGAGCAGCCACGCGCAGCCCGCCTCCAGGAAGCCGATGCGCAGCCCCGGGAACTTGTCCAGGACGCCGTTGAAGATGATGCCCGCGAAGCAGATCATCTGCCCCATGGGGTGGCCCAGGGCGTTCACCGGCGCGTACGGCGTCAGGTCGTCCATGAGCATGCCCTCATGGGCGCCGCCGTGGATGCCGATGGCGCAGCCCAGCCGTTCCGCCTCCTTGTAGATGGGCCAGTAACGCTCGGAGCCCAGGTGGGGCATGTTGGCGCCGGTGGACGGCAGCATGGCGCCGCACAGGCCCAGTTCCTCCACCATCCGGCGCAGTTCCTCGGCCGCGGCCTTGGGCTCCTGATGCGGGATCAGCCCCATGGCCTGAAAGCGCGGGCTCCGGGCCACGTAGGTCTCGTGGATCCAGTTGTTGTAGGCCCGCGCCAGCTCGATGGCCCAGTCGCGGCTCACGATCTTGCCGAAGGCCAGCCCGGCGCTGGTGTAGAGCACCGTGGCGTCGATGCGCACGTCCTCCAGGAACACTTCCCAGCCCTCCGGCCCGACGTTGGCGAAGGCCCCTTCCGGGACGTAGTGGCGGTTGGCCGAGTGCAGGTGGTCGATGGGCGGAAACGGGCTCTTGGCGCGCGCCTCCGAGAAGGTCTTGCCGATGTACTCCGGCGGCATGTTGTCGATGATGGCCGAAATGTCTTCGACTACGTGTCCGTCGCCGTCGATGATGCGTCGCGGGTTGGTTGAGGTCACTTGGTTCCCTCCTGGAATGGAATGGAGCGGTCGCGGATGGCGGATGACCGTCTTTCGGGATTATCCGATCGGCGGGTGCGTGTCAATCTTGCGAATTCGGAGATCGCGACCCCGGCGGGACAGGGTCTCCTTTTGCATGTGCTCCGGGAATCGCTATACTCGTTGCATGGCCATGATGCTCTCCAAGACCTACGAAGCGCTCAAGGCCGCCGGCGCCCCGGACGACAAGGCCCGCGAGGCTGCTGAAGAGATCGCGGGATACGAGTCTCGCCTCACGGGCATCGAGTACCGCTCGGTCCGCGTTGAGGTCATGTTGGCGATCGTCCTGGCGGGCGTCGTCAGTCTGGTCATCAAGGCCTTCTTCAACTGATCCGACACTTCCCGACAGACTATCACCACCCAGTCAAGCGCGCCCCAGGGTCAGCGAGAAGTCCGGCTTGCGGATGTAGATGTGGCTGGCCTTGTCCTGGCGGGTGAGCTCTCCCACCAGCCGCACCAGGGGGGTGCCGGCGTTCAGGTATTCCCGCGGCCGGTCGCCGTCGGGCAGGGCCTTCACCGCTTCCTCGCCGGCGAAGACCCAGAGCAGGAACTCCTCGTCCGATACATGGGTGGCGCCGATCTGCCGGCGCACTTCCTGGATGGACGGCGCGGGCAGCTCCCAGTGCTCCCATTCCTTGGCGCGGGGCCGCCCAAGGATTCTTTCCTTGACCTCGGGATCCATGTACTCGGCGCCTTCCCGTCCCCAGTAGCCCAGGGCGTACTGGATGGCTTGGTCGGTGACCTCCTTGTAGCGCTCGCCGCAGATGACGTTGATGGCGGCCTGGGTGCCCACGAACTGGGACAGCGGCGTCACCATGATGGGATAGCCCCACTCCTCGCGCACCCGGACGCATTCCTCAAGGATGGCGTCGAGCCGGTCGCGCATGTCGATGAGCGCGAGCTGGTGGCGGAAGTTGGAGATCATGCCGCCGGGCACCTGGTGCGTGTACTGGGACTCGTCGTACTCCACCACCCGGCCCACCGGCAGGTTGTCCCGCCGGGCGATGTACTGGAGCTTCTCCGTCACCGGCCGCAGCACCTCCTCGTCGATGAGCGGGTTGTGCCCCATGGCCCGGAGGTTGCGCGCCACGTTGAAGATCGACGGCTGCGCCGAGCCGTTGGCCAGCGGCGGGATGCCCGTGTGCAGCGTGGTCATGCCCATGTCCACGGCCTCGAGGTAGCACAAGGGCGCCAACCCGTTGTTGCAGTGGGCGTGGAACTCCACCGGCGTGTCGCCGATGTTCTCGAGTACGATGGGGATCAGCGTGCGCGCCCGCTCCAGGGTGAGTAGCCCGCCCACGTCCTTGAAGCAGATCCGCACCGGGTTGATGGCCGCGGCCTCGCGCGCCTTTCGCGCGTAGTACTCGTCGGTATGGCGCGGCGACACCGAGTAGATGAGGTTGACCACCGTATCCATGCCGAGCTTCTTGAGCTCGGTCTTCTCCACGTCGAACTCGTCGTAGTTGTTCCAGGAGTTGGAGGTGCGCGTGAGCGTGATGCCGTAGTCCATGATCCGCTTGATCATCAGCTCGAACACGCACACCGGGATCTTCTCGATGATCTTGAGGCCGCCATGGAGCCTGAGCGGCGTCTTCCTGAACCGCTTCGTCCCCAGCCGGAACCAGTCCCAGGCGTCCTCCTTCTGCTCCCGCACCAGCTTCTTGAACATCACCGTGACGAAGAACTCGGCGGACTCGAATCCCGCCTCGTCGATGTGTTCCGCCACTGCCAGCATGGCGTCCGTGCGCATGTTCAGCGCCCACAGGCTCTGGTTGCCGTCGCGCACGGTGGTGTCGATGAAACGGACGTCGCTCATGGTGGTCCCGTGTAGCATCCGCCCGGCAGGGAATCAATCCGCGCGTTGCGGTGTGTTGTCCTCCGGCACGTGCCGCGTGATTGACGTTGTCATCGCCTTCATCTATCCGTTTGCGTGTCCATCCCATGATCGACGACACTACCGAAGCCATCCTCTACGCCCTGGCCGCCGGCATCATCTGGGGCGTGGTTCCCGCTCTGATCAAGAAGGGCCTGGTGGGGTCGAGCGTCAGCATGGCGACCATGATGATCCAGTACTGGTCCCTGGCGACCCTGTTGGTGGCGACGGCGTGGCGCGGGGAGTTCATGGTGTTGGACTGGCCTCCGTTGCTTTCCTTCATGCTGACGGGGGTGGCCGCCTGCCTGGGGAAGGTCTTTTTCAACTTGGGCATCGATAGCGTGGGCGCCTCCAAGTCGGTCACGGTGAAGAACTCCTCGCCGCTCATCACAGTACTCCTCGGGTGGGCGCTCCTGGGCGAACATGTGGGTTGGGAGATCGGCGCCGGGGTGGTGGTGATCGTGGTCGGCGTGCTGTTGCTGACCGGGAGCACGCCGGAAGCGGAGGGGTCCGCCAACCGGTTGGTCTATTTCATGTATCCGCTGCTGTCCTCGTTGGCGTTCGGGATCAATCCCATCTTCAAGAAATGGGGGCTGGTGGCCGCTGCCGTACCAGCCCTGGGGACGCTGGTCAATCATATTACCGCCACGGTGTTCCTGTTCACCGCAGGCCCTTCGCTGGGTATCTATCCCTTTCGGCGGGAGAGAGTCCCGGCCGTCAGCGCGGTACTCTTCGCCATCGCGGGTATCACCGAAGCCATCGCATCGCTGTGCACCTACAAAGCGCTCCTGCTGGCGCCCGCTGTCCTGGTGGCGCCCATCTGGCGCCTCTCGCCGCTCATTACCTTCGTAATGTCCCACTTCACTCTGCGGGCTCTGGAAACCGTGACCCTGCGCGACGGGCTGGCCGCGGTCCTGATCGTCGGCGGAGTGTGGGTGCTTAGCCACGGCGGCTGAGGGGTCGTTGACAAACCCGGCGCGGTATCCCAAACCTTACGGATCATCGAGGAGGTGAAGGATGGCGGTTTCAGCGTTCGAGTACAGCAACCCGCGCGTGGAGCGCATCGTTTTCGGCCGGGGAGTGGTCAAGCAGTTGGCCGACGAGGTCCGGCGCCTGGACGCCGGGCGCGTGTTCGTGGTGACGTCGCCCTCCATCACCAGGACGTACTTGCTGGATGCGGTGCGCGAGGCCCTGGGCGATATGTGCGTCGGAGTCTTCGACACGGTGCAGCCGCATTCGCCCACGGACTCCATCGGGGTGGCGGCGAAGCAGGCCGCCGATGCGGGCGCAGACGCGTTCGTCAGCGTCGGCGGCGGCAGCTCCATCGACACCGCAAAGGGCATGGCCGCGCTTCTCGCCGAAGGCCGTCCGCTCAAGGATCTGGCCACCCACTTCATCCCGCCGGACAAGAAGGAAGTGCCGCCCATGCCGGCGCCCAAGCTGCCGCACATCGCCATCCCGACGACCTTTTCCGGCGGCGAGTACAGCTATTCGGCGGGGCTGGCGGAAGGAGGCCACAAGCTCATCCTGGCCGATCCCAAGATGTCGCCGCGGACGGTCATGCTGGACCCGGAGGCGGCGCAGACGGCCCCGCCCAAGCTCCTGGCGGCGTCCGGAATGAACGCGCTGGCGCACTGCGTGGAGGCCGTATACTCGACCCAGACCCAGATTCTGAGCCAAGCCTACTGCCTGGCGGCCATCGGACCCATTACCACCTACCTGCCTCGGCTGGTGGCGGACATGAACGACTTGGAGGCCATCGGCGAAATGCAGGTGGCGGCAACTCTTTCCAGCTTGGGGGTCTACAGCGCCTGGACCGGCATTCACCACGGCATCGTCCATGTGATCGGCGGCCGCTTCACCGTGCCCCACGCCAACATCCACGCCTTGATGCTGCCCTACGCCATGCGCTGGAACCTCGACGGCACCACCGACGCCATGGCGCGCATGGCCCGGGTCATGGGGGTCAACGAGCCCGACGACCTCAAGGCCGCGGCCGAGGCCCCCGAGGTGGTGTACCGTATGAACGTCGACATGGGACTGCCGCTGCGGCTCCGGGACCTGGAGATCCCGCGCGACGCACTGCCGTCGCTGGCCGAGGCGGCCCTGGACGACATCAGCACCCACAACAACCCCAAGAAGATCCACTCGGCGTCGCAGGTGCTGGAGTGCCTGGAGATGGCCTGGTAGGGGCTGTCAAGCAGGCGCCCTTCGACTTCGCTGAAGCTACGCCTGTCCTGGGCTTGTCGAAGGGCTCAGGGCGAACGGGGTTGGTGGGCGCCTTGGACTTCGCTGACGCTACGCCCAAGGTGAACGGGTCGGTTCGTGGGGCAGGACCGGGTCAGCGAGCCGACATCAGGTGCCGGGGGTTGTGTTTCATCGCGGTATCGACGTCGTTGCGCGGGATTCCTTCGGCGAGCAGTCCGGCGCCGAGCTTCGCCAGTCCTTCCGCTGGAGCTACCCGGTCCACCTGGCCCACGTCCGTCGACAAGATCGTTTGCTCCGCGCCCACATGCCTCAGGATCGCCGCGGTCTCCGCGAACGATACCAGTCCCAAGTCCACCAGGATGAAGCTCAGCTCGATGTAGGCCCCGGCGGCGGCCAGTTCCGCCAACTCCGATACCCCGATCGCCGGGGGATCGTAGCAGGGATGCGTGACGATGACCTTGCGGACGCCGAGGACGCCGGCCCGCTCCATTAAGTAGAACACCTCGTCCCGCCCCGCGTGTCCGGTGGCCAGCACTAGGTCGTTATGGGCGACGATACGGAGGATCTCGTCGAGTGGCGGGCGCAGGCCGGTGTCGAGCACGTTGATGGGTTCCACCTCGGCCGTCGGCCGGGCCAGGGCCGAGACCGTGCCGCCGCACCACTCGGGCGGGATGTCGTACCGCTCGCCTTCGTGGTGGCGCGCGGTGAGATGGGCGCCCGCGTGGACCGTAGGCAGCCACACCACCTTGAGGTAGGGCTCGCCGTCGGCCGATGGGCCCAGGGCGCCGCGGACGGCCGCCGGATTGATACCGCCGACGTAGTGGTTGAGCACCACCGAGCCGTGCAGGCGCACACCGGTGACATCGTGGGCCATCTGCGCCCAGCTCCCGGTGGCGGTCATGTGCGACTTGAGCACGGCGCCGCCGAGACCGGTCTCACCCACGTGCCGCGCCAGCGACACCGCGTCGAAGCGCCGCGGGATCCCTTCCGGCCCGCAATGAACATGCAGGTCCACCGCTCCGGTGATGTCGAAGTCGGGGTTTCCTGCCTCAGTATTCATCGGCTCTCCGTTCGTCCTGAGCGTAGCGGAGCGTCAGCGAAGCGAAGTCGAAGGACGCACTCATGCCGTGCCGCAGACGTCCATTGCGGTGTGCGCCAGCACTTCCGCGCACGTCACCATCTCGCTGATGAAGATGTAGCTGCCGTCCGGGCCGGGGTCCAGGAAGCCGCCGCCGGGACCGTAGTGGAGGCAGGGGATGCCGTGTTTCCAGAGCCAGCAGCTGTCGCCGGCGGAGTAGGACATGGGCAGGTGGGCGCCGATGAGCTTGGGCGGCGAGCCGGTGACCTTCTCGTGGTTCCGGGCTACCGCCTGGACGATGGCGGCGTCCGCGGGCACGTCCAGCGGGTCCATGACCAGCCGCCGGCAGCCCTTGAAGTAGGCCGGCGGCGGGATCTCGATGGCGTAATCGAAGCCCGGGTCGCCGTCCTTCAGTGGGTCAAGGGTGCGCCTCACGTCGGCGATGACCGACTCCGCGCTCTGTCCCGGAACGAAGTGCACGTCCACGATGATGGTGCAGAGGTCGGGCACGTAGGGCGGCTCGGTTAGCACGTAACCCTCGCCGCGGCCGCCGATGATGCTGCCGACATTGAGGCGGGGCAGGGCAGGGAGGTCGGCCCTGGGAGTGTAGGTGAATTCGACGCTCCGGAGCGCCTCGATGACCCGGGTCATTTGCCCCACTGCGTTCACCGTCTCCTCGATCTTGCTCACGTGTCCGGTGACGCCATAGGTGTGCACGGCGAAGTGGACGATGCCGCCGTGCACGGTAACGAGGTTTCCGATGCCGAAGGGCTCCGTCAGCACCGCCGCGTCGGTGCGGAAGCCGCTCTCCATGAGGAAGTGCGTGCCTTCGCCCCCCTGGGTCTCGCCCACCACGCAGGCCAGCACCAGATCGCCGCGCAGCTTGACGCCGGCGCGCCGGACTGCCTCGGCCGCCTCGATCATGGCGGCGACGCCACCCTTCATGTTCTGGACGCCATGGCCGTAGAGCCGGTCGCCCTCCACCACCGGCGTCCAGGGATCGCGCTTGCCCCCACGGGTGAGGGAGTTGATGTCCATGTGGCCGTTGAACATCAGGCTGGGGCCGCCGCCCGCGCCCTTGAGGGTGGCGATGGTCTGGTGGCGGCCGGGCTCCACTTCTTGCAGCATCACCTCGTGGCCGCGTTCCGAGAGGTAGTCACGCAGGAAGAGCGCTACCGGGGTCTCGTCGGGACAGAAGCTCGGGATCTTGACCAACTCGCTGGCGAGGTCCACCAGCGCCGCCTCGTCTACCTTGATCTCGGGCGCCGTCATGCGCCCGACCCGGTGAGCCGCAACACCATGCCGGCCATGAGCATCGCGCCGTGGGCCAGCGCCCGCTCGTCCACATCGAAGGTGGAGGTGTGGTGCCCGGTGGGGGTGCTTCCCCCCAGCAGGAAGTAGAGGGACTTGCCGCCGCGTTCCTGGACCCGGCGCATGAAGTAGGTGGCGTCCTCGCCGCCGCCCAGGGGACGGGCGTCGTGGACGCGGAAATCGACTGGAGATGATCCGGCCACCCAGGCCAGGTGGTCCTTCATCTCGCCGTCCGACTTGGCGCCGATGGTGCGGCCGGTGATCTCGGTATCGACCTCGACCCCCTGGAGCGTAGCCGCACCCTCGAGGCAGCGCCGGGCGCCTTCCTCCATGAGTTCGCAGATCTCGTCCGTGCCGCCCCGCACCTCGTACTTCATGTGGGCGCCGGACGGCACCACGTTGGTGCCGGTGCCTGCGTTCAGCACGCCGACGTTGACGAAGGTGGCGCCCTGGCCGTTGCGGGGAAGGGAATGCAGCGCCAGGGTGGCCTGGCACGCCGCCAGCAGCGCGTTGCGTCCCCGTTCCGGGGCGCCGCCCGCGTGCGAGGCCACGCCCCGGAAGCGTGCCTCCATCTTGACCGACGAAAGGAAGTGGGTGGCCTCCAGCGCTACCTCTCCGAGCGGCAGCGTGGGTCCGCCCATGTGCAGGCAGGCGAAGTAATCGGCGTCGTCCACCACTCCGGCCTCCACCATGGGATGGGCGCCGCGCCCGCCTTCCTCCGCGGGCTGGAACAGCAGCTTGACGCGGCCGCGCCAGTCAGGGTCCTCGGCCAAAAGCTCGGCCGCGCCGAGGCCTATGGCGACATGGGCGTCGTGGCCGCAGGCATGCATGACCGCGGCCTTGCCGGAAGCGAACCCCTGCGCCACCGGCTGGTGGGCGGAGTCGGTGGATTCGGACACTTCGGTGGCGTCCATGTCGAAGCGCAGCGCCACGGTGGGGCCGTCGCCCCGTTCGAGGATGCCCACGGCTCCGGGGATCTCGATGTCCCTGGCCAGGTCGCCGGCCGCGACCCGGCTCTCGCTTACCACCGCCTCTTCCGGCCATCCGCGCACCGCGTCCGGATGGACGCAGTCCTTTCCCGTCTCCACCCGATATCCCAACTCGCGGAGCCGGTTCACCACCATTCCGGTGGTGCGGAACTCGGTCCAGCCGGCCTCCGGGTGGCGGTGCAGACTGCGCCGAATTTCCGTCAACCCGGCCAATTTGCCCTCGGATCGGCGCGCGATCTCTTTCAGGTGCTCCATTATATTTTGTGTCATAACAACCCCAATATAATGAAGAAGAGAGAGCCGTCTAGTCTTCGCGGGCGATTTCCACAACCCGCCTGCGCTGTTCCTGGGTGCCCAGGGGCATGAGCAATGGGAGGTCCAGGCCTCCCCGGACGAACTCGTCCAGCCGCCGCCGGCATTGATCCGGGGTCCCGGTTACCGAGTGGGCGTGGACCACCTCGTCGCTGATGAGGTCCTTGGCCTCGTCCCACGCGCGCCGGCCGATGGCATCGGCGAGCTTGTCCTGATCGACGCTGCCGCCGCCGAGGCGGATGTTCTCGGCGTGATGCTTGTTGCGGAAGATGTAGGCCAGGAACGTCTTGGTGGCATCCATGGCTTCCCGCGGATCGTCGGAGACCGAGGCCGCGATGAAGCCGGCCACTTCTCCCTTGGCCGGCTTTCCGCCCCGGGCGGCGCCCGCCTCCACCTCGTCGACGCAACGGCGGATGTACGCCGGGGTGCAACCCGCGGACAGCAGCGCGCCGTCGGCCACCTCGCCGGCCAAGCGCAACATCCCGGGCCGGACCGCGGTCATGTAGATGGGGATTTCGGTCCGCGGCGTAAGCCCCATTTGCGCCCCGCGCAGGGTGAAAACCTCGCCCTCGAATTCCACGGTTTCGCCGGCAAGGAGCCGGCGCAGCAGGGTCATGTACTCGCGCATGGTCCTGAGCATCCGCTCGGCCTCGATCCCGATCTCCCGGAGCGCCGTGGGGTTGGCGGTGCCCGCGGTGGCCGCTACCCGTCCCGGCGCGAACTCCTCCATGGTGACCAGCGCCATGGCGGTGACCATGGGATGGCGCGAGTAGGGGCTGAGCGGAGCGGGGTTGACCTTGATGCGCGGGGTCCTGGCGAGGAACGCCATGGCCGAGGCGATGGAGTCCCTGAAGCAGATGTGGTCGGACATCCAGATGGAGTCCATGCCGATGTCGTCGGCGAGTTGCGCCAGCTCGATCATCTCCTGGATCGAGTAGAAGCCGTCGAAACACAAGCCCGCGTGCATGGCGGTCAGGTTAGAACAAAGGGGCGGGGAATAAAAGACGACGAAAGAGGGCGCGGACCGACATCGTCCACACCTTGTCGGATTACGCTTCGCTAATCCGACCTACGCGTGAACCTGCGAATCCGGGAATCCGGATTGGAGTATCTGGCGAAGGGCGGCAGAGTCGGCGTCCTCCAGTCCCATGCCGGCCAGGGTCAAGCCGGTGCGGCGGTAGTCGACGCCGTTCATCTCCGAGGCCAGGGTGATGAGCGCGTCGATCACCGGGGTGTCGATGTCCAGCAGGGACGCGAGCTCCGCCATGGGAACGAGGCCGTAGCCCACGTCCTCGTGTACGTAGCGGTGATCGTGGGTCGTGGGCGCGATGATGGTCTTGTTGGGCTCGCTCTCCTGCGTGGCCTGGAAGATGTCGCCGGTTTCCAGGGCGGCGTCGGAAGTGAGCCCGGCGGCGTGAAAGATCTCCACGAAGGTGCGCGGACGAAGCCCCAGCGCGCGCACGATGGCCAGTCGTTCCCGGTCCACGCCGTGGATCATGCGCGCCACCGAGGGCGAGAGGGCCTGCCGGTAGAACAGGAGGTCCCCGTGATGCTGCTCGATCCAGCCGGCGTTCCCGACCATGCCGGCGGGATGCATGATGGCATTGATGTTGGACAGGCCCGTGTCCAGCACGTTCTCCGCTGGTACGACGTTGGGGAATACGCCGGCGACAGCGGGCAGGAGATCCGGCGCCGATTCGGCGGGAAACGCCGCGCACCCGAGGTTGGCGGTGCGCCGGTAGATTTCCACCCGAGCCGGTCCAGCCATGCGGCAGATGCAGGTGAGCGTGACTGTTTCGCAGCACCGGACGGGGATGCGGCACCCCGCCCGCCGCAGCTCGTGCACGAAATGAAGGGTGCCCCCGGTCTGCCCCGGGTTCAGGTGCACCATCTGGTCCTCGGTCAGGAGCGGCGCCAGGGCGCGGGCCATGAACTCATGGGCTACCGCGGGTGCGGCAATGGTGACGAGATCGGCCCCGGCCACGGCGTCTTCCAGCGCCGAGGTGATGAGGTCGGGCTGCCCAAGGGCCTCCTGCCCGTCCTCCACCAGTTCGATGCCGCCACGTCGCCGCAGCGGTTCCAGGGTCTCTTCGGAACGAGAATAGAGCCGGGTCTCGAATCCGCGGATGGCGAGGTCCGCGGCCGTGGCGCACCCGCCGTTGCCCGCCCCGAGGACAGCTACTCTGCTGATGGTCATCGCCAACAAGATTCCCTGATGGTTTGCTCCGCGTTTCGTACAACGCAAGGGACGTGCACCTTGGCCACCGTTCGTCCTGAGCGTAGCGAAGCGAAGTCGAAGGACGCTATTCCCGACTTCTCACTTGTCCGTCCGGTACTGCTCCACCTTCTCCTCGTCCAGTTCCACCCCCAAGCCCGGCTTGTGCGACACTTTCACCGCGCCGTCGGCGAAATCGAACGGCTCGGTGACGATGTCGTCCTTGTAGTAGATGCCGGCGATGCGTCCGGTCGCTTCGGCGTCCGGAGTGGTGACGGGGATGACACAGGCGAGGTTCGCCGCCGCGGTGGAGGCGGCCAGGTGGACGTTGGCGGCGTTGCCCACGCCCATCTCCACCGAGCCGTTGACGTTGCACGGGAACCCCGCGGCCTCGGCGATGGCGGCCACTTTCTTGGCCTTGAGCAGGCCGCCGGGCTTGGTGCTGTAGATGGAGATGATGTCCGCGGCCTTCTTCTCGATGATCTCCAGGATGTCCCAGGTGGTCCAGGCGCTCTCGTCGGCCATGACGGGCGTGTCCACTCGCCGGGTGACCTCGGCCATGGCGTCGAGTCCCTCCACCGGTTGCTCCATGTAGAGGATGTTGTAGGGCTCCATGGCCTTGGTGGTCCGGACCGCCTCCTTGGCGGACTTGTAGCCATTGTTGGCGTCCACCGTGAGGTTCATGTCCGGCCCCAGGGCCTCGCGCACGCGCCGCAGCAGCTCTACGTCCCGCCTGGGCTCCACTCCGCCCTTGAGCTTGATGGTCCTGATGCCTTCCGCCTGGACCCGCCGCACCTCGGCCACGGCCTCGTCCATGTCCATGAGGCCGATGCTGTGGGAGATCGGCACGGACTCCCGGTAGAGCCCTCCGAGAAGCTGGTAGGCCGGCACTCCCGCCGCTTTTCCCGCCACGTCGTGGAGCGCCATGTCGATAGCCGCCTTGGAATACGGATACCCCTTCACGGCCTGGTCCATGAGGATGTGGATCCACTCGATCCGGCGCGGGTCCTCGCCCACGACGTGGGGCTCCAGGATGTCCCGGATCACGCCGGCCACGGAAGCGGGGGTCTCGCCGTAGTAGCGCATGTGGTCGCCGCCCCAGTCCTTCAGGGCCGGCGCCTCGCCCAGGCCCGTCAGTCCGTCGTCGGTGGTGAGCTTCACCAGCAGGTAGACTCCGATGGGAGTCTTGAGGTTGGCCCACTGGTGGACCCTGCGGGTTGGAAGCCTGACGGGGATGGTCTCGATGGATTGGATCTTCATGTGGCCTCCGCGTGCCGGGGACTTGCTAACCGACCCGGATCAGCTCGTCGGTGGCGGTGGCGTCCGACAGGAGTTCGCAGCCGTCGCGGGTCACCAGCAGCATGTCCTTGTTCTGAAGCCCCATGCGACCGGGGATGTAGACCAGCGGCTCGATGGCCACCACCATGCCTTCCTCCAGCACTTCCTCGCCGTACCGACCCAGGTAGGGCTCCTCGTGCAGGAACACGCCGATGCCGTGCCCCACGAAACTGATGGGCTCCAGTCCCAGTTCGTCGAACTTCTCGAGGAACCGCCGGTACACCGCCTCGGCATGGGCCCCGGGTCTGATGAGGTCCATGACCAGGTACTTGCACTCGATCAGGTTGTCCCAGATGCGCGCCTGCTCCGCCGTCGGCTCGCCCACCACCGCGGTGCGGCAGACTCCGGCGTGGTAGCCGTCGAGGACGCCGAATATCTCCATGCGGATCAGGTCTCCGTCGCGAAGCGCCCTGTCGGTGGGCCCGACGTTGGGGAACTGGCTGCGCTCGCCCGAGGCGATGATCATGAGCTTGAAGTCCTGCACGCCGCCCGAGAAGATCCGGGCGGTAAGCTCGC
Organism: Deltaproteobacteria bacterium; assembly: GCA_028818755.1. Taxonomy (GTDB): domain Bacteria; phylum Desulfobacterota; class Binatia; order UBA9968; family JAJDTQ01; genus JAJDTQ01. Next base: position 17,092 of record JAPPNF010000176.1, on the reverse strand, counting down.
CGGCCATCTCCAGCTCGGTCATGCCCGGGCGCGCGTGCGCCAGGGTCCCGCCGATGGCCCCGTCCGTAATGCGGCTCAAGGAGCGGAGAAGGCCGATCTCACGCGCGGTCTTGACCTGGCGGAGCTTGCCGAAGACCTCGTCCGCCGCCACGAACTCGGCCTCGGGCAGCAGGCCGCGCAGGGTGGCGAAGTCCCGGGCCGGAAGATAGTCCGTCTCCACGCCCACCCGGGTCCCCGCCAGGCCCCGGTCCTTAAGTGCCTCTGCGACTTCCGCGATGGGGTCGTCGGTGAACTCCCGGTAGACCCGGATGTCGTCGAAGGCGGCGTGGGCCTTGACCGTGGTCTCCTCCATGTCGATGGTCACCATGGTCGTGTGCCCGGAGCGGTCGACGATGCACATGGCGTGGCGCCAGCGCATGAGAAGCTGGGACGGCACCACGAATCCAGTGGTGTAGGCGAGGTTTTCGGGAGAACTGGCGATGAGGGCGTCGAGGCCCCGGTCCTTCATGGCGTTCTGCTGCTTCGTGATGATGTCGGCGTCCATGGGGCTTTCGGTATGGCTAGAACGATTGTCGAGATCGCCATACCCGCGCCTTCGTCCCGTATGGCGGTCGGCCTGAGAGCATACAAGCCGCACCCGTGATCATCAACTGCGCGGACACCCCTCCACCACCCTGGATCCCCGCTTCCGCGGGAATGACGGAGGAGGGAAGCCCGCGGGAGTGGCTTTTCAACAGGGGTTCCATCGTATAGGAAGTATGGCTTGACGAAACCCACCGCCGAAAGGAACACCGCATGCTGCTGATCAACAACCAGGAAGTGGAAGAGCTGATGGACATGAAGGCCTGCCTCGACGCGCTGGAGACGGGCTATGAGGACCTCGCCCGCAACGACGCGGTGTACCGGCCGCGGCTCGACGTATGGTTCCCCTGCGGGCGTCCCGACGGCTACTACCGTTGGGGCACCATGGAGGGGGCCAGCCGCACCATCGGCACCTTCGCCATCCGTATGAAGTCGGACGTGGTCCACTGGCCCGAGGGCGGCACCGAGGAGAAGTACTGCATGGAGCCCGGCAACTACTGCGGGCTCATCATGGTGTTCAGCGTCGCCAACGGCGAGCCCCTGGCCATCATCAACGACGGCGTGCTCCAGCACATGCGGGTAGGGGGCTGCGCCGGGCTGGGCGCCAAGGAGCTGGCCCGTGAGGACGCCTCGGTGGTGGGCATGTTCGGCTCCGGGGGCATGGCGCGGACCTACCTCATGGCGTTCAACGAGGTGAGGAACATCGAGGAAGTAAGGGCGTACAGCCCCACCAAGGCGAACCGGGAGGCGTATGCCGCCGAGATGAGCGAGACCCTGGGCCTCAAGGTGACGGCCGTGGACAGCCCCGAGGACGTGGTGCGCGGCGCGGACATCGTGTCCGCCTGCACGGACTCCACCCGGGTGGTGTTCGACGATCCCGAGTGGCTCAAGCCCGGCGCCCACATCACCTGCGTGCGCTCCTGCGAGATCGGCCCTCGCGCGGTGGAGGCTTGCGACGTCTCGGTCATGCTCGGGCGGAACACCGTGCTGACCATGGACGAGGGTATGGTGCGGCTCCACGGAAACGTGGGCTACGTGGCCGGACAGCCCGACGAGATCGCGCGCATCCCGAACCCCACGCAGGACGCCTATTCCGGCGACTACTTCCACTACTTCATGGACGTGAAGGCCGGCCGCAAGCCGGGTCGCACGAGCCCCGAGCAGACCACGTTCTTCATCAACGCCGGCACCCAGGGGCTCCAGTTCGCGGCCTGCGCCGGACGGGTCTACCAGATGGCGAAGGAGAAGGGCATGGGCCGCGAGCTGCCCACCGAGTGGTTCACCCAGGATATCCGGGACTAGCGCCCGGTGGCGTGCGGATGGAGGCTCATCCGCCGGTCCTTCTCGCGCGCCACAGGCCACCGGCGCCCTGACGCCATGCCGCTCACTTGGCGTTCATCCGTAACCGCCGGACCGGGCGGACACGCTCCGGCCCTGCGACCGGCGCGCATACTGCTGATGGCTCTAGCGGCGCTTCCGCTGCTCGGCGCGTGCCAGCCGGTGCAGCCGCCTGCGCCGTCCGCGACTCCCGAGCCGCCCGGGGAGGTCCGCGACGACCTCGATCTCAACTCCCTGAGGGCGGCGGTGGCGGAGAGCCTGCGGTTCCTCGACGCAGTCCCCGGGGAGCGGCTCCTGGGCGAGTGGCCCCGGAAGGTGACCGCGGAAGACGTCCGGGCTTCCCTTACCGAGTTCGTGGCGCTCCTGGACGAGCCGCCGGAACCGGACGGAGGCTGGCCCCACCGGGTGGCGGAACGGTTCGATTTCTTCCCGGCGCCCCGGAGCGCGGCGCTGGACGATGTCCTGTTCACCGGTTACTACCAGCCGGTGATCGACGCCAGCCCGGTGGAGACTTCCGACCACCGCTATCCCGTATACCGGGAGCCGGACGAGTTGCGGGGGCGCCGGGGCCGGGCTCGAAAGGCGGCCGGATATTCCCGCCACGACATCGACGTCCTGGGCACCCTCAGGGACAAGGGCTACGAGATCGCCTGGCTGCGGGATCCGGTGGACCGCTTCTTCCTGCACATCCAGGGCTCGGGACTGTTGCGCATGACCGACGGGCGCGAGCTGCCGCTCAACTTCGCGGCCTCCAACGGCAGGCGCTACACCAGTATCGGCAAGGTCCTCATCGACGAGGGCAAGCTCGACCGCGAGTCCATGTCGATGCAGCGCATCCGTGCGTATCTCGCCGAGTTCCCGGGGGAGCGCGAGGCGCTGTTCGCGCGCAACGAGCGCTACGTCTTCTTCCGATTGGGAGAGGAGGGACCGTTGGGAAGCTTGGGAGTCCCGCTCACCGCCGGTCGCTCGGCCGCCACGGACCACCGTTTCTACCCCAAGGGCGCGCTGCTGTTCGTCGAGACCGAGACGCCGGTGGTGGGCGAGCGCGGCGAGCTTGCGGGCTTGCGCCCGTTCGTCCGGTTCGTTCTCAACCAGGACACCGGCGCCGCCATCCGCGGTCCGGCGCGGGTGGACCTCTATTTCGGGAGCGGTGATGAGGCGGGGGAGCAGGCCGGGTACATGAAGAGCACGGGAAGGCTTTATCTGTTATTGAAACGGGAAGCGGCGCCGCTCAACTGAGGGCGCCGAGGAACGAACTTAGACGCCAGGGAGGTTTCAATGGCATCGGTACTATTGCTCGGCCCGGAGGACATGGCCGGACTCATCACCATGAAGGAGGCGGTGGACGCCATGGAGCGGGGCTACATGGACTGGGCGAAGAACCGCGAACTCGGGGCGCTCCGTCGCCGCGTACACTCGGTTGCCAACGCCCGCGTCACCGTCCACCAGGGGGCGCCCAACTCCGCGGGCGTGACGGGGATCCTGACCCACTGCGAGCACGTCATGATCCACGACAACGGCATCCAGACCTACCAGACCCGGAGCCGTCCGGTGCGGGTGATGTTCGACGGCAACAACGCCGAGTTGAAGTGCATTACGCTGGGAGAGTTGCGGGTCAAGGAGCTGCCCGACGCCAACAACGTGGTCAACGTCCAGACCGCGTGTTCCACGGCCGTGGGCATCAAGCACCTGGCGCGCCAGAGCTCCAAGGTGGTAGGGGTCCTCGGTTCCAGGGCCCAGGCCGAGTGCCAGCTTCTCGCGTGCAAGGCCGTCGTGCCCGGCATCGAAGAGGCCAGGGTCTACAGCCCCAACCCGGAGAACCGCACGCGGTTCGCCGCCAAGATGACCGAGCTCCTGGACATGGAGGTGCGCCCGGTCGCCAGCAACCGCGAGGCGGTCCAGGACGTGGACATCCTGTTGTCCGTGACCAACTCCAACGTGCCCACCTTCGACGGCAACTGGCTGGAGCCCGGCGTGCACCTGTGCTCCATCGTCTCCAGCAACATCGGCCTCATGCGCGGCGGCTTCATCCAGCAGAAGCGGCGCGAGGTGGACGACGAGACGCTCCGGCGCTGCGACATCATCGTCTGCAACTCGAAGCGGCAGGAGATCCTGGACGAGCCCGGGGTGCTGTGGGACCCGGTGCAGCAGGGCGTCATCACCTGGGACGACGTGTGGGATCTGGGCGAGGTGCTGGCCGGTCAGGTGCCGGGCCGCACGTCCGAGGAGCAGATCAGCTTCTACAAGAACAACGCCTTCTGGGGCGTGGGAGACCAAGCCATCGGCGAGTTGCTCTACCAGCGCGCGAGGGAAAAGGGGCTCGGCACCGAGCTCCCCATCGACGGCGCCGAGTACCGGGAAGCGTAGACCGCCCTAAGTGGCGTTGTTCGTTCTTTCGAGGATCTCGATGCGGACATCGTCCGGACCGCGCACGAAGGCGATCTTGAGGCCGGGGCGGAGCAGGCGCGGCTCGGAGATGAACTCGGCGCCACGCCTCTTCAAGTCCGCGGCGGCCTCGTCGAGGTCCTCCACCTGCAGCCCGAAGTGGTCGAGGCCGATGTAGCGCCGGTCCGGCGCGTGCGCGAGGTCCTGGTCGGGCAGCGCCTGGGCGATGCAGATGGTCAGGCCGTCGATCTCGACGTCGATCCGCGGACGTCCGTCAGTCTGGGTGGTCTCGACGATTTCCGCGCCGAACATGTCGTGGTAATACTGCACCGCGGCCTCGGGGTCCCGGCTCCTGAGATGGATGTGGTCACGAGTGTACCTGGGCATGGGTGTCCTCCGGGTAGTTTGATACCACTATTCGCCCGTATCATCACCTCTGGGCACTTTTACCCCGGTCCTTCCCGCTCCATGCCAGCGGCGCCATCAGGCCGACGCTCACGAACGAGAGCAGCGCCATGACCCAGAACAGGGTGGAGCTCTCCGCCACCCCCAGCAGCAGGCTGATGCCGGTCGCCCCGGCGGTCTTGGCGATCTGCTGGCTCAGGCGGTCCAGGGAGATGATGCCGCCGCGCACTTCCAGGGGTGCGTTCTGCGTCAGCAGGCTCTTCTGCATCGGAGAGATCACGCCGTTGGCGACCCCGTAAAGCAGCAGCACCGGAATCATCGTCCCTGTTCCCGGCGCAAAGGCCATGGACAGAAGCGCGACCCCGCTGGCGAGGAAGGCGCACAGCACCAGGTTCCCCTTGTCCCAGGCGCCCGCCAGACGACCCGCCTGGCTCGACGTCACCATGGCCCCGAGGGCGTGGAAGGACCTCAGCAGTCCGGCGCCCGCGGTGGAAAGGCCATGGCTCCGGACCAGGAACAGCGGCAGGTAGGTGAAGAACGCGTAGTCCAGGAAAAAGCGCAGGAAGCCGGCGGCGAACGCGAGCAGAAGCCGCGGATTGCGGACCACCCGAGACACGTCCCTGAAGTATTGGCTGGCTGAAAACGTAGCCGTTCCCCGAGTCTCCGGCATCCACAGGATCACCAGCAGCCCCAGGGGGATGGCGACGATGTAGGTGACGAACGGCCAGCGCCATCCGATCAGGGCCAGGACGCCGCCTAGCGGCGGCAGCACGAGCTCACCCACCCGATCGATGAACACCTTGAGCCCCTGTCCCGACACCTCGCGCCGCCCCTCCAGCAGGTCGCCGATGAGCACGATCGTCAGGGGGATAACGGCGCTGAAGGCGATCCCTTGAACGGTGCGCAACACCAGCACCCATTTGAAGTCGGGGGCGAGAGCTACCGCGGTCCCGGCCGCGCCGAAAAGGATCAGGCCGCCGATCAACAGCGGGCGGCGGCCGTAACGGTCGGCGGCGACGCCCAGCAGCGGCGCCAGCACGATGGCCGGCGCGGTGTAGACGGCGATCACCAGCCCGATCTGCGCGTCGGTCACGCCCAGGGGCTCGGTCATGGCCGGCAGCACCTGCTGGACCAGGTTGGTGCCCATGATCACGATGAGGCTGGAGGCGTACACGAGGCCGAGGGAGCGTCGGAGATCCGCGGGAAGCTCGCCAAGATCGAACAGGGAGGTGATGGAAAAGCGCATGCCGGCCTCGATCTACCTGTCTTACGTGGAGACGGCATGACCGGCAAGCCCCGCCGGACGTGCTTTCAAGTCACGGTGCGGGCTGTTAGATTTCGTATGGGGGCCGGTGTCAAGCCGGCTTGGCGACGACGAGAGGGCCAACGGTGGTGACGCTATCCATCTGGGTCGGGCTATTCGGTGTGCTGGCGGGTGCGCTGGCATCGGCGTGCTTGCGGGACCGCCTCGGCAAGCCCGAACGGTACTGGCTCGTGGGCCTCGCGGCCGCGGCGCCGGCCTGGATCATCGCCCTGATGGTGCTGCTGGGAGGCATCTCCGGGGAGAATCCGGACAAGGGCATGAAGGCGCTTCTCGCGCTCTCCACCGCGGGCGGACTGCTGGGCGTCATCGTCACCGAATTCTGCGTGAGATGGCTCAAGGCGCGGCCGGCAACGGCGCCCGCCGCCGTGTACTGGTTCCTCGGCACGGTGGCGCTGATGCCTTCCTGGGGTTTCATCCTTTGGAGGGTGCCGTGAGGACCGGGGCAACGCGGTCGGGGCGGGGGCGGTTCGGGTGGAAGGCGGCCGCCTTGGCCTTGGCGGCGGCGTCATGGCCCGCGGCCCTCTACGGTCATGGCGGCCACGCGGACGAGCCCTTGCCGTTCGACGCGCTGGTGCTGGTGTTCGGGATGATCCCCTGGAACTTCCGCGTGGACATCCTGTTGGTGCTGGTGCTGGCCACGGCCGTCTATCTCACGGGCTGGTCTCGGCTGCGCCGCCAGGCCGACGGCGCCGCCACCCTGTCCGGGCTGGCCCTCTACCTCGCCGGCATCGCCGCGCTCTTCACCGCGCTGGTTTCGCCGGTGGACCGTCTCGCCGCCGAACGCCTCAGCATGCACATGGTGCAGCACATCCTGCTGCTCATGATCGCGCCGCTGGGGATCCTGCTGGCCAATCCCTTCGCGGCGGTGGTGTGGGGGCTCCCCGCCGGAGTACGGGAGCGCTTTGCCGGGCTGTTCCGCGACGGCGCTCCGCTCCGCTCGGCGCTGTCCGTGCTGACCCTCATGCCCGTGGCCTGGACGCTGTACGTGGTGAATCTCTGGGGCTGGCACCACCCCGCGCTCTATCAGGCGGCGCTGGAATACTGGTGGCTGCACGACCTCGAGCACTGGCTGTTCTTCGGTACCGCGGTGCTCTTCTGGTGGCCCATCGTCAACGCGGCGCCGCTCTACCGCCCCACCCGGCCGTTGGGGGCGAGGGTCGTGTACCTTGTGGCGGCGACGCTCCAGAACACGCTGCTCGGCATGGCCATCTCCCTGCCCGAGCGGATCCTCTACCCGTTCTACGCCGCTGTCCCGGTGCTCGAGAAGTTGAGTCCGATCCAGGACCAGGCCCTGGGCGGCGGCATCATGTGGGTCAGCGGTCACATGTACATCGTCCCCATACTGGTGTTGATCGCCCGCAGGCTCATTGCCGAGGACGAGGCGGTGAACGCCGCCGGCGAAGGAGGGGACGGCGGGCTGGGGACCGTTCCGCGTCATGGCTGACAGGCTCATGCGACACCTGCTCCTTGCCCTGTTCCTCGTCGCCCTGTGGCCCGCGGGCCTGGCTGCGGTGGAAAGCGACCGCCTGAAGAAGCAGGGGTTCCTCGTGCAGGAAGGGTTGGTGGAATCTCCCGGCTTCAGCACCGAGGACGCGACCGGGAACCGCGTCGACTTCGCGTCGTTCCGCGGCAAGCTGGTGCTGCTGAACTTCTGGGCCACCTGGTGCCCCCCGTGCCGCCTGGAGATGCCGTCCATGGAGCGGCTGTACGGGGAGTTCCGGGACCAGGGGCTCGAGGTCGTCGCCGTGAATTTCATGGAGTCCGGCGAGCAGGTTCGGGCGTTCGCCGAGGAACAGAAGCTGACGTACCCGATGCTGCTGGACAAGGAGGCCGAGATCGCCGGGCGGTACGGGGTGATGCGGCTGCCGGTGAGCGTGTTGATCGGCCGCAAGGGCGAGGTCATCGCCAAGGCCATCGGGTTCAAAGACTGGTACAAAGATGACATCCGCGAGCTCGTGGCAGCGCTGCTCGGCGACGGGTCGGTAGCGAGCGCGGCCGCCTCCGAAAGCGGGACCGAGGAGCCGCCACTGTCGGAGGACTACGGCCTCGCGGCGTTCGCGGGTGCCGCGGGTCTCGTTCTCGCCGGTTTTATCCTGTTGCGGATCAGGCGGCGGCGCACCCGGACGCCGGCGGGCTGAGCGCGCGTGGAGCAGGGAAGTGTGGACTTTTCCCAATATCGATCCCATCGCGTTTCAGATCGGCCCCCTGGCGGTGCGGTGGTACGGCCTCATGTACATCTTCGGGTTCGTCGGCGGCTTTTTCGTGGCCCGGTGGCTGGCCCGCAAGAGAAACCTCTCGTTCAGCAACGAACAGCTTGCGGAGTTCATCAGCTACGTCGCCATCGGAGTCGTGCTGGGCGGCCGGCTGGGCTACGTGATCTTCTACAATCTCCCTTACTATCTCGCTGAACCGCTGCGGATCTTCGCTTTCTGGGAGGGCGGCATGTCGTTTCACGGCGGCATGCTGGGGGCGATGCTGGCGGGGTGGCTGTGGGTGCGCAATCAGAGGCTGCCGTTCTATCCCGCGGCGGATTGCATCTTCGCGGCCGCGCCCTTGGGCTTGGGCCTCGGCCGGCTGGGCAATTTCATAAACGGCGAGTTGTACGGCCGCCCCACCGACGCGCCGTGGGGCATGGTCTTCCCGGGCGGCGGCCCGCTGCCGCGCCATCCCTCTCAGCTCTACGAGGCGTTTCTCGAAGGCGCGGTTTTGCTGGTGTTCCTGGCGTGGCTGGGGACGCGGGTCCGGTTGCCCGGCGTCGTCACCTGGGCGTTCATCGGCGGCTACGGCGTCGTCCGGTTCGCGGTGGAGTTCTTCCGCGAGCCCGACGCCCATCTGGGGCTTGCCTGGGGATTGTCCCGGGGGCAGTATCTCAGCGCCGCCATGATCGTGGCGGCAGCGGCGTTCCTGTGGATGCTGTTCAGGCGTTCGGCGAAGCCGGCGCGTTGAATCGCGCCTTGACCGTCCGCCTGAGGGCGACCGCAGGTCGCCCCTACAGATTCGACCACTCGGACAGGCTCCGAGGATTTATTCGTCCATTTCGCCGAAGTAGTCCCTGAGGATTCGCTCTTTCACGTACTCCAGCGCTCCGAGGTCGTGGAGAATGTCGCCGCCGGTGTCGTAAAAGAAGATGTCACCGTTCTTGTTCCGCCCCACGGCCATCAGCCATTCGAGCTCGTCTCGGTCCTCGAGCAGGTAGTTGATGGTCTGGCTGGCGCCGTTGCTGTCGATGATGGTGACCTTCGGAGTTACCCGTTTCTTCGGCTGGGTCATTTCTTCCTCCCCGCAGCAGTCTACACCAGTCGAAGCCCTTATCTCAACCCTGAAAGAACCGGAAAGGCCGTTTTCGAGCCTTGGGAGCAGTTCGAGTGTTTAGTCAGACATACCCCGTAACTCTATGTAAATAAGCTTTAATCGTGTGGTTTGGTAGGCGACCGGGAAGGTTCGGCGCGAATCAGCTCCGCGAGCGCCTCCACGTGAAACGTCTGGGGAAAGAGGTCCACCGGGCGGACGCGCCGCAGCGTGAAACCCCGGTCCGAGAGCTGCCGCAGGTCACGCGCCAGCGTCGCCGGATTGCACGAGACGTACAGGATCCGGCGGGCGCCGAGGGCGGCAAGCTTGGGGGCCACCTCCTTGGCTCCGGTACGGGGCGGATTCAGGACCACGGTGGTGAACCGCCGGTCCTGGCGGACCAACTCGTCCACGGCCTTGCCGGCGTCCTGCCGGAGCCAGCGGACGTTGTCGAGGCCGTTGTCGCGGGCGTTGCGCTTGCCGTTCCGGACGAGTCTCCAGGCGGCTTCCACCGCCGTCACGCGTCGCACCCGCCGGGCCACGGGAAGCGTCAGGTTGCCGGCGCCGGCGTAGAGCTCGAGGACGCTGTCCCGTTTCTCGAAGGCGTCCCACGAGAGCAGCTCGCCCACCAGCTTCCGGTTGCCCTCGGGATTGATCTGGGCGAAGGCGTCAGCGTCGTGCCGCAAGGTGAGGTCGCCGTCCACGACGAAGGAGAGGGCGGTTTCACCCCATTGCCGGCGCCAGCCCGGTCCGGCCAGCACGATGCCCGCTACAGGCCCGCCCACGGTTTCCTTGCAGGCGCGGGCGTCGGAGCCCCGGAGGGGTTGGCGGGTGGCGGCCGAAAGGACCACCTCGTCCGGCCGGTCGGCGCTCAGGATCTCGACGCTGGAGACCGGCGTTTCGAGGCGCCGCACCCATTGGGCGGCCAGGCCGATGCTACGGTCCACATCCGGATCGGCGATCAGGCAGCCGGCGATCTCCACCAGGTCCCGGGAAAACGCGTGGTGAAAGCCCAGCCTGCGGCCGTTGCCCACGTGAAGGGTGATGCGCCGGCGGTAGTGGAACTCGGCGGAGGCCGCCACGATGGGCAGGAGCTCGAAGTCCCTGAGCCCGCCTACCCGGGCCAGGGCGTCGGCGACGTTCTGCTGCTTGGCGTGTAGCTGGGCATCGTGGGACACATGCTGCCACGAGCAGCCGCCGCAGTCGCCGGCGTAGGGGCAGGGCGCCGCCCGGCGCGCGGGCGACGGCCGCAAGAGCGACACCGCCCGAGCTACCGAGTAGCGCTTGTGTTCCTCCACCACCTCCGCCGTCACCTGGTCCCCCGGCGCGGTCATCGGGACCAGGACGACCTTGCCGTCGCTGCGCCCCAGTCCCCAAGGGCCGTGGGTGAGGGAGTCGATGGTCAGTGCGGGGAGGTGCGCCATTGGACTTGTGGAGACGTTCTGCGCTACGAACCCGAGTGTCATGGAATACGACCCTCGCTTCCTCAAGGCCGTCGAAGAGTTCAATCAGGGGCTCTTCTACGAGTCCCACGAGACCCTGGAGGAACTCTGGCTCGAGGACCACGGGCCCGAGCGCGACTTCTACCAGGGTATTATTCAGGTGGCCGCTGGTTACTTCAAGTGGGAGCAGGAAGTGCCCCAGGGCGCCATCAAGCTGTGGCGCTCGGCCATGCGGAAGCTCGAGCCTTACCGTCCGGCCTGCCTGGGCGTGGCCGTGACGGAGTTTCTCTCGGACGTCGAGGCCGATCTGGCCGCCGTCGAGGCGTGGTGCGACAAGGGCGGCGCGGCCCCCGAACTGCGCATGCCGCGGTTGTCGAGGCAGGGCGAGCCGGTGCGCGACCCCGGGAGCTCCCGCGGGTAGTCCGCGGGAGAGGGCGCCGCGCATGTCCATACCACCCCAGGTCATCGCGCTCTGCGCCTCGCTTTCCTACGCCTGCGTCCTGGTGACCTCCCGCCGGGGCATGCAGTACTCCACGCCCAAGACGGTGACGCTGATATCGCTGATCGTCCACACGGTCAGCACCTGGACCGCGGTCTTCCTCACCGGCGGCATCCCGTCGGTCGACACCGTGGCGGTCTACGTCTTCATCGTCGCGGGCATGCTCCAGCCCATCATCCGGCTGTGCACCTATACCGGCGTGCACCGGGTCGGCGCCTCCCGCAGCGGGCCCATCCGGTCGACGCATCCCATGTTCGGGGTGTTCGTGGCCATCACCGTGCTGGGCGAGAGCGCCAGCCTGGTGACCCTTGCCGGAGTCGTCTCGGTGGTGTGCGGCATCGTGCTGATCACCTGGAAGCCCGCCTCGGAGGTGGTGTCCTTTCGCTGGTGGGAGTTCCTGTTCCCCCTCACCGCCGCGCTCCTGGCGGGCATCGTCCATCCCATGCGCCGCTATGCGTTGTCGATTTCCCATGAGCCGCTGTTCTTCGCCGCGCTGGTGGGGATCGTCTCGCTGGTGTGCTTTCTCGTCTACACGCCGTTCAGCCGCGAGCGGCTGGTATGGGACCGGCGCGCCATGCTTCCGTTCTTCGCGGCGGGCGCGGCCGAGACCTGCGGCATCCTGCTCGTGATCACCGCGCTGGGCATCGGCAGCGTGGTCACGGTGTCGCCGCTGGTGGGCATCAGCCCGTTGTGGGTGCTGCTGGGGACGGTGATCTTTCTGCGGGACCTGGAGCAGGTGAGCAAGCAGACCGTGGTCGGCGCCATCTGCGTCATCGCGGGCACCGCGGCCATCTCGCTGGGAGGATGAACCGGCGGTCCGGTTGGGGGGTGGATGGCGGCTCCGGGCTAACCGGTTATTGAATGAGTCCGTCCGGCGCCCTTCGACTTCGCTTCGCGAAGCTTGTCCTGAGCCCTTCGACAAGCTCAGGACAGGCTTGTCGAAGGGCTCAGGGCGAACGGGTGTGTTAGCCGGAAGAGGCGGCCCGCATCCGCGCCAGCCGGGTCCTGCCGAGCAGCAGATAGAGGATGGCCGAGAGCACGTACAGGCCCGCCATCCCCAGGAGCGCGGGCTTGTAGCTCAGGGTCGCGTCGTAGATGGCGCCTGCCACGGCGGGTCCGATCATGCCGCCCCATTGGTAGAAGAAGCCCATGTTGCCGCGCACCTTGGCGAAGTTGCGGCGGCCGTACAACTCCCCGACCATGGCCCAAGTCACCGGAAAGACGGCTTCCACGAGGGAGAACAGGGGAAGGAAGAGCCAGATCCACAGCGTGTTTTGGACGTAGGTGAGCAATACGAGGGCGGCGGCCGCGACCAGCATGCAGACGGCCATGACCCTCGCCTTGTCCAGCCGGTCCGCCAGCCAGCCCACTATGAGGTGCGTCGGAAGGGACAGCGCCGCGAATACGCCGAGGAACCAACTTGCCGCGAGCGGGCCCACGCCTTTCCAGCCGAGGATCTGCACGAAATTGACGATGACGGTGCTGAGGCCCAGCACCCGGAAGAGAGTAGAAGCGACCAGGAGCCAGAAAGGAGCGCCGCGAAGGGCCTCCCAGATGCCTACGTCGGGCTCGGTCGTCGCCTTGCCGCCGGCTGACGGCCGGTCCGGGGTTTGAGATGTGCGCGCGGAATAGTCTCCGTCCGGCGCCAACCCCATGTCCTCGGGCGATCGGCGCACCATGGCCGCCAAAGGCGTCCCCGCCGCGAGGAACACCGTGCCGGCGAACACCATCCCCCAACGCCAGCCGTAGTAATAGACCACGTAGGCGAGTACCGGCGCCAGCAAGGCGCCGCCGATGCCGATGGAGCAGCTCACCAGCGCCATGGCCCGGGCGCGGAAACGGAAGAACCAGCTATTGGCCAGTACCATCGGGCAGTGCATGAAGCCGGCGCCGAAGGCTAGCGAGACCACCCCCAGGTAGATGACCAGGAGGGCCCAGTAGGACTCGACCCAGGAGCACAGGACGTAGCCCAGGCCGGTGAACAGGACCGCGATCATCATGATGGGCCGCGGGCCGAAACGGTCGATGAGATATCCGGCGAGAGGGCCTTCGACAGCTCCTTCGGCCCGGGCCAGACCGAATATGAGGTTGGTGGCGGCGCGGCTGATGCCCAGGTCCTTTTCCAACGGCGAGACGAAGACGGTGAAGCCGTAGAAGTGGAAGCCGCCTCCGAGAAACCGGAAGAGACACCCCACCAACACCATCCGCCAGCCGTAGAACGAGAGGTGGCTGCGGCAGGCCTGGATTAAATCCCGGAAAGGCATGCCTCTAGGGCGCGCCTTCCGTCACGTTGCCGCCGATCATCTTGCCGATGAGGTCGGTGATGTCGGGCGGCGATTCGGTCTCGCGTATCCTGCCGCCCGATGGAACCAGCCGGTCGGACGCTCCCGGGGAGATGGCGATGAACTTGTCGCCGATGAGTCCTCTGGCCCGGACCGAAGCGATGGCGTCCTCCTGGATGGCCACCCCTTCGTCGATGCGCAACGCCAGCCGCGCGCGGTCGTCGACGAGGCTCAACGAGTCGACCCGTCCCACGCCCACGCCGGCGATCTCCACCGAGTCCCCCCGGCGCAGTCCCGCCACGTTGGCGAAATCGGCGTAGACCACGTAGCCCGAGTTGCCGAAAGCCTCGAGCTTGCCCAGCTTGATGGCGAGGTAACCGAGGCAGAGGAGCCCCGCCACCACGAAGAGGCCGACGACAATTTCCGTGACTCTCTGGTTCATCATGTGTCCCGTGGCAGGGAGGTGCCGCCTTTCCGTGCCCTGGCCGGGTGAACTAGGGCGACCGCAGGTCGCCCCTGAAATTCGACTACTCGGACAGGCTCCTAGGCGACGTCCGGGGTCTCGCCTTTCAGGAACTGCTGCACCGCCGGATTCGGCGATTCGAGGAACTCCCCGGTGGGGCCGTGGTCGGCGATCACCCCGTCGGCCAACATAGCGACGCGGTGGGATATTGTAAAGACTTCCGGGATGTCGTGGCTCACGATGACGCCGGTGAAGCCCAAGCGGCGCTGCATGTCGGCGATGAGCCGGTGGATGCTCTTGCCCAGCAGCGGATCGAGGCCGGTGGTGGGCTCGTCGAACAGCACGATCTCCGGATCCGTCACCAGCGCCCGGGCGAATCCGGCGCGCTTCTTCATGCCGCCGCTCACCTCCGCCGGGTACTTGTATCCCATGTCCTTGAGACCCACCTGGTCCAGCCGCTCAAGCACCTTGCCGGCGATGGCGTCCTCGCCGAGGCGGGTGCGCTCCCGCAGCGGGAAGGCCACGTTGTCGAAGATCGTCATGGAGTCCAGCAGGGCGGCCCCCTGGAACAGAAAGCCGAACTTCTCCCGCACTTCGTTCAGCGGTTTCTCTCCCAGCCCGGTGATGTCCGTGCCGTCCACCAGGATCTGCCCGCTGTCGGGCAACAGCAGCGCGATCATGGTCTTGAGCAGCACCGTCTTGCCGCTGCCGCTGCCGCCGATGATGGTCGTGATGCCGCCGTCCTCGATGGTCAGGTTGGTGCCCTTGAGCACCTCCTGGTGGCCGAAGTTCTTGTGGATGTCGATGACCTCAATCATGGAAGGCTCCGGAACGGACCGCGACTTGCTTGCCAAAGGCCACTAGAGCATCACCGAGGTGAGGATATAGTCCGACACCAGGATCAGGACGAACGAGAGCACCACCGCCTCGGTGGTGGCCTTGCCCACGCCGGTGGCCATGGGCAGCGCGTGGAACCCCTTGTAGCAGCACACCGAGGAGATGATGAGTCCGAAGGTCGCGGACTTGATGAGCCCTTCCACCACGTCGCGAAGCTGCACGCTCTGTTCCATTCCCGAGACGTAGCTGCCCGAGCCCAGGTCCAGCAGGCCGACGCCGACCAGGTAGGCGCCGTAGATGCCGATGACGTTGAACATGCAGGTGAGGAGCGGCATGGCGATGACGCCGGCGACGATGCGCGGCGAGACCAAATACTTGACCGGGTTGATGGCCATGGCGTGCATGGCGTCGATCTGCTCGGTGACCCTCATGGACGCCAGCTCCGCGGCCATGGCCGAGCCGGTGCGGCCGGTGACCATGAAGGCCGACAGCACCGGCCCCAGCTCCCGCAGCAGGCTCAGTGCCACCACCGCCCCGAGGAAGCTCTCGGCGTTGAACTTCCGCAGGCTGTAGTAGCCCTGAAGCCCCAGCACCATGCCGGTGAAGAGGCCGGCCAGGAGCACTACCAGCAGCGAATCCACTCCGATGGCGCGTATTTGTTGTATGATGAGGCGGATCTTGGCGGGGGGCCGGAGCGCCCAGGCTATGGCCGAGCCCAGGAAGACCACGCCCGCGCCCATGCCGGCCACGATGCGGAGCGTCCGTCCGCCGATGTTTGCGAGGACCGTGGTCATGCGGCGAGGAGGGGATAAATAGGGCAGCCCATCAAGGCCTCAACCTATAGTAAACAGGGGACCCTTACAAGTTTTCAGCCGCCGCGACGACCTGGAACCGGCGCTCCACGGGCGGCATGTTGCCATGAAGACAGGTGAAACCACCGACAGGGTGTTCGGCGGCCGCGTCGCCGTCGTTCAGCGGCGCTCCGGGTTTCGTTTCACGCTGGACTCGCTGCTGCTGGCCCGCTTTCCGGAGCTCCGCGGGCGGGGGCGCATCGTCGACCTTGGAACCGGAAACGGGGTCGTTGCTTTGTCTCTGGCGGTGCTAAACCGCGAGGTGGAAGTGGTGGGCGTCGAGTTGCAGGAGGCCATGGTCGAACGGGCAGAGCGGGGATCGGTCCTGAACGGCGTCGAGGAGCGGGTGCGCATGATCCGGGGAGACGTGCGCGCCGTCGAAGAGTATTTTCCGCCACGGAGCTTCGGCGTCGCGGTGTGCAATCCTCCCTACCGGCCGCCCAGGAGCGGCCGGGTCAACCCCGACCACGAGCGGCTGCTCGCCCGGCACGAGGTGGAAGGAGGTCTTGCGGACTTTGTCCGCGCCGGCGCGTACCTGCTGCGCCACCGCGGCGGGATGTGCCTGGTGTACCCGTCGGAGCGAGCGGTGGAGCTGTTCGCGGTCCTGCGCCAGCACCGTCTCGAGCCCAGGCGCGTCCGGTTCGTGCATTCATTTGCCGAGACTCCCGCTACCCTGGTCCTCGCCGAGGGCGTCAAGGGCGCCCGGACGAGCCTGACGGTGCTGCCGCCGCTCGTCATCTACCGGCGCGAGGACGAATACACGGACGAGATGGGGGGGTTGCTGGGAGGCTAGCCCCGTTTCCGCAGGTGATTCAGCAGCAGGTGCCTCAGGCAGTTTCGAAGCTCGGGGTCTTCGATGCGTCCCAGCTCCTGTTCCGGCAGCCGCGTCGTGTCCACCGCGGGGGCCGGGGAGTCGGAGTCTTCCCGCGGGGCTTCGGCGGGAAACTCTCCCGTCACGAAGAAGATGTTGGTGACCACCTCGCGTCCAAGTCGTTGGTTGAGCTTCTCCACCATGATGTCCTTCATGTACTGGAGCTGCTGCATCCACGTGGGCGCGCGGACCCTGACGGACAGGGTGCCGTTGCGGATCTTCTCGGGCTGGGCGTTGCGCGCCACGGCCGGCCCTACGGTGTCGTCCCAGATCTCCCAGAGGGCGTAGTCGTCGAGCCGCCGCCTGAGGGGCAGCCGGCGCACGGTGCGGTCGAGGATGTCGCCGAGTCGCTCCATTTCGTCGGGTGGCGGCCGGCGGGTCAGCCCTGGCCGCCGCTGTGTCCGGGAAGTTTCAGCATAACCCGCCGGCGGACGGACCATCAAGCGGCGCGGACGAGGGGGCAAAAATCCCCTGTCAAACCAAAGCCAAAATGTCCCCTTTTGACAAAGCAGAGATGTCCCCTTT
>JAPPNF010000155.1 GCA_028818755.1 Deltaproteobacteria bacterium | reverse complement strand
GTACCACGCGAGGAAGAGCAACGCAGCCGACGGCGAAAAAGACCAGCAAATTATGGCAGGAAATCATGGGACGCGACACTGGTGTCCTGTCCCAGTCAAAGCCCACCCACATCCAGGGCGTCGGCCAGCCCCTCGCCATGCCTTGGCAGCGCGGCCGTGGCCTGGACCGTTCGATCCAGCGCCTCCTGCTCCTCGAGGCTCAGCGTTTCGCAGATGTTCGTCAACAACGTGACCTTGACCAACAGCATCCGGACAAAGCCATAGAACCAATAGATGGCCAGGAGCAGGACCGTCGTGGTCAGGAAGATCACCTGGTTACCCGTTACGCCGGTCGGCTTGAGGAAGCCGATCAGACTGCCGAGCACCCCGATCAGCAGGAACAGCGCGGCGCCGACGACCACGACGAGGAACGCGAAATAGACTCCGTAGACGATGGCCGTGTCCATCCTGGAGCTCAGCCGGGTCTCGCCGATGCGCATGGCGCCGACGAAATAGCGGAACTCTCCAACGCGGTACCAGACAAACAGGGAAAGGCTCAGCACGACGAGCCACAGCGGCATGAGATCGAACTTGCGCACCACGAACAGGACCAATGGCGCGGGATTCGCAATGACATTGCCTTCCCGCAACGCGTTCCACAGGGAACCGAGGGCCTCGAAGCCTTCGCCGTTCACGGCGATGAACAGCCCGATGGCAGCGAGACCGGGCGCCACCACCGTCAGCCAACGCCGGAACAGCCGGCCCGCGCGTGCATTGAACGAGACGCTGGTGGAGCCGAACCGGGCGTTGCGGGCGAAGTAGCGGGTGGTGGCGACCCGCAGCCAGGGGTAGGCCAGACCCAGCGTCGCCACGGTCATGAGACCGTACAGCAGCCAAATGGCGGCATACTTGAAGGCGGATCCGTGGAGCCCGAACCGCACGCCACGCCAGGCCGTACGGCTCATACGATAGCGGCGCACACGATAGACGGCTATCTGAATGAGGAACGCGAGCACCGCGTAGTAGAAGAGCTGTATGGCGATTCCGCTGAAAGGGATCTCCCAGGGGATCAGGAATGGCACGGCATACGAATAGGCGGTGGCGACCGGCGCGAAGATCACGACGACTGCCAGAAACCCGATCAACAACTCGGTTCCCGTGCCCAGATACTCCAGCGGCTCGCCCAGGATCTTGACGTGCCGCCACAGAAGATGCCGGACGCGGGTCTTTGCCCAGAATCGATAGATTCCGAGGGTCAGGAGGCTCAGGAGCAGATTGCGCATCAGCAAGCGGGCGAGCTCGCTTCGAAGGCCGTCGAAAACCACCGATTCGGGCTCGGCGGGCTGAGTGACCCTGTCTTCACCAGGAATGCCGCCAGATTCGTTCATGGTCGAAACATCGTCGCGTCGTGGTGTCATGGGCCAATCCTAGAGTCGCGTCCGGCGTGTCCCTCCTGTTTTGGACTGTTGCATACACTACACCGAAGTTCCAATCGATCCCCCGGTCCGGCGCCGTGGACATCCACGCCACCAGCGTGTAAAAACCGCTGGCATGGCCGGTCCCCTCGGTCTCGGCCATCTCCACGAGCTTGAGGCCGAATCCATTTACATCATGCGCGAGGTGGTGGCCGCGTTCTCGAAACCGGTCATGCTCTACTCCATCGGCAAGGACAGCTCGGTCCTTGTTCGGTTGGCGCAGAAGGCCTTCCATCCGGCGCCGCCGCCCTTCCCGCTGCTGCACGTGGATACCACCTGGAAGTTCCCGGAGATGTACGAGTTCCGCGAACGAACGGCCCGCGCGACCGGAATGGAGCTCATCGTCCATATCAACCAGGAAGGACTCGACCAGGGTATCAACCCCTTCACACACGGATCGGCGCTCCATACGGACGTGATGAAGACCCAAGCCTTGAAGCAGGCGCTCGACAAGTATGGCTTCGATGCGGCGATGGCGGGGGCGCGGCGCGACGAGGAGATGTCCCGGGCCAAGGAAAGGGTGTTTTCGCTACGCACCCGGACCCATCGCTGGGACCCCAGGAACCAGCGTCCCGAACTGTGGCACCTCTACAACACCCACGTCCGCGACGGCGAGTCCATGCGGGTCTTTCCGCTCTCCAACTGGACCGAGCTGGACGTCTGGAACTACATCGACCGCGAAAAGATTCCGGTGGTGCCGCTCTACTTCGCCGCCCCACGGCCGGTGGTGCACCGCTCGGGGACGTTGATCATGGTGGCCGACGAGCGCATGCGGCTCGAGCCCGGGGAAGAGCCCGAGATGAGGCGGGTGCGTTTCCGCACGCTGGGCTGCTACCCGCTTTCGGGCGCCATCGAGTCCGACGCCGACAGCGTGCCCGCGATCATCCACGAGATGCTGACGGCCACGCACTCCGAACGCCAGGGACGCGTCATCGACCACGACGGGGAAGGCTCGATGGAGCGGAAGAAGCAGGAGGGCTACTTCTGATGTCCGCCAATCGAGCGGCGGACGGCCGGCAGTTCCGCGCCTACCTGAACGCCCGCGAAGACAGGGACATCCTGCGCTTCATCATGTGCGGCAGCGTGGACGACGGCAAGTCCACGTTGATCGGCCGTCTGCTCTACGAATCGCGGCTGGTGTTCCAGGACCAGCTCGCGAAGGTGGAGGCCGACAGCAAGCGGCACGGCACCCAGGGAGACAACCTCGACCTGGCCCTCCTGGTGGACGGCCTCCAGGCAGAGCGCGAGCAGGGCATCACCATCGACGTCGCCTACCGCATGTTCTCCACCGACAGGCGCAAGTTCATCGTCGCCGACGCGCCCGGGCACGAGCAGTACACGCGCAACATGGCCACCGGCGCCTCAACCGCCGATCTTGCGGTGGTGCTCATCGATGCGCGCAAGGGCGTGCTGCCTCAGACCTGCCGCCACACCACCATCCTCTCCCTCCTGGGAGTGCGCCGCGTGATCGTGGCGGTCAACAAGATGGACCTCGTGGACTGGTCCAGGGACGTCTTCGACGGCATCGTCGCGGCCTACGGCCAATTCGCCCAACGGCTGGACGTCACCGGCGTCACCTGCTTTCCGGTATCGGCTCTCACCGGCGACAACGTCACCCGGCCGTCGACTGCCATGGACTGGTATGGCGGGCCGACGCTGCTGCAGGCTCTGGAATCCGCCGAGGTGGCCACCGGCCGCGAGAGCGCACCTTTCCGCATGCCCGTGCAGTGGGTGAACCGCCCCAGCGCCGATTTCCGCGGTTTCGCCGGCACCGTCGCGTCCGGGCTCATACGCCGCGGCGACCCCGTGATGTTGTGCCCCTCCCAAAAGACCTCGACCGTGAAACGCATCCTGGGCCCGGACGGCGACCTCGACGGCGCGCGCGCCGGCCAGGCCGTGACGCTCACGCTGGCGGACGAGGTCGACGTGAGCCGCGGCGACATCGTCGCCTCCGCCGCCGACCCGCCGAGCCTCAGCGACCAGTTCGCCTGCCATATCGTGTGGATGCACGACAACCCGCTGTTGCCCGAGCGTCCGTACCTTCTGAAGATCGGGACACGGTTGGCGGGGGCCCAGATAACGGCCATCAAGCACAAGCTAAACGTCAGCACGCTGGAGCACACCGCGGCCAGGACCCTCGCGCTCAACGACATCGCCTACTGCAACATCGGCCTCGACCGCCGGATCGCCTTCGATCCCTACCGGGAACTGCGGGAGACTGGCGGCTTCATCCTCATCGACCGCTACACCTACGAGACGGTGGGCGCGGGCATGATCGAATTCGGGCTGTGGCGGGGCGACAACCTGACGCTCCACCAGCTCGCCATCGACAAACCGGCGCGGGCGGCGCAGAAGAACCAGAGGGCCTGCGTCCTGTGGCTCACCGGATTGTCGGGGGCGGGCAAGTCGGCCACCGCCAACGCGGTGGAGCGGCGCCTGCACGCCATGGGGCGGCACAGCTACACCCTGGACGGCGACAACCTGAGGCACGGCCTGACCAGGGACCTGGGCTTCACCGACGCGGACCGGGTGGAGAACGTGCGGCGCATCGCCGAGGTCGCCAAGCTGTTTGTCGACGCGGGGATGATCGTTCTGGTCTCGGTGATCTCGCCCTTCCGCGACGAACGCAGCATGGCGCGCGAGATGATGGACGAGGGCGAGTTCATCGAGATCTTCGTCGACTGTCCCATCGAGGTGTGCGAACAGCGCGATCCCAAGGGACTCTACCGCAAGGCACGTGCCGGGCAGATCAAGAACTTCACGGGCATCGACAGCGCCTACGAGCCGCCCGAGAATCCCGAGATCGTGTTGAAGACCGGCGAGCGAAGCGTCGAAGAGGTCGCCGACCAGGTTGTCGACTACCTGCGCTCAAGAAACGCCCATGGCGCCGGGGAACGAAGTGAGGTGAGATAACGATCGGGTCTCAGGCCGTGCCCGAGGACTCCTCGTCGTCCTTGGCATCGTCTTCGACCTCAGGTTCGGGGGCCGCCTCGGGCGCGTCCTCCGCCGGTGCCGGCGCTTCGGCCGCGGCCGCCTCCTGCGCAGGCGCCGCCGCTTCGGCCGGTGCGGGGGTTTCCGCTGCCGCCGGCGCCTCCGCTGCTGCCGCCGCCTCTGCTGGAGCCGCCGCCTCTGCTGGAGCCGTGGCCGCTGCCGCCGGGGCAGCGGCCTGGGTCGCCTCCGCCGCGGCGGCGCTCTGCGCCTGGACCTTGGCTTCCCGTGACAGCTTGCGCGTCTTCTTCTTCAGCCGGTTGATCCTTCGCCGCAGGACCTTGCGCTTGCCGGCTTCCTTCTCCTCGGCCTTCTCTGCTTTCAGCGCCCTGATCTTCTCCTTGACGGCGCCAACGCCGGAGTCTGCTGTCACGTGTGCCTCCTTTGGATGAATGAACGGTAGGGTTATCACATCGGAGGCGAAATCCAAAACATGGGGGCGCGCCTACTTGCCCTACCGGTCGTCATCCCAGCCGCCCCAATAGCGCCTCGTGGCGTACGGGTTGGGGTGCGGCAGGACGAAGAACTCGGTGCTCTTGGGGAGCATGCGGCGCGTAAGCACCAGCCGGGAATCGGGTTGGCGCTGGACCGGATAGCGGCCGTCCAGGAAGGACGCGAAGTACTCGGCCTGGTGCGGGTCGTCGTAGTGCATCGGCAGCACGATGGGCGGCTTGACCTGCTCGATGACCTTGACGAGGTCGCTGAAGCCCAGGTTGTTGCGCGCATCGATGGGGATCATCATGACGTCCACCCGGCGCAGGAGCTTCTCCTGCTTCTCGGTGAGCAGGTGCCCGATGTTGCCGAGATGGGCGAGACAAAGGCTGCCCATCTCGAAGACGAAAATCGAGTTGGCGATGCGGGTGAAGTCGTAGTTCCGGGCGCTGGGCAGGTTCACGACCACGATGTCCTTGACCTTCCTGCGCACCGGCTGCCAGCGCTGGTCCAGCGTGATGCCCCGCAGCACCAGGGGATTGCCGCGCACCGCCTCGACATTGTTGTGAGTGTAGTGGCCGTTGCTCACCGTCACCGCGTCGGCGGTGATGCCGGGCGTGACGTCGAAGTTGGGATCGGCCACCACGCGAGTGCCGGTGCCGGACCGGATGGCGAAGCTCGAGTGGCCGAACCAGCGAAGACTGTACTGGCCGAGGCCGAGGTCCGGTTTGGCGGACAGGTTGGCGAGCTGCGTCGTGCGCCCCAGATGCGTGCCGGGATCGAGGGCCCGGACCAGATTGGGATTGCAGATGGCACCGGCGGCCTGCGCGCTGAACAGCGCCGCCAACCCCAGCACGAAACCTGTCAAACCGTATCTTGACATGGCTGCTCCCCCCATGGCCCGCACAACGCTGCCCGCGGGCGTCATGAGCACGTCTCGCAAGTTCCGTAGAGAGAAAGCTGGTGGGAGGTCACCGTAAAACCGGTGTCGGGCGAGAGGACGGGCGCAGCTTCTTCCCTGCGGTCGAGGGTGACATCATAGACCTTTCCACAGTTTTCGCAAATGAAATGTGGGTGCTTCCCCAGGATCGGATCGAAGTGCTGCGTGCGCTCGATGTTGAGGATCTGCAGCTTGCCGTCAACGGCCAGCTTCTGAAGATTGCGGTAGACCGTGCCGAGGCTGATGTTCGGGATCTCCCGGCGCACCCGCTCGTAGATCTGGTCCGCGGTAGGATGGGACATCTCGTCCTTGACGACGTCCCAGATCACTTGAAGCTGCCGTGTCCGTCTCGTGGACATGGACATTCCCCGACGGTATCGCGGGGGACGCTACCCCAGGTCCTTGAGCAGCTCCGCCTTGGTGGCGGCGGTCAACGGGACCTCGGCGTGGTAGTTTTCGTGATCCACCACGATGGCGGCATCCCGGTCACGCAACGCTTCGGTTTCGTCCGCGCTGAAACCGAAGGTAATGTACTGCACCGCGCTTATCTTGTCTTCCTTGCTGCGGCCTTCCTCGAACCTGGCGCGAATGGTGTGGCCGTCGCCGAGCTTGAAGAAGACCCGCTCGTCGATGCCGAGAAACTTCAGCAGCTCCTCGCGCAAGTTGGTCTGGTCCTCGATCTCCAGGAAAAGCGTCGCCCTGAGCTCCCCCGGGTCCGGGATGAGCTCGTTGTAGACGTCGATCTCTTCCCGGATCTTGTCCAGGTCGCGGATGCTCTCGGCCCGCAGCATCTCCTGAATCTGAAAGATCACCGTGGCCCTGTTCTCGAACACCAGGGAAACCTTGTCCCCCACCGACACCCGCCGGTGCTTCTTGAGGTCGATGATCTCGCGCCGGAACTCGGCGCGCTTCTCCTCGTAGGCGCTGGCGCCGACGATGTCGTTCAGGGTGATCTTTTCCATCTTGCGGCAAAGACCGGAAGTTGCCGCCCCGTCCCCGCGAGGAATACTCCCCACGGGTTCGAGGCGGCAGGATAACGGGGTGAACGGGCTACCGGATCAACCCGCGTCCGCCGGATCCTTTCCGGCGACCGCCTGCAGGCCCTTGTTGAAACGGCCGGCGTGGGACTTCTCGGCCTTGGCCAGGGTCTCGAACCACTCCGCCAACTCCTCCAGCCCCTCGTCCCGCGCGGTCTTGGCGAAGCCGGGGTACATCTCGGTGTACTCGTAGGTCTCGCCCTCCACCGCGGACTTCAGGTTCTTCTCGGTGGTGCCGATGGGAACGCCGGTGCAGGGGTCGCCGACTTCCTTCAGGAAGTCGAGGTGACCGAACGCGTGCCCCGTCTCCGCCTCGGAGGTGTCGCGGAACAACCCGCCCATGTCGGGGTATCCCTCGATGTCCGCCTGCCGGGCGAAGTAGAGGTAGCGACGATTGGCCTGGGACTCGCCCGCGAAGGCGTTCTTCAGGTTCTCGTGGCTCTTGGTGCCGTTGATGCTTGCCATAGGGTGCCTCCTTATCAGTAATGGTTATGATTAGTAGCTGAAGCCGGTATGCAATTCAAGGGCAGACACGCCCGAATGGCGTCCTTCGACTTCGCGCCGCTGGCGCGGCGCTACGCTCAGGACGAACGGTTGTTGGAGTTTGAGCACAGGTTTGGGGTTTGAGCACAGGTTTGGGGTTTGAGCACAGGTTTGGGGTTTGAGCAACCCCCCCTCCACCGTTCGTCCTGAGCGTAGCGAGGTCTGCCGAGCGAAGTCGAAGGACGCCATTCATTCTGCCTGCTCGGACGGGCTCCCAAGCAGCCTCGAAACCGCCCACGACGGACCGCAACTGGCCTGCCGCCCGCTGTTTTGCTATCCTGCCGGTGTCCATGGACGACATGATTTCCATCGAAGATTTCCAGGCCCTGGACCTGCGCATCGGCACGGTCACCAGCGCCGAGCCGCACCCCAACGCCGACCGGCTCATGGTGCTCAAGGTGGACCTGGGTTCGGAGGAGCGCCAGCTCGTGGCCGGCATCCGCGGACACTACACCCCGGAGGAACTCACCGGCCGCCAACTCGTGGTGGTGGCCAATTTGAAGCCCGCACGGCTGAGAGGCATCGAGAGCCAGGGCATGATCCTGGCTGCATCCACCGACGATCAACTCGTCATCCTGGCGCCGGAGCAACGGATCGCTCCGGGAGCCAAGGTTTCCTGACACGGCCAAGTGTTGCGTTCCCCAAATACGTCAACGAATCTGCTGGTCCTTCTCGCCGTCGGCCGCGTTGCTCCTCCTCGCGTGGTGCCCGCCACTGCTCGTCGTCGCGCCTTGCCGACGGAAATAATTCCTGCGCATCTTCGTCAACGTATTTGGGGAACGCAACACTAGTGTCCCCTATCGACAACGCCGCGGGTACCTCCTGTATCGTCGACCTGTCGGCCCTGCGCGCCAACCTGCGCACGGTGCGACGGCTGGCTGGTCCCGACGTGGAGGTCCTGGCGGTGGTGAAGGCCGACGCCTACGGCCACGGCGACATCGAGGCCGCGCGCGCCTTGTGCGCCGAAGGGGTCGGCCGCCTGGGCGTCGCCACGGTGGCGGAAGGCGTGCGGCTTCGGGAGGCCGGCGTCGATGCCGCGATCCTCGTTCTGGGCAGCCTTTACCCCGGCGATGCGGCCGCCCTGGTGCGGCATTCATTGGATCCGGTCGTAGCGAGTCTGGATCTCCTGAGGCATCTTGACGCCTTCGCCGCGACGCACCGCGCCGAGGTCCCCTTCCACCTCAAGCTGGACACCGGCATGGGCCGGCTGGGCCTCTTGCCGGACGCAATCGAAGAATGGCTGCCTGAGCTGGACGGGCTCAAGGCCGCCAGGCTGCAAGGAGTCATGTCCCACTTCGCCAGGGCCGAGGAGCCGGAGTCGTGCCGCGGACAACTGCGGGCGTTCCGCCGAACGCTGAAGCGCATTCGCGCGGCGGGGCACGATGTGCCGCTGGTGCACATGGCCA
>JAPPNF010000040.1 GCA_028818755.1 Deltaproteobacteria bacterium | reverse complement strand
TAAGATGCGCAGGATTTTTCGTCGTCGGCAAGGCGCGATGACGAGCAGTGGCGGGCACCACGCGAGGAAGAGCAACGCAGCCGACGGGAAAAAGACAAGCAGATTATGGTGCGAATTAACCAGACAGGACACTAGCGCACGAGCAGGACGGGACAGGCCACGGATTCGAGGACTTCTTCCCGGCGGGGCTGGTCGAGGGCGGGGCAGTCGGCGGCCATGACCAACACGCCGGCGCCCGATTCGCCGGCCAACCGGCAGACCTCGGGGGCGCGGGGACGCGCGCCGTAGAGGAACCTGGGGACGACGCCCAGCGGCGCCAGCCGGGCCTCCACCTGCAGGCGCAACCCTTCGGCGTCGGCCGCATCCTCGGCGAGCACGAGCACCGCGAGCCGGCCCTCGTAGGCGCCAAAGATCCGGAGTCCAGCCTCGAGGGCGCGCCGGGAGCCGGCGCTGCCGTCGTAGCATACCAGCGGTACGCCGGCGGCTCGCGTTCCCGGCTTTGAGATCAGCACCGACCGCGGCGCACGCTCGGCCGCGGCCCGCGCCGCGCGGTCGAGCCGGGGGCTGCTCCAGGGCAGACGGTCCCCGGGGCTCAGGATCAGCAGGTCGCCGCTGTCCGCCGCGTTCAGGACCTCCACGTCCACCTGGCCGCGGGTGGTGCGGAACGCGTAGGCGACGCGGGCCCGAGCCGCGGCCGCCGCCACCGCTCGCCGGGCGGCGAACTCCTGCGCCCGGGTGTCGGCTTCCAGGGCGTCGGCGGTGAAGTCCCGTACCCTCCCGGTCAGGAACTGGATCTCCCGGCCCACGGGCAATCCCGCCAGCCGCACGAGATTGATGTCCTGGACAAAGACGCCTTCCAACTCGGCATGCAGCCGCGCCGCCAACCCCGCCGCCTCTTCCAGGGCGGCGGCCGCGGCGGACAGGCTTTCGAAGGCCACCACGATCCGGCGGACATCGAAGCCCGGCTCGGACCGGCTCATGAGGACGGCTCCGTGTACGGCCCGCCGCCGGCCGTGAAGTCCCGGGCGTTCCGGGCGAACTCCAGCAGCGTTGCCTGCGCCCGGCCGTTGACGCTGCCGGCGGGAAAGTTTCCCCCGGCGTCCGGTTCGCCCGCGGGCACGCCGGTCAGAAGCTCGATGCCCTGGTCGATGGTCTCCACCGGATAGACGTGGAATTTTCCCTCGGCCGCGGCGTCCACCACGTCCCGGCGCAGCATCAGGTGCTTGACGTTGGAGGAGGGAATCAGGACGCCCTGGCGGCCGGTGAGGCCGCGCGCCGCGCAGATGTCGTAGAACCCCTCGATCTTCTCGTTGACGCCGCCGATGGCCTGGACCTGGCCGAGCTGGTTGACCGATCCGGTAACCGCCAGGGACTGACGGATGGGAACCCCGGACAGGGCCGACAGGAGCGCGTAGAGCTCGGTGGACGACGCGCTGTCGCCGTCCACCCCGCCGTAGGACTGCTCGAAGACCAGGCTGGCCGACAGGGCCAGCGGATGGCGGCGGGCGAAGCGCGCGCCGAGAAAGCCCGAGAGGATGAGGACGCCCTTGGAATGGAGCGGCCCGCCCATCTCCACCTCCCGCTCGATATCGAGCACCTCGCCCCGCCCCAGCCGCACCCGGGCGGTAATGCGGCTGGGCTTGCCGAAGGCGAACTCGCCGAGCTGCAGCACCGAGAGGCCGTTGACCTGGCCCACCGCCTCGCCGTCGGTGTCGATGAGCAGGGTGTCGCGCAGGATCTGCTCCTGGCTGCGCTCGCGGACGCGGTCGGCCCGGCGGGTCTTCGCCTCGATGGCGCGCTCGACGTCCCGCACCGCGATTTCCCCGTTGCCCTCCTGGCCGGCCCAGTAGTCGGCCTCGTAGAGAAGGTCGTCGATGGCCCGCAGGCGAAGGGTCAGCCGCTCCGAGTCGGCGGCCAGCCGCGCCGCCTGCTCGATGACCCGCGCGGTGGCGTCCCTGGAAAGCGGCCGTAGCCCCTCGCGGCGGGCGGTGTCGGCGATCATCCCGGCGTAGCGCGCGGTGTTGCCGTGATTCCTCGGCACCTGGTCGTCGAAGTCCGCGGCCACCTTGAACAGCTCCGGAAAGTCGGGGTCCGCCTGGCTCAGCAGATAGTAGGTCGTGGGGTCGCCCAGGAGCACCACCTTGACGTCCATGGGAATCGGCTCCGGCTGCAGGGTGACGGTGTTGGCGAAGCCCATGGCCTCGGTCAGCCCCTGGATGCGAATCTCGCTGGACTGGAGCGCGCGCTTGATCTCCTCCCAGATGATGGGCTGCATGAACAGCTTGCGCGCGTCCACCATCAGGTAGCCGCCGTTGGCGGCATGGAGCGCGCCGGGCTTGATAAGTGTGAAGTCGGTGGAGAGGGCGCCGAACTGCGCCATCTGCTCGACGCGGCCGATGACGTTGCCGTGGGTGGGCAGGTCCTCGTAGACCACGGGGGCGCCCTCAAGCGCGCCGTTGTCGACGATGACGTTCACCTGGTAACGGCGGAACACCCGCGGACCGCCCCGTACGGCCGTCGCGCCCTGTTGCGGCTCCTGGGTCTCGGGCGCGCGAAACTCCTCGGCGTTCTCCAGCAGGTCCGCGCGCACCTGCTCGATGTAGTCGATGACGTCCGGAAGATCCTCGTAGTCCTTGCTCAGCTCCTCGATGAACTGCCCCACCGCGTGGCTGACGACTTCCTGGTTCAGGCCGCGCAGCTGCTCGCGCCTCTCTCGGTCCCATTGCGGAACCTTTTTGAGGATCTCCTGGAGCTCCTTCTCGAGCTCGGCGATGTCGGAGCGGACCTTCTTCTGTGTCTCCTCGGGCCACTGGCGGAAGGCCTCGGGGTTCACCACCTCTCCCTTGGCGGTGGGCGCCAGTGCAAGCCCCGCCGGGGTGCGTATGAGGCCCACGTCTCGGGCCTGGGCGCGCTCCTGCAACTCGTTGAAGGCGGCTTCCTGACGCTGGCTCAATTGCGCCTGAAGGGCCTGGGCGCGGGCCTGGTAGTCCTCGCTCTCGAAGGCCGCGGGGATGGCGGCGCGGAGCTCGCGGATGAGCTGCTCCATGTCACGCCTCAGCCGGCAGCCCCGGCCGGCCGGAAGCCGCAGCACCCTGGGCTTGTGGGTCTCCTGGAAGTTGTGGACGTAGCACCAGTCGGGCGGTGCCGGCCGCGCCGCCGCCGCCTGCTCGATCTGCCGCCTGACGAGCGGGTATTTGCCGGTACCCGGGACGCCGTGAACGAAGATGTTGTAGCCGTGGCGCCGGATATCGACGCCGAAGCGCACCGCGTCGAGAGCACGTTCCTGGCCGAGGTCGTCCGTCCCGTCCGCCGTTTCGCCGGCAGGCGGCAGTTCCCCGGGGTCACACTTCGTGTAGAGCTGATCCGGATGCAGGGGTTCCGGTAGTCGCATCACCGCTCCATGGTGGGTCGCGGAGACGGTCGCAACTGCTCAGTCCGCCCCGTGACTCATGATTCCGTACAGGTACAGCTCCAACTGGGGGATGTCCGTCGGATAGTCGGGCGCCACCCGTTTGCCGAAGTCCAACAGGCTGCCGGACTCGACCGTCTTCAAGCCGGTACGCTCCTCGACAACGGAAAGGCCGTCGAAACCCGTCACCCATTTCACGTTCAAGGTGTTCTCGAACGCGTCGGTAGTGGCGGTAATGTTCTCGTCGCCGGTGGTGCGGTCGATGACGCTCCTGGCGAAGAAATCGAAGGCGATCCTGAACGACTGTACGCCTTCGCGCAGGCGGTTGAGGAAGCCGTAGATCAGGTCCTCGGGCAGGTACATGGTGTTGCCTTCCCAGATGATCAGGATGGGGGCGTTGAGGTCGAATCCCGCCTTCGCCAATTCCGCGGGCAGATCGGCCTCCAGGTAGTTGCACGGGATCCCCGCGCAGGGGGTCATGCCGTGGCCTTCCAGCACCTTCCCCTTGAACGCCAGTACCGCGGGCTGGTCCACGTCGCAGAAACGCACCCCCTCGTCCTCAAACACGTGCGGCCGCATGTCGAACCCGGAGCCAAGGATGACGATCTGCCGCATGCCCCTCTCGATCTCGCGACGGATGATATCGTCGAACAGCGCGGAGCGATAACGGACCAACTCCATCCCTTCGGGGAGCAGCGCAAAGACCTGACCGACCTTCTGTCGAATGTCGTCGTTGACGAACCACTCCGCGTAAGGATCCTTGAACAGCGGGTGTTCCCGATCCTTTTCCTGCTCGCGGATGCCCGCGATGAAGAATGCCGTCGCGCCGACTTCGTTGATGTCCGACATCTCACCCTCCCGTTGGTCCGCCCTGATACACGGTGGAACAATCCGATGACTACGAAGAAATTCTAGACCGTTCCACGTTGCCGCACAAACGCGCGCAAACCCTGCTCACAGGCACTCGATGAAGAACAGCGCCCAAGGTCCGAGGCCGATCTCCTTTGCCTTGGCCGGGCGGCTGCCCGGCGGGTCGAATACCAGCCAAAGGGGACCGCGATCCCCGATGCCGAGAGGCTGGCCGTCGGCCCGTGTCGCCACGATCCAGTCGCGCGCCTTGACATCCGCCTCCGACAACCTGAAGCGGAATCCGTCGAGGGCCAGCGCATCGAGCGCCCTCCCACGGCAACCCGCGGCGTTGAGGACGTCGGCCAGGCGGGGACCGGTTGCGGTCTTGGGGCCGCTCCAGTTCGTGTCGTCGACGCGCACTTCCACGACCCCGAGACTCTCGAGCATCGGACGATCGAACACGAAAGCTTTGTCGAAAGAGCGCTTGTGATACTTGAAGAACAGGTCGCGCTGCTCGTCGAACACGGGCCGGTTGGTCTTCGCAACGCTGCCCGCGACCGTCAGCACCACCGGTCCCGCGACCATCTCTGCCTCCACCGGCCCACGAACAACCCCACACACCAAGACGATGATGCCAACGGCGACGACCTTCTTCATGCGATCCTTCCTGTCTCACACCCGTACATCACTCATATCCCGGAGGCGAAACGAAGCTTCGATAGTGCTGTTCGAGCAACCGCGCGAAATGAATGCAAGTCAGGTCACTGTACTGCGGGCCGATGATCTGGATGCCCACCGGTAGCCCTTCACCGTCGAGTCCGATGGGGGCCACGGATGACGGCAGGTACGCGAGGTTGGCGTAGCCCGGCAGCGAGACCTGGTTCATGAACGGCTGCATGGCGCCGTCCACCGGCACCGAGCGTTGATACGGCGGCGTGGGGTCGTGACGCATGGCGGCCGATACCGTGATGGGGGCCAGCAGCAGGTCGTAGCGCCGGAAGAATTCGTGCCACTTCCACCGTATCCGGTGCCGCGCCTCGTCAAGCCGGAGCCAGTCCAGGTGCGGCAACGTCATGCCTTGAAGCATTCGCGCCCGCTTGCCGTCGTCCCCGGGCGCGAGCTTCTTCCGTTCTTTCTCGTTGGCAGCGAACTCCTCGTCGGTCTGCCGGCCGGAAGTCGCGGCCCGAAGCAGCACGTCGAAGACACGGTGGGAATCGGCCGCGTCGAACCCCGGCCTGGCGCCGGCGCCCACCTTGACGCCGTTGTGCCGGAGAAAGCGGGCGAGGGCTTGGTGCAGAGCGCGGATCTGCCGCGACGTGGGCACGGTCTCGTCGTCGAGCAGCAGCGCTACCCGGTATTCTTCCAGTTTCTTCTTGCCGGGCCTGGGCAGAGTCAGCCGGAGTCCGGCGGCGTCGATCTCGTCGGGCCCGGCGATCACCGAGAGCAGCAGCGAGAGATCCCCGGCGCTTCGCGCCAGCGGCCCGATGACGAGCATGTCCAGCGGCGCCCGGTTGGCGCCCAACGCGTGTCCTTCGGTGGGGCAGATGCCCTGGGTCGGCTTGTGCGCGAACAGACCGCACCAAGCCGCCGGGTTGCGCACCGAGCCGGCGATGTCGCTCCCCATCTCGAGGCCGGTCAGCCCTGCCGCGAGGGCGGCCGCCGAGCCGCCGGAGGAGCCGCCAGGGGCTCGTTCCGGATCCCAGGGGTTGCGGGTGGTGCCGTAGATGTCGTTGAAGCTCTGGGCGTCGGCCAGCCAGATGGGAACGTTCGTCTTCCCGAAGATCATGGCGCCGGCATCCCGCAGGCGCTTGACGGAGAGGGCGTCGGCACGGGCGATGTTGTCCCGCCGTGCCGGCACTCCCCACGTGGTCGGCAATCCGGCCACGTGGAAGGAATCCTTCACGGTCATGGGTACGCCGTGCAGCGGCCCCCACCGCTCACCCCGGCCCAACGCCCGGTCCGCCTCCCGGGCCCGCCGCCGCGCCCGCGGAATGTCGGTGGCGACGATCGCGTTGAGGGTCGGGTTGAACCGATCGACCCGCGCCAGATAGTGGTCCAGCAGCTCGAGGCACCCGATCTTGCGCCGACGGATGAGACTCGCCAGACGTGTTGCCGGAAGAAAGGCCGGGTCGGTCATGTCCCGCTTACAACAGATGCTTCTTGAAGAAAGCCACCGTCCGCTCCCATGCGAGCTTGGCGGCGGCTTCGTCGTAGCGCGGCGTCGAATTGTTGTGGAAGCCGTGGCGCGTTCCCGGATAGGTATGCGCCTCGTATGCCACGCCGTTGGCCTCCAGAGCGGCGTGGTAGGCCGGAGCCTGCTTGTTGATGCGCGGATCGTTCTCCGCGTACTGGATAAGCAGCGCGGCCTTGATCTTGGCGACATCGTCGGCCGACTTCGGGGCGGAGCCATAGAACGGCACGCCGGCACTCAGATCGCTTCCCATCTGCACCGCGAGGAAATTGACCACGCCGCCGCCGAAGCAGAAACCGGTGGCGCCCAACTTCCCGTTGGACAGCTCGTGGGCCTTGAGATACCTGGCGCTGTTGAGAAGGTCTATGCGCAGCTTGCCGCGGTCGAGGCTCCTCTGCATCTTCTTGCCGTCGTCGTCATTGCCGGGATAACCGCCGATGGGCGCGAGGCCATCCGGCGCCAGGGCTACGAACCCCGCCACCGCGGCACGCCGGGCGACATCCTCGATGTGCGGGTTCAGGCCCCGGTTCTCGTGAACGACCAGAACGGCGGGAAACGGACCCGCCCCGGCCGGCTGGACCAGGTAGCCGCGCATCTTGCCGGAGTTGCCGCCGGGCGAATCGTACGTGACATAGTTCGCCTTGATGCGCTTGTCGGTAAAGGAGATCGTCTGCGCCCTTGCGTAGCGCGGCAGCATCGCCTCCGCCATCGTCAGCGCCGACCCGCCGACAACGACGAGGGCGGCCGCACGTCGAAGGAACTCACGGCGCTCCATGTTGCTGTGGCAGTACTCGTCATACAGATCGTAGACCTGTGGATCGATCAGGTGCTTGTCCATCGGGGGCCTCCCTGCCTTTGGGCTAGTCGTGCACGGACTTTGAATGCTGCCGACGCTCGCGCGGTCAGGCAACCCTGTCCCGTTTCCTGAGCATATTTTATGGCGAAGAATCCAGAATGCAACCTGAAGGGGCGGCCGCGGCCCCGCTACCTCATATCGGCGGCCTGCTGTTCTCCCCGTGGCCCGTCAACTCCACATACCCCTGCCCTATCCGCGTGCCGCTCCCGGATTCGACGCGGACGGAGCCTTCCCAATAGAACAGGTTCGGGATCAGAGAGCTCCGGTTCTCCTGATCGGCCAGCCTGGGAGTGATGACGGCGCGGATGGCGGCGTCCGGGATGTCGAGGATCCAGCCGGCGGGATAGGGGGCGCCGGTGGCCGGGCTGGTCCACTGGCCGGTGGCGTTGAGCTTCCACTCACTTGGCTGCAGGTGGCGGACGGCGCCGCCGGCTTCCACCAGGGTGGCGCCGGCGTAGTGGGTCCCGCCGTTGCGATTTCTGAGCAGGTAGAGCATGACCTCGCGGCCGTCGTCGAACTGCAGGCTGAACCAGTCCCACCCTTCGGTGTCCTCGCCGAGCTGGTTGGAGCCGAACTCCTTGTCCATCCAACTCGTGCCGCTGACCTCCCATTCCTTTCCTTCCAGGCGGACCGTGCCAGTGGTGGCCATGCGGGTGAAGCTGTAGTAGTGGCTGGCCTCGGTGGCGCCCTCCCCTTTGCGGCTCAGGCCGCCGGGACCCTGGAACACCAGGGGCTTGAGCGGGCGGGTGGAAAGGCTGAAGCCGAAGGACTTTCCGGCGTCGGCCATGGTGAAATCGAAGCCCTTGCCGTTCCAGCGGAGCTGCCATTCGTCCGGCGTACCCGGAGGACCGACGCTCCAGGCGATGCGCGGGTCCGGGTGGCGGCCGAAGCCCGCCAGCAGCGGCGCAGCCCGCACCACCAGCTCGCTGAAGCGGTGCCGGCCGGTTTCCAGATCAGTGACAGCGGCGTGACCCATGATAATACTGTTGGCGGCCCATGCCGAGTCGCCGCCGGAGGCGTCCGGCGACACGCCGATCCTGAAGAACGTGAACTGAAACCCGAAGCGCGGGACGGGTTCCTCGGCGACGCGCAGGTGGCCGGTGAAGTACCACCACTCGGTCTTGTAGCCGTCGCGCGCCCAGTGGTCCCGGGGAAACGACCATACGTAACCCGGTTGGGCGGAGGTCCAGGCGTGAGCAAGGCCGGTCCAGAAAATGACACCAACCAGCGCGAGGAGGCAAGCTCGCGGACCGATCCGGCCCAGCCAGAATTGCGTCCTTCGACTTCGCTTCGCTACGCCTGTCCTGAGCCTTGCCGAAGGGCTCAGGACGAACGGGGACACGAAACTCCGCCTTGTCCCCGCTCCCAACTTTTCACGCGTCCGCATGACACAGCTCGTTGGCCGGCGTCCGGCTGGCCTTGAACGCCGGGTAGAGGCTCGCCAGCACCGCGGCGCACACGATGGCGAGGGCTTCTCCGGCCAGCGGCCACCACGGCCAGGCCCACTCGATGCTCCACCCGAAGTAGCTCTTCTGGATGACGAAGATCAGGATCGCACCCAGGCCGATGCCGC
>JAPPNF010000081.1 GCA_028818755.1 Deltaproteobacteria bacterium | reverse complement strand
CGACTGGTGCGGAGAACAACTGAAAGCCCATCAAGTGGATGTCGCTGAAGGCGACGAGCCATATTGGAAACGGCAGGTGGACAGCGTGATCGCCGGCGTCGAGAAGGGACAGATCCCGCGCGAGCAATACGGCGCGTTGTTGATCGACGAGAGCCACGATTTCGAAGAAGACTGGCTACGACTCGTCGTCCAGATGGTTGACCGGAATACAAACTCGCTGTTGCTGCTGTACGACGACGCCCAGTCCATCTTCCGCCGAAGCAGCCTGGGTTTCTCCTTGTCGAGCGTGGGCGTGCACGCGCGCGGCCGCACGAAGATTCTCAAGCTCAACTACCGCAACACGAGCCAAATCTTGAAATTCGCCTGGGGGTTCGCCAAGGAGGTGCTTCAGGAAAAGAGCTCCGGCGACGACCAAGTGCCGTTGATCAAACCGGAAACCGCAGGGGTGGTCGGCCCTAAGCCGTTGTTCAAGCAATTGCGCTCGTTCGGCGAAGAAGCCCGTTTCGCTGCCGACCGCGTTGCAACATGGCACGACGACGGGGTGCCGTGGCGGGAAGTGGCGATCATTTACGATGCGCACTGGATGGGCGAAGCCGTGGCGCGGGAGTTCGAGCAGGGAAAAATCCCCTGCCAGTTGCTCGACAAGCCTGCAAGGAAGAAACGCTACAATCCACAGGCCGATCAGGTGGTGCTCCTGGCACAACAGAGCAGCAAGGGGCTGGAGTTTTCGCGCGTGATTCTCCTTGGCTTGGGAAAACTAAAGACCGAACGGGAAGACATCGCCAGGGAAACCCGCGAGCTATATGTCGCGATGACACGCGCGCGCGAATGCCTGTTGATGACGGCAAGCGAGTCCAACGTGTACACGCAGAAGATTGAATCCATCACGGCCGCGGGAACCTAAACCCGATTGTTGCAAAACCTCGGCAGAAATTGGTGACTCACGCCCTCGCTGCTCTCACCGCCAGCGCCTGAGTCACCAATTTCTGCCGAGGTTTTGCAACAATCGGGTTTAGGACGCTCGAACGACTGGATGGAATGACCACTCCGCGAGATCTCGGTTGAAGGTAGATGCAATTGGACGGGGTTGGCTTGAAGGATATGGTCTTGGGGTTGATTCTTGAGTACGGCTGCTAGTCGTCACTACTGTCGTCGCCATCCTCCGCGAGGAGATCACTTCTCAGTGAATCACCGACAACCTCACGAACCCGTTCTACGATAAGCTGTGCGCGTTTTCGGGAAAAGTCTTCAAAGTGATCCGGAGAAAAACTATCGCGCCACTGGTGTTCACATGGATCGCCAGGGATCATGGCGTTGCACATTCGTCGCCTCAAACCTTCAAGTGTTCCGTGGCGTTCCGCTTCTTCCAGTTTCCTGACCAAGTAGTCGTCTGGATACGCCTCACCGAGTTGCCGGTTCGACGTCGCTAGCAGCGGTACTCGATTACAGATACTGTCCAGCATGTTGCGGGGCAGATTAAATCGCTTGCTCGCGTTCCTTGGGAAAATGTGGTGATCATCCAACTCAGATTCGGAGTTGATGACTTGACCGGTGATGAGGTCTTCGTGAATCGTAATTGCAAACAGATTCTGAAGCGACTTGTACCTAACGTCCGACGGCTTAAGGTTCAAGACGGCATTCGAATCCAGCTTCACTTCCTCAACACTCGGCTGCTCACCGGTCTCGACATATCGTCGCAACGCTTCGAAATCCTGGCCAATCCTGTAGTTGGATGCCTGTGAGGCACCGGCTTGCATCACCTTACTGAAATACCACCGTTTCATGAAGTCATGGTCCTGCCAGATCTCCGCAGTCACATCCTCCTTCAAACAGCAACTCCTCACCGCCGCCAATGCTACCAAAATGCTATGGCTAGGCAACGTCTTCGGACGTGCACCATACGCTCGCGCCCATTCGTAGGTCTGTGCGAGTGCCTCGGCGGACCGCGTCCACTGGTTGGTGATCTCGCTGCCATCCAACGCCAACAGGTTGCTGCGGGTTGGATCAGGGTACCGTCCGCTTCGAGCTGCCTCAACCAAATAAAGCACTTGCAGAACACGCTCACCGTCTATGTCAAAGGTCTTCAGGACTTCATACTCTGTCAGGGCGTCCTCCCAGAGCTTGCGCAAATCCGGATCGGGGAAGAACCTCGCGACGGCGAGATCAAAAGTGGTCAAGCGTGTGCCCGTGCTGTTGATCGTCTCGAAGACTCTGCAAATGGACTCTACCCCGCTCTCACGTTCCAGACTCACCACAGGCACCTTGTAGTTGCGCATGGTCTCAAAAACGCCCTTTATCAACGCTGCGGCCTTGCGTTTCTCGACCTTATCCAAGTCAGGGAAATCGCCCGAGTCCTCGACGTACTCACTCACGTAAATGTCGGCCTTTTCCTGATCCAAAATGATGTCTGCGCGAAGCAGTCGGTTGTTGCTTTTCCGATCTTGGGCCAGTAGACCTCGCTCGCGCTCCTTTATCCAGGACGGATCTTCCTTATGGCGGTGATTTTCGTACATCAGCTTGAGGTCGAAATAGTAACACTTTGTGGGGTGGGCGTCGAGAAAGACACGCGCAATAGATGTCGTTCGTTGCTGACCATCGAGTGTGTATGATCTCACGTCTGCGGCCGACTTAGGGTCACTCTCGATCACGCCATCCGCCGGAGAGTCAACGCGAATCTCTGCCTCTATACTCCGGGATTTAAGTTTCAGTTCCTCTTTCTCGTCCAATAGCAGTAGCGACCCAATCGGGTAGGACCGCGATATCGAGTCGATCAGTAGCTTGACCTGAGAGGGACGCCATACAAAATCGCGTTGGAATTGCGGAACAGTAAGTACTCCGTCCTTAGCCCTTCTGAGCAGTTCATCAAGGCTGAAACTGGTTGTCTGCAATTTGTGCCTCCTCAACTGGCCGAGCACGCGCAAACGCGAATCCTACGTCCACGCGGCGAGATTGAGGTTAACACGGTCTCCTGGACAGTCAAGCTGGTGCTGCCGCGTACCTCAGCGTTGATGGCGAGAGCCTGTGACCAACTGTTAGGCGAGTTTGCCGCCCGCTACCGGGAGAGCCACCGGAACCGCTGGAAGCCAACCAGCCTCGAAGTTTCGGACATCTACATAACCGCGTCATGACCGCCGCTGAGAAGGCGGCGGGCGCCATCGCCAAGGCGATGGGGTTCAGGGTCGAGGCGGCGCCGAGGACGTTGGAACCCGATGGCATCCAACGCACTCCATCCAACAACTTGCAGTGAATGCCCCATTGGGTTATATTTGGCGAGATGCAAACGGTCGCTGAGACCCCGACCTTCACCCGTCAGGCCGACAAGCTGTTCAGTCAGGACGAGCGCCGTGAACTGATCAACTACCTTGCTGAAAACCCGTTGGCGGGCGATGAGATTCCGGGCACCGGCGGCGTCCGAAAGCTGCGGTTCTCGGCCTTGGGCCGTGGCAAGAGGGGTGGGGCGCGGGTAATCTACTTCTACGGTGGGGAGGACATGCCTATCTATGCGCTTCTCGCCTATGCGAAATCCGCCAAGACCGACTTGACCCCGGCGGAACGACGCGCCGTAGGCGGGGTCGTCGCGGCGATCAAGAGTGCGGGAAGGGAGAGACGATGAACACGTTCGGAGAAGACCTGATTCAGTCCCTCAACGAAGCCCTCGCCCATGCAAGGGGCGAAGGCAGGGCCATCGTTCATGCTCCCTTGGCCCCCCGCGAGGTTCGCAAGCGGGCGAGACTGACACAGGCTCAGATGGCTCCTCTTATGGGTATGAGCCTGTCTGGCTACCGCAAGTGGGAGCAGGGAACACGGAGGGTCAGTGGTCCCGCCGCAACGCTGTTGCGCGTGATCCAGAAGGAACCGGAAGCCGTCAGGCGCGCGTTGTCCTTATCGTGACGATGAGGTGCCGACCGTACGTTTCAGCTTACGTTGAATTGTGTTCATAAAACCACCTCCACCCATCGCGTGAAGCGCAACTCGGTGGTGGCTCAGTTCGAAAGGCGGGAGGTGGGCAGTTGGGTCAGAAAGCAGGAGGAAACGATGACGATGGACATTCAGCCGGGAACCCGTGAAGCGGTGCTTATGCAGATCCTGGAGAGGATCATCACACAGGAAGACGACAACGACCGCGGGCACGACGGGTATCAGCGGCGGATCGTCATGGTCGAAGGGCACACGAAGCAGGAGGCCGACGAGGCCTGTGAAGTCCTGACAAAGAGAGTGAAGGACGCGTATGCCGCCAAAGGGCGAAGTGCCGCAGAGTTGTCCGTAATGCGCTGCATGGAGCCGCCGGGTCGCCGACGCTACGAGTTCGGACCGGCGCACGCGCGGCGGATTATGGAAGCGTGCGCAATCCAACCGAACATCACCTTCGGGGCGCTGTACACGCTGTACACGTGGGAGTGCTGGACGGAACCCAAGCTGCTTTTCATCGGCAACGCTGATGCGATGGCGCGAGCAGGGAGGAACATAGAGGAACACTGGATGAAGGCTGGAGACTTCATCCGCAGTCTCAGTGACGTGACACGGGTGCGCCAGGTTTTGTTCGGGACCGCAGACATGAGGAGAATCTACGAAACAAACGAGAGCTTCCAATACCGCACGGACGCATACCACCTCGACCCTGAAGAGAACCGCAGGCGACTACGCGCAAGCATGCCCGGGATAAGCGAAATCAACTGGAGGGTCGCAAGCGACAGCACCTTACACTGAAGCCGTATGCCAATGGCCAGCCATTGCATTCCGCGGCCCCGGTACGGCTACTCCGTTTAGTTGGCTCGATCCGTCGGACCTCCCGACAAGTTGCGCTTCAGAAGTTCGCAAAGCGCTGCATCCTCGGAAATCCCCGCATCCCACCCGTAGGCCGCCGCAACGGCGGCGTCGAGCGCCGCGTGCGCATCCGCGAGCCACTGTGGCCGGTCGTTGTAGAGGTTGGTCAGCGTGCGGGCCTTGAGTTGCTTCGCCGCCGCCTCGTCTCGGGCCACCGGGCGCTTGGGATAGCCCGGCACCGGCTTGTCCACCCACTCCACCCATTCCGGTGGGTTGAGCCAGCGCTCGCGCAATTCGACCAGCCCCCGCGTGACCCCGGCGACGGCCACAGCGTGCGGGTCGTCCGCGTAGTCGGACGCGGGGATGTCCGGCGAGAGGCCGTCCGGGAAGGGGAAGGTTTCGAACGTGGTGGTCGGCGTGTAGCGCGGATCGTTGCCCTTGCCGAGCCATGTCCCCAGCCGCAGCGCCCATGCCTCGTGGAACCGGCTGTGCAGGATGCCGAACGTCACATCGTCGTCGCGGGCGATGACGATGAGTTGATGGTCTGGACAGATGCCAGCGTCCATCCACACGAACAGCCGGTGCTTGGAAACCGTCGGCGTCGCGATGAAACGGGGCAGGCCGTCGAGCGCCTGCCACAGCCCCTGTCGCGGCTCGACATGCCTCCACCAGTGGAGTCGATACGACTCCCGGCGGTTCCGTTGCCGCATCGGCCGGACATGTTCCTTCACGTACCGGAAGGGCGCTTCATAGAGCGCCGCGTCCGCTTCCGACATCTCCCAACCGAAATCGACGATCCACTTGCCCGCCGGAGCCTGGCGGCGGCCGTGGAAGTGGGCGTAGCCGTCCCACTCGGGGCCGGAGAGGTCCGCGACCGCGCAACGGCGGCGCTCGATGCGGCTATGACCCTTGTCCACGGTCTCGTGCGAAGGGGCGTCTGTGAAGTCGATGGCCCTGAGGTCTTCGAGGATGGCTTGCTGGTTGTCCTTGATGGTGACCAGGTAGTCGGCGCCTCGCTCGTGCAGGCAACGCATGGTCTCGTGCTGGGCATGGAGGGCATCGACGGTGGCGATGCGGCCAGCAAGGTCGCGGCTCTGGGAGAGTTCGCGCACGGCCGGGATCTGTTGCTCCTGGAGTCCACCTCCACCTTCCCGAGGACCAGGCCGGTTTCGTGCTCCACCGCCGCCACCATCACCCGGTGTCCGTCTTCGGTCTGCTTCGAGGCGCCGCGCAGGTCCTTGCCGTCCATGGCCACCGGCGCCTGCGCCGTGCTGGCCGGTCCACTGGCGGATGGCGTCGTCCAGGGTCTGTGGCGGCAGCGCGGCGAGGATGTTGTGGAAGGTGGTGATGGCGGGCGCGGTGTAGCGCCCCGGAAGCGCCTGTGACCATGGTCTTGCCTGCCTGGACCGGCGGTCACAAAGAAAGTCGACGCCATGCGGCGACAGGGCTGCGAATCCGTGGTTTCGCGTCTTGTCCCTGGTCCCGAAAGCCCGTATTTGGGCTTCATGGAGCCGCAAGACGAGGGCAGACACGCAACCCGCGCGAGGCGGGAGTCATGGTAGCATCCATCGGCAAGATCGCCTCGCCCTCCCAGGGCGTGAGCTACTACGAGCGCGACGGGTACTACTCGAAGGACGATCCCGCGCACAGGGAGGCGAGCGCGTGGGCGGGCCGGGGGGCGGAGGAGCTCGGACTCTCGGGTCCGGTGGATCCGGACACGTTCAAGGCCATCCTGGAAGGCAAGGTGCCCGGCGGGCGGCAACTCGGGCGCAGGGACCTCGACGGCAGCGTCCACCACCGTCCGGGTCGGGACGTGACGCTGTCGGCACCCAAGTCGGTCTCTCTCGTGGCGTTGGTGGGAGGCGACGAACGGATCGTCGCCGCGCACGACCGGGCGGTGGGGAAGACTCTGGCGTGGATCGAGCCCAACGCCATCGAGACCCGGATGCAGGACAAGGCCACCGGCGCGATGGTCCGGACCGGCGGCCAGAAGATGGTGGCGGCCACCTTCAGGCACGACGCCTCACGGAACCTGGACCCCCAACTCCACACCCATGCGGTGATCGCCAACATGGCGCAGGGCGGGGACGGGAAGTGGAGGACGACGGTGGACGACGGGCTCTACGCGGGCAAGATGGCGATCGGAGCCATCTACCGGGCGGAGTTGGCGGAAGGGCTCAGGGATCTCGGCTACGGGATCGAGAGGACTCACCCGGACGGCAGGTTCGAGATCGCGGGGATATCGCGGGATGTGATCGAGGCATTTTCGACACGGCGGGCGGAGATCGAGGCGGCGATGGAAGAACGCGGCCTGGGAAAGTCGGGCGAGAATCCGCACCTTGCGGCGCGCGCGGCGCTCATGACCCGGGCTCGCAAGCGTGACGTGGACAAGGAAGAGCTTCGACGCTCATGGGAGCGTCAGGCCAGGGAGTTGGGCTTTTCCGCGGAGCTGGTCCGGGCCAGGGCAAGGAAGGCGGAACGGGAACTCCCGGCGCCCGATCTGTTCGCGGACCGGGGCAACGAGGCGGGAGAAGCGGCAACCTGGGCAGTGGAG
The DNA here is from genome assembly GCA_028818755.1 of Deltaproteobacteria bacterium. Taxonomy (GTDB): domain Bacteria; phylum Desulfobacterota; class Binatia; order UBA9968; family JAJDTQ01; genus JAJDTQ01. Next base: position 1,587 of record JAPPNF010000081.1, on the reverse strand, counting down.
CACCTCTCCGAACGCCGGGCGGTGTTCGGCCACGCGGACCTTCTGGGGGCCGCGCTCGGGCGGGAGCCGGGCAAGGTCACGGTGGGAGCGGCGGAGCGGGCCATCGCCGCTCTTGAGGAGCGGGGTGGCCTCCATACCGCAACGGGCCTGAGACACGGAAAACACTGGACCACGGACGCGGCACTGGCGCTAGAGTCGGAGACGATCGCGCTCATGCAGGCCGGCCAGGGGTCCGGGAAGACGATCATGCGAGGATGGATCGCCACGACGAAACTGCACCGGGGCCGCCTCAACGATGGACAGAAGACGGCGGTCAGGATGATCCTCACGTCCACGGACCGGGTGGTGGGAGTGCAGGGGTACGCAGGGACGGGCAAGACGACCATGCTCGACAGGCTCCGGGCTCTCCTGGAGGGCCGGGGCTACCGGACGATGGGGCTGGCTCCGTCGGCCTCGGCTGCGCGCACGCTCGAGCGGGAATCCGGGATCGGGTCGGAGACGCTGCAACGGTTCCTTGCCCAACATGCGGGTATCGGCGAAGGCCGAGGCGCGCCGAAGGGACTTCGCGGGCTTCGCGCTTGGTTCTCGAAGACGGTGCTCGTGGTGGACGAGAGCTCGCTCGTATCGAGCGAGCAGATGCGCGGACTGCTCAGGGTAGCGACCACGCTGCGGGTTCCCCGCGTGGTGCTGGTCGGAGACGAGAAGCAGTTGGGCGCGGTGGAGGCGGGCAAGCCGTTCGAGCAGCTCAGACGGGCCGGGATGAAGACCGCGGTGATGGACGAGATCCTGCGGCAGCGCGACAAGGAGCTCAAGGAGGCGGTGAGGGCGGGCCTTGCGGGCGAGGTGAAGACCGCGTTCGAGAAGCTGGGCGAGCGTATCGTTCAGGTGGACCGCGAAGAGATCGGAGCGGCCACAGCCCGGCGCTGGCTCTCGTTGTCTCCGGAACAGCGCGCGGCAACAGGGGTGATCGCCCCGACCAGGGCGTTGCGGGACGAGATCAACGCCACGATCCGGGCGCAACTGATCTCCGAAGGCGCAGTGTCGGGACCGGCGAGGCAGGTGGAAAAACTGATCCCGCAGGACCTGACCCGGGCGGAGATGGCCCGGGCTTCGAGCTATTCGGTGGGAGACACCGTGATCTTCAACCGCAAATTCAAGACCCTGGGAGTGGACAAGGGCGACGAATGCGAGGTCCTGAGGGTCGACCAAAAGCACAACGTGGTCTGGCTCGGCAGCGAAAATGGCGATCCGGTGGCTTGGCGACCGCACCTGATCGCCGCCGCCAAGGGCGGAGTGGAAGTCTACCGGAGCGAGGAGACGGAGCTCCGCCGGGGAGACCGGGTGCGGTGGACGCGTAACGATCCGGGCTCGGGACTGGTGAACGGGGGGACGGCGGTTGTGAAATCCGTGGAGAAGGACAGCGTCCGCTTTGGACTCGACGACGGATCGACGGCTCGGCTGGCCGGGGAAGATCCCCAACTCCGGCATCTGGACCGGGGTTGGGCTTCGACGATTCACGCATTCCAGGGCACGACCGTGGACGGGATCATCGCGGCGATGCCCACCGGGAACCCGGATCTGACGAAC
>JAPPNF010000019.1 GCA_028818755.1 Deltaproteobacteria bacterium | reverse complement strand
CCCCCCCCCCCCCCCCCCCCCCCCCCCCCCCCCCCCCCCCCCCCCCCCCGGGACTCGGGGACACAGCAACAAGAAACGTGAAGAATGTCAACCATGATAGTAAGAATCGGCACCCTTCGCGTGTTCTTTAGAGCCGGCTGGCGCTATCTCTCGTCGTTCCCGACCCACGGCCGCCGGAACCATGCTATAGAGGCGTATGGCCAACACCGAGAGCGTCCGACTGGACCAGTGGCTGTGGGCGGCGCGATTCTTCAAGACGCGCTCCCTGGCGGCCGCCGCCGCGCAGGGCGGCAAGGTCCACGTCCGCGGCGACCGAGCCAAGCCGGCCAGAGCCGTCCGCGTCGGCGACCGGCTTCAGATCCGGCGCGGCCCCTATGAGTGGGTGGTCACGGTAAACGCTCTGTCGACGAAACGCGGCCCCGCCAAGGAAGCCGCGTCGCTCTACGAAGAGACCGAGGAAAGCGCGCGCAACCGCGAAGCCACGCGCGCTCAACTCCAGGCTCACGCCGCTCCCTTCCGCGAACGTGGCGGCCGGCCTACCAAGAAGGACCGACGGGACTGGGCGCGTTTGGCGGTGGAGGACTAGTCACCGCCCGATTCCTGCACGTGGGTAAAACAGCCGCTGTTTTACCCACGTGTCCGAAACGGCGTTGTCCCTGATCGTCGGGATCCACGCTATATCCCCTCCAGCAGCACCGTGCGGATCAGCGAGATGGCGTTGAGGCTCATACGGGTGCGGTCGGGGCCGCCGCGGCCGCCGAGGTTGTAGGTGCGCGTCTGGAACTTCTCGCCGTCGGTGATCGATATGTAGGTCTGGCCCCTGGCGAGGTTAACCGCGGTGTCGCCCGGGTTCTCCACCGCGTGGAGCGCCAGACCGAGATCGCTGCCGGCCTGCTGCCGGATGGTCCAGGCCAATTCCTCGGTGAGCGGCTCGGGCTGATCGAGCAGCGCGCCGGCCTCGTCCGGACGGCGCGAGTGCGCCAGAAGCCGCCGGGTCCCCCGCTCCCCCGGCGCCACCATGCCCTCCACGAAGTGCTCCTTGCTGGCCCGCTGCAGACGGTCGGCCACGAGCCCGGCGGTCATGTCCTCGAACACCGCCACGCTCCGGTCCTTCTCCCGGAGCAGCCGGCCCACCGCGTCCTCCATGGTCTGGTCGTCCACGGCGAAGATGTGGCTCTTGAGGAGATCCCGCACCTGCGCCTCCACCGGCGCGATGAGCTCCATCGCCTCCTCGCGGCTGGACGCCTTGGCGGTAATGCGCACGTCCACCTGGCCGGGGTGGGCCAGGACCCCCACGGTGGGGTTGCTGGAGTTGGCGATGAGGTCGCCGATCTCGTGGTCCACCGAGCTTTCGCCCATGTCGGTGACCTTGAGCACCCGGTAGGTGATGGTCTCCGAGAGGTCCCACTTGCGCCGCGCGTACGGGGTCACCTCGTTCTCGAAGAGCCACTTCATCTCGTGGGGCACTCCCGGCAGCGCGAAGATGACGCCCTTCTCGTGCTCGACGATGAACGACGGCGCGGTGCCGTTGGGGTTCTCCACCGGGATGGCACCCTCGGGGATGTCCGCCTGGCGCTCGTTGTTGGGGGTCATGATCATGCCGCGGCGGCGGAAGCGCCGGTCGATCTGATCCAGCAGGCCGGGGTCACGCACCAGCTTGCGGCCGCACACCTCGGCGATGATCTCGCGCGTGAGGTCGTCCTGGGTGGGCCCGAGGCCGCCGCTGGTGATGACGAAGTCCGCCCGGTCCAGCGCCCGGCCGATGACGTCCTTCATGCGCCCGGGGTTGTCACCGACGATGGTCTTGAAGAAGAGGTTGACGCCGAGGTCCGACAGGCGCTGGGCCATCCACGCGGAATTGGTGTCCACGATCTGGCCCAGCAACAGCTCCGATCCGATGGCGACAATTTCAGCGTTGGGCACGATGCGCTCCTGTTCCGGGTTCGTTGGTAATCTACGTGCCAGAACCCGGCACGGGTTGGCAAGCGGGATTGCCCGGATGATGTGTAGGGGCGACCCGCCGGTCGCCCCTATCGGAGATCGTCCTACCGGCGTCCTCCGGCGACGCCTCCTACGTCTCGCCGGGTGCGGGCTCCTGCCTGGGCGCGGTCTCCGTTGCCACGGACTCGGGTGCGCGGCGCCGGACCCTGGCGAGCACGTCCAGCCACAGGGAATAAAGCGTGGGCGTGAGCACCAGCGTGAACAGGGTGGAGACGGCCAGTCCGCCGAGCACGGCGGAGCCCAGGCCGCGGTAGAGCTCGGAGCCGGCGCCGCGGGACAGCACCAGCGGCAGCATCCCGAACACCGTGGTGGCGGTGGTCATGAAGATGGGGCGGATGCGGGTGCGCACGCTGGCCAGCAGCGCCGCCTGGGGTTCTTCCCCCGCGCGGATGAAGTTGAGGGTCTGGTGCACGATGAGGATGGCGTTGTTCACCACGATGCCGGTCAGGATGATGAACCCCAGCATGGTGACGGTGTCCATCTTGATGGTGGGCTCGGTGGCGTGCCCGAGGCTCACGGCGAGGATGCCGCCGGTGGCCGCCAGGGGCACGCTGAACATGATGATCAGCGGATAGCTCCAGGATTCGAACAGCGAGCACATCACCAGGTAGACCACCACCACGGCCAGCAGGAACGTCCACTTGAAGGCGTCCCAGGTTTCCGCCAGCTTCTGCGCCTGGCCGCTCACCGCGATGGAGTAACCCAGCGGCAGGGTGCGCCGCACCTCCTCCACCGCGCCGTCCTCCACCAGCCGCACGGCTTCCTCCAGCGGCATGGCGTGGTGCATGTTGGCGTTCAGCTTGATGGCGCGGTCGAGGTCCACGTGCTCGACCTTGGTGGGACCGTCGCCCGGGCGGATCTCCGCGATGTCCGAGAGCTGCACCAGCCGGCCCGCGCCGTCGGACAGCATGAGCGCGCCCAGGTCCTGGGTGTGGGCCATCTCGTCCCGCGGCCCCTTGAGGATGATGTCGATCTCCTTGCCGTCTTCGCGGAAACGCCCGGCGCGGGTGCCCTCCACCGCGGTCTCGATGACGTCGCCCACGTCGGAGGCGCGCAGGCCCAGGGCCGAAACCCGGTCCCGGTCCAGGTGCACCCGGATTTCGGGATTGCCCCACTCGAAGGAGGAGTTGACGAAGTTCACCCCCTCCACTCCGCGGATGCGTCCTTCGAGGCCGCGGGCGATGTTCCGGATGGCCTGCAGGTCGTCTCCCTTGACGTCCAGGGCCACGTTGTTGCCGCCGAAGAAGGCCCCCCGCTGCCGGAACAGCGCGGCCTGGGTGATGAACACGGCCCGGGTCCCGGGAATGCCGCCGACGGCCCGGCGCATGGTCGCCACCACCCGACGCATTCCGTCGAGGCTGGTGTAGGGCTCTTTCACGATGGCCCCCATGATGGGGGTGTCCAGGCGTATGACCGCGAACATGCGCTCGATCTCCGGGATGGCCCGGACGCGCGACTCGATCTCCTTGATGATCGACTCCTTCTGGTCCGTGTTGAAACCCGGGGGCATCCTTACCACGCCGAAGATGAAGTTGCGGTTTCCCTTGGGGAGATAGTCCAGCGGCGGCGCGAACCACCAGGCCAGCGCCACCGATCCGCCCACGATGAACAGCACCACCGCCAGCCGCCGGACGGCGCCACGCTGAAGCCATGCCAGCAGCCCCACCAACATGCTCGCGAATCCGGCTCCGCCCCGGTCCAGCACGGACATGACCGCGCGCAGGCGCCGGAACCGCGCCCGCGCCTGCTCCGGAAGGATATGGGCGGAGAGCATGGGCACCACGGTGAGAGCCACCACCAGGGACAGCGCCACCGCCACCGACACGGCCAGGGCGATGTCCCGGAAGAGTTGTCCTGCCTCCTGCCGGACGAACAGCACCGGAACGAACACGGCCACGGTGGTGAGCGTCGAAGCCAGGATCGCGCCGCCCACCTCGCGGGCGCCGTCCACGGCGGCGCGCACGCGTCCCTTGCCCATGTCGCGGTGACGAAAAACGTTCTCCAGCACCACCACGGCGTTGTCCACCACCATGCCGGTGGCGAAAGCCAGACCGGCCAGCATGATCACGTTGAGGGACGAACCGGTAATGTTGAGGACCACGAAGGTGGTGACGATGGACACGGGGATCGCCACCGCCACGATGACGATGCTGGCCGGGCTGCGCAGGAACAGCAGCAGCACCAGCACCGCCAGGGTCACGGCGAAGTAGACGTTGCGGGTCACCAGGTCGATGGAGTCGTGGATGTAGTCGGTCTCGTCATAGACCATCTGCAGGCGGATGCCCTTGTCGCGGTAGCGCTCGTCCAGCCGGCGCACGGCCTCCCGGACGCCCGCCATGACTTCCATGGTGTTGGCTCCGGAACGGCGCAGCACGCCCATGCCGATGGCGGGCTTGCCGTCGATGCGCACGGCGAAGTCGCGGTCTTCGTGGCCGAAGGAGACGGCGGCCACGTCGCGGACGTAGACAGCTCCCTGGTCGTCATGCCGCACCACCACGTCGGCGATGTGGCCGAGCTCCTCGAACTGGCCGAGGGTGCGCACCACGTGGCGGCGCTTGCCTTCGCTCAGGTCGCCGCCCTTGACGTTGAGGTTCTCCCGGGTGATGGCCCGCCGGATCTCGGACACCGTGATGCCACGGGCCGCCATGGCGCTGGGGTCCAGCGTCACGTGCACCTGGCGGTCCCGGCCGCCGAAGCGCCACACCGCGCCGACCCCGGGGACCCGCTCCATCTGCGGGACGATGACGTCCTTCAGCTCTTCCCACACCTCGTTGAGATCGCGCTCGGTTTCCACCATGACCCACGAGATCGGGCTCTCCTCGTCGGTGTTGACCGCGCGGATGCGGGACTCGCCCGCGTCCGGCGGCAGGTTTCTGACCGTGTCGAGCTTCTCGGAGACGCCCAGACGCGCGATGTCCTTGTTGGTGCCCCAGTCGAACTTGAGGACGACGCGGGAGCGGCCTTCAATGGAGCTGGAGGAAACCTGCTTGAGGCGCTCCACCGCGTTGAGCCGCTCCTCCAGGCGGTCGGTGACCTCGCGCTCCACCTCCAGCGGCCCGGCGCCGCTGTATTCGGTCGTTACCGTGATCTCGGGCCGGTCCACGGTGGGGATCATCTGGACCGGCAGGCGCAGCAGCGCAATGGTCCCGAACAGCACCGCCAGGATGATGCCGACGGTCACCGAGACCGGGTTGCGGACGCAGAAGTCAACGATTCCCATCGCGCTGCGCTCCAGGCCCGCCGGGCCTCGCTCCAGGCCTTCCGCCGGGTCTTCCTCCGGACCCGGGTGTGCCTCCAGGCCGGCCGGCCCACGGTCCCTGCCTCCCGCCGGGCCTTCCTCCTCCAGGCCGACCGCCAGGCCCCGGCCCGTTGCCCAGTTGAACCATGGCGCCGTCCCGAAGCACCTCGTTGCCCAGCGTGACCACCTGTTGACCGGGCTCGAGGTCGCCGTCGGCGATTTCAAGCAACGTCCGGTAGCCGCGCCCGGTGCTGACCTTCACCGCCTTGGCCTGACCGTCGGACACGACGAAGACCATCTCGTCCGGGCCGCGACGCACCACCGCGTCCTTGGGCACGAGCACGCTGGGCTTGCCGCTCGAAACGATCACCGCGACGCGCGCCAGCATTCCGGCCTTGAGCCGCCCTTGGGCGTTGGAGAGCCGGATCTTCACCGGAAAGCTGCGGCTGCGGGTATCGGCCTGGGGAACGATGTACGCCACCTCCCCGGAGAAGGTCTTTCCGGGAAACGCGTCAAGGGCGACCGTGGCGGGCTGGCCGCGGCGCAACAACGCGATCTTCCGCTCCCCCACCGGACCGGCGGCGTAGACCGGATCCAGGTCCACGAGGTCCGCCACCGGCTCGCCCGCGTTCACCCAGTCGCCCACGTCCACGTGCTTCCTGACGATGAAACCGGAAATGGGCGCCAGCAGCGTGCTTTTCTCGATCTCGTAGGACACCGCGTCCATGCGTGCGCGGGCCTCTTCGTGCTCGGCCTCGGCCATGGCGATGTCCTCGGCCCTGGCGCCGGAACGGGTGAGCTTCAGGGCGGCGCGGGCGCTGCCGTACTTCTCCCGGGCGGCGAGGTAGTCGCTTTCGGCCTTCTGCAGGGCCGCCAAGCTGACGAGCTGGTCGCCATAGAGCCGCTTGGCCCGTTCGAAGTCACGCCGGGCGCGCTCCAGCAGCGCCTCCTGCTCCTTGGCCGCGGCGAGCCGCTGCGCCACCTCCTCGGAGCGGGAGCCCTCCCGGACCTTCTCCCACTGCTTCTTCGCCCGCGCCACCGCGGCCGCCCGCTCCCGCAGCGCGATCTCGCGCCGTCCCCGGTCCACCTGCAGCAGGACGGTTTTTCCGGCCGTCACTGCGTCGCCTTCCCGGAAATCCGCCGCCGACACCCGGCCCGCGACCACCGATGCCACCGTGGTGGCGACGTTGGGCTCGATGGTGCCGATGAACGAGACCTCCTGGGGGATCGCCTTCGATTGCACCGGGGCGGTCTTGACCGCTACCGGGCGCGGCCCCCAGCGCTGCGCCGATGCGCCATGAGCGGCCAGCATCACCGCTGCCAGAGCGCAGCCGGCGGCCACCGCCGGCGACGCCGTAAACAGGAACGTTCGTGAGCGTTGCAGCATTTCGAGTTCCGGACCCAAGGTTCCTTTACAGGTTGAGGATAGGGTTTTTGGAGGGAACGGGCAAGCATGTCCGAGCGCGGCGGCGGGCCCGGTTGCCCCTCCTTCCGCGTACGCCGCCACGCTTGCGGCGCGCTGGACTTCCGAACCCCGAACCAGTACGTATTTTCCCTCGACGGGCACGCCCGACCGTCATCAAGACCCAATGGACAAGGTGGAAGAACGTTTCGACGTGATCGTCGCCGGAGGCGGCAGCGCGGGAGTGGGCGCCGCGGTAGGGAGCGCGAGATGCGGCGCCCGGACGCTGCTGATCGAACGCTACTACTGCCTCGGCGGGGCGTCGACGATGCGGAACGTCCTCACCTATTGCGGGCTGTACACGCTGGACGAGCACCCGAAGATGGTGGTGGGCGGCGTGGGCGCCGAGGTGGTCGACCGCCTCAGGCAGCGCAATGCGCTCACCGGGCCGTTCCGCTTTCGCGGCGTCTTCGCGGTGTTCGATCCCGAGGCGGTGAAGGTCGTCCTCGACGATATCTGCCAGGAGGCGGACGTGACCGTCATGCTCGGTACGATGGTGGTCGCCGCCAAGCGCGAGGACGGTGTGATAACGACGGTGACCGTCGCGGACCATGCGGGCCTGCACCAGGTCGGCGCCAAGGCGTTCGTCGACTGCACCGGCGAAGGAAACCTGGCGGCCCACGCCAGCGCGGGCACCCGCTACGGCAACGACGACGGCGTCAACCTCGGCAGCCTCGGTACGCGCTTCGGCGGAATACCGGCCGACCTGACGGTCACGGCCGACGACATCGCGGCCGCGGTGGCGCGGTTGGGGCCCGAACGCAAGCTCGTCACCAAGGACCGCGGCGTGATCGCCCGTCTGCCGCATTCCGGCGACTTGGCGTGTTACCTGGTCTCGGAGGACTTCGACCCGCGGGACGCGCTGGCGGTCTCCCGCGCGGAACGCGCGGGACGAAAGCAGGCATGGACCTATCTCAAGGCCATCCGCACCATCCCGGGATGCGAGAGGGCCTACCTGGTGGCCACCGGCCACGAGTTCGGAACCCGCGAATCGCGGCACATCGAGTCGGCGCGCCAGTTCCGGTGGCGGGACGTGGAGGAGAGCAGGCGTTTCGACGACTGCATCGCGCTGGGCGCCTGGGGCGCGGAGTGGCACGACCGCAAGACCTACGCCAGCACCTACGACTATCCCCCGGAGAGACTGGCCTACGACATCCCGCTGTCCTGCCTGACCAGCCGGGACACCCGGAACCTGTTCGCCGCCGGCCGGGTCGCGGACGGCGACCGGCTGGCGGGAGCCGCCATCCGCGTCATGGGTACGGCGTTCGCCACCGGCCACGCCGCGGGCGTAGCCGCGGCTCACGCGGCCAGCGGGAATCCCTGGCAGGCCGCCGACGTCCGCCGGGCGCTGGCCGACCAGGGTGCCATCCTGGACCGTTCGGCCGTTTTCCAATCGTCATGATATGACAAGGCTCTAGTGTGGTGTCTGGTTAATTCGCAGCATAATATGCGGAGGATTTTTCGTTGTCGGCAAGGCGCGATGACGAGCAGTGGCGGGTACCACGCGAGGAAGAGCAACGCAGCCGACGGCGAAAAAGACCCGCAGATTATCATGCGAATTAACCAGACACCACACTAGCAGCCCTTTTCCAAGGGCAACGACAACAACAGCAATTCGTGTTCCAGTAAAGGAGAAGTCACATGCTCAGCAGAATCGACAAGAAGAGTTGGCGATGGTCCGCCGGTAGTCTTGCCGGGATCGCATTGCTCGGCTTGACCGCCCTTTGGGCGAACGAAGCCGCGGCGGAAAAGATCACCATCGGCGCACTGCGCTTCACTTCGCACTCGCCCACGTTCATCGCCAAGGAGAGGGGCTACTTCAAGAAGGAGGGGCTCGACGTGGAGCTCAAGTTCTTCCAGGCGGCCCAGCCCATCGCCGTGGCCATCGCCTCGGGTGACATCGACTTCGGCGTCACCGCCCTCACCGGCGGCTTCTACAACCTCGCGGACAAAGGCGCGCTCAAGGTCATCGGCGGCCTCTACACCGAGAACCCCAAGCACAACGGCATGGCCGTCATGGCCTCCAACAAGGCCTACAAGGAAGGGGTCACCTCGCCCGAGGCCCTCAAGGGCCGCAGTTGGGCCATGACGCAGCAGGGCTCGTCCTTCCACTACGTGATCGGCATAATTGGCGCGAAGCACGGCTTCGGCGTCGCCGACGTCAAGGTCAAGCCGCTTCAGAAAGTCCCGGCGATGATCGGAGCGGTCAAGTCGGGCCAGGTGGACGCCATGTCCATGGTGCCCCACGTGGCGATTCCGCTCAACAAGGCCGGCGCGGCCAAGATCATCGGCTGGGTCCGTGACCTGGGCGACTACCAGGTGACGACGATCTTCACCTCCACCGACAACGTCAAGAACCATCGCGGCAAGGTCACCCGTTTCCTGACTTTCAATTACCCACATCATTGATTTGCAAGGTGGCGCCAAGGGCGATGTCGT
>JAPPNF010000139.1 GCA_028818755.1 Deltaproteobacteria bacterium | reverse complement strand
GTGGCGGGCACCACGCGAGGAAGAGCAACGCAGCCGACGGCGAAAAAGACAAGCAAATTATGCCAGGAAATCATGGGACGCGACACTGACGTCCTGTGCGGTCGGTCTGTGCGAGGAGGGACCGCGGAGCCCGCACTCAGTTCGCCCCGACGATGCGAGCCACTTCATCGGCGTTCATGGCCCGGACCAACCGCGCGCGCCACTGGGCGGCGCCGCGGAATCCCTTGCAGTACCAGGCCAGGTGCTTGCGCATGGCGGGAAAGCGTCGTTCGCCCCACAGGCTCTCGAAGTGGCGGCTGTGCTCCAGCAGCACCCGGGTGCGCTCCTCCTGGCCCACGTCGAGTGCCGCGCCGCTGGAACTGGCGACTCCGGCCAGCGTATCCTTGGCCCACTGCTTGTCCCGAAAGACCCAGGGGTTTCCCATGGCGCCCCGCCCCAGCAGCACGCCGTCGACGCCCGTCTGCCGTATTCGGTCCACCGCCTCCGCCATGGACTTGAGGTCCCCATTGCCGAGGATCAGCGTCGGCAGGTCCCGGGCCAGCTCCACCGCGCAGTGGATCGCGTCCCAGTCCGCGAACCCCTTGTACATCTGCTTCAGCGTCCGGCCATGCAGGGAAATTGCCACCGGCCGTTCGGCCAAGAGCACCGGGATCCACTCGTCCACTTCGACCTTGTCGTATCCGACCCGTGTCTTCACCGAGAGCGGGATTGGCCGGCGGGTGAAGGGCTGTACGCGCCCGCGGTTCATGTGGCGAACCCGCTCCACCACGTCGGGCGCCAAACCGACGTCTTCCAGCCGCTGCCCGGCGGCCCAGTCCTCGATCCCCTGGCGTGCCGCCCGGATGATGGTCACCGCCAGCTCCGGATTGAGGATGAGGCCGGCGCCGCATCCCTTGTTGGCCACGTTCTTGGCCGGGCATCCCATGTTGATGTCGAGGCCGTCGAAACCGAGCTCGCAGACGATGTGGGCCACCCGGTAGAAGTCCTCCGGGGTGCGGCCGTAGATCTGGGCCAGGATGGGACGCTCGTACTCCCCGTAGGCGAAGTCCCGCACGAAGCCGTCGGCGCCGCAGCAGATCGCCTCGACGCTGGTGAACTCGGTCATGCACAGGTCCGGCCGTCCGTACCGGGCCGCCACGAGGCGGAACGAGGCGTCCGTCACGCCGTCCATCGGCGAGAGGCCGATGATGGGTTTGTCGATCCGATCCCAGAAATGCATGGCGAAAAGGGGAGGGGTGCGCTCCGCAAAGGCGTCAGCCCGCGGCGCCCGCATCGGCGCGCCGCACGATCATGTCATCCAGCTCTTCCCTGAGGCGCGGCAGGATCTCGTCATAGGGAAAGGCTCCCAGCGGCTCGCTTCCACGCTTGAGGTTGACGAACTTCGGGCCGCACCACAGCCCCAGGTCGGCATCGTCGGTTTCGCCGGGCCCGTTCACCCGGCAGCCCATGACCGCGATGGTGATGGCGTGCTCGGCGGCGTAGGCGGTCATCTCCTTGACCTGCTGCGCCAGCTCCACGAAGTTCTCGTTCTCCACCCGCGAGCAGCTCGGACAGCTTATGATGTTCAGGCTGTCGCGGCCGTAGTCCACGACACTCCGCACACGGCCCTCGGCGATGTCCTCCAGGATCTCGCGTCCGGCGGCGATCTCCTCGGTCTTGCGCGGATTGGGCACCGTCAGCGACACGCGTATGGTGTCGCCGATGCCCCGGCTGATGAGCTGCTCGAAGGCGATGCGGGTCTTGATGATGCCGTCCGGCGGCAGGCCCGCCTCGGTGACGCCGAGGTGCAGCGGTATGTCCGGCCGCTGCGCGGCAAACCGCTTGTTGACCTCGATGACCTTGGCCGGGTCCGAGTCCTTGAGCGAAACGCAGTAGCGGGTGTAGCCCAGGCTGTCCAGCAGTTCGCAGTGTTCCCACGCGCTGGCAAGCATCGGCGAGATGGAGTCTTCCTCGGGAAACTTCTCCTGCTGGGCCGGATCCACCGAGCCGCAGTTCACTCCTACGCGCATGGCGCAGTCGTTGGCCGCCGCCACCTCCACCAGGAACCTGACCTTGTCCTGCCAGGGCTTCTGCTTCTCGTGGTGGTAGAGGTGACCGGGGTTATAGCGGATCTTGTCCACGTGGGGCGCCACCACGCTGGCGAGGCGGTAGTTCTCCTGGAGATCCACGGACAGGTTCGCCTCGGTGGCGTCCCGGATCTCCGCCAGCGCGGCCGCATCCCTTTTGCTGTCCACCGCGATGCGCACCACGTCGGCGCCGGCGCGGGCCAGGTCGTTGACCTGTTCCACGGTCGCTTCGACGTCTTGGGTGTGGGTCGCGCACATGCTCTGAACCGCGATGGGGTGGTTTCCCCCGATCACGGTGGAGCCGATGCGCACGGCGCGAGTGGGATTGCGCGGCAGTTCCACGGCGTTACGCTCCTTGCGGCACGAAAGGCTATGGTTTCAAAGCTAACGTGAAAGACTCCGTGAAGCAACATGATTTTCCCTCGCCGACGGCGCGACTGCCCGGTTTCGTCTTGATGCAGGGGAGTCCTTGGACTAAACTATCGGCAATGGTGCGGAACCGACCGGTGCGATACCAGGGTTCCGCTCCGGCCAAGTGACACGAATGGATCACGCGCGTTTACGCTTCAGGCGCTGGGTTACCGCCGTGGCGATGGCTGTCTGGCTGCCCGCGGGCCTGGCCCCGGCTCAGCCCGCGACGGAGCCGGCGTTGGCGGTCCTTTCCCCCGACCGCCAACAATCGGCGATCGGAAAGGAGATCCTGGAAAGGCTCACCAACGGCCACTACACGCGCATCAGGTTAAACGATCAGGCCTCGAGCAGGATCTACAACGAATACCTCCGCACCCTTGACCGCACGCGCAGTTATTTCCTGGCCGCCGATGTCGCGGAGTTCGAACCCTTGAGGGAACGGTTCGACGACCTGCTCAAGGTTGGAGAACTGAAACCCGCCTTCAACATGTTCAACCGCTACCGCCGGCGGGTGGCCGAACGATTCAGGTTCGTGATCCGGGTGCTCGACGAGGAGTTCGACACCCTTGACTTCGGGAAGGAGGAGAGTCTCGCGCGGCAGAACGCCACCTGGGCCGCGTCCGTAACCGAGCTCAAGGGGCGTTGGCGCAGGCAGGTCAAGGGCGACGTGTTGAACGGCCTGTTGGCCGGTACCGAGCGGGAAGAGCTCCGGACGGCGCTTAGGCGGCGCTACGACAACCAGTTGAAGCGGCTCGCCCAGAGCAACCAGACCGACGTATTCCGCGTGTACATGAACTCGTTCCTGCGGGCCATCGATCCACATACGGCCTATTCTCCACCTCATCAGAGCGAGAACTTCAACATTCACATGAGCCTGTCGCTGGAGGGCATCGGCGCCGTGCTGCAGGCCGACGGCGAGAGCGTCAAGGTGGTGCGGCTGGTTCCGGGGGGACCCGCCGACAAGGCCGGCGACCTGCAAGCCGGGGATCGCATCGTCGGCGTTGCTCAGGGCGAGGAAGGGGAGATGGTGGACATCCTGGGGATGCGCCTGGACGAAGTCGTAAGCTTGATCCGCGGACCCAAGGAGACCACCGTCCGTCTGGACATCATCCCCAACGTGGGTGCGGCGGGGGAGCGCAGGATCATCCGGATCGTCCGCAACAAGGTGGACCTGAAGGAGCAGCAGGCCAGCAGCAGGATTCTGGAGGTCAAGGTCGCGGGGCGCACCCAGAAGATCGGGGTCATCCGGCTGCCGACGTTCTACGTGGATTTCGCCGCTCTTCGTGCCGGCGACCCCAACTACAAGAGCACCACCGGAGACGTGAGACGGCTGATATCGGAGCTCGAGGATGCCGGGGTCGGCGGGATCGTCATCGATCTGCGCGACAACGGCGGCGGCGCGCTTCAGGAGGCCATCTCGCTTGTCGGCCTGTTCATCAGGAAGGGCCCGGTGGTGCAGGTCCGCGACGGCCGCGGGATCATTCGCGTTCACTCGGATCCGGATCCGGGCATCGTCTACCGCGGGCCGCTGGCCGTCTTGGTGAACCGTCTCAGCGCGTCGGCTTCGGAAATCTTCGCGGGAGCGCTTCAGGACTACGGAAGGGGCCTGGTGCTGGGTGGACAGACCTTCGGCAAGGGGACGGTGCAGACCCTGATCCCGATCCGCCGGGGTCGCCAGGGTCAACTGAAGCTCACGCAGGCCAAGTTCTACCGTATCTCCGGGGACAGCACGCAGCACCGCGGCGTGATTCCCGACATCGAGTTTCCGGGCGTCATCGACAAGACGGAAGTGGGGGAGAGCTCTCTCGACAATGCGCTGGCATGGGATTCCATCGACCAGGCCAGGTACGACCGGGCCGGAGAGACTGCGCCATACGTCGATGCGCTGACGGCGCGGCACCATCGGCGCGCGAACCTGGACCCGGACTTCGTCCACCTGAAGGCGCGCATCGCCCGTCTCGAGCGGGAGCGGCGGGAAAACACCATTTCGTTGAGCGAGAAGACGAGGAGGGAGAGACAGAAGAGCGACGAGCTCCGGGAGCTGCAGAGCGAGAACACCCGCCGCGTCGCCAGGGGCGAGAAACCCTTCGCGAGCTTCGCCGAGCTGGACGCCCACAACGAGAAGCAGGCTGCTTCCGCGGCATCGCAGGACGATCCGCTGCTCGACGAGGCCGCCAACATCCTGGCGGATCTTGTGGAGTTGAAGAGGACCGCGGCCGCCGCGCCGGCGGCGCAGACGGGAAGCTAGTGTCCTGGTTGAGAGCTACTCGCCGCCGTTGACGTCCAACACCGAACCGTTGACGAACGACGCCGCGTCGGAGGCCAGAAACAGCACCGCGCCCGCCACCTCGTCGGCCTTGCCGTGGCGTCCCAGCGCGATGGCTTCCAGACCGTCCGACTCCATGCGTGCCAGGCTCGTGCCTCCCGGCCGCGGGGTATCGATGATCCCCGGCGCCACCGCGTTCACCCGCACCTCAGGTCCCCACTGGTTGGCCATGTGAAAGGTCAGGTTCATGACCGCGGCCTTGGACGTGCCGTAGGCGGCCATATTCGGACGCTCGTGCTTGGTGGAGCGGCCGGAGATGGAGCCGATGTTGACGATGGCGCCCTTGCCGCGTTCCTTCATGTGCGGCACCACCGCCTTGGAGCACAGGAAAGCCGTCTTGCAGTTGATGTCATACACCCCCATGAAGTCCTCGGGCGAGAGTTCCAGCAGCGTCCCACGCTGGACCGCCGGCATCTCCGGGTTGCGGCTGTAGGAGCCTCCGGCGACGTTCAGGAGGGCGTCGATGCGGCCGAACCGTTCCAGGGTGGCGTCGACCATCTCCTTGACCTGATCCTCGCGGGTGACGTCCACCGCCAGCCCCGCGGCCTGGACGCCCAGCGTTTCGACCTCCTGGACCACCGGCGGTATGGACTCCGCCGGGAGCGAGGCGATCATGACGTTGGAGCCGGCATTGGCGAACGCCAGCGCGCATGCGCGGCCGATGCCGCCGCTGCCGCCCGTGATGATGGTGGTGCGTCCCTCCAGAGAGAAGCGTGAGAGATCCATGGGTGTTTCCTTCCGTCAATTGGAGTCGTGTGGATTCTTCTGCTCGTCCTGAGCGTAGCGTAGCGAAGTCGAAGGACCCCCCAAAGGTCTGCTCAACCTTCCCACAGGTGGCTGAACTGCACCGCCACCACGTCCTCGTAGGCGACCGGGGCGGCCAGCAGGCCGATGTCCTGCGCGAACCGGTTCATGCTGTCCACCACCGGTTCGGGGATCCGCGGATCGTAGTAGGGGACGTCGCGTTCGATGAGGGTAGCGATGAGCCCGGCCTCATGGGGCGGGTACAGCGCCTTGCCCACGTCCGCCGCCCGTCGCGGGTCCTCGGCGAGCGCCCGTTGGGTCTTGACCAGCGCCCGCACGGCGGCCGCCGCCGCGTCGGGGTCATCGGCGATCACCCGGTCCGAGGTGATCAGCGCGGGAAAGGTGTAGCCCCGGGCCTCGGCCGGCCCTTCGCCGCGGCGGATGTCCAGCACGATGGTGCCGGCCCCTTGCAGGACCGCCACCTCCGCGCCCATGCCGTTGGCCCAGAAACCGTCGATGGCGCCCTCGGAGAGGGCCTTGGCCGCGGTTACGCCGAAGGAGACGCCGGGCGCGGTGGCCCCGGGCACCGGTGCGATCTGGATGTTGTCCACTTCGGGGTCCAGGCCGGCGGCCGCCAGCATCCGCTTGAGCCCCAGGTCGACCCCCGGCGCGGCGCCGATGCGGAGCCCCTTGACGGCCTCGACATCGCCCCGCTTGGCCCCCAGGTCGGACCGCAGCACGAGGAACCAGTACATGTGCTGGGCCAGCGCGGCCAGCAGCTTGGCGCCCTTCCAGTCCGGGAACTTGGTGAGGGTGGCGTGGGAGGAGGCGGCCACGAAGTCCAGCTTGTGGTCCCTCAGCGCCTCGAATGTAGCCGGCACCGGGAAAATGGGTTCGAGCTCCATGTCCAGCCCTTCGGCCTTGAAGAATCCGAGTTCCACCGCGGCGATGGCGGGAAAGTAGGAATTGGAGACGAAGTCGGGGAGTCCTATGCGCATGACGTTCCTTTCGCAACGGGGCGTTGGGGTGGGGTGTAGCGGATTCGGGATGCGGATGCAAAGCAATCGGGGAAGATGGCAGGATGGCGGGACAGGCCCCCGGGGGATGGAGGGCGGACCCAACATCCCACGGGGGCCTGTCCCGCCATCCTGTACGGGGTGATGGATCAGAGTCTCGATGGCTTCAAGTCCAGTATGTGGTGCGGTCTACTGGGATGGCGTCCAGCACCTCGCGTGGCAGGTAGTCGTCGAGGCGGATACGTTTCAATGCCTCGTCGGGGCATTTCGACACCGGCGAAAAGGGCCTGTCCAGCGGCCGCGTGGCGTCGACGATCATGGCCGAGGTGCGGATGCCCTCGTCCATGGAAGGGTCGATCAGCGGACCGCGCATGAGGTCGGTGATGAGCGACACCTGCCGGTGCGGCTGGACCCGGGTGGCCAGGGCCCACAGGATCTCGGTGGGATTGTAGACATCGATGTCATCGTCGAAGATGAACACGTGCTTGCACTGGTCGAAGCTCAACGCCGCGGCCGCCGCCCGCCCCGGGTCTCCCTCCGACATCTTCTTCATGGCGATGAACACGTTCATCAGCGCGTGCCGGCCGTTCTTGCACACCGCCGTCACCCCGGGCACAGCCTCGCGGCAGCGGCGCAGGTAGGCGCCCTCGCGCGCCAGGTCCATCCAGGGCTTGTCGCCGTCCGGGGTAATGACCGACTGGTGGATGGCGTCCCGGCGGCGGGTGACGGCGCGCACTTCCAGCGAAGCGGCCTGGCGGAAACCCTGGGGTCCGACGTAGCCGTGGACCTCGCCGAACGGTCCCTCGGTCACGCGCTGCCCGGGGACGAGTACACCTTCGATGACGATCTCGGCATCCGCCGGCACCATCAGCCGCTCGCCGAAGGTCTCCGACGGCGTCAACCGCAGCGGTTCCCGCAGATAGCCGCCGATGATCTCCAGCTCGTCGGCCTCGAACGGCCCGCGGTAGCAGGCGCCGATGTTGAACGCCGGATGATGTCCGGTGACGGCCGCCACCGGGCATTCCTCGCCGTTGTCCTCGTATTCCCGGAAGATGCGCCACATGTGCTGCAGGGACAGGTAGAACCCCGTGTGGTTGCGGTCCTTCACCTCCATGCGATGGTAGGAGACGTTGTAGACCCCCGTGATCCGATCGCGGCCGATGCTGGGCATGTCGATGTAGGGGCCGCCGTCCAGGGCGTGGTGGCGCATCACCGGAAGCTCGAAGAGGTCTACCTCGGCGCCTCGCTGGATGACTTCCTTGACCGGCGCCTCGCCCCGGTCCACCACCATCGGCGCGATGGGGTTGGCCTCGCGCTTCAGGCATTCCAGCGCCAGCTCCGCCCGGTTCGTTTCCGGTCCCACCCCGAGGGCGGTCTGGAACTTGCCCATGGAGACTTCGCAGTTCATGGCGAGGCGGACCCCGGACGTGTTCCCGTAAAGGTCGCTGGGGCGCTCGAACAGCAGCACCGGAAACTGTTTCCGGTCGGCCAACCGGGTGACCAAGGCCGAGACGTCGTGGCGCGCAGGGTTTACCGGACGGGTGACGTGGACTACCTCCCCGGGCCGCTGGCGTCCCAGGTCGTCGAGGAAGGTGCGTAGACTCTTGGCCATGTAGGATCGGGTTTCAAAGCCGCCCGGGCGGGTTCGAAACCCGCCCTCGTTGGCATCGTCGGCCGTTACGGGCACGCGGACGCCCCTCCACGGGCGGGACCGGTGCGTCAGCAGACGATGTCGCCGCCGTCGATGACCAGGGTCTGGCCGGTGACGAAATCGCTGTCGGATGAGGCCAGGTAGAGCACCGCACCGGTGAGGTCCCCGGGTACCTGCCGGCGCTTGATCGACCTCGCGTCGACCCGGTTTGCCGAGATCTCGGGCGGCACGGTCTGGCCCTCGTGCTCCACCAGCCCGGGTGCGATGGCGTTGACGTTGATGCGGTCTCCTCCGAGCTCCCGTGCCATGGAGCGGGTCATGCCGATCAGCGCGGCCTTGGACGCCACGTAGTGAAGAAAGTTCGGCGTGCCGGCCATGACCGTGTTGGAGGAGACGTTGATGATCCTGCCGCTGCCCCGCTCCCGCATGGCGGGCAGCACGGCCTTGGCGCAGAGGAAGACGCCCTTGATGTTGACGGCCGTGACGCGGTCCCATTCCTCGGCGGAGATCTCGTGGAACGGCCGCCGGTTGATGCTTACGTAGATGGCGGCGTTGTTCACCAGGATGTCGATGCCCCCGAAGGCGTCGACGGCGGTCCGCGCCATGCGCAGGGTGTCGTCCTCCCGGGAGACGTCGACCTCCACGGCCACGGCCTGTCCGCCGGCCTCGTCGATGTCCGCGGCGGCAGCGGTGCCGTCCAGAACGTCCGCGATGACCACGCGGGCGCCCTCCGCCGCCAGGGTCTTGGCATAGACCGCGCCGATGTTGCGCGCGCCGCCGGTTACGATGGCTACCTTCTCGTCAAGTCGTCCCATGTCTCACCTGCAACAAATCCCCTCTCCCTCTGGGAGAGGGTGGCCGAAGGCCGGGTGAGGGCTGCCCGGCCTCTCCGCTCAGCTCGAACTCCCTCACCCCGACCCTCTCCCAGAG
>JAPPNF010000095.1 GCA_028818755.1 Deltaproteobacteria bacterium | reverse complement strand
CCGGCGAGCCCTACATCGGCGAGTACCACGAGTACAGTTGTCCGGGCTGCCAGGTTCAGTTGCAGGTGGACCTGTTCTGCCCCCCCATGGGCGGCGATCCGATCCTGTGGGATACCCGCATCGACGTGTGACGCCGTGCGGCCGGCGCCGCACCCGGCCTCGGGTGATCGACCGCCGATGGGACGTGGAGAAGAATCGTAGGGGCGGGTTTCAAACCCGCCAGTGCCCGGCTTGATTCAGAGCGCAAGGAGACCTCGATGAGCGACGACAAGACCAAGATCGTAACCGGATTGGGCAAGGCCGAGCTGCACCGGGTGCTGGTCCGCAACATCGACCTGACCCAGGACATCCTCGGCAAGCTCAGCTTCGGACAGATGACGTTCCTCATGCTGGTGGGGCGCATTCCCAGCGAGGACGAGGGGCGCATGACCGACGCGCTGCTCAACGTGCTGGTGGAGCACGGCATGGTGGGAAACATCATCGCCGCCCGCTTCACCGTGTCGACGGCTCCGGAGGCCATTCAGGGGGCGGTGGCCGCCGCCCTGCTGGGAGCCGGCAGCGTCCACCTGGGCTCGTCGGAGTACTGCGCGAAGATGCTGCAGGACGCGCTGCCGCTGGAAAGCGACGGCGCCGACCTGGCGACCACGGCCCAGGGGGTGGTGGAAGACCACGCCATCCGCAAGCAGCGCATCGCCGGCATCGGCCACGCCACCCACTCCGAGGGCGATCCCCGCGCTGACCGGCTGTACGAGATCGCCGCCGAGACCGGCGTGCGCGGGCGCTACTGCGAACTGCTGGAAGAGATCAAGAAGGTCGCGGAGGCGCGCCACAACCGGGGCCTGCCCATCAACGTCACCGGCGCCATCGCCGCCATCGCCTCGGACATGGGGCTCCAGTGGCAGATGGCCAAGGCCTTCGCCCTCATCGGCCGGACGTTGGGGGCCATGGCCCACATCGGCGAGGAGCTCAAGAACCCCATGCACCGGCGCATCAGCAACCTGGTGCGTTCCAACCTGTCCTACGAGCCGTAGGGCGACAGGGCATCGCCGGCGGCGACGAGTCCGGCAGCAGCCTCGTCGTGGCCTACCTCACTCCAGTGCGCCGTCCTCCCGGAGTTGCCGGATGCGCGCGTCGTCGTAGCCGAGCACGTTTCGCAGGGTGGGTTCGGTGTCGCGGCCGAGGTCGGGAAACACCCAGTCCTGGGCCGTGTCGGTGCGGGTGAAACGGATGGGGAGGCAGGGCAGGGTGAGGCGCCCGAAGCGCGGGTTGTCGTGGGTGCCGAGGAAGCCGCGGGCCTGGAGGTGCGGGTCGTTGGTCACGAGGTCGGCGCCGTTCTGCACCGCGCCGCAGGGAATCCCGTCCGTCTGTAATCGGTTCATGACCTCGTGGGGGTCGCGCGACCGTGTCCATTCCTCGATGACGGCGTCCAGCGCTTCCCGGTTCCGGAGCCGGTCCGCCGTGGTCGTGAAGCGCGCGTCGTCGACGAGCTCCGGCCGTCCGATGGCGGCCGCGAGCCTGCGCCACTGCGCGTCGTCCTCGGCGGCGATCACGCACCAGCGGTCGTCGCCCTTGCAGGCGTAGATCCCGTAGGGGGCGTGGTACGGAGAACGGTTGCCCACGGGAACCGGCTCGGTGTCGGTGTTGGCCGCCTGCATCATGCTGGCGCCGATGAGGAACGCGGCCGCTTCCGCCTGGGCCAGGTCCATGGCGAAACCGCGCCCGGTACGCCTGCGGTAGAGGGTCGCCGACACCGACAGGATCGCCGCCATGACCCCGGACACGTAGTCCGGCAGCACGGTCCCGGACCCTACCGGCGGGTCCACTTCCGCGGACTCGTTCCACAGGGAGGTGAAGCCGGTGAAGGCGGTGATGATGGTGCCCAGGGTGAGGGAGTCCTTCCTGGGGCCGGTGGTGCCGAGCCCAGGCATGCGGATGGTGACGACGTCGGGCTTGTGCTCCACCAGGTGGTCGTAGTCGAGTCCCAGGCCGGGCATCACCCGCACCGCGAAGTTGTCCAGCACGAGATCGCAGTGTTTCGCCAGCTCGCGGATCAGCCCCGGACCCTCGGGGTGCTTGAGGTTTACCGCGATGGAGCGCTTGTTCCGGTTGAACTCAAGGAACCGGGGCGACGCGTTGGGATCGTCCCCGGTGCCGAAGAAGCGGAAGGGGTCGAGTCCGCCCTTGCTGGATTCCACCTTGAGGACCTCGGCCCCCAGGTCCGCCAGCATCATCATGCCGAAGGGGCCCGCGAGCACGTGGTCGAAGCTCAGCACGCGCATGCCCTCCAGCGGAAGGCCCTGGCCGCCGGAATCCGAATCCCCGGGAGCGGCGGCCGCGGGCGGGTCCCCGTTGGCAGCGGCCGCGCCGGCCCTCCTCGGCTCCGACCAGGCATCCCGCCCATCGCCGGCAACGGGTCGCGGGGAGGTAACCCGCGGGCGCGATCCGCTGAACAGGCAGGGAAGGCCCGGCTGGACCAGCGATGTCCCGTCAGCGTAGGCCACCTCCTGGACGAAACGGCGGCCTTCGACGTGCGGGTCGCGCAGGTAGCCCAGCGGCCGGTTCACCGGCAGGCACGGGATGTGGTTGGACTGCAGGTGGCGGGTCAGCTCCTCCGACGTGTAGCGCCGTGTGAACTCGGTCACCGCGGGGTTGATGACGTCGGCGTGGGAGCGCCGGAAGAGGTTGTTCAGGTACTCCGGCGCCTCGAACTCCTTCGGATGGTCGGGCCAGATCTCGAGGAACTTCTTCCAGTGCTGCCGGCTGACGTACATGTACACGTAGCCGTCCCGGCAGGGAAAGATCCTGGCCGGCGCCACGTGCTGGTGCTGGCTGCCGGCGCGGTGGTGGATCTCCTGCTCGTTGGCGTAGAGCCGGACCATGTGCTCCTGGGTGGCCAGGGCTTCCTGCATGGATACGTCGATCCAGTCGCCGGCTCCGGTGCGCTCGCGGCGATGGAGCGCGGCCACGATGCCGAGGGCGGCGACCAGGCTGCCGAAGTAGTAGGCCTGGGTCTCGGGCGGCGCGCACGGAGGCCTGTCCGGATCGCCGGAGATGGACATCAGGCCGCACATGGCGAACACCACCAGGTCGTTGTAGGCGAAGCCGCTGTGGGGACCCCACTGGCCGAACCCGGTGATGGACGCCATGATCAGCGCGGGGTTGATTTGGCTCAACCGGTCGTAGCCGAGTTCGAGGCCGGCCAACTCCCCGGGTGCGCCGCTCTCGATGAGTATGTCGGTTTCGGCCGCCAGAGCCCGCAACCGGTCGCGGCCCTCGGGTGTCCGCAGATCCAGCTCCAGCGTGCGCTTGTTGGCATTGAGATGGGCGAACGGCAGGCTGGTCTCGCCGGCAAAGGGAGGCTGGCGCCTTAGCGGATCGCCGCCGGGCGGCTCGATCTTGACGACCTCCACTCCCAGGTCGGCCAGGAAGCGGCCGCAAATCTGGCCCTTGCGGTCGGCGAGGTCCAGGGCGCGATAGCCCTCCAGAAGCCGGGGGGCGGCGCCGGGTTTGTCTGGCTCGTTGTTCGACATGCAGGCTCCTGCGCCCGTGGCCTGTCTCGGCCACGGCGCGACGCGGACGCGGGCGAGTTTGCAACCCGCCCATAGTGTCCTGTCTGGTTAATTCGCACCATAATCTGCTGGTCTTTTTCGCCGTCGGCTGCGTTGCTCTTCCTCGCGTGGTACCCGCCACTGCTCGTCATCGCGCCTTGCCGACGACGAAAAATCCTGCGCATCTTATGGCGCGAATTAACCAGACAGGACACTACGATTTCTTCGCGTCGGGCTTCTCGTAGCCCACGTTGCCGCCGCCCTTCTGCGACTGCAGGTAGCCCTCGACGTCGTTCAGCGGGTTGGTGTAGACGCGCATGCGATGGGAGATGATCTCGTCCACCAGGAGCCCACGGCTGTTGTCCAGGTCCATGGCCGTGTAGGCGGCGATCTTGGCGTGCTCCAGGGTCGCCGGGTGGCGCGTGGCGATGGTGGCGGCGAACTCCCGCACGAACGGGACCAGCTCCTTTTCCGGCACCGTCTTGGACACGAGCCCCAGGCGCTCGGCCTCGGCCCCGTCCAGGTTCTCGCCGGTGAGCTGGATGTAGAAGGCCTTCTTGAAAGGGATGCCGCTGCGGAAAAGCGTGGGCGTGGCGGTGGCGCCGTAGCTCCCGCGGATGATCTCCGGCATGCCGAACTGCGCGGTGTCCGCGGCGATGGCCAGGTCATGGCCGTTCACGAGCACCAGCCCGCCGCCCAGGGCCCAGCCGTTGACCGCGGCCACGGTGACCTGTGGGGCCTGGCGCAGCAGCGTCACGATCTCTCGCGCCGAGCCGCCCTCGTAGAGCCGCCGCTTCCCCTGCCACGACGCCCGCAGGTCGTACAGGTCCAGCCCCGAGCTGTAGGCGTTGCCGGCGCCGGTGGTGACGATGCAGCGGATGTTGTCGTTCACGGACAGGGCCTTGAGGCTGTCCACCAGCTCCGCCAGCAGCTTGCGGCTGAGCGCGTTCTTCCGCTCGGGGCGGTTGAGGGTGATCCAGGCGACGCCTGTTTCCTCGTCTATCTCCTCGATGATGGTTTCCCTTTCAGCCACGGGGTTCCTCCAGTCGTTTCAGCGGCCCGCCAGGGCGACCGCGGGTCGCCCCTGCCATTAGTGGCCTGTAACATGCAATTGTGTACCAATCTGCTTGTCCTTTTCGTCGTCGTCGGCGTTGCTCCTCCTCGCGTGGTGCCCGCCACTGCTCGTCGTCGCGCCTTGACGACAACAAAGTCCTGCGCAGCTTGGTACACAATTGCATGTTACAGGCCACTAGTTCTCCCCGGGAGCGAGGGGCCCAAGGTTCGGTCGGCCGTCAACGGGCGCCGAACCGTTCGCGCCAGGAATCCACGCACGCCGGGTTCACCACGGTCTCCGGCACCTCGCCCGCCAGCACCGTGAGGATGCTCTGGGCGGCCATGCGTTCGCCGGAGACCTGGGACTGCGGGTTGGTGCCGATGATGTGCGGGGTCATGATCAGCCGCTCGGGGTCCACCTGCCGGATAGGGTCCGACATGGGTAGCGGCTCCTCCTCGAACACGTCCACGGCCGCGCCGGCGATGACGCCTTCGTTGAGCGCCTGCACCAGGTCCTCCTGCTTGACCACGCCCCCGCGGCACGTGTTCACCAAGTAGGCGGTGGGCTTCATCTTCCTCAGCTCGCTCAGGGTGATGAGCTGGCGGGTCTCCTCGGTGAGCGGCGTGTGCAGGGTCACGAGGTCGGATTCGCGCAGCACCGTGTCCAGCGACACCAGCTCCACCCCCAGGTGCTCCACCGACTCCTGCGTGATGTAGGGGTCGCAGCCGATGAGACGCATCTCCCACGGGCCGAGGCGCTTGGCCACCTCCTTGCCCACCCGTCCCACGCCGACGATGCCGACGGTGCGTCCCACCATGAGGTTGCCCCGATGCTCGTTGCGCTTCCAGCCGCCCTCGCGCAGCAGCGTCTGGTTGTGCACCAGCCGCTTGAACAGCATGGACATGAGCCCTACGGTGGCCTCGGCCACGCCGGTGAAGTTCTCCCGCGCCGGACTGTTGCACACCAGGATGCCCAGCTCGGTGGCCGCGTCCACGTCAATGGTCTCGTAGCCGATGGCGGCCTTGATCACCGCCCGGAGCTTCGGGCAGCGGGCCATGACCGCGCCGCTGATGAAGTCCCGCTGGGCTGCCCAGATGGCCTCGCTGTCGCCCACCAGTTCCACCAGCTCGTCCTCCGTGTAGCGGTGCTTGGGAAACTCGTCCTGGTCCTTCCCCAGCACGAGCTCGCACCCCGCCTCCTCCAATACGTCCCGCCCCATCGACAGCTTGTGCGGCGCCGGGATACAGACCTTGTTTCCTTGCATGGTGACTCCGCAGGGTTGACGGCGGCGCCGAGTTATACTTCTCTTGCACGTGCCCGCGGGCATCGATTACGGTTGGCCTGCCCAACCAGGGCTCGTTCGAGGCGGCGTCCGGATGGAAATTATCTACTTCCGCCGGACGGAGGGTGTCAAGGCTGGTCGGGTCGACGAGGACTTCGCGCAACGGAAGCCGCCAAGCCGGTTGGCGGAGACGCTGGAAATCTCCAATGAAGATCACGGACATCACGACCTTGCGGCTGCGCGCGTCCCTTGGCGCGCAGGGCCGGGTGGAGAGCCGCACGGGCGTGCGAACTCACCGCTACGCATTCCTGGTGGAAGTCCACACCGACGCCGGAATCACGGGCATCGGGTCCTGCTCCGGCAACGGACTGCTGCTGGAGTCCGTCGTCACCCACGTCCTCAAGCCGCTGCTCGTCGGCATGGACCCCCTCGCCATCGAGGAGGTCTGGGATACGGCCTATTTCCGCGCCGGCGTGCGCGCCTTCGGCTCCCGCGGGGTCGGGGTGGTGGCGCTCAGCGGCGTGGATACGGCCCTGTGGGACATCGCCGGCAAGGTCCAGGGCGTGCCCGTCTACCAGTTGCTGGGCGGCAAGCGCAGGGACCCGGTCGAGGTGTACGCCACCGCGCTCTATCCGGAGGAAACCCGGGCCGCGGTGGAGAAGGCCGAGAGGCTTGCGGAACGGGGCTTCCACGGCATCAAGATCAAGGTGGGCTTCGATCTCGCCCAGGACATCGAGATCGTGACGGCCGTACGCTCGGCCCTGGGAGCGGACTTCCCGCTCATGACCGACGCCAACATGGGTTACGGGCTGGACGTGGCGCTGGCCGCCGCGGCGGCGTTCGAGAAGCTCGGCGTCGGCTGGCTGGAGGAACCGCTCTTCATGGAGGACGTGGCCGGCCACGCGCAACTCAAGGCCCGCACCGGCGTTCCCGTGGCCGTGGGCGAGAACCTGCACACCCGTTTCGCCTTCGAATCGTTCATGGCGCGTGACGCCGTCGACGTCTTGCAGCCCGACGTCGCCCGGGCCGGCGGCATCAGCGAGGTGCGCACCATCGCCGCGGCGGCCGCGGAGCGCGGACTCGCGATCTCGCTCCACACCTACGGCGACGGTGTCGCCCTGGCCGCGAGCCTGCACCTGGCCGCCGCGCTGGAAAACAGCTCGGTCATGGAGTTCGACTACAACGAGAACCCGCTCCGCGGCGACCTGCTCCGGGAGCCGCTGGAGCCGAGGAACGGCTTCATGCGCCCGCCCGACGGTCCCGGCCTCGGCGTCGCCCTCGACCCCGAGGCGCTCCAGCGCTACCATTTCGACGGCGGCGGCGACCTCGCCCTATGGCGGCGGTCGTTGCGCGATGCCCGATGATGCCGGAGGTTCTCCGGCATTGGGAAGGTGATCGCGCCGATGCCCGATCACCGTCATTGCCGCGCAAGCGGGAATCCAGGGTGGTGGGGTTTGGAGATACGCGCAGGTGAGGTTACCTCATGCGTGACGCCGCCTACTGGATCAACCATCTCGGACTTGAGCCTCATCCCGAAGGCGGACACTTCAAGGAGGTCTACCGCTCCCTCGCCACGGTCCCAGATGCCGTGTTGGACGGTTACGACGGTCCCCGCAACCTCGGTACCTCCATCTACTTCCTGCTGCAGGACGAAGAGTTCTCCGCGCTCCACCGCATCAAACAGGATGAGCTGTGGCACTTCTACGCCGGCTCGGCTCTCACCGTACACGTCATCGATGCCGCCGGCCGCTACACGCCCATCAGCATGGGTCCCGACCCCGAGGCGGGCCAGCGCTCGCAGGCGCTGGTGCCAGGCGGCTCCCTGTTCGGCGCCTCCGTGGACGGAACCCAAGGTTACGCCCTCGCCGGTTGCACCTGCGTCCCGGGCTTCGACTTCGCCGATTTCGAGCTGCCGACGAGGGAAGAGCTGCTCGCGCGCTACCCACAACACAGAGCGCTCATCGAGCGGCTGACGCGCGCATAGCCGAGAGGTCCGCTGGGAGAT
The DNA here is from genome assembly GCA_028818755.1 of Deltaproteobacteria bacterium. Taxonomy (GTDB): domain Bacteria; phylum Desulfobacterota; class Binatia; order UBA9968; family JAJDTQ01; genus JAJDTQ01. The sequence continues at coordinate 1,657 of JAPPNF010000095.1, read as the reverse complement.
CCGTCGAACGAAGTGACCTCGACGGTGTGCGACCCTGCTTCGTAATTTTCCGACAACGCGGTAAACTCGACCGGAGAGAACTTGGGGAACCACGGGGGAGAAGACCATGACCACCACCCGAGAAGTGCGCATCGGCTGCGTCCAGACACCGGCTCTGCCCACCTTCGACGAGGCCATCGAGGTCGCCAGCCGCCACGCCCGCGACGCCGTGGCGGCAGGCGCCGAGCTGGTGTGCCTGCCCGAGTTCTGCGGCGGCCTCGCGACCGAGAACGGCATGGTCAAGCCTCCTGCCGCGCCGGAGGCGAGCCACCCCGTGCTGGAGGCATTGCGGAACTTCACACGCGACGCCGGCGCGTGGATGCTCATCGGTTCCGTGGCCGTGGACGGTCCCGCGGACCGGCTCATCAACCGCGGCTTCCTGGTGGACGACCAGGGCGCCATCCGGGCCCGCTACGACAAGATCCACCTGTTCGACGTGGACCTTTCCGACACCGAGCGCTACCGCGAGTCCGCGATGGTCAGCCCCGGCAGTCAGGCCGTGGTGGCGGACACCCCTTGGGGCCGCCTCGGCATGACCACCTGCTATGACCTGCGCTTCCCGCACCTGTATCGCTCGCTGGCCCAGGCCGGCGCCGAGATCCTGGCGGTGCCGGCCGCGTTCACGAAGGTCACCGGACAGGCCCACTGGCACGTGCTGAACCGCGCCCGCGCCATCGAGAATGGCGCCTTGGTCGTGGCCCCCTGTTCGGTCGGGCCGGTGCCCGGCGGCGGCGCCGTCTACGGCCACTCGCTCATCGTCTCCCCTTGGGGTGAGATCCTCGCCGAAGGCGGCGACGAGCCGGGCATCATCGTCGCCACCGTGGACATGGAGAGCGTCGCCAGCGTCCGCAGGCGTGTCCCGAGCCTCCGCCACGACCGCTCATTCAGCCAGCCGGCCCAGCCGGAGCCGGGCCGGCGCTCGGTGGCATGAAACTCCGGTCAGACCGACCGCTCGTCCGACAGGGTATTTCGACGTGAAAGAGTTGATCATCGTCCGGCACGCCAAGTCGAGCTGGAAGGACTCCAGCCTCGACGACCGTGAAAGACCTCTCAACAAGCGCGGCGAGCGGGACGCTCCCGCGATGGGCGCCCGGCTTGCGCGGCGCAAGTGGCAGCCCGACCTGATCGTGTCGAGCCCGGCGGTGCGGGCACTGGAGACGGCGCGGATCATGGCCAAGAAGCTCGCCTACCCGCGCAAGGACATCGTGCTGAAAGACCGCCTCTACGGTGCCGGCATCGTCGAGTTACTCGAGGTGATTCGCGAATCTGATGACTCGGTGGAGACGCTGATGCTGTTCGGCCACAACCCCGGGTTGACCGAGCTCGCCAATCACCTGGGACCGCGTCCGATTCCCAACCTGCCCACCTGCTGCGTACTCCATCTCGGGTTCGATACCGACACCTGGTCTACCGTGGGCTATGCCCGGGGCGACGAGGTGCTGTTCGACTATCCTAAGAGTTAGCGTGCGACGGGTGCCTGCTCGCCGCCCTTACTGAAAATCCCGGCTCTTTCTCCGTACCGGCTCCGTGCGTATCTTCGGCCGCCAGATGGACTCCGCCACCAGGTGGACGACGGTGGACTCGCTCTGCAGGGTGCCGCTGACGCCCATGAACGAGA
>JAPPNF010000127.1 GCA_028818755.1 Deltaproteobacteria bacterium | reverse complement strand
GAGGAAGAGCAACGCAGCCGACGGCGAAAAAGACAAGCAGATTATGGTGCGAATTTACCGGACAGGACACTAGACGCTCAAGGAGAAGAAACATCGGTGCGGCGGGTCATGAACAGGTCGGCGGGCAGGCGCGTCCCCAGGTTCTTCTTCCGGGCTTCTTCCAGCACCAGGTGGCCGATGGCGGCGAACTGGATGCCCATGCCGCAGTTGTTGTTGTGGTGGGTGATCTCCGAGGCGGTGGTGCGGCCGGCGATGTTGCCGATGACCAGGTCGCCCAGCTCGTGGATCTGCTCCCAACCGATGATGCCCTTCCTTATCGGCGACATCAGCTCGGGCTGCTCGTCGATCTCCACCTGCTCCTTGGAGTTCACCACGATGAGGTCGCAGTTCTCGATGGCGGCGTCGTCCAGCTCACGGCGCTTGTCGAACCAGTCCGGGCCGATCATGGAGACCAGGTGCGTGCCCGGCTCCAGCAGGTCGCCGTCGAACACCGGGTCGCCCGAATTGGTGGCCGTGACGACGATATCCGACTCATGGACCACGTCCTCGGGGCGCCGTACCGCCCGCGCCTTCACCCCGTAGCGCTCCGTCACCTCCCTGGCGAAGCGCTTGCGGTTCTCCTCCCGCAGTGAGAACACCTTGACCTCTCGGAGCTTGCGCACCGCGCACAGTGCGTCAACCTGTCCGTGGGCCTGACTGCCGCTGCCGAAGATGCCCAGCACCGAGGCGTCTTCCCGCGCCAGGTGCTTGGCGGCGACCGCGGTGGTGCCCCCGACGCGGAGCGCCGACAGGTAGTGGTCGTGGACGATGCCCTTGAGCCTGCGCTCCTTGATGCTGAAGAGCAGCACGAAGCCGGCGAAGTCGCCGGGAAACTCCATGCGGCTGGCGCCGTCGACGTTGCGGAACCGGATCTGCGACGAATCCAGACGGACCGCGGCCGTGTCGAAGGCCGGAACCGCGCCGGGGATGACGTTGAGCCAGTACCAGGTGCGCTCCGCCCCCTCCTGCGGCATGTGCAGCCGGCGCCGGGGCATCCCCTCGGCGATCTTCCGGCCAAGCTCGTAGTAGGCGGTCTCCACGGCGTCCACGATCTCCCCCATGTCGAGGAGACCCTCCATGTCTTCGTTGGTCAGGACCAGCACGTCCTCATCAGCCATCACGGACCCCTTGCCGAGTTGCTTCCCGGAGTTTCCGGCCGCGTCCGCCCAACCCGCGTTTCGACGCGACCTTGTGTCAGTTCAACGACTTACGGTAGACTGACGGTCTGTCCCCGTCAAGTCGTGCCGGGCCGGCCGACTGCCATCCGCACCCTTGAACCCCCGTAGCTTGATTTGTGAACGCAATGCCCCAAAATATATTCGAGCCTGGAGGCAAAGATGTTTCAACTCATGCGACTCGTGCTTGTTCTCGCGGCAGCCGCAACGGTTCTGAGTCTGGGGGCCCCCGAAGCGGTCCATTCCCGCGACCTTGAGCTGATTGAGCGGCTGAAGAAGAACGCCGCCGAGTTCCGCTACGAGATGGGCAAGCCGGGGGGAACGCTCACCTACTCGACCATCTCCGGGCCCAAGACGTTCAATCTGGCCATTTCCACCGAGACGTCGTCGAGCGAGATTCTCGCCTACGTGTTCGAAGGGCTCGTCGAGACTTCCTGGCTGACCGCGGAGGTCGAGCCAAGCCTGGCCGAACGCTGGGAGTCGTCCGAGGACGGCCTTGTCTGGACGTTTTTTCTCCGCAAGGACGTGAAGTGGGCCGACGGGGCGCCGTTCTCCGCGGACGACGTCGTCTTCACGTTCTCGAAGATCATCTACAACGACGACATCCCCGCCTCGGCCCGCCCAGGGCTCACCATCCGCTACCTCGACGCCGCGACGCAGACCTGGAAAAAGGGCCAGGTCAAGGCCGAGAAGATCGGCCCGCACACCGTGAAGTTCACCCTGCCGGTGCCGTTCGCGCCCTTCCTCCGGAGCATGGAGACCTCCATCTATCCCAAACACATCCTGGAACGGCACGTGGACGACGGCACTTTCACCTCCACCTGGGACGTGGGCACCGACCCCGGGGACATCATCGGCACCGGACCCTTCGTCATTGAACGCTACGACGTGGGCGAGCGCATCGTCCTCAGGCGCAACCCGCGGTACTGGCAAAGGGACGCGACCGGAAACCCACTGCCCTACCTCGACCGGATCATCTACCTGGTGGTGCCCAACTTGGCTACCTCGCTCTTGAAGTTCCAGGCCGGTGAGACCGACATACTGAACGTCACCGGCGAGCACTTCCCGATCCTGAAACCGCAGGAGGCGGCCAAGAACTTCACGCTGTACAAGAGGGGACCGAACTTCGGGACCACCTTCCTCGCCCTCAACATGAACGCCGGCAAGAATCCCAGGAACGATGCGCCCTTCGTCGATCCGGTCAAGCTGGGGTGGTTCCGCACACTGGCCTTCAGGAAGGCCCTGGCCCACAGCATCGACAAGGACAGCATCATCGACAACGTCATGAACGGCCTCGGCTATCCGCAGTGGGCCGCCGTCAGCCCCGCGGCCGGCGACTTCCACAACCCGGATGTGACCCGTTACCCCTACGACATCGACAGGGCCAACGCCCTGCTCGACGGCTTGGGGTGGTTCGACGGTGACGGCGACGGCGTGAGGGAAGACGCCGAAGGCAACAACATCGTGTTCAACCTAGCCACCAACTCCGGCAATACGGTGCGGGAACGGGTATGCACGATCATGAAGCAGGACCTGGCCAGAATCGGCATCCGGGTAAACCTCCGGTTTCTGGAGTTCAACACCCTGGTGTCCCAGCTCACCAGCACCTACGATTGGGAAGCCATCGTCATCGGCTTCACGGGCGGCGTGGAGCCCCATCACGGCATCAACTTCTGGCATTCCGGCGAACGGCTCCACCTGTGGTTCCCGAACCAGGAGGAACCCGCCACCGAGTGGGAAAAGCGGATCGACGAGCTCTTCGTGAGCGGCAGCCGCGAGCTGGACCACGAAAAGCGGGTTGCCATCTACCGCGAGTTCCAGAAGATCGCGTCCGACAACGTACCCGTCGTCTATACCGCCTTGGCCGAACGTATCACGGCCATAGGCAATCGCTTCGCCAATGTCACGCCGACCCTGTTCGGGCTGTTCGATGTACGGCGACTCTACGTGAAGTGATCCGTGGTCCGTGCCACTCCGCGACGACCTCGCGCGGGCCCGGAACGATTCGACCATGACGACCTACATCGTACGGCGGCTGCTTATAACGATTCCGTCGCTCTTCGGCCTGACGTTCGTGATCTTCATGATCATCCAGATCGCCCCGGGGGACTATTTCGACCAGTGGGCGCTCCAGCCCGACCTCGATCAGCGGCAACTGCGCCAGTGGAAACGCGAGTTCGGCGCCGACAAGGGCTGGGGCCACCAATACCTGCGGTGGTTGCGCGGCGTGTTGTTCGACGTTCGTTTCGCCCGCGAGCGCGTTCGCATCGTCGACTTCGAATACTCCGATCTGGCCGCCAACCGTAACGCCTACAAGATCTCCGGCAACGCCACGCCTATCCTCGTCCCGCAAGCGGACGGCACATTCGGACTCGGGTTCAACTTCGACGAGGCCGGAGGTGCCGGCGTATTGCGAAAGACGGACAACCCCAACACCGCGGGTCAACGCGCCTGGAACCACTGGTCGGGGGAAGAGTTCCAGGCCATCGAAATGGACCTGCGCAATGACCGGGTTCACGGCGCGGACATCTTTCTGCGCATCCAGGACAGGGACGGAAAGGCGTTCCAGGAACGCCGGTCCGTTGCCACGGGCGAGCCGGTCTCGGTGGCGCTGACAGACGCCGACTACGCCCGCTTCGGGGTGGACCGGAAGCGGCTCAAGGGGCTGTTTCTCTTTGCGCGGCAGCGCGGGGGAAGACCCGCGGTAGTGGAGGTCACCTATCATGCCGGAAAGGCGTTGCTGGCGACGGCGCGTCACGCCCTCGACCCGACACGGCGCCTGGCCCTCGTCCGCGGTGCATTTCCACCCGGGCTGGCGGAACCGGGCCGTTGCGACCGCGTGACCTTCAGGATCATCCCGGAACCGCCGGTACGCATGACGGCGACCGTGGCCTTCCGGGACGCCGACTCGAACGTCTACACCACCAAGGTGCGCCTGGCCGGCAACGTCACGACGTCGTTGTCGGTCGACCTGGCCGAGCTCCACGCGGCGGGCGTGGACACCGCGCGCATGGGTTCCATCTCGTTCCGCGGCGACGTCCCGGGATCCCTCTTCGTCGACGAGATCCGGCTCGTGAAGGCCGGCAGCGGCTTCCACATCGGCATGCCGGATTTCGGCAAGTCCATCGCCAACCGCCAGCCCGTGTGGACCACCATGTGGCCCTTTCTCAAGAACACCATGCTGCTGAACGTCCTGGCCATTCTCTTCACCTGGCTCCTGTCGCTACCCATCGGGATCTACTCGGCTACGCATCCCTATTCCTGGAGCGACAAGGCGTTCGGCTTCATGGCTTACATGGGCCTGGCGATTCCCTCTTTCTTCTTCGCGCTGTTGCTGCTCTATGCCGTAACCCTGACCTACGATTTCAACCCCAACAACCCGTTTTACGAATGGCTGCCCATCGGCGGGCTCACGTCGGCGAACTACCATGAGCTCGATACGTGGGAACGGATGATGGACGTGGCCCGTCACCTGGTGCTTCCGGTGATCGTGCTCGGAACCGGCTCCATGGCGGCGCTGGTCCGCGTGCTGCGGGCGGAGTTCCTGGACAAGAGCCACATGCAGTTCGTCGTCACGGCACGGGCCAAGGGCCTCTCCAACGCCATGGTCAACTACAAGCATATCCTGAGGAACGCCATCACCCCGTTCGTGGCAGGCTTCGGCTCTCTGCTGCCGACCATCATCGGCGGCTCGGCGCTGGTGGAGATCGTTTTCGGCTACCCCGGTATCGGGCAACTGATGCTTACAGCGGTGCGTTCGTACGACATCTACGTCGTAATGGCCAGTTCCCTCGCAGGCGGGCTGTTGCTGATCATCGGCAACCTGCTCGCCGACATCCTGCTGGCCTGGGTCGACCCACGGATCAGTTACAGGTAGTCGCCATGCCCCCCGAAACCGACAACGCCGCCCGCCGGAAGCGCGGGACACCCGGGTCCAACTCTCCGTTGCGGCGCGCCGTCTCCCGCCTGCGGCGCAACCGTCTCGCCATGCTTGGATTCTGGATACTGGTGGTCCTCTACGGCGCGGCCATCTTCGCGGATTTCCTCGCCCCGCACCATTACGCCGCCAGCGCCCGCAAGAAGGCCTATCATCCGCCCATGGTCACCTGGATACATGTCTTCGACGAGGACGGGTTGAGATGGCCCTACATCCGCAACAGCGCCTTCGAGTTCGACGAGAACCAGCGCAAGGTCTACCGCGAGTTGCCCGGCGCCGCCTATCCCATCGGGTTCTTCGTCACCGGAGACCGCTACCGCTTTCTGGGACTCATCGAGACCCGGCTGCACCTGTTCGGCTTGCGCGGCGTGGAAGAGTTCTCCGACAGCGACCCCAACCGGCCCATGCTTTTCCTGCTCGGCTCGGACAGTTTTGGCCGCGATGTCCTTTCACGTCTGCTCTACGGCAGCCGCGTGTCCCTTTCGGTGGGGCTGGTCGGAGTGGCTATCACCTTCGTGCTAGGCATGCTGATCGGCGGCGCCTCCGGTTATTTCGGAGGCCGCACGGACATGGTGATTCAGCGCCTGTGCGAGATGCTGATGATGATGCCGGGTTTCTATCTTCTTCTGGCGCTGCGTGCGGCGATTCCAGCGGACTGGTCGTCCTTCCAGACATACATGGCCATCGTGGTGATACTGAGCTTCATCGGCTGGGCCAGCCTGGCGCGGATCATCCGCGGCCTCGTATTGTCCATCACCGAGATGGACTACGTCGCGAGCGCGCGCGCCATGGGCGTTCCCCATTCACGCATCATTATCCGCCACGTGTTGCCCAACACGCTCTCGTACGCCATCGTCGCGGCGACCATGTCCATACCAGGTTACATCCTCGGGGAATCCGGCCTGAGCCTCATCGGCCTCGGCATCCAGGATCCCGAGGCTTCCTGGGGCAACATGCTGGCCCTGGCCATGGACATCGCGCAGATCCGCTTTCACCCGTGGATCCTGATTCCCGGCGTCCTGATATTCGTCACCGTCATGGCGTTCAACTACATCGGTGACGGTCTTCGGGACGCGTTGGACCCCCACGGCGTCCAGCAGTGACTCTTTCGCGTTGTTGTGAGCCCGTCGGTGGTACGACGCGGAACCCTAACGACGGCCGCGCCGGCGCAGGGCCTGAGGCGTGAACTTCCTCCGTTCCAACGGAACGTCGAACTCCGCCGCCTCGGACTCATTGGTGAGACCCTTGGCCACGTAGCGTCCGTTCTGGACATCGTAGACCGCGGTTCCTGTCTGCCACAGCACCGGCACCTGGTAGTGGTTGACGATCCACGATTGGCTCACCCGCCAGATATCGCCACGGGCGTCATACTGGTCCGCCACCGCGATCTGCCAACTGTCCTCGTCGAGATAGAAGGTGCGACGCGGATAGATGTGGCGGGTGCCCTCCTTCAACGTCGCCTCCACCACCCACACCCGATGCAGCTCGTAACGCGTGAGGTCCGGGTTAACGTGGCCGGGCTTCAGGATGTCGTCGTAGCGATAGCGGTCGCTCGCCAGCTTGTAGCTGTTGTAGGGGATGTAGATTTCCCGCTTGCCCACCAGCTTCCAGTCGTATCGGTCCGGCGCGCCGTTGTACATGTCCGCCTGGTCGTTGGTGCGCTGGCCGTCGGAGCCGGTGCCGGGGTTGTCATAGCCGACGTTGGCGGCGCGCCGGACACGGCGCTGTCCGGGGTTGTAGACCCAGGCCTTGCGCGGCTCCGCGGCTTGGTTCAGGGTTTCGTGAACCAGAACGAACGTGCCCGCCAGTCTGGCCGGGGACAGCACCTCCTGCAGGAAATAGGCGAGCTTGTTGTCGATGTTGTCGGTGGTGGCGCCGGGCTGCTGATACCCCCACAGCACCTGCTCCCGGATTTGCACCACGACATAGGCGCCGGCCGCCGTGGGTGCGGCTTGGCCGCTGGTAACACGCGCGGACTTGCCGCGGTAGCGCAGAAGATGGTTCCAGACGGCTTCGAGGCCGTTCTTGGGGATCGGAAAAGGGACGCCCTCGGCGGCATTTACCACGCCGTTGCCGTCCTCGGTGAGCATCGCCGTCGTGGCGTTGGCGATGGTCCGCTCGTAGATGCGCGGCGGCAGCGACGCCGTGCGCCGGGTCTGGTAGACCGGCATCCGGTAGGTCTTGGGATAGCGTTGGATCACCGCGATCTGGCCGGGCGTGAGGTTGGCCTCGTATTTCCGGAAATTGTCCGCCGTGATGGTGAAAAGCGGCTTGTCGCCCGGGAACGGGTCGACGAGATGCTCACCGCGCCGGTAGCCGGGCGGCGGCTCCTTGATCCCGCCTTCCCACGCGGGTATGGTGCCGGATTCGTTGCCCGCCCGGGTGGCTCCCAGCGGCGTCAGCTCCGCGCCCAATCTTGCGGCCTCCGCGGCCGTCACCTTCGCCGCCGCCGGTGTGGCTGCGACCAGCGTCAACGCGAGCGCGGCTGCCTGCATGGCCCATCGTACCTTCATGTCATCCATCCCTTGAGAGACTGATCCGAGATGCTTGCGACCCTAGAAGGAATAGCTTGCCGTAAGCGATACGAAGTCGCGATCGCCCAGCAGATTGTGCTGGCCCCCGCCGAAGAAGTTGGTATACGAGAGCTGGGCGCGCCACGACACCAGGTAGCTCGCGCCCAACGACAGAGTCACCGTCTTGCGCCCCTCTATGAAGTTGCTGATGGGGCCTGGCGCCGTGCCGCTGACGTCGTGGGCAAAGGCGATCCGAGGGGTGAGACTGACCGGGCCCAGCGCGTTGCTGTAGGTCGCTTGCATCACCGCCCGATAACCCCAGGAGAACGGATCGGCGAAGCCGCCCACCTGGGTCTTCGGCTGTATATTCCGCGTAGTAAAAAGTTCGGTGCCGCTGGTGTACGTGGCCGGACCGTCGTAGCGGAGCACCGACTTGTCCTCCATGCCCCTTACCTGGGTAAAGCCGGCCTCGGCCAGCACCAGCACATCGCCTGCCCCCAGCATGGGGCCCAACGCCTTCGTGACCGCGAGGGAACCCTGGACCACGTCCTTGCGGCGGAAACCTGCAACCTCTTCCCCTGGTTCCCGCGCGCCAGTCTGGCTCTCGCCGAACAACCTGCCGAGACCGGCCAGACCCGTCAGCAATCGCTTGCGTGGATGCTGCGGCGGCAAGGCCGCCGCCTGAGCCGCGAGCTTCCGTAGCGGCGAGTAGGCGGAAAAGAGAAGCTCTACGTTGTCGACCTGGAGCGGCTGATTCCGGCGATAGGCGATCTCGCCCTGGACGGTGAAACCGCTGGCCCCCAACTCGCCGTTGAAGCTTGCGCCCATGAGGTCGATGTCCTCGGGGAACTCCCGGAAATACCGCACGGAGCCGGCATAGCCCCCGGGGGCGGTCAGGGCCCGGTGGTCGCCGGCGATGAACGACACCAGCGGCAGACGGCTGTGGATGCGCGCGTAGTAGAGACCCAACTCGGTGTCGTTCAGCGCCGCGGCGAAATAGCGCAGGGCGACGCCGAACTGTCCGTCGTGGCCGGCGTCCCGGTCGGCGCCGCGCGGCACGCGCGAGCAACGGCCCGCCGGGTTGGTCCGGCTCGGGCAGGCGGGGTCCGGCATGCCGTCCCTGTCGTCACCCCTGTTCCTGTCGCCGAGGCCAAGATGGACGGTGTCCGCCCCCGGCCCCGCGGTGTCCGAGACGGAGAAAAACGTGCCCTTTGCTTCGATCTCCGAGTTAGCCCAGCGGAATTGGTAAAAACCTTCGAGGAAGAGGCTGTCGCCGATGCCCAGCTTTGCATTGGCGGCAGGAACCGGGATGAGCACGTCCCGCAACTCCGCGCCAGCTATCCGCAACCTGGCGACGTCAGCCGGGTTGATGGAGTTGACGCCGCTACGGAGAAAGACGCTCTCGCCCCAGCTTATGACCTGGTTTCCCAGCCGAATCGAAACCGGCGCGGCGCCGACGTCGACATCGCCTGTGACATAGGCGTCCAGCAGCTTGAAGTCTCGCCCGGCGTGGCCCTTGGCGGCCGCGGACAGAGCCGTGTGCTCGGTGTCGCCATCGGCGACCACGTGATCGTAGAAATACAGCACCCGCCCGAATAGCCCCAGCTCCGCGCCCGGACTCTCCAGGTTGAGCTGCAACTCGTGGTTCACCTTGGCACTGAGCGAAACGAGGTCGCCCCGGTCGTAGTTGAGATTGCCGTCGTCGTTGTTGAAGGACAACGCCTTGCCGCCGCTACCCCTGCTGAACAGACGCTCGTCACGCTCCGAGACGCGCATGGCGGCGCCCATGGAAACCGTGGTGTCGAAGTGTCCGGTGATGCCGCCGTCGTTGGCGGGGAGCTGCATCGCGGGCGCGGAGCGAGGGACCGACAGGCCGACAGCCGACAGCAGGACCACCAGCGCCAACGCCGCCCAAGACCACCCACGGAACCTGGTTCCACCATGATGGCTACCAAACGCCGTTCCCGATGTCATATGGCTTTCCCCTTTCGTCCGAGTCCGCCCATGCTAGTGTGGTGTCTGGTTAATTCGCAGCATAATCTGCGGGTCTTTTTTGCCGTCGGCTGCGTTGCTCTTCCTCGCGTGGTGCC
>JAPPNF010000177.1 GCA_028818755.1 Deltaproteobacteria bacterium | reverse complement strand
TATGTTGCGCGCAACATAAGCCGCCATCCAACGCATCCAGACAGGCCGCGGCCAGGAGTTCTTTGCCTACAGAGTGCAGGACCGGCTTCGCCAGTGGAGCATCAAGTTCCGACCGATCCGGCCACGTGCACCCCATCTAAGCGGAAAGGTCGGAAGGGTGGAGCGAACGTTCTCGAAGAATTCTGGCACACGGTCGATCTGGGGGATCCTGAACTCGAAGACAGGCTCGCCGAGTGGCAGCACTTCTACAACTGGGACCGCCCTCACGACAGTCTCGGCGGTCGCCCGCCGATTGCCCGTGCGTGCAACCTTCTTCGTGAGGCTCCCACCGGCGCGGAGATCGCCGCCAACTACGATCCGACTCGCGAGTTCATCCTGCCGCGGAATGACTTGCCGGCTCGTCTCGTGCCACGGTGTGTATTGAGACGGTGATACCCGTTGTAGGGCAGAGTCAACGTCCCGAGAACTTTACGCGCAAACGCTTCGCTCGCTCTCGGAATGCAGCTTCGCCACCTTCCAGTATATCGCAGACGTGTTTGCGAATTTTTGGGTCCTCGAGTCCACCGGACTCATAAGTGATCCTTGGTAAGGTGCCAGGATTGTGTGGCCCACAGGTCGCTACGATCACTTGGTCAGCATCGGCGTTAACAATGAGATTGGCATTATGAGTAACAATTATGATCTGGCGCTTCGCTTTGCTACTCCTAAAATGACCAACTAACTCATCGAAAATAGACTTAGGATCGAGATTTTCTTCAGGCTGATCGATGATCAGAGGTCGGTCGTCTTCGTTGTCGATTGCTAGATAGAGTAAGAGGAGCACAATACCACGTGTCCCGGGCGAGAGTCGCTCAATCTCAACACCGTCGAACTGCAGGCTATATGTAACTTTTATGTGGTCTGTGCTGTAAATCCATTGGGACAACTCCTTAGCCCAGCGACGATAGTTGAGTAAATCGGTTTGACGATCATACGGCGCACCCTTGGCGAACTTCTGCCTATGTCTCTCCCGAAACATCGCCATAGCTTGGGCAACCTCGTCGGCGCTTCCCGTCTCCCAAGACGCCTGCAACTCGTCTCTGACCGTCTGCAGCAAAGCACCCTTGCCCCGGAAACCGTCTGCCCGGCGTAAGTCGAGGAGTGCTTCCCCACGCTCTGCCCAGCCGTTGACATCCACGGTTCTCTTTATCGACACTGAAAGTTTCGCCACGGCCCCTTTTTCGGTAGCCAACTGTGCACTCAAGGGGGCATAAAGCTCTTTCAGTGCAGTTTCTTCTGCTAGAATACCTTCAAAAATACCGGCATAGTCCGAGTTGCGAGTCTTTAGTAGTTCAGCGATTCGTCCCTGTGCTCCATTAGCATCCTGAATCTGTTTCTCAAGTTTCGTCCTCTCTGCATGAGCCTGCGCAATCTTGTCTGTGAGTCTCTTGAGTTGATCGCGCTTTCGTTTGTCGATACCCAGCAAGGCTTCTAACCGTCTAGCTTCGGCGTTTAAAGTGCTGAGTGGGCATTTTTCCAACGGGACGTCTCGCGGGAGCAGTGTGGTTCGACTCGGTTCCCCGTTGTCGGTTCCTACAGTTGAGGAGAGGGAGGTGCCCCCCTTGAGCTTCCTTAGCTCATCTTCTACCCGGGCCGCCTTTGTTTCTAGGAGTCTGTCGACGTCCCCGACAAAATCAGTGAGAAAGGCCTCCCACTCCTGCTCACCAAAGCCAGCATTGGCATGCGTAGCGCGTAGAGACATTAGCTCACTCTGGGCGATTCGTCCGCGACGCTGGCCGACGTGTGCTTCGAGTAGCGTTAACCCGCCTTTTTGCTTCTCCCATTGGCTCACCCGTCGGCGGACCTTTTCGAGTGCACTAGATACGCGCTGGAAATCCTCTGTGATGGTCGTTCTGTCTTTGGTTACTAGGCTCTTCTTTGACCGCTCGTCGCGGAGAATTTCCGTTTTGACGGTCGCGACCTTGGCTTTTAAAGAGTCGAGGAGATCAAGCTTGTCTCGTTCCCGCGCCATGTGGTCACCCGTTTCGAGAATAGATCTCTCGAAGTCGGCACGTTGTTGACGACCTAACGCCGCTTTTTCGTCCAGTAACTCTTTGAAATTGCTAGCACCCTGACGCGTCTCAGGAGAATGTGCATCGTATATTACCCGTTCAATCTCCGACACGAGCTTATCCGTGACGCCGTCGCTAGAGCACAATATTTCGACGAAATGCTGGGACAAGTACTGGACATGTGGGTGATTGAGAATTCCTTCGAATTCGACATCCTTTAGCTTGTTCGCCGTTGTCTCTCCGTCGCCCCATGTTAGCTCTGCAGTATCGTCATCGAAATAGTCCCTTGCACGGTGCACGAAAGAGCGTTCATTCATGTGTTCGGACAGAGAGTAACCACCTGCTGCGATCATGTCTGCCAGAGCTGTCTTTCCTGAACCACGCGCGCCGATAATCCCTACAAGACCTGGGTTCAGAGGAACAGTTTCCGGCACAAACCAAGCACCGTGCTTAACGGATACGGACTGGATGAACTGGGACTGTGGTGGTCCCGACGGGGGCATCGCATCCACCAAAACACGGTGCTCTGGCTCCATGCATGTTTGACGCAGCGCGTCAAAAGTGAGTTCTCCTTTGATCCAGCAGTAGCGTTCCTTGGCGGGAGTAGCGACATCTTCGTGTCGGTGTGCGTCGCTCCCGTGTAGGCATGGTTTCAAGGCCCCGTAGGTTGCTTTGATCTGTTCGGCTTCGACTGCACCCTGACCCAGCCAGAACGCTCGGTCACCCGGCGTAGGCGCGAACATGATATGTGCCATGTACTCGACCTTTTGCCTGAGAGCGGTGAGCGAGGTATCTTTTTGGAGGCTGGATGTTCCGTCCCTACGCGAGGTCGCTACGGCGATCAAAGCATTGTCCTGAATCCAGTCACTGGAATCCCATCTTTCGAGAAACTGATCGATCTCTACCTTGAACTGGTTGACGCCAGCCTTGAGGGCGGCTTCATCGGTTATTGCCTCGGAATCATGTGTACGCCCGAGTCTTATGAGGTCGTCTCGGGTACAGCGGTAGGTGTCACCAGGTACCTTGAATTCTAAACCACCGAGGAACCGCCTCGTCTGCACTATATGTTCGGGGTCATCCGGGGCGATGAGTAGGTGTAGATTAACGGGCTTCGACCTCTCTGCTGTGATCGCTAATCGCATCTCCACGTTTGGGAAAATCAACCTAACGTCCGGAAGGCGTCCGGCCTCTTTTGCCGCGCGAGTCTTTTCGTAGTTTTCTAATAGGTAGTAGTCGGTAAGTCCTATTGCCTCCACGGTTGGGGACAATTGCTCTAGGCAGTTAAAAAACTTGTCCCACGGATCGGGGTGTCTAAACTGATCATTCAGAATCGTGTCGGGAGAATGAACGTGAGGATCCCATCGTCGCCATAGAGAACCGTGTGTTAGAGAGGCTAGCCCCATTGTCTGTATTCCTCTTCAGGATCAACTGAGTGTGATTCCGGCCTCGTGCCGTAGAATACTACTCTATCACGTCTGCCGACTATCGTTGAGGCTGATGTATGACTAGTTGAAGGCGCGCGTGCTACGCATTGTCCTTGCCTACCTTGTAGAGTTCCTGCAAGAGCGCCTCCGAGCGCTCTGACGTGTACTTCGTTGCGAGCCCGACGGTCTCGAAAGAAGCGTAACAGGCCGTGCGCTAGGCCTGCCGTCCGTCGTCGTAGTTCGCCGTGAAATTCAGGTAGACCTTGTACGCGACGGGCGGCGACTTGGTGCCGGTCTTCTCCCACTTCGACAGGACTACCGTCACATAGTCCGTGATCGGCTTGTGGGCGGCCTCGAAGGGCACAACGATCTGGCCGCGATCACGATGTAGATCTGTCTGAAAATAAGAGGAATCCGCGTAGTCAGCTCGCGGCGACGCAAAGGGCTCGACGTTCATAGAAACTCCTGGGCTAGTGCACTTGTTGCCGAGGCCGTTTCCGGCCTCTAGTGTTCTTCCAGGTCACGAAAGCGGCAATCCCGGCGCGGTCTTCTTCGGCCATTTCTCGTTCGACATCAGACCTTGAAAGGTCCTACTTAAAACAAGGATCTCAAACACGGTTCTCTTTAGGAATGTAGCGCCCACCGACCTATACGATTCTTAGATGCGTCTTGCTTGGTGCTTGTGTTTTACTTCCGTGGCGTCCGCCGCCGATCGAAGTAATCGTTAGGCCATGTAGCAGCCCTTCTAGTTCCGAGGGATTAAGGGATAGATCATCCGCGATCGTGCCTTGTGTAATACCGTCATCCCGCAACATTCCAAGAACCTTTGTTAGGACTTGCGAGTTATCACGGATTGTCCCGTCACGCTCCGTCCGTCGGCCTCCTTCCTTGCTAATCTCGATGCAGAGGGTCCGATATTGCCATTCGGTCAGCAAGTCAAGGGCTCTCAGTCGATGAACCAAACCAATTGCCGAAATCCCCCATCTGACTTTCATCCTATGTACAGTTGTCAAAAATAGTCCTCGCGGGACGCATGCCAATAAGTCATCGGCTGGGACAAGAAACGCCGACGCAAATCGATTGGCCTCCAGTTCCGCCTGGCGGCGACCGGGCCTTCCTTGCTTCTTATGCAGCGCCAAATGCCCCAGTTCATGACAAACATCCATCCGCAGCCTTTCAGCGGACTTACTTTGATTCAGGAAAACAAACGGAACGCCTTGATGCCAAACAGAGAACGCATCCACGTTGGAACTGTCGATCGGCAATGAGAAAACCCGCACACCATGTGCTTCCAACAAGTGAACCACATTATTGATGGGACGTTCCCCAAGTCCCCATTGTGCACGTACCGCCCTCGCAGCCGCCTCCGCATCCCGAAATCCGTAGAGATCAGGGACAGTCGGCTTCGGCAACTCGAACCGCCGATCCATCCATTTCGAAAACTCGATAGCTATCGCCCCGACAGCCAAAGCCGCATCGCGTTGCCTCGCGGTCATGGTACTCAGCGCACGGAAATTTGACCCGCTGGAGCTGGGTTCCTCGATATCTGGCCCATAGAAAAACTTTTCGGGAAAATCCAGGGCTTGCGCCAAAGCCCGAACGGCTGGTTCTGATGGCTGAACCTTAGCAGATTCATAATACGTCAAACTCCGTACGGCTAATCCTGAGGCCTTTGCAAGCCCGACGCGGGACAAGCCTCGCCGTTTACGGGCAACCACAAGTCGAGACGGGTTCAGGATCATACCACCCCTCCTGTGAACGTCGTCTACGAACGGCGGCGAATGTCTATCTCGATGGCTTGACTGTCTCCTTGTCCAGGCATCGGTTCGGGTTCCAAAGCAACCGGACCAAGAATGATTCGGGCGCCCCATTCTTCGACGCGGCCATCCTCTCCGAGGTCGGAGGGCAGCGACAACTCCAAGAAAACCGTATCGTTGACGCGCCGTCTTACCAGCATCCAGGTTTGAACCTCATCCGGCCGTGGACCTTCAAGGATTTCCCTGTTCGATGCTGGGTCAAAGAGATTCAATTGTCTCCGGTTCCTTTGAATCGCGACTTCGGTGCTTGCCCCCTTCGGATACTTGGTCTTTGGCGTGCGATCCGGGTTACCTGCAGCCTCATCCCCAGTTGTCACAGAGATTGCTAACCGACCATCAGGACGAAGCACTGCATAGTCATTTCCCGTCCAGCCTTCGCGGACAAGAAGCTCCTTCAAACGCCTGAGTGTTCTGGCCCATGCGATAAAACCTGGTGTGTTCGGAGGGTCAGCCCATGTGCATTCGTTGCGAGAATGCTCTCCCGCGAGGACTGCCTGTTCAAGGATATCATGTCGTACGCCAAGTTCCGCCAGAGCGTTAGTCACGTCAATCTGACCGATATGAAGAACTGTCGTCACCTAAACACCTCCGCTCCTTGGATTCTGCAGACAAACGAGAGTTGCCTGTTTTCTTATCTCGATTGAGAGCAAAAATCAAGCAAGGACGGCTGGAAACGTGGCCTGACCTTCCACGAGCTACCGCTCTACCCCGGAGCTACACCGTCGTCGAACTCGGGACCGGGAGCGCCACGGGACTTACGACTGCAAGGCCAAGGTCGCGATTGTCTCACTTTCACGAAGCTCTCGCGTGACGAAGTCGAGGTGACCGTCGACGAGCCTGTCCTCGCAACCGTTGCGGCCCTGGAAACGACACTTCAGCGGGACCGGGCCGCCACAGGCTGGATAAGCGTGGCAGACCGGTCGCCAGCCATGCATCTACCCGGCGCTTCAACCTCCTCGCACGCTGCCCGCCGCCGGGAGGTCGTGCCCGGCTGGGGCCGGGCGAATCCCGGGAGCCCGGGCGGGCTCCCGCGCCGGTCCCGCCGGAAGAGTGGAGGCCGCGCACCCTGTCGCGGGGATTCGGTCACCGTGACTGGTCTGTCTTCTCTGGTTACGAGTTGCCGGGAAGACGACAGCGAGATAGACGAGTGGAAGTCGCGCACAGGCCGCTGGGCCTACTCCGTCATGCGTTTGAGCCCGCTCAGAGGCTGAACCTTCACCGCCCGCGAGGCGGGCTTCGCCGCCACCGTGATCTCCTGCCCGGTGAAGGGCGACATCATCTTGCGCGCCTTTGTCGCGGGCCTGCGGACCACCTTGATCTTCAGCAGGCCGGGAAGCGTGAACGTCCCCACCGCGCGTTTCCTGACGTGACGCTCGATCACTGCTCCAAGCTCGTCCAGCACCGCGGCCACGTCCTTCCTTTGAAGCCCGGTCGATTCGGACAGGGTTTCCAGGAGTTGGGTCTTGGTCATGGCCTCCGTGAGCGCGGTGTTCTTGCGATTGGCGGTTGTCGCCATCTGACTTGTCCTTCCGTAGCTTGCGGCCTTTTGTGGGAAACGTATGGAGGACTCCCAAGGCAGCCGACCGGCCGTTGAAAAGCGCGTCGTTCCGGATGAGCCAAGTCCGCGCAGCGGCGATGCGCGTATTCGCACCTTTGAAACCAGTCGGCGCGAATGGACGGGTCGGGACCCGGCTCCGCCGGTCCCGTCCGGTTTCTTCGGAATCAGGTCTTCTGGTACGTGCCTCGGCCGGTGCGCTTGATCCGCCCCTCCTTCGACCACCGCACAGCCACCTGCCTGAGGTACACTCGAGGTTTCTGGCCCGCCGTCTCGTGGGCGACCATCGTATCCAGACTGAACTGTTCGGGTAGAGTCGCGAGAACCGCATTCCAATCGATCATCGCGCCGCGTGGTCCCCGCTTCAACGCTCCAACCTCGGAACCACGCTGCCGTGACCTTCTGCCGGCCTTTCGTCCATCCAGCATGTCATGGACCAGCTCGTACTTCCTGATCTCGTCCCGCAACGCCGCAACTTGCCCTGTGGCCGCGGCCAGTTCCTTCCTCAACCGATCAATCTGTCTCCTTACGCTAACCTTCAGGTCCGTAGCCATTCCTTCCTCCATGAACTGCCGGTTGCCGCCGCTTCGGCGCCGACCCTGTATCCGGCTCGTGAATCATCCATGACCATCCGAATTGACGGCCGACGCTTGACCTAGTCACGCCTGGCTCCAAATACACCCGAAACACCGTAACGGTCTCCACCGACCCAGCTTCCTTCCGGCACCGACTTCGCGAAACTGAAAAGCCCGGCCACTTCCTCGTGGCCTGGGCCGTAGAACCGGCCGGAGATTCCTTCACTCGCAGGATGCCGGCTGATATCCCACACACCCTCCGCGACAGGAGCGACTCCGAAAGAGCCGTCTCTCAATTTCAGCCCGGTCCAGGACACATCGTCGAGTCCCGCACCCGTGTCTTCATCCTTGATGTTCGTGAACTCGACGTCGACCACGAGAGCCGCGCCTCCATCCGGATTGGACACCGTTACGAGGGCATCGCCATGGAGAAACACATCCGGGTCGGAAATCCGCGAACCGAACATGACCCCAGACCATGTCGCGCTGCTGTTGACCAAAACACCGGGATCGGAACCCGTCGCGTTCCCCATCGAAAAGGAGCGGTAGAAACGGTCCGGT
Source organism: Deltaproteobacteria bacterium (assembly GCA_028818755.1). GTDB lineage: Bacteria > Desulfobacterota > Binatia > UBA9968 > JAJDTQ01 > JAJDTQ01. Next base: position 1,901 of record JAPPNF010000177.1, on the reverse strand, counting down.
TGACCTTCTCTGGACGGCGGCGTCTCGATCACGAACAGACTGTGGTTGATCCAACCAGCCAGGGCGTGGTGGTCGGTCATCCCGTCTCCCTCGCTTGAGGCCCCTGTCTTTTGCGCCAACGATACTCCGCGACGGCGTTCGCGGTAATCGAAGTCGGAGAAATCATACTCGTGAACCGCGCCGTAGTGAATCGGCCCGAGCCCTCCCTCGCATCCGATCGTCAGTGCCTTGCAGGTTACCGCGCCGGGAGAAGGAAGCCTGGCGCCAAATCGGGTTATCGCGGGAGAGTTGGAATCCTTCAGAACCCCGGCCAGCGCCATGGCGGCGTCCGTGTCCGTCAGCGGCGGATCGGCCGTGGTCCCCGTGCCCCGGCCGCTGCTGCCGCAACCGGACAACGTCACCGCAAATGACACGAAAACCGCAAGAAGTGCGAGTTGGTGTCTTCGCGTCCGCATCGTTGCCTCCTGCGGTCGTTACCGCCTTCCGGCGTTTGGAGATGGACACGCCGTGTCGAGGGTGCGCAAGAGGGCTGTTGCCAACAAGAAATCAACTATTGAGCCGCCACACTAGTGACCCTCGGCCGGACGTTCCGCTAGCCGGACGTCGAACGACAGGAACCGGTCGAAGAGCGCGGTCTTCCGCCAACACCGGGCATCATTGAGGAAATCCAGCGGCAACCGCCATTCGAGCAGCCCGAACCAACGCAACGGTCCGAGGACCCGTCCCGAAAACATCGTGCCCTCCGCATTCCAGTGCATGTTCGCCACCGAGTCGTCGCGAACGGCGCAGAGCGTGGCGAGCGTGTCCACGCTCTGCCACTCCCCGGCCATGTGGGAGAGGCCCCACAGGATCACGCCCATGTCGTCCTGCGGCCACCTCCCCGGCAACCCGCGAGGGAACGTCTGGACGAAGCGCCAGAGTTCGGCGTGCTAGAACACGTGCCGGAACAGGATCGCCTGAAGCGCGCCCCGTCTCCCCTGCCCCAGCATCTCCCGCCCCAGGGCCGTCAACTGGCACAAGCCCGCCCGTCCCTCCAAGAGCCCGGCCATGTCCAGCAATCGATGCAGCAGATGGAGCTCCCACACATCGCGCTTGCGAAACGCCTTTCCGATGCGGACATGCTCCGAAAGCTTCGTCCGGAAGGTCGCCCGCGAGCCTGAGCGTGCGGTTCGCGGCCGACGGCTCGGCGCGAAGCGCTTCGACGCTCCCCGGCTCAAGAAGCCTCCACACCGGTTCCACGCCGCCGGGCCACTCCGAAAGATCCGTCCTCATGGCGGTCTCCGCCACGGATCATACATCACAGGTGCGGCCATGAAAACGGAAGCCGGGCATGGCTCCCGATGCTTTGCGCTACACTCTCTGGCGCCACCAGGGTGAGGCGATCGCCGGCTCGCCAACGCCACCGGCACGGGAGGTCGCCGTCATGGCCTACACCACTCCCACCGAGGATCACAGCGCGCTGCCTTCGCGGCCGTGTGACCAACGGTTCCAGCGTTCCTGCCAATTCCTCGGACCATCCGCCCGCCGGGCGCGCTGGCGCGAAAAGCCGGAGTGTTAGCGGCGGAGGGGCGCGGGCGAGGCCCCGGAGGGTGCCCGCTCAGTTTTCCATCTTACCCCATCATGGAGGTTGCCCATGCCCCTTCCCGACAACATTTCCGCGGACTACACGCTCCGCCCGAGCAAGCTCGCTTCGGTGCTCGCACTCCTGGTCGAGGCCCGCCAGCCGGCGGTGGTATGGGGGCCGCCCGGAGCCGCCAAGAGCCAGATAGCCCAGCAGGTCGCTGCGGCCACGAACCGCCGGTACGTCGACGTCCGGGCTCTTCTGCTCGATCCCGTCGATCTCCGCGGCATCCCCTGGCGCGACGCCGACGACCGCACCCGCTGGGCGCCGCCCGCCTTCC
>JAPPNF010000002.1 GCA_028818755.1 Deltaproteobacteria bacterium | reverse complement strand
AATCAAATCCAGGAGTATTGAAGCGCATCCACGACGCGAATACAAGTGCTTCCATGTACTTATAACTAGCTAATATACAACAACTTATCACAGCCTTGCGCACCTCGGCGCACACCTGTCAACCTATAGAATAGGTGTCGTGCCTGAATGTGGCGATCACCGCCTTCTGGCCTCCCGACCGGACCATACGCCCGCTCTCCGGGTCCAGCACCCGGGTCTCGGCCACCTTCTTCTCGAACCAGTCGAGCGCCCGCATGGCCGCCCGGTCGTGCGCTTCGACGATGCGCGCGTCGCCGCCGATCAACGCGGCGAGCGAGACGGACTTGGGAGTGGAGAAGGTGAGGTCGCGGCCCGGACGGTGGTGGATTCCGCCGTCCTTGCCGCGCTTGCCGAGCCTCTGCCCCGAGCCGTCCGGCACTTCGCCTTCCAGCACCGACCTGAAGGCGTCGGGATCAACCGGTCCATCGAGACCGAGTTCGGCCGCGCCGCGGCCCGCCCACGTGCTCGCGGCGCGATGCTCCGGGGAGTCCTTCGCGTAGTAGCCGTCGCGTTCGTAATAGGTTGCGCCTTGGGAGGGGCTCGCGACCGCGCCGATCGAGGCGACCATCAGATCCAGCGCCCGTACTGGCGCTTGCGCCGCACCTGCGGAGGCGGCGCCGAGGCGTCCGGCTGGCGACTGTCCGCACTGGCGGGGGGGTTGCCGACGTCGCGGGCCTTGCTGTCCTTCCCCGTCGACCGGGAGGCCTGGGACACGGACGACCGGCTCTCCGGTGCGCGAACCGGCGGGCTGCCCGCGGACAGAGGCGGCGCCAGGAGCTCCGGCCTCACCGCGGGCGGCGCGAACCGGGCCCGTGCCTCGGGATGCCGCAAATGTTCCGTCCCGGATGTCGCTCCGCGAAACCGGAGTTCCTCCATGGCGTGACGGAACAGCGCCAGGCAGAGCAGGGCGCTGCCGAGACCGCACCAGGCGCCGAACCGGGTAGCCTTCGCCGCGGTTTGCAGCATGTGGTCCCGCGCCAGCAGCGCTTCGCCGTTGTACATGAGACCGTCGCGCGTGAGCGTCACCAACTGCCCGGCCCTCGTCCGGTACTCCACCGGCGCGCGGTCATCGAAGCCCAGTCCGGTCAGGAGTTCCGTGAGCGTGAGCTTGCCCGTGGCGTACCAGTCGTGCCCGGTGGTGTCCCACGCCAGCGCAACCGCGCACGCCAGCGCCGACATCGAGGCTACGCCGACAGCCGTGACGAGCAGCGCCCGGACCCACGCCTCCGGGTCGAGGATGGCCATCCATCCGGCGCGGCGCCCGTGACTTGTGCGGTTTCCCAATGCCCGACCTCCCTTCTCCGACCGCCCTGCTGCGCCACGCTTCCGCTGAAGAAACCGTCTCACGGGCCTCCTCAGCTCTCGCCAAAGACAGTCATTGAACCGGAAGGATAGACCGATTCCATGATTGTTTCAAAGTAAAATAAATAGATATTACAGTGGGTTAGGACACGAGTGCGAAAGCGTGCGCTGGATTGCGAAAAGCTCTCGCCCCATGGGGACCCGTGTCGAGCCGGACTGGCCAGGGAACCGGAACGAGCCGCCCATGTATCCCGTGCAGAACAAGCTGGTTTAATGTTATAGACTTAGACGATGAGTCCGACGAGGCGGATTCAAGTCCTGCGACTCCTCCTCGAGGGCATGGGCATCAGGTCGATCTCCCGAAGCGCGGAGGTCGCACCGAACACGGTCCTGTCTCTACTCCGTTCGGCGGGGAGAGGCAGCGCGGCTTTTCACGACCAGTACGTAAGGAGCGTCGAGGATAGGCGGGCTCAAGCCGATGAGACGTGGTCTTTCATCTACGCAGGACAGGCCGACGTTGAAGATGCGAAGTCACCCGCTACAGAGGCGAGTGACAGCTGGACGTGCGGTAGCCATCGACATCGACACCAAGCTCGTCATTTCCTACCGCATCGGTGGTTGTGGGCTAGACTGCTGGAGAATTTCCATGCCTGACTTGGCCTCACGGCTCAAGGGCCGCGTGGAACGCACCACCGACGTCTATGCGGCGTACCCCCAGGCGGTCGAGGAAGCGTTCTCGGCGCGTGTGGACTATGGCACCACGGACATGGACGGGATCTCCAACGGTTTCGTGGACCGCCGGAACCTCACCATGCGCACCCACCTGAAGCGCTACGCCCGCCGGACCAACGCCCACCCCAAGACGTTGGAGAGTCACATGGCCGCTGTCGACCTTCGTTTCCTCTTCTACAACTGGTGTCGCATCCACGAAACGATCCGCTGCACGCCAGGCAAGGAGGCGGGGCTGACGGACACACTACACGATGTCGAGTGGATTGCGGATCTCGCCGACTCCCAATACGCTACTTGAACGCAATTCTAACCTTGTTGGCCGGTGGACTGGTGGGCGCCATCCTCGTGTGGTGGGTGGCGGAGCGGAACATCGCGACGAAATACGTCACCGAGGAACGCGCCAAATGGCGGGAGGAGATCCGTGAGTTGGCCGAAAAGATACATGACGCCATCTTACGCGGTGATTTCCCAAGACTTCGACGTCTCCGACGCCAACTCGAAATGCGATTAAATCCAACGGATGATGAGGACAAGGCGATTCTGGCGTCCGTCAAGGACCACAACCGGGACGAGTTTTTCAAGGGGATCAGCAGAATGCTGAAGCACGATTGGGAGCGTGCAAAGGTCGAAGCCCGGTTCTGGCCGAATTGGATTTGGAGGGTAGAGCGGGACGGCAAGGCCGCTCGCCTCGAACGTGATGTACAGGTGGGGATCGGTATTCTTACAGCTCTTCTCCTTGTCCTTGCTCTTTGCGCTGTCGTGGCGCATTGGGATTCCATGATAGCTTGGTGTTGCGCCGGGACATTTTGGGTTTGGATCCGTTGAGTTGACAGCGCCGAAGGCACCAATCACCTGAGAAGGAGTTTGTCATAAGTCGCGGCAAGGAGGTGGGGGAGGGCCCGGATGCCCACGACTTGATGGTAGAGAAAGTCAGGGCACGTAAATGGTGGAAGCCGTGGCCGAATACGCCAATCATCCAGAAATCTTTTGCCGACATGAACACCCTTGGGGAAATAGCGAGAGGTCAAACTTGGTGACTTCGTGATTGTGGGGGACTATTTCGCAGACGGGGGAGGTCTCTTGCACATGCAGTGGCGCTGCATCACATCCGTTTGATTCTTCGTTCCAATGGATTTGTGCCTTAGCGAATGGAGCGTTGAGCATTGGGGGGTCGCGGGAACCTGGTTCTCCGGTCTCGCCACCGTCGGGATAGGTTGGGTAGCGCTCTATCTGGCGAATAGGCGGGAGCCTCTTCGGCTTGAGATACCATCCTTCGAGCCCTTCGATTCTGAGGGCGAATGGCACTTTCGTGTCGTCAATCGTGGGAGAATGCCGATTACTCTTACTGTTGTGGACTGGTGGGTTGGGACATCAGGCAACAGTTTTCCCGCCGACCTATTTCAGGCGACGCAGCTTCCCGCGGAGCTTCAACCCGGTCGTACAATCTGGCTTTGTGTGAGACTCCCCAATATGGCGGCTTCCCGTGAGGAAGTGGCCAGCATGCAATTGGCGGTGTATGCTTCATCCGGAATCCACCGGAAGTTCCCCATAGATCCGCGTATGTTGGAAGCGCTTCAGCGCCTGCGTGGCGAGCAGAGCTAGATATGGGCTGGCGCGGCAAAACGAAAAGCTTTCGGCGGAGGTCCACGAAAGGATGAATACCATGTCAAAGAACCCAGAGGTAGACAACGAAAGCGCCATTGCCGCAGATTTTGGCCTCGAGCTATCCGAGGTGTTCGTATGGCGAGGGGTATTGCTGATGCGGGATTCGGACTGCGAAGTGGTCCTGTTACATCACGATTGCCTGATTTCCGGGAGCGGGGAAGAAGATGGAGAGGATGATATGGAGGAGGGAGTACCGCTATACCACAATCCGTTGGTAAAGAATCCGACCGACATAGAAGTATGCGTGGCGTGCGGCGAGGAGGTGCGAAAGGAGCGCCAGCCGTTTTATCGGCCCTCTTGACCCATCACGGAGATCAAGACCGACGCTTCATCCTCTCCACAATTCAACTGAAACAGTATCGGAAAGTTACATTGTTTCGGAGAGGGCGTGAGTACCGATGTGCGCTCGGTCGTTGGTTTCGCTCAGGCATCTCGGGTTGGACGAAGCGAGCGGAGTCGCCAGAGATACCCGCCCGCACAGGGGCGAGACCGTACAGCGGGCTCGACAGAGTAGCCCCACCGCCAAGCGGCGCGCCCAGGTGATTCGGACGATGTGCGGTTTGCCCGTGTGGACCGGAGGACGCACGGCTGGACGAATTCGAAAGACGGGCGAGGTGCTCACTCGTGTCCCAGAAAATCGCGGATGTGCTGTGCAAGATCGTCACCGGGGCTTACTTCACACTCCCAAATCACCAGAACGCCCCATCCCAGTTCCGCAAGCCGGGTACGGTGCCCAGCGTCGCGTGCGACGTTGCGTTCCAGCTTCGGCAGCCAGTAGTCCAAATTGGACTTAGGACGGTGGGCGACCTTACAGGCCGGATCTGCGTGTTGGTGCCAGAAACAACCGTGAACGAACACGACCTTCCGTCTACTCGGGAACACCATATCGGGGCGACCGGGAAGCTCGTGTCGGTGGAGGCGGTATCGGTACCCCATGGCATGCACTAGGCGCCGCACCGCAAGCTCGGGCTTCATGCCCTTGCTGCGGATCGCGCGCATGTTGGCGCTACGCACTTTCGAATTTACACGGTCCAATTTGCTTTCTGCTCCGTTTCCAACGAGAGTAGCTCAATGGCATTGCAAGTAACAGAGTTCTTCGGACTCGCCCCTCTTGATTCGGCGGCCGGAAATGACGTGACTGCTCGCCGTTGTCCCTTCGTGGACAGTAACTGTATCAAACCAGAACACGGGGCGTGTTCGGTGCAGCAAGTCTCAGAAACGGAGCCGGTCATCTGCTGCCCGAACCGGATGTACGCAGACAACTTCAAGGTCCTGCGAGAGATTTCGAACGAGACCTTCGGGGTCGGCGCGGAACTCGTGCGACCGGCCGACGTGGCGGTGCGTGTCGCAGCTGGTTCGATGACAGGCAACGAAGTCGCGGTGTTTGGGCGCTACTGGGGGCAAGAATTGCCCCTGCCGCGTCCTGCGGGTACAGCCGGCGCGGCGAGCCGCAAGTACTACGTGGACTGGATTCTGGCGAAGCTGGATGGCGACGGAAACCTTGCCGAGTTGACGGCAGTCGAGGTCCAAACCGTCGACACGACTGGCAACTACAGTGAACAGCCGCAGTCGTTCTTTCGTGGCCGGGCGTACAGGGACGGGCAGGGCCGAACCCCCGGCTACAGCGATGCTGGAATGAATTGGGAGAATGTCAACAAGCGCATCCTGCCGCAAATCATCTACAAGGGGCATGTGCTGCGTCGAGAGGCAAAGTGCACCAAGGGGCTCTACTTCGTGTGCCCGAAACAGGTCTATAGCCGAATTCGCGACCGGCTGGGCGGGAACTTGCACACCTACCATCCGAGCACCGGAACCATCACGTTCCGAAGTTACGAGTTAGGCCCGACCGTGCCCAGCGGTCAGCGGCGGGACATGACGCTTTTCGAGCAGTTCACTACGACTGTAGATCAGGTGGCCATCGCCTTCACGTCCCCGATGAACCTGCCGGATCAGAACGTCTACGAAGCCGCAATCAAAGCGGCCCTCGGTCGCTAGTCTCACAGCGCTATGGCGGGCACGTTCTCGGCGGGTGCATCCGCTAAACGGGCGTTGCGGCGCGACCGTCCTTGGGATGTTGCCTTGATGAGCGCCAGTCCAAGCTGTCGCGCCAGAAGCGGGGGGACGGCATTGCCAACCTGCACATATTGCTCGGTGCGCGGCCCGGCAAACTGAAACCAGTCGGGAAAAGATTGCAGGCGGGCAGCCTCGCGGACGGTTAGAACGCGGTCCTGCTCAGGGTGGATGTAGGCTCCCCAATGCAGGTCGCACTTCGTGAGGATCGTGGAAGATAGACCGTCTTTCCGAAGTCGACCATAGCGCTTTGTGTGGTCGCACCGGCGGGCGCGTTTCATTCCAGTGGGCAACAAGCCATACGGAACGTCGCGCCAACTGCCGCCCTCGGGGATAAACTTCATGCGCTCAACGTTGATCGGCGCAAGGCGTGGGGCCGCGTGGTTGGTAACCCGTGTGAAGTCGCCGCGGAGATAAGCCTGATAAGCGGACATGGGAGCCGTGCGGTAGCGCGAGAAGAGAGGAGGTTGTTCGCCGTTGCTGAGTGACGGCAGGTCTCCAATCGCGTCCCACACATTCACGAACGGCTTGAGGTTAGGACCGTGGGTCGGCTCAGGCCATCGAATCGGAAGGCCAAGCCGGTTGCCCAAGAAGATGATGCGGCGGCGTTCCTGTGGCACGCCGTATTCTTCGGCACGGAGAATTCTGGTTTCCACGCGGTAGCCTAGACTGGCGAGGCCGGAGTGGATTTCTTCAACGGCTTGGCCGTCGCCTGCGGACGTGATACCGGTGACGTTCTCCATGACGACCCATTCGGGCATAAGCCCCTCGACAATGCGAAGGTACTCATAAAACAAACCGCTACGCCTGTCGTGCAACCCGCGCTGATGGTTGTAGACGCTGAATGCTTGGCACGGCGGACCGCCAATGAGGCAATCTAGCTCCCCCTTCTTGAGTCCTGCGGCTCTCAGAAACTCGCGCGCAGCAATGTGCTCGATGGGGCCGGGCAGAAACTGGGCCTCAGAGTGGTTGGCCGCGAAAGTCTCGGCGGCATGAGGGTCGATGTCGTTGCCTGCGAGGACGTGAAAGCCTGCTTGGCGGAATCCCTCGGAGAGCCCACCGGCACCGCAGAATAAATCGATGGCTGTCCAGTGTTTACCAGTCATCCGCTAATCTGTCTCTGGGAAGGTATGGTGAGTGGAAGCTGTAACTCACGGTCCTGATATCGTTCCAGGAACTCGACAACGGCCTGCCGACCGAGCCAAGCCAGGGATATGTGATGCTTCTCGGCAAGTGCCGCGAGTTCCCTATACTCATGCTCGGGAAGGCTGATGGAAATACGTGGTTTCGTGGCCATAGAGTCCTGTGATGTAGTGACCCAAACCGCTGCAAGTTGATGCATTGTGAACACATTACTGCGAGTTGGCAATTCTGTCAAGCCTCTTCCGTCGGGGAAGTCCTTCAACGTGTTTTCTTAATGGGACGAGAGCACAGCTACCTGCCGCATGACGGTAGACGGGGTCAAGCTCGACACGTGGCAGGTCAGTCAGAGAGCCCCCGCCCGCTTCTTCTCGACATCCTCCGGTGCGATCACGTATCGCCTCCGGCGTCCATACCAAACTGAGGGAGTACCCTTGCCGGGCATTGCGCGGGCGATGAGTCGAACGGACAGATGGCAGGCCCCATCTTCTGCCACCGCCGTGCCCGGGGCGCGTCACGCGCGGGCGGCGTCTTTCCGGACGTATCCCTTCAGGATATCGGCTGCGATGCTGTCGGAGATGCGGATGGCGGACTCGCGCACCGAGTCCCGGGCCAGGTGCGCATACCGTGCGGTGGTTTCCACCCGGGCGTGACCGAGCAGCTTTCCGATCATCGGCAATCCTTCGCCCAAAGCGAGCGCTCTGGAGGCGAACGAATGCCGGCAGTCGTGGAGCCGCATGTCCGCCATCCCGGCGCGCTCGCGGATGAGGTTCCAGGGTTCGTTCAGGTTCCTGAGGTGCCTGCCCCGGATCTTGCCCGGAATCACATACGGGTTACCGTCCACGCGCGGGATGTTGAGCAGCACCTCGACGGCTTCCGGCGACAGCGGCACGGTTCGCGCGCCGGTCTTGGAATCGACAAGGTTCAACTCGCGCGCTTCGAGGTCCACGTCGCTCCAGCGCATGGTGAGGATCTCGTTGCGCCGGCAGCCGGTCAGCAGGAGCAGACGGATCGCCGCGACCGCATGCACCGACACCCCCTTACGGGTTTCGGCTTCGGCGAGCAGCCGGCCGAGCCGGCGGAACTCTTCCTCGCTCAGGAACCGCTCGCGCCTGCGTTCGCGGTTCTTCACCACCAGCCGGCACGGGTTGCTCGCCTCGGGAACCAGGCCCCGGTTCTCGGCCGCGTTCCAAATGCGCGAGAGCGTGCCCACCACCTGATTCGCCATCACCGGGGTCGCGCGCAGCGAATGATGCAGCTCCGTTACCCGTGCATGATCGACCGCCAGCGCCGGCGTCCTGCCGAGCGTGGGCAGGAGATGCTTGTGGACGACCAGGCGGTACACCGCCGCGGTCTTCGGCTTGCATCGCACGGCCACGTGCTCGTCGAGATACACCCTGGCTAGATCGCCCACCGTGGGGCTTTCGGCGAGCGCCGCCGGCGGCGGCTCCGGCGCCGGCTCCTCCCCCGCCTTGATCCGCGCGATGATGAGCGCCGCACGGCGCCTCGCTTCCTCCGCCGTGACGATCCCGTGACGGCCCACCGTCACCCGCTTCGCCGCCTCCCCGCCCGCGCGGGTCTGCACAACGTAGTGCTTGCTCCCCGACGGGTACACCCGAACCCCGAAGCCCGAGAGCTCCGAATCCCAGAAGACGGTGTCTTTCCCGACCTCGAGGGCCTCGACGGTGCGTTTCGAGATCGTCGTCGTGGTGAGCTTCGCCATGTCGATTCCCCTTGCGCCTCAGCCCGCGCCCGCGCGCGGCGGCAGAAGGTCGGCGCCGATGCTGCCACCGACCTTCGCTGCCGACGCCTTCTCGCTATCCCGCGCCAGGTGCGCATAGCGCGCGGTCGTCGTCACCTTGCGATGGCCTAGCAGCCTGCCGATCATCGGAAGCCCTTCGCCCAGCGCCAGCGCTCGCGACGCGTACGAATGCCGGCAGTCATGAATCCGCACGCCATGCAGTCCCGCCCGCTCGCGCAGCCGCAGCCAGGCCGCGTCGAGGTTCGTAAGATGGCCCCCGGCCTTCTGCCCGGTGATCACCCACGGGTTGCCTTCGATGCGCGGGATGCGTTCGAGCACCGCTTCCACCGCCGGGGTCAGCGGCACCCGGCGATGCCCCGTCTTGCCGTCGCGGATGTGCAGCTCTCCCGCGGTCCGGTCCACGTCGTCCCACCTGAGCGTCACGATCTCGTTCCTGCGGCAGCCGGTCAGCAGCAGCAAGCGGACCGCCGCGACGGCGGACGGGAACACCGACCCGTCGGCCTCCGCCTCGTCGAGCACGCCGCCGAGCCTGCGGTACTCCCCGGGCGTGAGGAACCGCTCGCGGCGATTCTCCTTGTAACGCCGCACCGACCGGCACGGATTGCGCCGCGGCGGCGTCATGCCCCAGGCCTCGGCAAGGCGGAACATCCTGGCAAGCACCTTCACCGTCTGGTTCGCCTGATAGGGCTTGTCGCGCAACTTGTGGTGCAGCGCCAGGACCTGTGGGCGGTCCACCTCCGAGAGCCGCAGGTCCCCCAACTCCGGCACGACATGCAGCCGCATCAACCCCTCGAAGGCTTCCACCGTCCCCGGGCGGCAGTTAACCCGGACATGGGCCTCCATGTAGCGCTCGGCGAGATCGGCAACGGTGGGTTCGGGAGCGGGCTCGGGCGGGTCCGGGTCGAGGCCGCGCTTGATCCGGTCGATCACGGCCGCCGCCTTGTGCCGGGCCTCGTCCGGCGCCACTTCTCCGTAGCGGCCGAGGGGGAAGCGCTTCGGCCCGCCCGCGGGGCCGCGCGCCTGGACGCACCAGACCTTGCGTCCGGAGGCGTAGACGCGTATGCCGAAGCCAGGCATGTCGCGGTCCCAGACCACGGTATCGCCGGATTCGACCGACAGCGCATCAACGGCGCGTTTGGTCAGCTTGACGGGCTCTTGTCGGGGCATGGACGGCGCTCCTCCGATCCCGAATCCAGGCTCACGAGTTCATTCGGTCAGCGTAATTGTTCGTTCATCGGGTGATGGCACAGATTCTGTGGGTTGCCGTCATCTC
>JAPPNF010000115.1 GCA_028818755.1 Deltaproteobacteria bacterium | reverse complement strand
TCAACGTGTCGATGGCCTGGTTGGGCACGCGGAAGACCATGTCCACCTGCTGCGAAGCCAGCGCCGCGATCCAGGCGTTGGTGTCCTCGCCGTGGTCGAAATAGTGGATCTCGTCCAGGTGGAACGGTCCGGCCCACCACTTCCGCGCCTTTTTGAGGATGGCCCTCTCGCCCACCGCGAACGACTCCAGCTTCATCGGGCCGGTGCCGATGGGGTTCTTGGAAAGGTCGGCGGCGTAGTCCTTGCCGAAGCCCCGGTGCACGATGGCGGTGGGGTAGTTGTAGAAGTTCTCCGGCATGGCCAGGGCGGCCTGCTTGAGGTTGAACTTGATGGTGTGATCGTCGATGACCTCCACCGCGTTGGCGATGCCGCGCTTCATCGGCTTTCCGTCGGCGCCTTTCACGGTCTCTACCATGGCGCCGAACAGGCCGAGGTTCGAGGAGCCGGTCTTGGGATCGAGCCAGCGGTTGACCGTGTGGGCGACGTCGGCGGACGTGAACTTGTCGCCGTTGGACCATGTGACGTCCTTCCGTAGATGGAACACCCAGGTCTTGAGATCGTCGGAGGCTTCCCACTTGCTGGCGAGATAGGGAACCGTCGTGTTGTCCGCCTTGGTCCGGGTCAGGTGCTCGACCAGGAACCGGGCTACGTTGGATTTCTCGGTCCAGTCGAAGCTGGCCGGATCGGCGACCTCCTGAATCCGCATGGAGACCCGGAGAGTCCCGCCCGCCTTGGGTGTCGCCGCCTGCACGGACGGCACCAGGGTACCGCCGATAAGCTTGTTCGCGGTGGTGTAGGCCACGCCCACGGTCATGCCCAACAGCGCGGCCTGCCGCAGGAAATCACGTCGGGTGATCTTATTGGTGCGGAGCTGATCGCACAGCTCAGGAAGATAGCTGTGTGTCTCGGCGCCCAGTTCGCGCTCCGACGGCAGCAGGTAACGCCGCTTGTCTCGGCTGAGAATCTTCTTGTCGCTCATGAAGGTAACCTCCGTTTGACTCGACTGCTGGACGGGGTGTCGCGTGCGACTCCGCGGGGCGGGCAGATTGCCCGATGTCCCTCAGGGTCCGGCAGACCATTCTTCCAAGGGGACAAAGCCTATTCCACATCCGGTCTGGAATGCAACCCGGTTTTCTGCGATTCTTCGGTCATGGGCAAGCCCGCGGAACACGACAAGCTCCATGTCATCGGCCAGCCCACGCCCGCCGTCGAAGGCGCCGCCAAGGTCACCGCCGAGGCCCACTACCTCGAGGACCTGCATGCGCCGGGGATGCTGTACGGCAAGATCTGCCGCAGTCCCCTGCCCCACGCCAGGATCCGCGGCATCGATACCTCCCGGGCCGAGCGGCTGTCCGGGGTGATCGCGATTATCACCGCGGCCGACATGCCCGACATCAAGTTCAGTTTCGTTCCGGAGTTCGCGGACAAGGTCCCGATGTGCGCGCCCGGGCGGACCGTGCGTTACGCCGGGGACGAAGTGGCCGCGGTGGCGGCCCTGGACGAGGCCACGGCCGAGGAGGCCGCCCGCCTCATCGAGGTGGACTACGAACCCCTGGAGCCAGTGTTGGACCTGGAGGCCGCGCTGTCGCCGGATTCTCCCGAGGTCCACGACGGCGGCAACCTGGCTTACGAGGTACACAAGGCCGAGGGCGACGTCGAGGCCGCCTTCGCGGGCTGCGACATGGTGGTGGAGGAGGAGTTCGAAACCACGCGCCAGTCTCACGCGGTCATGGAGGCCCGCGGCTGCATCGCCCAGTACGGCGCCACCGGCCAGCTCACGGTCTGGCACCAGACCCAGGCGCCGCACACCCTGCGCGCCGAGATTGCCCGGACTCTGGACATCCCCCAGCGGCTGGTGCGCGTGATCCAACCCGAGACAGGAGGCGGCTTCGGCGCCCGGCTGGTGATGAACGTCATGGTGCCCATCGCCGCGACCCTGTCCCGCAAGTCGGGCGGCCGGCCCGTGCGCATCGTCAACACCCGGGACGAGGAGTTCCGCTGCGCCGGCGCCCGCTACGCCTACCGCTTCAAGCTCAGGCTGGGCTGCACCAGGGACGGCGTCATCCGCGCCAAGAGCCTGGAGGTGCTGGGGGACAACGGCGCCTACAACGACAAGGGCATCTCCACCATCAACTTCATCACCATGTCCTTCTTCTCGTCCTACGATCGCCATCATCCGGCGACGTCGGTGGACGCCCGGCTGGTGTACACCAACAAGCCGCCCGGCGCCGCCTACCGGGGCTTCGGCCATGCCGAGGAGACCTTCGCCTTCGAGTCCGTCCTGGAAACCATGGCCGAACGGCTCGGACTGGACCCGGTGGCAATGCGCGCCGAGAACCTGAGACGCCCGTGCGAGCGCGCCTGCCTGGAGCGCGCCACCGAGCTGATGCGGCCTGGCAAGGGAACCGCCGAAGGCACGACGCGCACGGGCATCGGCATGGCGGTGTTGTCGGAGACCGGCGCCGGCCTGCGCTACTACCGGCAGAACTCCACCGAGGCCATCGTCAAGGTGGATCGCGACGGCAGCGTGGCGATCATCGCCACCATCGCCGACACCGGCACCGGCACCCGCACCGTCATGGCCCAGATCGCCGCCGAGCAGCTCGGCGTGTCGGTGGACCGCATCCGCATCTTCCACAACGACACCGACGTGATCCCCTTCGACCTCGGCACCTGGGCCAGCCGCACCACCTACGTGTGCGGCAACGCCGTGGCCGCGGCCGCCGCCGACGCGCGCCGGCGGCTGGCGGAGGTGGCCGCGGGCATGCTGCGTGCCGCTCCCGAGACCCTGGTGTTCGCCGGCGACCGGGTGGCAGCCACGGTGGAGCCCGGCGGCGAGACGACCTTCGACGAGGTGGTGCGGGAGGCCTACGACCGCCAGGGCCTGCTCATCATCGGCAAGGGCGCGTTCGTGGACGAGGCCGCCACCCGCTTCGTCACCAACGACTACGAGGCGGCGGCCCCGGTCATCGCCGCCTGCTGCCACGTGGCCGAGGTGCGGGTGGACACGGAGACCGGGGCGGTGGAGTTGTTGCGGTACCTGGCGGTGCACGACGTGGGCAAGGCCCTCAACCCTCTCGGTGTTCAACAGCAGATCGAGGGAGGCCTCACCCAGGGCATCGGCTTCGCCCTCTACGAGGACCTGGCTATTGACGGCGGCCAGGTGCTGAACCCGAACCTGGTCGACTATCGGCTCCCCACCTTCGCGACCATGCCCAGGCGCCTGGAGGCCGCATTCGTGGAGGGGGACTCCTCCGAGGGCCCCTACGGCGCCAAGGGCATCGGCGAGCTGCCCTTCGGCCCGGCCGCCCCGGCCATCGCCAACGCCATTTACAACGCCGTGGGGGTACGCGTGCGGACACTGCCCATGACGCCGGAACGGATTCTACGCGCGCTGAAGGGATTCAAATGATGGTGCTCGACCATGCGTGATTTGGCCACGAGATGGGGCCTGAGCCTTCCCAACCGCGGAGTGCTGTTCGGGCTTACGACCGTGGACGACCTGTTCGCGTCGGCCGCGCTGGCCGAGGAATCCGGCGCCTTCGAGTCCGTGTGGGTGGGCGACAGCTTCATCCACAAGCCCCGGCTCGATTCCATCGTCATGCTGTCGAACCTCGCCGCGCGCACCCGGAGCGTGCGGCTGGGCACCATCTGCATGGCGACGTTTCCGCTACGCCATCCGGTGGAGCTGGCGATCCAGTGGGCCAGCCTGGACCATGTGTCCGGAGGCCGCGCCTTGCTGGGCGCCTGTATCGGCGGCGGCCACGAGCCCGAGCTCCGGGCCTTCGGGCAGACTTCCAAGGAACGGGTCCCCCGTCTGGAGGAGGGGATCGAGTTGCTGCGGGCGCTGTGGGGCGGCGAGCGGGTGCACCACCGCGGACGCTTCTATACCCTGGAAGATTACGACATCCTGCCCAAGCCGGTGCAGCGCCCCTGCCCCATCTGGATCGCGGTGAACCCGCGGCAGTCCATCGACGGCAGCGCGCTGGTCAAGCGGGCCTTGGAGCGCGTGGTCAGGCTGGGCGACGGCTACATGACGGACGCGGTGGCGCCGGACGAGTTTCGCCGCCGCTGGGACTTCATGCAGGAAACCGCGGACAAGCAAGGCCGGGACCTCGGCCGCTTCGAGACCTGCCTTCACGGCATGATCAACATCAACGAGGACAGGCAGGCGGCCTACGACGAGTCGAAGCACTACTTCCAGGCGTACTACCCGCTGGCCCCGCCCAGCGAGGACGTCATCCGGGTCTGGCTCGCGCATGGCCCGCCCGAGGAATGCGCCGAAGTGGTGCGGGAGTGGCTGGACATGGGCATCAGCACGCCCGTGCTGCGGTTCACCGGACACGACCAGCCGGCCCAGATACGCCGTTTCGTGGAGGAAGTCCTTCCGCTTGTTTAGTGTCGCGTTCCGCAAATTCCTGGCATAATTTGCTGGTCTTTTTTGCCGTCGGCTGCGTTGCTCTTCCTCGCGTGGTGCCCGCCACTGCTCGTCATCGCGCCTTGCCGACGACAAAAAATCCTGCGCATCTTATGCCAGGAATTTGCGGGACGCGACACTGGGAGGCTGACCGATGAATCCGAATTTGCGAGATTTCCTGCGTGCGGTCCGGGAGACCGGACCCGACAACTACGTCGAGGTGACGAAGCCGCTGGACCCCTACCTGGAGATCGGCATCATCCAGCACAAGCTGGCGGCGGAGGGACGCAATCCGGTGATCTACTGTCCCGAGATCAAGGGGAGCGCGCTTCCGCTCATGACCAACATGTTCGGCTCTTTCGACCTCCTGGCCTGGGGGCTGGGTTGCGACCCGCGCAGCATGACCCGGGCGGAGATCTACGACGTGCTGCGAAAAAAGCTGGCGCAACGGGAAGACCCGGTGTGGGTGGACGAGGAGGATGCGCCGGTCAAGGAGAAGAAGTTCATCGGCGACGCCGTGGACCTGAGTGTGCTGCCCATCATCCACAACTCCAAGCTCGACGCCGGAAAGTACATCGGCGCCGGCTTCATGATCGCCCGGTGGCCGGACACAGGCGTTCCCAACGCCGGCATCTACCGCCACTTGGTCATGGGCCGGAACCGGCTCGGCTGCATGATCAATCCCGGCAACGACGGCGCCTACATCGCCCGGCGCTGCGCGGAGCTGGGACGGCCCATGGAAGTGGCGCTGGTCATCGGCCACCACTCCGCGGTGCTGCAGGCCTCCCAGGCCAAGGGTGTCGTGGAGTTCGACCTCATGGGCGGCTATCTCGGCGAAGCGCTGGAGGTGGTCAGGGGAGAGACCGTGGACGTGCCGGTGCCGGCGCAGGCGGAGATCGTCATCGAGGGCACCATCGATGCCTCCACCATGTCCACCGACGGCCCCTACGCCGAGTACCTGGGCTACTACGGCGTCGGCGACAAGCCCTGCTACGTCATTGACGTGAGCGCCATCACCATGCGCAGGGACGCCATCTATCATCACCTGGATTCGGCCCACGTGGAGCACAACCTGTGTCCCAACGTGAGCGCCGAGATGAGCATGTACGACCGCCTGCGGACCCAGTTCCCCACCGTCAAGGCGGTCAACACCATGGGCTGGCTGGGCACGTACGTGTCGCTGCAGCAGCGAGTCCCCGGCGAGGGCAAGCAGGCGGGTCTCGTGGCCGTGTCCACCGACAACTACGGCAAGACCGTGGTGGTGGTGGACGACGACGTGGACGTCTACAACGAGCGCGAGGTGGCGTGGGCCTTCAGCACGCGGATGGTGGCGGACCAGGATATGCTGATCATGCCCGGGGTCAAGGGCGCGCACCTCGATCCGGTGTCGTACAACGAGGCCCGCACCGGCCGGGGCCCCATGACCACGCACCTGGTCATCGACGCCACCCGGCCGGTGGAGAAGGAGTTCGAGAAGAAGATCGAGCCGGACCCCGAGCTGTGGCGGAAGATGGAGTTGAAGGACTATCTGAAACCCTGACTCGCCATTGACAAAGGACCGGCCAAGAACTACTATTCGTCGTTCTTCGCGTTTCGCACAGAACAAATGCTTTCGTTGCGGTCACTGGGACCGGCAACCAGTTAAAGGAGGCAGATAATGCGACGCTACACATGGACCGTATTGTTGGCGATTGTGCTGGTGGCTTTCCTGGCCTTCGAGGCCGTGGCCAAGGACCTCGCCAAGGTCAAGGTGACCGCCGGCCGGAACAGCATCATCTCCATGCTCTATCTGGCGGGAGAGATGGCCGGGATCTTCGAGAAGAACGGCATCGACGCCGACGTGGACGTGCGCCCCTTCCCGGCCCACATGGCCGCCCTGCCCGCCAAGGAGGTGCCGTGCTCGTCGTACGCCGGCACCGCCGCCATCGCCAGGATCACCAAGGGGCTCGACTTCGTCATCGTCGGAGGCGGCCTCACCGTGATGCAGGAGGTGTTCGTCAAGAAGGACAGCCCGGTGAAATCCATCGGCGACCTCCGGGGCAAGAAGTTCGGCACCTGGTCCACGGGCGCCGGCGCCTTCAAGGCCACCCGGGCGGTCATCATCGACGGACACGGCATGGACGTCATCAACAAGAAGGACGTGGACCTGAAGCAGGCCGCCGCGCCGGCGCTGCTGGCCCTGTTGGATCGTGGCGACGTGGATTCCATGTTCAACATCAGCTCCCTGACCGTCAGGGCTGCCTCCCAGCCCGACAAGTACCGTTCGGTGTTCGTGCCCAACGACTACTGGAAGTCCAAGACCGGACAGGCCATCGTGTGGTCGGCGCCGCTGGTCTGCTGGCGCGAGTGGGTGGATGAGGACCCGAAGCGCGCGGCGGGTTTCGCGGGCGCGGTCATGGAATCCATGCGCTGGCTCAGGAACCCCAAGAACTTCGACCAGGCCGAGGCCAAGTTTGCCAAGGTGACCGGCATCAAGAACAAGGCTGAAGCCGCCGTCTACCGGGACTGGCTGCAGAAGAAGAAGGTCTTCATCGCCAAGTGGGACAAGGAGACCGTGGACCATCAGTGGAACTTCCTCGAGATGGCCAAGAGGCGCGGCGTCCTGGACTTCGTTCCGGACAAGAAGAAGCACGGGTTGATTCTCAACTAGTCGACGTCATCGCGTCCGGGTCCTCGTCACGGCTTCGGCCGGCCCGAGGGCCCGGACCGTTCCACGCCCATCTCTGACAGGCTCTCCTCATGATCAAGGGCAAGCCCGGTTTCCTCGCCGGGTTCCTCACGCTGTTGGCTTTCGTCCTGCTCTGGCAGTTGGTTTCGCTGCTGTTCCTCGCGGCTTTTCTGCCGGGTCCGCAGGAACTCGTCCAGCGGCTCGTCACGGTCTACTCGGAGCCCAGCAGCTATTCCGTCGTCTGGGACACGCTCCGGCGGATCATCCTGGGCCTCGGCTTCGCCATGATCATCGGCGGCATCGCCGGGTTGGCCATGGGGCTCCACCGGCACGTGGAGGCGTTCCTGGACGGCTGGATCATGGTGCTGCTCACGTTCCCGGCCATCTGCTGGGCGTTTCTGGGTGTGTTGTGGTTCGGACTGTCGGATGTCGCACCGGTCTTCACTACCGTGCTCATCGTTTTTCCGTTCGTGGCGCTCAATGTATGGGAAGGAACCAAGGCCATCGACAAGGAAGTCATCGACATGGCCAAGGTGTACAAGGCGAACCGTCATCTGATCATCCGCAAGGTGGTTGTTCCGCAACTCATGCCCTATATCTTTTCGTCCCTGCGCATCGGGCTCTCGCTTTCCTGGAAGATCGTGCTGGTGGGAGAGGCCTTCGCCGTGGGCAGCGGAGTCGGGCAGATGCTGGTGTTCCACTTCCAGGACACTCGTGTGGACATGATGCTGGCCTGGGGGGTGAGCTTCATGGTGTTCATGGTCCTGGTGGATGTGCTGGTATTACGGTCCTGGGAGCGCCGCGCCTTCCGGTGGCGGCATCAGGTGGCCACGTAATGTCTCTCGGGGTACCCGAGGCGCGCGGTTCGGGCGCGGGCGGGTTTGAAACCTGCCCCTACATTTGATTCAGGTGTCGTTCATGGCTTCGACGGTCGTACACGTAGACAAGTTGACGAAAAAGTTCCCCGCTCCCGGCGGCGACGAGGAGTTCGTGGTGCTCGACGCCGTCAGCCTGGACGTCAAGGAGGGAGAGTTCGCGAGCTTGGTGGGTCCTTCCGGCTGCGGGAAATCCACGCTCCTGAACGTCATCGCGGGCATCGAGGTAGAGAACGGCGGGAGCGTCACGGTGCACCCGGCTGCCCAGTCGCCGGACGGCGCCATCCACGTGGGCTACGTCTTCCAGAGCGCCCGCCTGCTCAACTGGCTCACGGTGGAGGACAACATCCGCTTCGCGCTGGAGGCCCAGGGCGTGCCGCGCGACCAGTGGCGCGACCGCGTGAGCAAATACCTCGAAATGGTCGGCCTGGGAGGTCAGGAACCCAACTATCCGCTCAACCTTTCGGGCGGCATGCAGCAGCGGGTGGCGATCGCGCGCGCCCTGGCCATAGAGCCCGACGTCCTGCTCATGGACGAGCCCTTCAGCCACCTGGACGAGATCACCGCGCGGAAGATGCGTATCGACCTGATGGATATCCTCGAACGCGCGAAGACCACGATCCTGTTCGTCACCCACGACCTGCGCGAAGCCGTCTACCTTTCCGACAATGTCTACATGATGAGCACCAAGCCCGCGCGTATCTTCAGACACGTCAACGTGGACCTGCCGCGACCGAGACAGCCCGAGGATCCGCGCCTGTTCGACATGGAGAAGGAGCTTGTGCGGGAGTTCTTCGCCGTACTGGAGCAGCAGCCCCAATGAGCATGCGAACCTACATGCGTGCGGCGTCCATGGTGGCGCTCCTGCTGGTGTGGTGGATCGGCTCCCTGTTCACGCTGCCGGAGGTGCTGCCGAACCCGGTGCGCATTCTCCAGGCCATGGGGCGTATCCTCGTGGAGCCCGGTCCTGAAGGCAACTCGGCCTTCTTTCACATGGGCATCACGCTGTTCCGCATCGTCATTGCCTTCGCGGTCGCCATGCTGGCAGGCATCGGCATCGGACTGGCCATGGGTCTCCGCAAGACCGTGGAGTATTCCCTCATGAGCCTGATCCCGCTGTTCCTCACCATACCCACCATCCTGATGGTGTTCCTGGCGGTGCTCTGGTTCGGATTCAGCGAAACCGGCAGCCTGGTGGCGGTAATGGCGGTGGTCACGCCGTTCGTGACCGTGAACATGGCCGAGGGCACCAAAGCCATGGACAAGAGCCTGATGGACATGGGCAGGTCCTTCAAGGCCAGCAAGCAGATGATGGTGCGGAAAGTCTACATCCCTCAGCTCATGCCCTACCTCATGTCCGCTTTCCGCTACTCCTTCGGCATGACCTGGAAAATCGTCGCCCTGGCGGAGACCTTCGGCATCAAGTTCGGCATCGGCTACATGTTCTTCTTCTGGTTCGAGAACTTCGACATGGTGCAGGTGCTGGCATGGGTCCTGCTGTTCGTGATCCTGATGCTGATCATCGAGTACGGCGTCATCGCCCGCTTCGAACAGCGCGCCTTCGCCTGGCGCCGCACGTTCTCCGCCGCCGCGTTGTAACCTTTATTGGCCGTGCGCCTTGATCTCGGCCAACGAGAACGGCCCGGCCCCCATCACTTGGTGCAGTTCCCACTCGATCAGCTCGAACTCGCAGAATCCGGCGGCGGTGTAGGGATCGCTGCCGGCGATTCCCTCCGCCTCCTCCCGTGAGCCCGCGCGGATGAGGTAGATGCCGAGCTTGCGGTCCGGCGTCGGCCCGGACATGACGATCTTCCCCGCCTCGTGCTGGCGCTTCATCCATGAAAGATGATCGTCCAGCGTCACGTTCCACTCTTCCTTGGGCTTGACCGCGCTCCTGAGTGCGATGAACCACATGCTCGAATCTCCCTCTGGTCGTTGTCTCTCCGCTCGCCTTAGTGTCGTGTCCCGTAAATTCCTGCAATAATTTGCTGGTTCTTTTTGCCGTCGGCTGCGTTGCTCTTCCTCGCGTGGTGCCCG
>JAPPNF010000135.1 GCA_028818755.1 Deltaproteobacteria bacterium | reverse complement strand
TTGGACATGGCGTCCACCACGTAGCGGGAGTCGCTGTAGAGGGTCACCCGGCACGGCTCCCTGAGGGACCGGAGCCCGACCAGCACGGCCATGATCTCCATGCGGTTGTTGGTGGTCCTGCGGTATCCGCCGCTCAGCTCCTTGCGGGTTCCGTCGTAAAGGAGCACGACGCCGTAGCCGCCCGGTCCGGGGTTTCCGATGCAGGCGCCGTCGGTGTAGATGGTGACGTGTTTCATGATTGGCGGTCCGGGGAGTATAGAAGCCCGCCCGCCCGGGCCGCAAATGCCCGTAAACGCTTGACACGGAACCCCATGTCTTTTTTAATCCCTCACACGCCCAACGCCGGTGTCTTGCGCCGCAAGCTCCCTTCGTGACCCACGCCACCGGCCCCAAGGAGACAACCCATGCAAACCGGTTCGTACATCAACGGCGAGTGGTATCAGCCGAACTCCGAAAGACAGATCCGCAACGTCAATCCCGCGGACACCCGCGACGTCATCGCCGAGTTCCCCATGGCCAGCGCCGAGGACACGGAAAGGGCCATCGACGCGGCCGCGGAGGCGTTTCAGGGCTGGCGCAAGACGCCGGGCCCGGAGCGCGGCCGGGTGATCTGGCGCGCCGCCGACATCGCGCGCCGGCGGGTGGACGAGATCGCGGAGATGATGACCCGCGAGGAAGGGAAGATATTCAAGGAGGCCCGGGGCGAGGTGCTCAAGGGGATCTCGCTGCTGGAGTACAACGCCGGCGCGGGCTACCGGCTGGGCGGCAAGACCCTGCCCTCCGAGGCGCGGGACACCTTCACCTACACCATCCGCCAGCCCATGGGCGTGGTGGGGCTCATCGCGCCGTGGAACTTCCCGTGGGCGATACCGGTGTGGAAATCGGCGCCCGCGCTGGTGGCGGGCAACGCGGTGCTGCTCAAGCCGGCGTCCCTGACTCCGGCCACCGCGGGCCTCCTGGCGGAGGTCTACGAGGAGGCCGGCATTCCCAAGGGCGTCTTCAATGTGGTGGTGGGCTCCGGGGGCGACGTGGGCGAGACCATCGTCAACTCCGGGCGCATCCCGGTGGTGTCGTTCACCGGATCCAACGAGATCGGCAGCGACCTCTACGTCAAGGCCGCCTCCCGCGGCGCCAAGGTCACCTGCGAGATGGGCGGCAAGAACGCGGTCATCGTCATGCCGGACTGCGACCTCGACAAGGCGGCGGTGGCCATCCGCGACGGCGCTTTCGGCTCCACCGGCCAGCGCTGCACCGCCACCTCCCGGGTCATCGCCATCGGCGACACCCGGGGCGAGCTGGTGGCGCGGCTGGAGGAACACGCGAAG
Source organism: Deltaproteobacteria bacterium (assembly GCA_028818755.1). Lineage (GTDB taxonomy): Bacteria > Desulfobacterota > Binatia > UBA9968 > JAJDTQ01 > JAJDTQ01. The sequence continues at coordinate 8,717 of JAPPNF010000135.1, read as the reverse complement.
AAGATCCGCGTGGGCTCGGGCCTGGACGCGGATGTGGACATGGGCCCGGCGGTGGACGAGGGCCAGTGGAAGACCGACCTGGAGTACATCGAGATCGGCAAGCAGGAAGGCGCCCGGCTGGTGACGGGCGGGAACGCCCCCGAGGGGTTGGACCACGGCTACTACGTCGAGCCCACGGTGTTCGACGACGTCACCCCGGACATGCGCATCTTCCGCGAGGAGATCTTCGGCCCGGTGCTGTCGGTGGCCGCGGCCTCGGACCTGGAGGAGGCCATCCAGTTCGCCAACTCCGTGGACTTCGGCCTCACCACCTCCATCTTCACCCAGGACGTGGACAAGGTCATGCGCTTCGTGGAGGAGGTGGAAGTGGGCATGGTGCACGTGAACGAGCCCACCATCGGCGGCGAGGCCCAGCTCCCCTTCGGGGGCATCAAGGCCACCGGGGTGGGGGAGCGCGAGATGTCCGAGGAGGGCGTCAACTTCTTCACCGAGCTCAAGACCGTCTTCATCAACTACTCCGGCCAGTCCGGCCGGCTGATGATCCGCTGAGCCGCGACCGCCGAGCGCTTATCGAAACCGGACAGTGGAGGCTGATCATGGAATGTGAACACGATATCATCGACGCCGACGGCCACGTGGTGGACCAGGACAAGGACCTGCGCCGCTACCTGCCCGCCCCCTGGAACGAGAAGGACTGGACCCGGGAATACTACCTGTTCCCCCTCACCGACGGCTGGATGCGCGGCATGTCGTCGCGCCACAAGGCCGAGGTGCCGGACGCGGCCAACTGGCTGAGCTTCCTGGACGAGTCGAAGATCGAGCAGACCGTCCTCTATCCCAGCAACGCGCTGTTCCACGGCCAGATCCGCAACAAGGGCTGGGCGGTGGCCGTGGCCCAGGCCTACAACGACTGGCTCTACGACTGCTTCGGGCGCCAGTCGGACCGGCTCAAGGGAGTAGCGCTGCTGCCGGTGCAGGACATCGACGCGGCGGTGGCGGAACTGCGGCGGTGCGTGGAGGATCTGGGCATGGTGGCGGGCGTGATCCCGTCGGTGATGGCGCCGCAGGAGGGCCTCGGAGGCAGCCGCTTCGATCCCCTCTACGCGGAAGCCCAACGGCTGGACTGTCCCCTGGCGGTGCACGGCGGCCCGTCCTCCGGCCTGCTGGACATGTTCGACAGTCTGGCGGAGGCGCGCCCGCTGGAGCACGCCATGCCGCAGATGGTGCAGATCATGAGCATGGTCAACGCCGGCGTGTACGACCGCTTTCCCAACCTGCGGGTGGCCTACCTGGAGTGCGGCACCGGCTGGGTGCCGTTCATGATGGACGCGCTGGACGAGAACTGGGAACGGCGCGGCCGCGCCCTGGCGGTGAAGCAGCGCCCCAGCGACATCATCCGCGGCGGCAACATCTTCTTCACCTGCGAGGTGGACGAGAAGGCGCTGCCCTACGTGCTGGAGCGGCTCGGCGGCGACCAGGTGCTGTGGGCCTCGGACTATCCCCACGAACGGGCGCGCGCGGACTTCTTCCACGATCTGCCGGACTTCTTCGCGCGCGAGGACGTGAGCCCGGATCTGCGCAAGAAGATCCTGTGCGACAACCCGAAGCGCTACTACGGGCTGTGAGCCCGAGACGCGGGGACCCCGGCCGCGGGCCGGGCCCGGCTTGAGTCGCCGTCCGCCGCTGACTGCGACCGATGGGAACCTGAATCCCCATGAGCACCAACGAACCTGTCGATCTGGAGCGCGCCGCGGCCTTGAGTCGGGCCGACCGGGACCATCTTATCCACGGCTTCGTGCCGTTGTCGAAGCACCAGGCCGACGGCGTGCCGATGTTCGTCCGGGGCGAGGGCGTGTACGTGTGGGACGCGCTGGGCAAGCGCTACATCGACGGTCTGGCCAGCCTCTGGAATGTCCACGTGGGCCACGGCCGCGGCGAGATCAGCCGCGCGGCCGCGGAACAGATGGAGCGCCTGGCCTTCACCCCGACGCTCATCGGCCCCACCTCCGAGCCGGCCGTCCGGCTGGCGTCGCGGTTGGTGGAGATGGCGCCGGAGGGGCTCACCCGGGTGATCTTCACCTCCGGCGGTTCCGAGGGCAACGAGAGCATGATCCGGCTGGTGCGGGCCTACTGGAAGGCCAAGGGGGAGCCCGGCCGCACCCGCTTCGTCACCCTGAACCAGGGCTATCACGGAACCTCCAGCGGCGCCGCCATGCTCACCGGCATCCCGGTGTTCAACCAGCAGATGGAGCCGGGCCTGCCGGGCGTGCATCACATGGCCCGGCCGCACTGCTACCGTTGCGAGCTGGGCAAGACCTGGCCGGACTGCGGCTTGGCCTGCGCCGACGAGTTGGAGCGTCTGGTGGAGCGGGAAGGGGCCGACGCCATCGGCGCCTTCGTCACCGAACCGGTGCAGGGCGGCGGCGGGGTCGTCGTGCCGCCGCCGGGATGGCTCGCCCGCGTCCGGGAGATCTGCACGCGGCACGGCATCCTGATGGTGTGCGACGAGGTGATCACCGGGTACGGCCGCACCGGCAGCCTGTTCGCCTGCACCGGCGAAGGGGTGACCCCGGACGTCCTGGTCACCGCCAAGGGCATCACCAGCGGCTATCTCCCGCTCGGAGCCGTGCTGTTCCGCGAGGAGATATTCCAGACCCTCCTGGCCAGCGGCGACGACGCGTTCTACCACGGTTACACCTACACCGGTCATCCCGTGTGCTGCGCCGCGGCCCTGGCAAACCTCGACATCCTGGAGCGGGAGCGGCTGGTGGAGCGGGCGGCGGAGTTGGGTGCGTACCTGCAGGAAAGGCTGGCGACGCTGCTGGACCTGCCCCACGTGGGCCACGTGCGCGGGCGCGGGCTCATGGCCGCGGTGGAGCTGGTGCAGGACAAGGAGACCCGGGAACCGTTCGCCGCGGAGCAGGGCGTTCCCCGCAAGGTCTTCGACGAGGCGCTGGCCAACGGCCTGCTGTCGCGCGTGCTGGGAAACCAGGGGTTGGCGCTGTCTCCGCCGCTGGTGATCACCCGGGAGCAGATCGACGACATGATCGCGATCCTGCGGGACGCCATCACCACGGTGACGCAGGCGGTCGCGTCCTAGCGACGGCGAACGCCTCGCGAGGCTGTGACGGAACCCGGTACTGTCTCGATCCCGCGCGATGCATACGTTCCATACGTTCGTCACGTGCGCCGCCCCCGGGGCCCGTCACTCCCGCGATGCATGTCCCCGACTCCAACCGGGCGCGGGAACCCAGGGGTCGGGTGACGGTGCGGCAGGGCGGCGCCGGGCGCATCCCGCCGCCGAATGGTGTTGATTCGCATTCTGGAAGGGACTGTCCGGGAGGTATCCGTCGATGGTTGAGTGCCCCGTTTGTGGAGCAGAGTTCGAGTTGGAGGACGACGCGGTGGAGGGCGAGCTGATCACCTGCGCCGACTGCGGCACCGAGCTGGAGGTCACCAGCCTCGATCCGCCGGAGGTGGCCGAGGCGCCCTCGGAAGAGGAAGACTGGGGGGAATGAGCTTGAAGATAGGTCTGCTGCATTCACTGGTCCGGCCCGAGGAGAAGCTCCTGATCAAGGAGTTCCGGAAGCATTCCGGCGTGGAACTGGAGATGATCGACGACCGGCGGCTCGCGTTCAACCTCGGCAGGGATCGGTTCGACCTCGACGTGCTGCTGGAGCGGTGCATCAACCACTCCCGGGCGCTGCACGGCCTGCGGCTGTTCGAGAGCGCCGGCGTGCGTTGCGTCAATTCCTCGGCCGTGGCCACCGTGTGCGGCGACAAGATCCTCACCTCGGTGCACCTGCAGGAGCACGGCGTGCCGCAGCCCGAGGTGCGCATCGCCTTCACCGAGGAATCGACTCTCAAGGCCATCGAGGAGATGGGCTACCCGGTGGTGCTCAAGCCCGCGGTGGGCTCCTGGGGCCGGCTCCTGGCCAAGGTCAACGACCGCGACGCGGCGGAGACGATCCTCGAGCACAAGTCGATCCTGGGCAGCTACCACCACTCGATCTTCTACATCCAGCAGTACGTCGAGAAGCGCGAGCGCGACATCCGCAGCTTCGTCATCGACGACGAGTGCATTGCCGCCATCTACCGCTACAGCGACCATTGGATCACCAACACCGCGCGCGGGGGACGCGCCGAGAACTGTCCGGTCACCGACGAGGTGCGCGACCTCTCGGTGCGCGCGTGCCGTGCCGTCGGAGGCGGCATCGTCGCCGTGGACCTCTTCGAGACCGCCGGGGGCCTGCTGGTCAACGAGGTCAACTACACCATGGAGTTCCGCAACAGCATCGACACCACCGGCGTCAACATCCCCGGCCTCGTGGTCGAGCACGTGCTCAGGGTGGCGGCGGAAGAGCAGGAGCGGAAAGGCGCGGCGTGACGGGCCGGCGGACGGGATCGGGACCATCGGCGTGGAACGGAAGGGCGCAGTCTGATATGCGGGCGACCGGAAATCGGCCGGGCAAACCGCGCGGGAAAGGACGGCCGGAGCCGTGGCGGAGAAGCTGAGGGTCTCCATCGTCGGAGCGTCCGGCTACACCGGCGGGGAACTGCTGCGCCTGCTGCTCGGCCACCCGCGGGTGGAGGTGTGCGAGGTCACCTCCGAACGCTTTGCCGGCAAGTTCGTGTCCAAGGCCCATCCCAATTTGCGCAAGCGCACCCAGCTCCGCTTCCGCAAGATGGACGAGCTCAAGCCGTGCGACCTGCTGTTCCTGTGCCTGCCCCACGGCCGGGCCATGGAGCGCATCGAGTCCTTCCGCGGCCTGGCCCCCAAGCTCATCGACCTCAGCGCGGACTTCCGGCTCAACGACGCCGACGAGTACCAGCGCTGGTACGGCAAGCCGCACCAGCGCCCGGAGCTCATGAAGGAGTTCGTCTACGGGGTTCCCGAGCTGCACCGCGAGGAAATCAGCGGAGCCAGGTTCGTGACCGGCGCCGGCTGCAACGCCACCGCCACGATCCTCGGCGTCTACCCGTTCTTCAGGAAAGGCCTGGTGGACCCCGACCGCACGGTGGTGGAGGTCAAGGTGGGCTCCAGCGAGGGCGGCAACGCCGCCAGCGACGCTTCGCACCACCCCGAGCGGAGCGGCGCGGTGCGCTCGTTCATGCCCACGATGCACCGTCACTGCGCGGAGATCTACCAGGAGCTGGGCTTCGGAGAGGCCATCCGCGTGTATTTCTCCGCCACCTCCATCGAGATGGTGCGCGGCGTGCTGGCCACCTGCCACCTGTTCCTGCGGGAGCCGCTGGAAGAGAAGGACGTGTGGAAGCTCTACCGCGAGGTCTACGGCAACGAGCCCTTCATCCGCATCGTCAAGGAAGCCGACGGCATCTACCGCTACCCCGAGCCCAAGCTGCTGAGCGGCACCAACTACTGCGACATCGGCTTCCAGAAGGAAAAGGGTTCGGACCGCCTGGTGGTGCTGAGCGCCCTCGACAACCTCATGAAGGGCGCCGCCGGGCAGGCGGTCCAGGCCTTCAACCTCATGAACGGCTTCGAGGAGACCGAGGGCCTCGAGTTTCCGGGGCTGCACCCGTAGCGACGAAAGGGACAACGTGCAGATCCGTTCGTCCTGAGCGTAGCGAAGCGAAGTCGAAGGACGCCATCTTGCCATAAGCCATGTGCCGCTTGCTGTGCGTAAAGAACCGTGAGCCGTTCGATATCGGCGAACGCCTGGCGGAGCTCGCCGGCATCGCCCGGAACAGCCCCGAGTACCAGGGGCACGGCTGGGGTTGCGCATACATCGTCGACGGCAAGTGGCGGGTCTACCACAACATCAAACCCATCTGGGAGGACGACCTGACGCAGTTCGGCGCCACCACGCTGCTGCTGGGCCACGCCCGCAGCGCGTTCCGGGACGAGAACATCGTGGTGGAGAACAACATGCCGTTCTCGGATGACCGCTACGTGTTCGCGTTCAACGGCGAGCTGCGCGGCGTGCGCATATCCGCCGAGGGCCGCATCGGCGCGGAGAAGGTGTTCAATTTCGTCAAGCGCTTCGACAAGGGCGACATGGCCGCGGCCATGCGCAAGGGGATGGACGTCATCGTCCGCAGAACCCGCTACGTGCGCGCCATGAACATGATCATCGCGGACAGGGAGAACGTCTACGTGGGGTCGATGTACAACGAGGAGCCGGAATATTTCAGGCTGCGCGCGCAAGAGGACGCGGACGGTTTCGTGGTGAGTTCCGAGAGCGTGCCGGAGCAGGGGCCGTGGCGCATCATCCCCAACGACACGGTGGAGCACCTGCGATGATCCTGGTGAAGATCGGCGGCGGCGGCGACATCAACCTGCCCGGGATCGCCGAGGACTTGGCGGCGGTGTCCGACCCGTTCATCGTGGTGCACGGCGCCAACGCGGTGCGTGACGCCATCGCGGAGAAGCTCGGCAACCCCACCCAGGTGGTCACCTCGGTGTCGGGGTATACCAGCGTGCTCTCCGACAAGGCCGCGCTCGACGCCATCCTGATGGGGTATGCGGGCGTCCAGAATAAACGCATCGTCGAGCTGCTGCAGCAGAACGGCGTCAACGCCGTGGGCCTTTCCGGCATCGACGGGCGGGCCATCCAGGGACAGCGCAACAAGGGCATCCGGGTGCGGAAGAATGGCAAAACCCTCATCGTCCGGGACTTCTCGGGCAAGCCCAGGAGCGCCAACAAGGAGCTGTTCCAGTTGCTGCTCGACGGCGGCTACGCGCCGGTGCTGTCGATCCCCATCATCGACGAGCGCCACACCGCCATCAACTCGGAGAACGACGACATCATCAACGTGCTCCAGGCCGCCTTCCACGCCGAGGTGGTGCTGCAGCTCATCGAGGCCCCCGGCTTCCTGGCCGACAAGGACGACGAGAGCACGGTCGTGCCCGAGATCCGCGCCGGGGAGCTGGAGCAGCGGGAAGCGCAGGTGGAGGGGCGCATGAAGCGCAAGATGCTGGCCCTCCGGAAGCTCTTCGAGGAAGGCGCGGAGAAGGTCATCATGAGCGACGGCCGTACGGAGCATCCGGTGCGGGACGCCCTGGCGGGGAAAGGAACGGTGATCCAGTGACGGACTTCAAGGAGCTGCAGCAACAGCACGAATTCGACGTCTACCCCAAGCGCGACATCGTCCTCGTGCGCGGCGAGGGCGCCAGGGTTTGGGACGACGAGGGTAGGGAGTACATCGACTGCGTGGCCGGCCACGGCGTCGCCAACCTCGGCCACTGCCATCCCAAGGTGGTGCAGGCCGTAACCGAGCAGGCCCAACGGCTGGTGAGCTGCTCCGGGGTCTTCTACAACGACGTCAAAGCGCGCCTGCTGGAACGGCTGGCCGGAATCACTCCCGGCAACCTCAACCGCGCCTTCCTGTGCAACTCCGGAACCGAGACCATCGAGGCCGCCATCAAGTTCGCCCGCTTCGCCACCGGCAAGCAGGAGTTCGTCTGCGCCATGCGCGGCTTCCACGGCCGTACCATGGGCGCGCTGAGCGCCACCTTCACCAAGGAGTACCGCGAGCCCTTCGTGCCCATTGTCGAAGGCTTCCAGTTCACGCCCTTCAACAACTTCGCCAAGCTCGCGGAGAAGGTGAACGACAACACCGCCGCCGTGATGCTGGAGATCGTCCAGGGCGAGGGCGGAGTCAATCTCGGCAAGGCCGAGTTCTTCGAGCAGGTGGGCGAGCTGTGCCGTGAGCGGGGCGTACTGCTCATCATCGACGAGGTCCAGACCGGCTTCTGCCGCACCGGCAGGATGTTCGCCTGCGAGCACTTCGGCGTGGAGCCAGACATCCTGTGTCTGGCCAAGGCCATGGCCGGCGGCCTCCCCATGGGCGCCGTGGTCTGCTCCGACAAGCTGGAAGTGCCGGTGGGCCGCCACGGCAGCACCTTCGGCGGCAACCCGCTGGCATGCGCCGCGTCGCTGGCCGCCATCGATGCCATGGAGGAAGAGGGGCTGGCCGAGGCCGCAACGGAAAAGGGCGCCTACCTGCTGGAGCGCCTCCAGGCCGCGGACCTGCCCAAGGTCCGCGAGATCCGCCAGCTCGGCCTCATGATCGGCATCGAGCTCAAGGAAAAGTCCCAGCCCCACCTCGTGCGGCTCATGGAGAAGGGCGTGCTGGCGCTGCCCGCGGGCGCGACGGTGGTCCGGCTCCTGCCGCCCCTGGTCATCAGCCACGCCGAGTTGGACACGGTTGCAGACAGACTGGTCGAGGTTCTTTCGGCAGGCGGATAGTGGCTCCCTCCCTTTCCCGAAGGTGGCCAGTGGCTGACCCCCTCTCCCTCTGGGAGAGGGTCGGGGTGAGGGTCTTCGAAGGGAGCGCAGAGGCCGGGCAGCCCTCACCCGGCCTTCGGCCACCCTCTCCCGGAGGGAGAGGGGATGGGTGCCCCGTATCGGTGAGATGGGTGTCCGGTATCGGTGGGGTGTGCCGCGTGGGATGAGTGCCCGTGCCGGTGCACTAACCGCTCATCACCTCGCGAACCAACCCTTGCCAAGTGCGTATTTCCCGCTCCGGGTTCACCAGCGGCGCCACTTCGGTGCAGTGCCGCGCAAGGCTTTCATAAAAGGCCGAATCGTTCTCGGCCCGGAGCAGCAGGCGCTTGAGGGCGGCGGTGTCGCCCAGCTCGTAGTAGCCTGGATAGTCGTCGCCCAGGGTGCCGATCAGTCCGGAGATCCGGGAGGCTGCCACGGGCACGCCGGAGGCCAGCGCTTCGCACAGGACGTTGGAGCTGCCTTCCA
>JAPPNF010000148.1 GCA_028818755.1 Deltaproteobacteria bacterium | reverse complement strand
CCCCCGACGACCATAACCAACTGTTTTTGCTATGAAATGTGTCGGACACTACTGCCAGGAAGACACACCTGCCGACAGGGGAGCTTCGGTGTCGGCCGAGAGGTGACGTCAATAATCGCTTCGCAGGTCCGTCGTCAGACAAGCGAATCGGCGGCCTTTGCCATCGCCGCTATCGTGAAGTCCCAGGCTGCGGCCTGTCGCGAAAGAAACGCCTGTGTGGTGGTGTCGACGTCGGTCGCCTCTCCTTCATCGAAATACGCGAGGGCTTTGACGGCCTCCGCTGGCGGGAAGCGTCGCCCGTAGAGGGTCGTGGCAGCGCCGAGTCCGTCTTTCAGCGGGACCCCGGTACGGATAATGGCCGCCAAGTCAAGGTAGTCCCTGCTGGCCACGCGCTGCAGCAACACTTTGAGCTTGGTTCCGAACAAGTCTAGCAGTGACGCCACGCGTAGTACGCCATCGTCCGTTTGTTCCGGTTCTCCCACACGGCCGGTGTCGATGCCGCCAAAAAAAGATACCTTTACCGGGCTCGCTGTACCGCCGGGTATCACCGAAATCGTCAGCGTGTCCGGTTCTCTCTGGAGCACCTCCGCCCGGGCTACGAAGGGGAGCCGGAACAATGCATCGAGATCGAGGGAGTCCGACGAAAAGAAGTCGAAGTCAACGGAGGACCGATGTGCCAGTCTCAACGCTAGGGCGGTGCCACCGTAAAGGACGAAACACTCGGGGATGTCCGAGAGTTGTGGCCATAGTTTCCGTTGTTCGCCGGGCAGTATGTCGAGAGCCGGCTTGAACGTCACCGCGGCATCTCCTGGGGCAAACGTCGCGCCGGCAGTCCAGGGATCGGCGTCAAACCAAGACGGAGGTGCCAGAAGTTCCACGACCGGCCGTTGAAGATGCCAACCGGCGGGTCGCGTAATACGCGGCGCAGTTCGGAGGTGGAAATCCGCGAGAGCAACCAGCGGATGTCGGCGACGGTGCCGAGGGTCATCACTTGCGCCAGAAAGAGCCGCCGGTCGACCAGGGTGCGCTGCGGGTGTTGCCACCAGACGTACTTCCTGGCGATGGCCGCGGCGCGTCTGTCGCTGGTCAAACGGTCTACCAGGGGTGCAACGGAGAGACGGTAGCCGAGCAACGCGAGCAGGCGTTCCAGGGTATCGAACGTCGGGTTGCCCGTGCTCCCCAACGCTCGATACAGTGATTCACGGTTCAGGCCTGTGTCGCGTGCGGCAGCGGCAAGCCCTTTCTCGTGCCGCAAGAGTTCTCCCAACTCGAGAAGAAACTGCCCGCGGTCTCTTTCGAGGGCGCGATTCAAACGGTCGCGTTTTTTGACGGTCGCTTTCGTCTCCATGGACGTATTATGTAGCTTTAAGGCTACATAGTCAAGAAGTTGAGAAACGGCGGACGCTTCCGCCGGGGTGGTAAGCCCTCACTCCGCCCCCGACCCGCTGACCGGCTGCACGCGGCTGAGCACGTTGCCGAGGGGGCCGATCTCGGCGGGGGTGCCGTTGAGGTAGGCGATGGACTGCTGTGACTGTACGGGGACGCGCGGGCCGGGGGTGAGGACTCCCACCAAGTTCAGGGGGTCGGTGCAGGACACGATGACAGGCTCCCTGTCGGGAGCGAGCCGGCGCACGTTGCGCACGGCCTCCACGGCGTCGGGGAGGGCGTACTGCTCGCCCACGAAGCCGCTCACGAAGCGGCCACCGCGGATTTCGCCGCGGGCCTCCATGCGGCGGTAGGCCTGGAGCAGCAGGCGCCAGGGCGGACACCGGGTCTCGCGCGCCAGCAGTTCGCGAAAGACCACGCCGTAACGTTGCAGGAGTTGGCGCGCCAGGGTCTCGGTGCCGCCGTCCGCGTCGCCGGAGTCGCCGCTGCGCCACAACGACCAGCGTCCCACGGGCATGGCCCGCTCGGCTGCCGCTTTCCGGCCGCCGCGCCCGGTACCCTTCCGCTTGAGCTCCGGGGTCAGCAGCATGCGCAGTCCCGCGATGCCGTCTCCGGTCACTTGGCCGCGGGTCACCAGCTCCCACAGCGCCCGTTCGGTGCGTACCATGACATGCCCGGTCCCCCGGGCGATGTCCGCGAGGAAGGACGCGCCGTGTTCCTCCAGGTACGCGGCGACGTCCAGGGCGGCGGCGGAAAGCCCCTGGAGGCCGCGCCAGTCCAGGGCTTCCGGGTCCAGGAAGTGCGGCAGGTCCTCGCGGATCACGAAGGCCAGCGGCGCGGAACGGGTGGGCGCGGTCCTGCGGGCCTTGCCGGACGGGGGTCTGAGGGCCAAGGGCGCGGAGTCCCACTGCTTCGCCGTGTCCGGATCGTCCTCCGGTGCGCCGGTGTCGCGCCGCAAGCGTCCCCAGGTCAACACGCCGGCAAGGCAGAGGTGCTCCAGGTCCGCGGGGTCGTAGGCGGCCATTCGGGCCGGCAGAACATGCTGCTCCCAAGCCGGCGCCGGCAGTTCCATGCCCTGAAGCTGGCGGACGACTTGGTGGACGCCGTCGCGGCCGTGGAGCTGTGAGCCCGGCTGCACGTGCTGCCAGCGGAGCAGGAAGCGGATGAAGTCCGCGCCGGATACCGGATGGATCTCGCGCCGCAGGCGTCCCAGGGTGAGGCGGTGGATGCGCGACAGCAGGCGGCGCTCGCACCACTCCACCGGGGCATCCGTGCCGCCGCCGGGCGAGAAGCGGCCCTGAAGCACCACTCCGGAGACCTCCAGCGCCGTGAGGGCGCGCACCACCGATTCGACGGGCAGGCCGGTCCGGGCGGCAAGCCCTTCGGTGGTGACCGGGCCGCTGATCTCCATCCACCCCTGCACGGTGCGCTGCAGGGCGGCTTCGCCGGCCGGCGCCCCCGGGGCCACGCGGAAACTCTCCAGCACGGCGCGGGCCTCCTCCAGACGTTCCGCGGCCACGTAGAAAGTCTCGCCGTCTCCCCCCGCGGGCTTGGCGACGGTAGCCCGCCGCGCCGCCATCAACTCCTCGGCGTACCGTTGCCACGGCTCGGCTTCCCGAACCGGCAGCAGGATCACCGTGAGCAGCAGGTCGTGCAGTTCGTCGGGGTCGCGGATGTCCGGCCATGCTTGCGCCTTCACCTCGGCCAGGGCCTCGGGGCTCAGGGCGCCGATGCCCTGGGCCAGGTCCGGGTCGGTACGCCGCAGCGCCACTGCCCGTGCGCGCCTTTCCTCCAGCGGGGCGTCGTCGAGGAACGCGTAGGGGTTGGCGTTCAGGATCTCGTGGGCCATGGGCGAGGGCGCCGGGGTCTCCACGGCCACGGTGGCAATCTCTCCGTGTCCGACGCGCTCCAGCGTCTCCTTGAAGCCGTCCACGTCCATGGCCTCGCGGAGGCAGTTCTCCACGGTCTCGCGGGTCAGGGGGTGGTCCGGCAGGGTGACGGGTCCGGCGCGGTTGTCCTGGCACATCACCTGGTCCGGGAAGACCGCGCCCAGCAGGTCCTCGGCGCGCATGCGCTGGATCTGCATGGGCACTTTCTTGCCGCGGCTGAACCGTTCCACCGCCAGTGCCCGGCTCGCGTTCCAGCGCCAGCGGTTGGTGAACATGGGCGCCGCCAGGGAAGCCTGGGTGAGGTCCCGTTCCACCGTCGCCGGGTTGAGGTAGGAGAAGACCGTGTCCAGCGGGAAGGAATGGCGGTCGGTCAACGAGATCACGATGCCGTCGTCGGTGGCCGCAGCCTGGAGCTCGAAGTCGAAGTTGACGCAGAAGCGTTTGCGTAGGGCAAGCCCCCAGGCGCGGTTGATGCGTCCTCCGAAGGGCGTGTGCAGCACCAGTTGCATGCCCCCGGATTCGTCGAAGAACCGCTCGGCGACGATGCGGTCCACGGTGGGCACGCAGCCGAGCACGGCGCGGGTCTCGTTTACGTAGGCGACGATCTGCTCGGCGCCGGCCGGTCCGACCCCGGTCTCGCGCTGAAGCCACGACTCAGGCGTTTCTCCGTGAGCCCCGTCCGCTTCACTCTCGGACGCGGTCGCTTCTCCCGCACCCGCGGCGACGTGGCGGGCCACCGTCTCGCGCACGTCGGACACCGCGCGTGACAGCTCCAGCGTGCGTCCCGGTGCCTCCCCGAGCCAGAACGGTATGGTCGGCGGCGCCCCTTGGGCGTCCTGCACCCACACCTTGCCCGAGGCTACCCGCTGGATGCGCCACGAGGTGTTGCCGAGCAGGAAGATGTCGCCCGCCAGGCTTTCGATGGCGAAGTCCTCGTTGACCTTGCCCACGAAGGTTTCGCTGTGCGCCTCCACCACGTCGTAGTCGGCGGTGTCGGGGATGGCGCCGCCGTTGGTGATGGAGACCAGCCGGGCGCCCCGGCGCGCCCGCAGCATTCCGTTTACCCTGTCCCGGTGAAGATGGGCGCCGCGCCGGCCCCTGGCGGGGGCCACGCCCTCGCACAGCATGTGCAGCAGCTGTTCGAAGTCGCCGCGAGAAAGGTCGCGGAAAGGATACGCTCCCCGCACCAGCTCCCAGAGGGTTTCCTCGGCAATGCCCGACGGCGGCTTGGCCTCGGGCAGGAGTGGCAGGGTTTCGCCGGGCTTGTGGGCGGGCGTGAGGCTTGCCACCGTGGCCACCATCTGCTGGGCCAGCACGTCCAGCGGTTCCCGGACCAGCCCGATGCGGTCCAGCTCTCCCCGGCGCACGGCGTAGATCGCGGCGGCGGCCTGGAGCAGGTCGTCGCGGGTCAGCGGGTACAGGATGCCCTTGGGAACGGCGCCCAGCCAGTGCCCCGAGCGCCCGACCCGCTGCAGCAGGGTGGCGATGGAGCGCGGCGCGCCGATGTGGCAGACCAGCTCCACGTGGCCGATGTCGATGCCCAGCTCTAGCGACGCGGTGGCCACCACCACCGGCACCTCCGCCGCCTTGAGCTTCTGCTCGGCTTCGAGCCGGGTCTTGCGCGACAGGCTGCCGTGGTGGGCCAGGACCTTGCCCTCGCCCAGCCGGTCGGTGAGCTGGTGCGCCACCCGTTCCACCAGCCGGCGGGTGTGCACGAACACTAGGGTGGTGCGGTGGCTCTGGATCTGCTGCACGATGCGGTCGTAGACCTCGGCCCACAGCGCGTGGGAGGTGATGGGCCCCAGCTCCTGGTCCGGCACTTCGATGGACAGGTCCAGCTCCCGCTTGTGGCCCACGTCCACGATGGCGCATTCCGGCGAGCCGTCGCGCCTGAGCCTGCGGGCGCCCACCAGCAGGCGGGCGATGTCGTCCATGGGTTTCTGGGTGGCGCTCAACCCGATGCGCTGAAGGGGGCTTTCCGCCAGCGTGTCCAGCCGTTCCAGCGAAAGCGCCAGATGGGCGCCGCGCTTGTCTCCGGCCACCGCGTGGATCTCGTCGACGATGACCGTGTGCGCGTGTTTCAGCACCTGCCGGCTGCGCTCGGCCGTGAGCAGGATGTAGAGCGACTCCGGCGTCGTGATCAGGATGTGGGGCGGGTTGGAGATCATGCGCTGCCGTTCCGTGGCCGGGGTGTCGCCGGAACGCACGGCGGTACGGATGTCCTGCAACGGGAACCCCTGCCGCCTTCCGCTACGGGTGATCTCCGCCAGCGGCTCCTGCAGGTTCTTCTGGATGTCGTTGCCCAACGCCTTGAGCGGCGAGACGTAGACCACGTGGGTGTGGTCGCGAGACGGCTCCGGCGGCGCGATGAGCTGGTTGATGGACCAGAGGAAGGCAGCCAGGGTCTTGCCCGACCCGGTAGGCGCGGCGATGAGCGTGTCCCGGCCCCGGGCGATCTCCTTCCAGCCCGCCGCCTGCGGCGGCGTGGGCTTGCCGAAGCGCTCCCGGAACCAGTCGCGCACCAGAGGGTGAAATCGGTCGACCACTGCGTTAGAGTTTAGAGTCTCACCAAACGGTTGTCCATGATCGTGCTGTCACCCGGAATGGGCGTGACCGTCTCGTTCACGCCGCAGATGGAAAAGCGCCTGACGCAACGCGCCGTGCGCATGCTCAATCGGTCGCTGCGCGAGTTCCCGGAGTTGCGGAACCTGGAAGTCCGCGTTGGACACACGAAGACCAAGCTCGGGGTGGCGTTCATTCCAAGACACCTTCGGCCGCCGTTGTACATCCGCCTTCGGGTACGGGGGCTGACCTACAACACCATCGGCCATGAGCTGACCCATCTCGTGCAGGGGCTGACGAAGCTGCCCGCTCCCGACGGAGCCTTCGCGTGGGAGCCGATCCCCATCGGCGAGACCCAGTGCGACATCTGGACCCTCGCCCGCAGCGAGCTTTTCTGCGACGACGCTCCCACCTACCTTCGCATGCCGCGCACGGTGCGCGAGCGCTGGCGGCACTACGCCGGGCGCGTGCGCTTGTTGTGCGTGGAGGCTATCCGCCAACGGCCGGGCCACCGCACCTACATCCGCTGGCTGGAGACGCGGATCGCGGAATTGCCGGAGCGCACGCCCGTGGCGCGGCCCGATGCGCCGGAGCAGTTGTCCCTGTCGCTGTAAGGCAGACCCGTCATTCCCGCGAAAGCGGGAATCCAGGTGGGGTTGGGGCGGTGGAAGCACAGCCGTTATGCCCCACCACCACCCCTGGATTCCCGCTTTCGCGGGAATGAGGGATCGGCCTTTCGTGCCCTGAAGTTGCCGTTTTGGACACAGCCTGTTTCGCGGGAATGACGGAGGTGAACTCTTTGGGGTCGGATCAGCGGATGGCCGCCTCGTAGTAGGAAACGTCGATGTACGTCTCCGGCGGTGGCGGGGGGGAGGCCATGTAGCCCATGCCGGCTCGGAGGTCGAGGGCGGCGGCGATGCCGGGAATGTTCAGCGCGGCCTTGGGGTAGAGGCCGTGCTCCGGGTCCAGCAACGAGTCGAGGGTCTCCTCGGCCGCCGTGCCGGTGAGCCCGTTGTGCCGCTCCAGGATGTCGAGGCAGTTACCCCGGTTTTCCGGCGCGAAGCACCACCCGGTGGCGGCCACGTAGCAACGGATGTAGTCGACGAGGCGGGTCCGGTTCGTCTCCGCCCAGGAGCGCTTGGCCAAGCCCACGGTCGCCTGGTAGACCGGCATCATCTCCTCGCCCCGGGCGATGACGTGGCAGCCGCGTTCCAGGGCGGCTCCGACAAAGGGTGTTGTCAGTAGCGTGGCGTAGAGCTTCCCCTCGATGAGGGTGTGGTATCGGCTCTCCCAGCCCCCCACTTCCACGAGTTCGTACTCGTCCGGCCCGAAGCCGTGGTCGCGCAAGGCCTTCTCCAGGATGAAGACGAAGCCGCTGTCGCGCGCGTCCACCGCCAGCGGCTTGCCCCGCAATGATTCCATGGTGGGACACGCAGGCGCGCCGACGAGGCTCAAAAGCCCGCTGTGGAGCCCCATGAACGCGAACACGTCCGAGCCGGGCTGGTTCTCCACGTCGCAGACCACGTCGTCCGCGGCCGCGTGGCCGATGGTGCAACGCCCGGTTCGCACCGCCTCCACCAGATACGCCGAGCCCGGCGTGTACTCGATCTCCACGGCGAGCCCGCCGTCGGCGAAGATGCCGTTCTCCAACGCCGCATGCACCGGCAGGTTGTAGGCGGCGCGGAACTGGATGAGTCGGATGAGGGTCATGACGGCGACCGGAGGGTCAAACGCGCATCGTCGGGACCGGGCTTGGCCCGATCCCGACGGCGAAGGCTAATCAAAGCGCCCGTCGACGAGCATCACGAGGGCCGGAAGGAGGAACAGGATGAAGATCGTCGACAACACCAATCCGCCCAGCATGCTGACCACGAACGGCACCAGGAAGATAAGTTCGTCGCTGCGTTCGTAGAGCAATGGCGACAATCCCACGACGGTCGTCAGGCTGGTCAGCAGCACCGCGCGGAAACGATGGCGGGTCGCGGCGGACGCCGCCGCGATGGCCGGCAACATCTCGTTTTCCCTGCGGAGATAGTTGTAGCGGTCCAGCAGCACGAGGGCGTCGTTCACGATGATCCCGCCCACCGCGACGATTCCGAACAGTGACATGGCGGCGAAATCCCAACCGAGTATCCAGTGGGTCAGCACCGCTCCGGCGAACGATACCGGTATTCCCACCACGGCCACCAGGGGTTTCCAGTAGCTGCGCAGGAACGCCGCCATCAGCGCGTACATGGCCAGCAGCACGATGGGGACCAGCAGCCCCAGCGTTCCCAACAGCTTCTTCTCTTCCCGGGCGGCCCCGTCGGGTTCGACCTTGAGGCCGGGATACTTGGCGAGCAGGCTGGGGATGATCTCTTCCCGGATCTCCCGCCTGGCGTTGCGAGGGGTTGTCACGACGGCGTCGACACGCCCGTCGACAAATGCGGCCTGCTTGCCGTCGATCCGCGTCAGCGTGGTCAACTCGCGTTTCTCGGTGAGCGTTGCCACCGTGGACAGCGGCACCTCACCGCCGCCGGCCGCGCCACGGTCCTTGCCCGGTTGCCCGTTCCTGCCCGCGGGCCGGTGGATCCGCTCGCTGGCCAGGTCTCCCAGGCTCTGCCGCCGCTCGGCCGGGTACCGGACCACGACCCTGACTTCCTCCCGGCCGCGCTGGATGCGCTGGACTTCCACGCCGTGGAAACTGGCGCGCAACTGGGCGCCGACGCCCGCCGGCGTCAATCCCGCCGCCTTGCCGGCCCGCGTGAGCTGGATCTCGAAGTGCCGCTTGCCGGCGGACAAGCTGTCGGAGACACCGAAGACCCCCGGCACGGTCGCCAGCGAGCCTTTCAACTCCGCGGCGGCATTTCGCAGCACGTCCGTGTCGGGGTGCTTCAGCGCATACGAGACAGGCGGATTGCTTTTTACCCGTGCACTCTGAAATTCGACGCTCTCCAGTTCCGAGGTGTCGCCCACGTTCCGTCGCCATGCCCGCTCGATGTCCCTGGGCGATGCGGTGCGCACGGGACGCGGGTTGAGATGAATCCGCACCGAAGCCACGTTGCTGCGGTTGCGCCCGATGTCCGCTGTCCGAATCTGCGTGAGATTGCCGGCGGTGACCGCGACGGATCGGATCGACGTTCCGTCGAGTTGATCGTTGATGGAGCGGGCGGCTGCCGCGAAACGCTCGGCGGCGGCGAGAGTCTGTTCGAACGGCGTCCCCGCGGGCAGATGCAGATCCGCCTGAATGCTGTCGGAGGCCAGCGCATCCTGGTCGAAGATGATGACCCGGACGTTGTCGGACCGCAGCAGCAGCACCCCGATGAGCACCACCACCGCTCCAATTCCCAGGGTGAGCCAGGGATGTTGCACGGCGCGCGCCACCGACGGCGCCACGATGGAGTCCCGCGCCCGGTCGATCAGGCCGTCCACCCGGCGCTGGATGTCGCTCAACGGCGGCAGGCTCCACGGGCGGTCGTGCGACAAATGTGCCGGCAGGACGAAGAAGGACTCGATGAGCGAGACCGAGAGGACGAAGAGCGCCACATAGGGAAAGACGGTGGTGAGCTGGTAGCCCCCCGAGGTGACGAAGAGAAGCGGCACGAAGGCGAGCAAGGTGGTGGCCGCCCCCACCGTGATCGGACCCACCATCGCCCTGGCGCCCGAGATGGCCGCATCCGCCGGGCTCTTCCCGCTCTGGCGTTCCGCCGCGATGCTTTCTCCGACCACCACGGAGTCGTCCACGACGATGCCGATGAGCAGGAAGAAGGCGAAGATCGTGCCGATGTTCAGGGTGAGGTCGGCGGCGCCGAAGAAGATCAGCGAGCCGATGAAGGACAAGGGAATCCCTATGGTGATCCAGGTGGCGACGCGCAGGTCGAACACCAGAACGAGGGTCAGGAAAACCAGCAACGCGCCGAGGATGCCGTTGCGGATGATCTCCTGCAGCCGGTCCAGGGCGGGGGCGGCCCGGTCGTTCCAGATGCCGACCGTAATGTTCCCGGGAGCCTTGCGGCCGGCGAGCCACATCTTGATTTCGTCACCGATCTCGACCACCGACTCCTGCTCGACGGCATCGACCCGGACGAACACGGTGGGTTGGCCGTTGACCTCGGAGACGATGTCCTCGTCGACGAACCCGTCGCGGATGGTGGCGACGTCGCCGAGGGTGACGATGGCGCCGCTGAGCCGCGTGATCAGGGGGATGTCCTTGAACTCGGCGCCGGTGCGGCGTTTGGTGATGGTCTGCAGGACCACGCCGCCGGCCTCGGTTCGCAGTTCGCCGAAAGTGAGGTTGAGCGACGCCCGCCTCACGATACGGGAGATCTGGGCGATGGAGAGATTGTGCCGCCGCAACTCTTCCTCGCTCAACTCGATGGTAATCTCCCGTTCGCGGGTGCCCTGCAGCGTCACCTGCGAAACCGACGGCAGCGCCAGCAGCTCGTCGCGCACGTTCTCCGCGGCGAGGCGCAACGCGTCTTCGGAGGCGTGGGACGACGACACCGCCAGCGTCAGGACCTCGATGGAGATCCGATGGAGCTCGACTTCCGGTTTCTCGGCGTTCAGCGGCGGGAAGTTCTCGATGCCGTCCACGGCGTTCTGGACATCGTTCAGGACGGTTTGGGGATCGGCGAAAGTCTCCAGTTCGACCCGGAGGCGGCCGCGCCCCTCGTTGGCGGTCCCCACGACTCTTTCCACCCCTCTGAGCCCGACGATCGCCTCCTCGATGCGGCGGTTGATGTCTTCCTCCACCTCCTTGGGCGACGAACCCGGCGCGGGCACCGTGACGGTGATCGTCCGAAGATCGACGTAGGGGTAGAGTTGAACGGCGAGATGCCGTCCGGCAATCACGCCGCCGATGATGAGGAACAACAGCAGCAGGTTGGCGGCGACCGGATTGCGCGCGAACCAGGCGATTGGTCCCTTTGCGGCGGCCCCGGCTCCAGCGTCGGTGGTGCTCATGACCGGACTCCGCTATTTCGCTGTCGCCGTCGCCACCGCCAGACCTTTTCTGGCTCCCGGCGGCGCGCCGACCACCACGCCCTCGCCCGCGTCGAACGCCTCCACGACCCAGCCCGCGTCCGTGCGTCCGAGGGTCTTGGGCACGATCGACTTCAACGCGCCCTTGTCGACCACCCAGACGCTGCCGCCTTCGTGCAGAACCGATTCCGGCAACACGAAGACGTTCTCATACGACGGCCCCTCGATCCGGACTTCCGCGAACATGCCCGGCAGCGGCAGTGTCCGTTTCGGCACACCGTCCGAGAACTTGAGGAACAATCCGGCGAGGCGCGTGCTCGGGGCCACGACCGCCGACACGCGCTCCACCGTTGCGTCGTACGCCCCCAACTGGGTCCGAACGCGGGCCGAACGCCCGACCACCGGGTAGAGATACGCCAGGTCCTTCGGGTCTACCGGCACTCTCACCCGGATCGCATCGGTCCGGTACACGGCGCCCAGCCTCCCCGCGCGGCCCGACACCGATCTGGCGGGCCCTACGAACTCGCCCACCTCCAGCTCGGTGGCCAGCACGCGGCTGTCGTACGGCAGGGAGATGTTCGTCTGTTCCAGCCGCAGCTTCGCGAGCTTCAGCACCGCCCGCGCCTGCGCCAGCTCGGCTTCCATTTCCGCTATCGACGGCAAGCGGCGCACCGAGTCGGAAACCTCGGCGCCCGGGTTCGCGCGCAAGAATTCCCTCGCGTCCTCTTCGCCGCCGGCCTTCTCGACCCACACCCGGGCTTCCGCTGCCTTCACCGCCATCTCCGCCCTTTCCACCCGGATCTCGTGTTCGGCGGTATCGATCTTGATGAACGTCTCGTTGGCCGGTATCGATCCCCCGTTGCTGAACTTCGGTGAAATCCACACCACTCGACCCGTCACCTCGGACATCACCCGCGCCTGCTCTTCGATCCGGACGGAACCCGTCAGCCGGACGGTCAGCGCTTGTGTGGTCGGCTTGGGCTGGATCACGCTGACGGTGGGTTTGCCTTTCTCCGCGGTCAGGTCGGGCGTCGCGTCGAGAGCCACGCGACTGGGCGCACGCGCGAAGTAAAGGGCGATCACGATTACGAGGAGGATTGCGGCCAATTGAACGATGCCGAGCCATTGGGGCCGGCCGGACTCAGTTGATTGTGCCATCTCGCATTCCTATCGTCTTTGAGATCATTCGGCCCGCGCGGCTACCGTTCCACCTCTGCCGACAACTCGATCTGGGCCCGTCAGGTGACGCCTCTGCAATTACCGCAACTCAAACCGCGATTCAAGAAGAACAACGGAACGGCTTCGGATAGCCCTGCCGTATTCAGCCATGGCCACCGGGGTCGTCGGCCCCGGCGACGATGGCGTGCACCGGAACTGTGGTATGGTTGACGTGTCCCGTAGATGAATTTGCGAGACACGACACCAGGAGAAGCCATGCCGCAATCGGGTTTTCAGCACGTGGGCCGGGACGTTCCCCGGGTCGACGGCGTCGACAAGGTGACGGGGCGGGCCAAGTACACGGGCGACCTCGTGCTGCCGGGAATGCTTGAAGGCCGGATCCTGCGGAGCCCGCTGCCGCACGCGCACATCCGGGGCATCGACGCCACGAGGGCGGCGGCGCTTCGCGGCGTGCACGCAGTGGTTACGGCGAAGGACCTGGAGGGCCTGGACCCGTTCTACAACGGCCGCCCGGTGGTGGCCATGGAGAAGGTGCGCTACGTGGGCGAGCCGGTGGCGGCGGTGGCGGCGGACGACGAGCACACCGCGGAGGCGGCGCTGGCGCTGATCGAAGTGGACTACGAGGAGCTGCCGGCGGCGCTGGGCACGGATGCTGCCCTGGCGCCGGGCGCGCCGCTGATCCACGACGATGCGCCCGGCAACGTATGCGCCCATGAACGGGTAGAGCAGGGCAACGTGGAAGAGGGCTTTGCCGCCGCCGACCGCGTCTTCGAAGGCCGTTACACGTTCCCATCCGTCTACCACTACAGCATGGAGCCCCACGGCGCCGTGGCGCGCTGGGGTGCCGACCGCATCGACCTGTGGTCCTCGGCGCAACACCCGTTCCTGGTGCAGGGGGACATCGCGCGCATCTTCGGTTTGACCCGCTCCCAAGTGCGCCTGCAGGTCTCCTTCCTCGGAGGCGGCTTCGGCGGCAAGTCCTACAGCAAGTTCGAGCCGCTGGTAGTGCTGCTCTCGCGCAAGGCGGGCCGGCCGGTGCGGCTGTGCCTGTCGGTCCCCGAGGCCATGGTGACGGTGCGCCGGCACGGCGCCACGGTAAAGCTCAGGACCGGGGTGATGAACGACGGCACCCTGGTGGCGCGGCAGGCGGAGATCCACCTCGACACGGGCGCCTTTACCGAGAACACCCGGATGGTCGCGCAGCTCGCCGCCACCCGGGTGCTGGGGCCCTACCGAATCCCCCATCTCAGGAGCGACGTCTACTCCGTGCACACCAACGCCGGCTCCGCGGGCTCGTTCCGTTCCGTCGCCGCTCCCCAGACCATCTTCGCCTGCGAGTCGCAGATGGACGAGATCGCCACGGAGCTGGGCATGGACCCCGTGGAGCTGCGCGACCGGAACCTGCTCACCAAGGGCGAGAGGCTCCAGCCCAGGCTACGGCCGGTGGACGTGAACCTTCATTCGAGTCTGAAGCGGCTCGTCTCGGGGTCACGCTGGCGGCGGCGTGCCCGGAACCGCAAGGCGCCGCTGGGCGTCGCCTGCGGCTCCACCAACGCCGGGGGCGTGCTGCCGGTGTCGGTGGCGCTGGTACGGTTGGGACCGGACGGCTACGTGTCGATACTGGCCGGCAGCACCGAGATGGGGCAAGGCGTCAAGACGACGTTCACCCAGATCGTCGCCGAGGAGCTGACATTGCCGCGTGACCGGGTGCAGGCGGTGCCGGTAGACACCACGGTGACGCCCTACGACCACTCCACCGGAGCCAGCCGCTCCACCACGGTCATGGGCCGGGCGGTCCAGGCCGCGGCCCGGGACCTCAAACGGCAGTTGCGCGCCATCGCGGCCAGGTCGTTCGGGGTCGCGGCCGGAAAGGTGAAGCTGTCCGACGGGCGGCTCGAGGCCGGCGAGCAGGCGATGTCCTTCACCGACGCCTTGGCCTGCCGTTTCGGCACCATCGCCGGCGAGATCGTCGGGCGCGGCACCATGGGCCCCGAGATGGTCGGGTGGAAGACCCCGGTGCTCTGGGAAGTGGGCATGGGCGTCGCCGAGCTGGAAATCGACCGGGACACCGGCGCGGTAGCCCTGGCGAGCTACGTGTCGGTGGCCGACGTCGGCAAGGCCATCCATCCCCAGCACTGCATCGGACAGGAGGAAGGCGCCGCGATGATGGGCATCGGCCACACCTTCATGGAGCAGATGGTGCACGACGACCACCAGTTGCTGAACCCCAACCTAGTCGACTACCGCGTTCCGAAGTTCGAAGACCTGCCGGCGGAGTATCACACGTACCTGGTGGAGAACCGGGACGGCATCGGCCCCTACGGCAGCCGCGGCATGGGCGAGGGCGGCATCTTCTCCGTCGCCCCCTCCGTGGTCAGCGCCCTGGCCCGGGCCACCGGCGTACGCATCCGCGACCTGCCGCTTACACCGGAGCGGGTGTGGCGGGCCTTGAGGGACAGGACCAGCGTCCCGTAGAGGAAAACTACGTCGTCAGTACCTCAGTTTCCACATATCGCCGGAAATTCGTTGGACTCGTGAAGCATCGATAACCAGCGCCACTTGCGAGAGCGATGACCTCGGTACCCTCATTGAGAAGAACAGCAACGGGCTGGGTCAGTCCTTGTTGAATACCCTCGGGCCAAGCGAGATCGAACATCGCTCTCTGGTGCCCGGTTTCGGCATCCGCGAAATCAAAACCCAAAACGCCCCGGGGGAGACCTTGCTCCGCAACCCACCTGTTGAGGTCATCAAGCAGTTGTTCTTCATCCTCGCTTGTGATTCCACCGACGACCTCTGTGGGGGCAGGCGATGGAGTATCGGTAGCGGCGGACGGTGGGAGTTGCAGCCAACGTTCGTCCCCATGGAGAAGGTCTGCCAGTCTCCTGTTCATCTCGGCTGCGAGCAATGTCCTTCTGGCCTCAAGAAACTCGCCGTAGTTCTCCACTTGCCATAAGGCGGTGTCGGTTGGGATCCATTGCGAGGCCAAAGCACCCGGATGTTTGGCCTCGACTTCGGGGAAGTACTCATTCGGTAGCCGGTCACTGATGGATAGGTTGGTTCCCTGGGTGAGGAAGCAGAAGTTGGCCAAAGCGTTGACTTGCGATCTCTCATATCCGTGCGCGTAGAGCCTTGCCTTCGGAAAGATGTGATGGACCTCTAGGCGGTTCAACGTACCCAGCATGGCCGCCTTTAGGGGCAACCCGTTGCCCCAATCCTTGGCTTCTCCCATGCGGGTCAACATGTAGAGAACGGGATAGAACCGTGCGCCCAGACTCCAGCCGTAGAAGTGGCCGGGTTCCACCCCAAGGCTTCCGTGCCAAAGTCGAAGCTGATCGATCAACCGGTCCAAGCCGCCAGATACATCCTCAATGGAAGCGAGGTCCTGATCGATAGATGTTTCCGTCTGGCCCGAGAAACGGCCCCACATTCCAGCCTGAATGTACCAGAACAACAGCTTGTCTCGCTCTCGCTCGTCGAGAGGGCCATTGTGCTGGTCTAGGTAGCGGGCGATCACCGGGACCGCAAACCGGCCGAACAACACACGGTCATGGTCCAATCCAAAACGTCCGCTGATCATGTTCAAGGCAGTGTCAATTGCTTTGGTAGCGCGTTTCAGGCCGTCTTGGATATCCTTGGCGCTCCGGTCGTGAAGGTAGCTGAACCGCGCTTCTCCCGTCAGCACCGTGTTGACAGACCGTAGCAACCAGTCGAGGGAGAAGTCGAAGCCCTGTCCCTCCCAGACCTTGAGTTGGGACTTCATCGTTTCCCGCGCTTGGGGCCATTCAGCGCAGATTTTGGCGAGGGCAAGGTCACCCTTGGACAACGTGGTGCCGCCACTGTTGACCCTATTGAAGATGTCGACAACGATGTCAAGAGACTTGTCCGCCCCGGTTACTTCGTCGATGTGTAGATCGATGTCCATAATCGACAGAAGTTGCATCAAACGGCTTAGGTATTGGTCATGGTCAGGAACTTCCGACAAGCGGGTCATGTAGGCGCCGACCCCATTGAAGCCTTGGCTGATCAAGTTGGACACGTCTACCCACAACGGGTCGCCCGCCATCCGCGACCGTTGGTAGAATGAGAAACTCTCGTCCGCCAAGTGAAAATATAAGCCTGAAAAAGCTTGGGCGTTTCCGTCGAAAAACGCCGGCGGTCGTCCTCGGGCGATGCCGTACAATGAGGTCATGCGTTGTTGTCCGTCGAGCAGCAACTTGATGACTCCCGGCGCCAGTTCTGCACTGCCACGGTGTTCCGCAGTTTTCGATTCTGTTGCCCAAACCAGCAAACCACCCACAGGATGATGCCGGTACAACGAGTCGAACAAACTACGGACTTGGTCGCGGTTCCAGACGTAGCCGCGCTGGAACTCAGGAAGGGCCATATGCCCGCTGTCGATGTGGTCGAGGATGGTCGAGATCTTCATTTAAGGTTCCTGTTCCGCGATTTGTGAGCGGCATAGGGTGGGTGCTCAGGAATAAGAGGCGAGGGATCGCACCTTCTCCTCGAGCCATGAGTGCAATTCGGTGAACCGGAATGCGCGGGTTTCGAACAACCGCATGAAGAATGCGTAGGCATCTTCGTTGTCACAGTCTAGAAATCGGCCATTCATGCGGAGGAAGGTGTCGGTGACGAAGAATGCGACTCGTTTGTTGCCGTCGATGAAGGCGTGGTTGTTGGCCAAGCTTTCCATGAGCGCGGCCGCTTCCTGGACGAGGTCGTCGTAGTATCCTAACTGTGGGCGCATGAGCGCAGCCGCCAGGGCGCCCTCATCACGTATGCCAGTGGTCCCGCCGAAGGCGGCGATCAGGGCGTCGTGCATTGCAATGACTTCCTGGACGGTGGGGAAGTCATGAGTCATTTGGCCAGCAACTCACCTAGGCGACGGTTTCGCTCGACGGTGGCCTGGAAATGGGCCATGACGGACGAGCGAGGTCTTTCCCGAGAGCGGTTTTCGATGTATTCCTGCAATGCATCTTCCATTACAGCCTGGAACTGACGCCCTTCCTGCCGGGCGATCTCGCGTAATGCCGCCAGCAGTTCCGGCGAGGCTTGGCTAGAGAATTTTTCCCGCGGTATACGCATGTTCGCTCCGATTCCTCGTCAACTATGCTGCCCCGTCTCGACGGTGTCAAGTTCCAGCTTGATGGAAATTGACACAGCGGGATGCGTTGTCGGGAAGGGGTGGACTAGCCCTAATGTTGCAGTGCGCTGAGGAAAGGCGCCATCACCTAGCTCCCTAACGGGTTGGACGAGTTTCGAGGTCGGCCTGTGTCGGTTCAAGAATCACGTAACCGTCGACCAACATCTCCCGATCGAGCGCGTCCACCCGCCGTTGGAACTCCGACGGCGTCATTCCGTTTTCGTCGAGCAGCGCGTATTGATCCGCATATCCCCGAAACACGCCGTGCCGGGCCACGAGCTCCCGGAGAGCGGGGATCGTCCCTTGCTTGTCTGCCTCGATAGTCTTGGCGACTGCTGCCGGATCATCTTTGCCGAGCAACGGGATTGCGATTAAGCCCCCGCCCTTATTGGTGGACAAGCGGATGCGGTTCCGCAATTCGTCAATCCGCTCCGGTTCGCTCCTGTCCTCGTCGGCGGCAAAGTTGCGCCACGCGGCCACCTCACGCAGCGACACCTCGGACACGAACTCGCCGGCGACGAATCGTTCAGGGTGCTCGCCCAGGAGGTCCCCGGCGATTCGACGCGCTTGCTGCGCCCAGAACGCGCAATCATCATCCAGATAATCCTTCGCCATGCGCGCCATCCCCAGTTCGGCGTGGCACGCGGCGGTCGCCAATGAGGTCAAGGCGAAGTACCCTTGGCACGCCATGGCCGTCTCCGACTCTGCGGCGGGCAGTAGTTCGCGGTACTTCATGTTGACCGGACCGAAGACGTTCAAGACCGCGTTGAGCAACCGCTCATTGAGCAACTGTTGCTTGCGCGAGTCCAGGGCGCCCCCCTTCATGACCATGGAAAGGGTTTTCAGAGCCGACGCGAGCTTGGCTTTCTCTTCCAGCTCCAGCAGTCGTGCGATTCCCTCAACCTTTTTTGCCATCGCCGTCAGGCTCTTGTCGAGGTCGGTCAGTTTCTTGTAGAGGACCGCGAATCCGACGGCGCTGACCGCCAGGTTGAGACTTGACAGGACCATGGCGCCCGTCGCCATTTGTAGCAGGTGTTCCGTGCTGGCGAGCGGCAGGTTCAGGAACCCTCCAAACGGTACGTTCGGGTCTTGTCGAGCGGGTATGAGGTGTCGGACGATTCGGCCGGCGCCGGCCGCGCCCGGCGCCATGCGGATCACACCGCCGTGCACCTGATAGACACCCCGGTTGACACCATCGACCACATCAGGGGGGATTTCCCTGGCCACGGTCCATCCCGGCAAGAACTCGTCCATACCTGTTCGTCGTTCCGCGGCGTGCTGGAAGCGCGCTGACTAGCCGTCCGCGCGGGCGCGGATCCAGGCGCGGATTCGGTCGGGGCTGAGGGGGAGGTCCTTGACCTCGATGCCGAGGGCGTTGCTGACGGCGTTGCCGAGGGCGCCGGCGGTGCCGACGATGCCGCCTTCCCCGGCGCCCTTGACGCCCAAGGGGTTGTAGGGCGAAGGCGCCTCTTCCAGCACGAGGTCGTCGATGGGGGGGACGTCGGTGCTGGTGGGCAGCAGGTAGTCCAGGAACGTGGTGGTGAGGAGCTGGCCGCCCTCGCCGTACACGAGCTCTTCCAACACCACGCCGCCGATGCCCTGCACCGCGGCGCCCACGGTCTGGCCGTGCACCATCAGCGGGTTGACCATCCGGCCCACGTCCTCCACCACCAGGTACTTGAGCACTTCCAGCATGCCGGTCTCGGGGTCCACGGCCACCTGGGCCAGGTGCACGCCGTAGGTGTGGGTGATGTTGTCGGAGTTGTAGTAGGCGGTGGCCTCCAGCTCGGGGACGCCCTGCTCGGGAGTGATGGACTCCCGCATGTGGGCCACCAGCTCGCCCAGCGGCAACGCCGGCGCCTCGGTGCCCGGCTGGATGATGTTGCCGTCCTCCAGCGACAGGCTCGCCGCGTCCGCGTCGAGATGGCGGGCGGCCGCCGCAAGGATCTTGTCCTTCAACTGCAGCGCGGTGATGTGCACGGCGTTGCCGGCCATGACCGTGCCGCGGCTGGCGAAGGTGCCCCAGCCGAAGGGCGAGAGGTCGGTGTTGCCGTGGAACACGGAGATGGCGTCCATGGGAACGCCCAGGGCGTCCGCGCAGATCTGCGCCATGGCGGTCTCGTGGCCCTGGCCGAGCTGCGCGATGCTAAGGAACACGGTGACCCCGCCGCCCTCGCCCACCACCATGCGGGCGCCTTCGTAAGGCTCCAGCCCGCCGGTGTTCTTGACGAAGTACGACAGGCCGACGCCGTAGTAGCGGCCGTCCTCCCGGAGCCCCTGGTGCTCCAGCATCTCGTCGTACCGGAACCGTTCCAGGGCCTGCCTGAGGGCGCTCGGGTAGTCGCCGCTGTCGAGGATGGTGGGGTGCTTGCTGGGCCGGGTGAAGCCGATCTCGTAGGGGATCTCCTCCGGCTTGACCAGGTTTTTCCGCCGCAGCTCCACCGGGTCCAGGTCCAGGTCCCGTGCCATCATGTCCAGCATGCGCTCGCGGTAGAAGCACGACTCCACCCGGCCGGGCGCCCGCAGCGTGCCCAGGCCGGTCTTGTTGGTCATGATGCAGTGGATCTTGGCCTCGTAGTTGGGGATCCGGTAGGGTCCGGTCAGCAGCGCCGCCGTGGAGCAGGGCACCAGCCCGCCGTGGGTGCGTACGTAGGCGCCCATGTCGCCGTAGATCTGCGCCCGCACGGCCAGCAGGGTGCCGTCCTTGCGCGCGGCGATCTCCAGTTCGCAGGTCACCTGGCGCGAGTGGTTGGCCGCCAGCAGGTGCTCGCGCCTGTCCTCGATCCACTTGACCGGCACCCCGAGGCGCACGGAGGCGAACGGGATCAGGAAGTCCTCGGGATAGAGCTCGCCGCGGATGCCGAAACCGCCGCCGACGTCGTTCTCCTCGAAGTGGCACTTGTGCTCGGGCAGTTGCAGGAAGGCGGCGATGGTCTGGCGGTTCAGGTGCGGCAGCTTGGTGGCGCCGTAGACCCTCAATTCGCCCTTGCCGCGGTCGAAGTGGGCCACGATGCCGCGAGTCTCCATGGGGTTGCCGGTGAAGCGGTGGACCCGGAACTCCTCCCGGCGGGTGTAGTCGGCCTCCTCGAACGCCTTGTCGACGTCGCCGATGTTGACGTAGTGGACGCCTGCCAGGTTGGTGCCGTTGTCTTCGTGCACCAGCACCTTGTCCTCCAGCGCCTCGCGCACGTCCATCACTTCCTGGAGCACTTCGTAGTCGACGTCGATGGCGTCGATGGCGTCCTCGGCCAGATAGCGGCTCTCCGCCACCGCCACCGCCACGGGCTCGCCCACGTAGCGCACCACGTCCCGCGCCAGGGACGGCTGGAGATACTTGTCGAGGCCCGGGATCTTGTACATGCGGATGGGAACGGTGGCGTCCAGCTCGCCTATGTCCTTGAGGGTGAACACCGAGACCACACCGGGCAGGGACTCGGCCCTGGTGGTGTCGATGTTCTGGATGCGGGCGTGGGCGTGGGGGCTGCGCAGGATGGCGGCATGCATCATGTGGGGCAGCTTGATGTCATCCACGTAGGTGCCGGCCCCGGTAATGAACCGCACGTCCTCGCGCCGCCTGATGGGAGCGCCGATGTATGTTTCCGCCATGTCAGGGAGCCTCTCGTTCAGGGGAATGCGTCATGGCTGATTTCAGGCCAGGACCATGTCCGGAGCGAGAGCGCACGGGCTCCCGGCTCCAGCGCGTGCCGTCAGTCCGTGTCGGACCCGCTCACTTCCGGCGCCGCCTGGGCGATGGCCTCGATGATGGGCTGGTAGCCGGTGCACCGGCAGATGTTGCCGGAGATGGCTTCGCGGATCTCGGCATCGTTGGGGCTGGGGTTTTCCTTCAGGAAGGCGGACGCGGTCATGAGGAAGCCGGGGGTGCAGAAGCCGCACTGGAGCGCGTGCCGGTCCTGGAAGGCCGCCTGCAAGGGATGCAATTTGTCGCCGTCCGCCAGCCCCTCGACCGTCTCCAGCGTCGCCCCCTCCGCCTGTACCGCCAGCAGCAGGCACGAGCGCACCGCCTCGCCGTTCATGATCACCGTGCAGGCGCCGCACACGCCGTGCTCGCAGCCCAGGTGCGTGCCCGTGAGATCCAGCTCGTTCCGGAGGAAGTCCGCCAGCGTCATGCGCACTTCCACGAGCTTCTCGTAGGCCTTGCCGTTGACCGTCAGGTTGAGAATGCTCTTGGTGCTCATGCGCCGTTGCCCTCCGTGGCTCTTGCCGCGGCCGCGCCGAGTGCGCGCCGGGTGAGCACGCCGCCCACCTCCTTGCGGTACAGCGCCGATGCGTGGATGTCGGAGTCCGGGTCCAGCTCCTCGAAGACGATGCGTTCCACGTCCTTGAGGGTGGCGTCGTCCAGGGCGGCCCCCTTGAGGCGCTGCTCCGCCTTCTCCACCCGGACGGGCCTGCCGCCCACTCCGAACAGCGTGATCCGGGCGTCCGCGCACGCCGTCCCGTCCATGTCCGCCCACAGCGCCACGCCTACCATGGCGAAGTCACCCTTGCGCCGGGCCACCTCGTCGATGGCCCAGATACGGCCCGGTTTCCAGGCCGGCAAGCGGACCTCGGTCAGCACCTCGTTGGCCTCGCAGGCCGTGGCCATGTAGCCCAGATAGAAGTCGTCGGCGCTCACCACCCGTTCGCCGCCGGCGCTCGTGAGCACGAAGTCGGCGCCCAGGGCTACGCTCACGGCCGGCAGTTCGGACGCAGGATCGGCATGGACCAGGCTGCCGCCCACCGTGCCGCGGTTGCGGATCTGGAAGTGGCCGATGAGGGGCACCGCCGCTGCCAGCAGCGGATTCCGTTCGGCGAAAACGGCGTCCCGTTCAATCGCCCGCTGGCGCGTCATGGCGCCGATGCTCAGGCTGCCGTCGCCGTTGGCGGCGATGCGGTCCAGGCCGGGCACCCGGTTCATGTCCACGATCACCGCCGGACGGGCCAGACGCAGGCTCATGAGCGGCATCAGGCTCTGTCCGCCGGCGAGGATCTTGCCGTCGTCGCCGTGCTCGTCGAGGAGCCCCACTGCCTCATTGAGCGTCGCCGGACAATAGTAGATGAAAGGTGCGGGTTTCATTGGAGTGCACGCGGCTTTCCGGGGGTGCGTAGCCAATTACCTCGGTGTTGTCAAGAACATGCCAAGTCGAGCCTCTGTTCGTAGCGATGGCCGTCGCCGAGCCCTTGTTTTACCTCGTGGCGCCGCTTTCCTTGACTTGACAGGTTCACTGTCGTTGTTTCACGGTATGAATATACGATTCTACATTGATCCAGAGACCGGCTATCCCCATATCCACAATCATGGAGTTGAAGAACATGAGGTCGAAGAAGCTCTGTCGTCACCGGGTGAAGACCGATCTGCACGAGAAGGTTCGCGTAGTGCAATCGGCCGGACCCGTGGAGGCCGGTATCTTCGCGTGATTTACGTGCCCGATCCTGATGGTACGTTTGTCATTACGGCTTACCCACTCAGGGGCAAACCGCTCGCGGCCTATCGGCGGCGCATCAGAAGGAAAAGAAGATGAAAAACAAGACCAACTTTCCGCCCGGATGGGATGAAGAACGTGTGCAACGTGTGCTCGGCCACTATGAATCTCAAACGGAGGAAGAAGCAGTGGCGGAAGATGAGGCCGCTTTTGAAGACAACGCGCACACAGTGATGGAGATTCCCAACGAGTTGGTACCTTCCGTCAGGCAACTCCTCGCGAAACGTGCCGGGTAGGTCAGGACGCTACTTTGTCGCCATCACCCGCTCGTTGATGGCACGGACCGCCAGGTGCGCTCCGAGCACGGCGCCCTCCTGCCATCCGGGCAGGCCGGTGACCTGATCGCCGGCGAAGTGGATGGGTCCGTCGGGCCTTTGCAGCGCCTCGGGCGACTTGTGAGCGCTTCGCGGCCAGCCGCCCTTCTGAAAGGGCGTCCTGGCCCAGGCGCGGCTCACCCCGGATTCGATCTCCGCCGCGTACCCGGGGTGGACGCGTTCGCCCTCGGCGATGGCAGCCCTCAGCCGCTCGGCCGGGTTCATGTCGCCGAAGCGCGTTCCGGGCTTCTGGCTCCAGATGTAGGCGCCCATGAGGATACCCTTGTCGCGGTGATAGCCGTACGGTGGATACCAGATCTGCGTGATGTCCTGGTCGGTCCAGGAGATTCCGCCGTAGATGGCGTGGTCGTCCTCCCAGAAGCGGCGGCGGGTCTGGAAGGCGATCTTGACCGCGTTCACGAACTCGATCGATTCGATGGCCGCGCGAGTCTCCGGGGAGAAGTCGTTGGGGATGTCCTTCAGAACGGGGGCGGGTATGGTGCAGACGGCAAAGTCCGCGTCGATGGCGTCATCGGCGTCCCGTCCCGCCTGCCGGTAGACGATGCGAACGCCTTCGGGCGTCTTGCGAATTTCCTTTGTGACGCTGCGGTATCGGATGAGCGGCCGGACGCGCGCTTCGAAAGCCTTGACGATGGCGTCCATGCCGCCGATGGGCTGGAACAGCGTGGGGTTCGCGTTGAGAAAGTGGCTGTAGTGAAGCTTGTAGTGCCAGAAGTCCGCCTTGAGAAGCTCGCTCAGGTCCAGAGGGGAGTTCACGTCCCCGGCCTTGAGGCCCTCATGGATCTTTTCGCCCTGGTAGCCGCTCCGGTTGGAGCCCTTGTAGATGTGGTCCGGGTTCAGGCCGCCGAACCGGACGAGCATGTCGACGATGCGCTCCCTGTCCTCGCCCGTCAGCTCGCCGTCCAGGGCGCCTTGGTTGACCGCCTTGGCGAGCAGTTCGGCGATATAGCCGCGGGTGTCCGTGAGGACCTGGCGGGCCACCACGGGCTTGCCGCCGAAGCGCTCCCGGTTGTGGAACAGCGCCGCGCGGTTGTCGTTGGTGAAGACCTCCAGCTCGACGCCGAAATCCCTGCAGTAGCCGAGGATCGCCCGGTGATGGTAGGGAATGCGGGCCGGGCCGAGGTTGGCGTAGAGGTGGTCCCGGCGGTCGAATTCCACCCGCTGCCGGCCGCCGAATTCCTCGATCACGTCTCCGCCGCGCACGGTCAGGTTGCGCCCGCCGGCGCGGCTGGTGGCCTCCAGGATCGTGCAGCGGTACCCGGCTTTCGCCAGCTCGTAGGCGGCGGTCATGCCGGAGACGCCGGCGCCGAGAATGACGACGCTCTTTCCTTGCCCCGAGCCGCTGGGCAGATCGGGCGCCGCCGCGAGGGCCTCGCCCATCCCCGACAGTCCCAGCGCCTGCATGGTCCGGTGAACGGCCTCCACTCCGGCGACCGCGCCGAGGGACTGGATGAAGTTTCGTCTGGTCATGCTCATCTTCGTTGCACTCCCCTTTCCAGTCTTCATCGTTCTTGACATTTGGGGAAAGCGCAAGTAGCTTCAGCTACTTCGATTGTCCAAGCCCGCCCGCGGAGGTGCGGGAGAGAGCAGCGAAAGGAGATCACGATGAGTCGATTGCAGAGGTTTCTGGTAGTTTCGTTGATCGCGGTTTTTGTCGCGACGCTCGCGCCCGCGGCACTGGCTGAGAGCTACAAGTTCGGCGCCTCGAAGCCGGGCGGCTCCTGGTATCCCATCGGGACCGTGGTGCAGCGGTTGGCCGAAAAGAACGATGGCGACAAGGTGACCGTCGAGATCGGCGGCGGTACGTCCAACCTGCTGAACGTCATGGCCGGCAAGATGAGCTTCGGCCTCTCCAGCGCAACGAGCATCCAGGAAGCCCTCAAGGGGGCGAAGATGTTCAAGGGGAAGGAGGCGCAGGCGAAGAAGGTGCGCGTGGCCGCGGTGCTTTACCCCAACTACCTGTTCTGGCTGGTGTGGGCCAAGTCCGACGTGACGTCGTACCAGCAGCTGAAGGGCAAGAGAGTCAACGTCATGCCCAAGCGGTTCTCGTTTCAGGCGTTGAACCAGCAGATGCTCGGCGCCCTCGGCATAACCTACGATGACTTCTCCAAGGTCAACTACCTCGGCTTCAACGACGCCGTGGCCCAGATGAAGGACAACCACATCGACGCCTACCTCGGACCCGGCGAGGAGAACTACGCGCCCATCGTCCAGTTGGCGGCGCACGCGCCGATCCGAATTCTCTCGTTCTCCAAGGAGGACGTGGCGAAGATGAACGCGGCCAATGCCGGTGTCGTCCCGTTCACGCTGGACAAGAAGAACTACGATCAGAAGAACGACGTGAACACGGTTCAGACCTTCCTGCTCATCATCACGAACGAGGACGTTCCGGAGGAGCGCGTCTACAAGCTCGTGAAGAACGTCTACGACAACCTGGGCGACTTCGCCGGAGCCGTGAAGGCCTTCGAGCGGGTCAAGCTGTCCAACGCCACGCTCAACGTGGGCGCGCCGCGGCACGCCGGCCTGGACAAGTACCTGAAGGAGAAGGGCGTCAACTAGACGGACCCCCACGAAGGAGGGCCGGCCCGGACGCCGGCCCTCCTTTCCGCCTCCACAACCTCCAACCAAACCTGACGTGAGCGCACGCCCGAGTGTCCGCGCCGCATCGGACACGCGGCAGAGAACGGTCCTATGGAGCGCAAACTGACAGGCCCCGCCGGGATCATCCTGACCCTGGTGGCTTTCGCGACCTCGGCCTACCACATCTACACCGGCTTCTTCGGGCAACCGGAAGCGTACCTGCATCGCGTGCTCCACGTCACGCTGATGGTCGTGATTACCTTCCTGAGCTTCCCGGCGTTCCGCCGGCCGGATGACGGCAAGCTTCCCTGGTACGACGTCGTCATCATCGGCCTGTGGCTCGTTTCCATGGGCTATCTCTTCTACGAGTACGAGTGGATCATCCAGCACATCGGCTACACCGAGGACTTCGCCTTCTTCCAGTTCGTGCTGGCGTTCGGTGCAGTGGGGCTGACGCTGGAGGCGTGCCGCCGGGCCGTCGGCTGGCCGCTGGCGGCGTTGGCCTTGATCATTTTCCTGTTCGCGTTCCTGGGGCCTTACCTGCCCGGTTTTCTCAACCACCTGGGTTACTCGGCGTCGGAGGTGGCGGACAACCAGTACTTCCTCACCGACGGGCTGTTCGGCCTGCCTACCCACATCTCGGCCAACTTCATCTTCCTGTTCATCGTCTTCGGCGCCTTCCTCGAGAAGTCGGGCTTCGGCCAGTTCACCATTGAGTTCGCCACCGCGCTGGCGGGGCGGTTCCGGGGCGGGCCGGCCAAGATCGCGGTGGTGTCCAGCGGCCTCATGGGCTCCATCTCGGGCAGCAGCACGGCCAACGCCGTCATCACCGGCTCCTTCAGCATCCCGATGATGAAGAAAATCGGCTTCAGGGACTACATGGCCGGCGCGGTGGAAGCGTCGGCTTCCACCGGCGGCCTCATCATGCCCCCGGTGATGGCGTCCGCCGGCTTCCTCATGTCGGAGTACACCGGCATTCCCTACGTCAACGT
The DNA here is from genome assembly GCA_028818755.1 of Deltaproteobacteria bacterium. Taxonomy (GTDB): domain Bacteria; phylum Desulfobacterota; class Binatia; order UBA9968; family JAJDTQ01; genus JAJDTQ01. Next base: position 48,256 of record JAPPNF010000148.1, on the reverse strand, counting down.
GATGCAGTACATCCTGGTCCCCGCGGTGCTGTACTTCCTCGCCGTGGGCATCATGGTGCACATCTACGCGGTCAAGGAGAATATCCCCACGGTGCCGCGGGAGGAGCTGCCGAGCCTCAAGAATGCCATCATACAACGGGGCCACTTGGCGCTGCCGCTCATTATCCTGATCTATCTCCTGGTGGCCGGGTTCAGCCCCGGCTACGCGGTGGTGCGCTGCATCGTCGGCATCGTGATCGTGAGCTGGTTCCGCAAGGCCACGCGCATGGGCCTCAAGGACATCTGGGACGCTCTGGTGCAGGGCGGCATCCAGTCCACCGTGGTGGCCGTGGCCATTATCACGTCCGGCATCATGGTGGGCATCTTCGACCTCACCGGCGTCGCCATCAAGTTCTCCGGGGTCATCGTGGATTTGGCGGGGGGGCACCTCCTGCTGGCCCTGGTCTTCGTCATGATCACCGCCATCATCCTCGGAATGGGCCTGCCGCTGTCGTCGGCCTACATCGTGCAGGTGGGCATCGCCATCCCGGCACTGGTCGTCATGCTCAGGAACATGGGTCTCGACGCCGACGCCATCGTGCCCCAGGCGCACCTGTTCGTGATCTTCTTCTGCGCCATCTCGGCCATCACCCCGCCCACCGCGCCCACGAGCTACGCCGCCGCGGCCATCGCCCAGTCGCCGGTGGTGCCCACGTCCATCGAAGCCGTGAAGCTGGCCCTGCCCGCCTTCGTGCTCCCCTACGCGTTCGTGGCCAACTCCGCGCTCATCACCATCGGAGGCGCCGTGGAGGTCACCGTGACCATTGCCTTCGCGGTGTTGAGCATGATCGCCATGGGCATGGCCGTGCAAGGCTACTGCTTCAGGAACCTCGATCCCGTCACCCGCCTTCTCTTCCTGGCCGCCAGCCTGGGCATGGTCACCCCGTGGCTCCAGTGGAACATCGTCGGCCTGGCGGTGGGCGTGGCCTTGACCGGGTGGGAATGGATGCGGGCGCGTGGGCGGATGGCGTCTGGATGACAGGTTCGCCACGGCTCGATCGAAACCGCCTTCTCCGGATCCTCGCAACGGTTCTGATCATCGGTTGTTGGAGCGCGCCAGCGGCGGCCATCCTTCCTCAAGCCGGTTCATCCTTGGCAGTTGGAACCGCGCCCCTGACCACGACTGTCAAACCCACCGTTGACACGCGCCAACTGGAACAAAGGACGCACGAGCTGGTCAATGACCAACGCGCCAGACGTGGGTTGCAACCGCTGGAACACACGGAGCAGATCAGGTTGATTGCCCGCTCACACAGCGAAGACATGGCGGCTCGGGACTACTTCGGCCACAAGAGTCCCGAAGGTCTTGGTCCGGTGGACAGAGGGCGCGGGGAAGGCCACGACTGCCGCAAGAACTACGGCTCGCACTACACTACGGGCCTCGGCGAAAACATCTACGCGGCGCCGCTGTACCACGCGTTTACGAAGGTCGAGGGCAGGATTGTGTCGTATATCTGGCTTACTCCGGAAGGATTGGCTAAGAAAGCAGTGGAGGGCTGGATGGCAAACAAACGACACCGTGAAAATATCCTGGACACTTCTTATGACGGGACAGGCGTCGGCGTCGCCATTGCGAAGGACGGCAAGGTATATTTCACACAGAACTTCTGCTGAACGGATCAACACCGCGCGCCGCGGCCCGGAAAGGAAACATTATCGCTTTGGCTGTTCATAGGATTGCAAATTCCCCGGCAGGAGTCGCGACGGCAATCGTGTATTGCGAGGCAAACTTCGGCGCCATTGACGGAAAAACCGCGAACGGCCTCGTCCGTCACTCGGAGCTCTATGAAATCCTTTCGGTCATCGACAGCAAGAAGGCCGGTCTCGATGCCGGCGTCGTGCTTGGTGAGCCGCCAAACGGTATTCCCATCTGCCGCGACCTGGCCGATGCACTGGCGCGCGCCGGAACCACGCCCGACTACTTTATCTTCGGAATGGCTCCCGCGACCGGGATGTTGTCGAGACGCGATCGGGAGGTCCTGCTTGAGGCCATCGACCTGGGAATGAACATCGTGAACGGGCTTCACGAGTTCTTGAGCGACGACCCGGAGTTCGTAGCGGCAAGCGCCGCACGAAACGTGAAAATCCTCGACGTCCGAAAGCCCTCTGCCAAGGAGAGCCTCCGGACCTTCAGCGGCCGTATCGCGGAGGTTGCCTGCCTGCGCATCGCCGTCCTCGGCACCGATTGCTCCGTTGGCAAGCGGACCACCGCAACCGTCTTGACCCGCGCACTCAATGATTGTGGCCTCAAGGCGGTCATGATCGGCACGGGCCAGACCGGCCTGATCCAGGGAGCCCGCTACGGCGTCGCCCTCGACGCTGTTCCTTCGCAGTTCTGCGCCGGCGAGCTCGAAGCGGCCATCATCGAAGCGTTCGAAGCCGAGAAACCCGACGTGATCATCGTCGAAGGGCAAGGCGCTCTCAGCCACCCCGCCTACCCGACCTCGGCCTTGATCCTCCGTGGCGCCTGCCCCGACGGCGTCGTGCTGCAGCACGCACCCGCACGAGTCCATCGCGCCGACTTTGAACACATGCCGATGCCGGACCCCGCCGACGAGATCCATCTCATCGAGACCTTCTCCGACACTAAGGTCATCGGCCTCACGATCAACCACGAGAACATGTCCGACGCCGATGTAACCGCCGCCATCGCGCGGCACCAGGACGAACTCGGCATCCCCGTCACCGATCCGCTGACCCGGCCGCCGCGGATTCTGATCGAGATGGTCCTTTCAGCGTTTGGGGGGACGATGAGATAGCCGCCCGCGGTGGTACCATGACGGCCGGCGTGCGTGGCTCCGGAGCGACGGAACGCGCGATCGAAGGGATTCGCAGCCTTCGGTCAGGTGTGAAGCTCGGACATCCGGACCGGAAAAAACTGCGTGATCAAGGGCGGCGCTAAGCGGGTCGTTCGCCTATCGTTGAAGACGGTTTGCTGCCGCCCGCACTCTTGGCATCACTTCATCGGCGATGAGCTGAATCACCGACTCGATCCCGCCTCCCGGCGGGGCTAGCACCCAGGTGCCGAAGCGGCGGATGCCCGTTTCGGCGATGCGGGTGATCTGGGCGGCGACTTCCTCGGGGGTGCCGGCCCAGGCGAAGGCGTCGACGAATTCCTCGGGGACCAGGGGGCCGGCCTCGAACATGAGTTCGTAGTCCCGCTTGGCGATCAGAGCCTCCAGTTCGGCCGGGACCTCCATGCCCAACTGGGTGACGAAGTCGCGGTTGGGGTAGCTGCTCCACAACAGGAACGCGATCATCTGCTTGACGCCGGCGCGGGCCTTGTCGCGGTCGCGGTCGACGCAGGTGTCGACGCGTGAGATGACTTCGATGTCGTCGGGGTCGCGGCCGGCCTGTTGCGCACCCTGCCGGACGAAGTCCCGGGCGATGCCGACGCCCTCGGGAGTAGCCATGGTGGCGATCATGGCGCCGTCGGCGACCCGGCCGGCCAGGCGGAACATCGCCGGTCCGCGGGTGGCGATGACGATGCGGATGTCGGGGCGGGCCTTGAACCCCAGGACGCCGCTGCGGACGCTCACGACCTTGCCGTCCACGGTCGCGGGCTTCCCTGCCCACATGCCGCGCATGATGGCGATGGCGTCGGCCGTGGCCGCCACGGGCTGCTTACGCTGGATGCCCATGGCGGGAAAGCCGGAGCCGCCGGCGCCGATGCCGACGATGACGCGGCCGGAGGAGATGTCGTCCACCGTGGCCATGGCGGCCGCGGTAAGGGCGGGATGGACGCTGTAGGGGTCGGTGACCGCGGCGCCGATGCCGATGCGTTCGGTTTGGGCCGCGCTCAGGGTCATGTTGGCCACCATGTCGCGGCCGAACTTCTCGTTGGAATGCCACAGGCGGTCGAACCCCAACGCCTCCGCGCTCTTGATGATGGCGATGCGCCGGGCTAGGGGGTAGGTGGCTACCGTCCGAGAGCTGAAGCCGAGGTCGAACTGGATGTCGCTCATTCGTTCTCTTAGAAGGTGCCGTTCCGGGTCGTGATCAAGACTCGTCGCTTCTCGGTTCGTAGTCCATCTTGGTCAGCGTTGTTGTACGGAAGGCTTCGGACGCCTTCGCCCACTCCTTGCGAGCCGTCACCTTCCTGAGGTCGGGAGCGGCGTAGACGAATCGTTCGTCGTATTGCCGGTATACCGTATCGAAGAACCGTTCGAACCGCAGCGCACTGCCTGGATCGGGGAACTCGCTGACGATCTCTCCGACCTCCTCCGACCGGGTCGAAGCGAGCGCGAGTGAGATCGCTTCGTAACGGCTAACGTCGTCTCGAATGCCGCGTCTGTCGGCCAATTCGCGAAGCGCCGCATGGAATCGTCGAACTGCCGCGACTGGCTGGCCGCTTTCGTCAAGGGCCACATCGTTCTCCGCGACTGGCCGAACGGGCTGCTGCGATGACTCCTGTTGGCGGACCAACCCGATTTCCTCAGCGCGGTTTGCCCGCATGATGAACAAGTAACCGCACACGAGCGGCGGATAGGCGATGTGAAGATTGGTGCAGTCGCCGACCGCTTCTTCCATCCGATTCGTGAGATTCCGGAACGCACCAATCGCCCCTTTGCAGGAAACCGCGAGCACCGGCCCGATCCCTTCCTTGGTCACGACAACGTCGACGTCCTTGGTCTTGAGACCGCCGTAGACAGTCCGTTCACCAGCACCGCCGAGGCTCGGATCATGGATCAACACCGGCTGTCTGGGGCTCCCGTCCACCCGGAACGGCGGGCGTGGCATGATCTCGTCTGGGTGGAAGCCACCTTCTACGACGAGCCGGCAGGCGACGTACCAATGAAGCGGCTTGATGTGTCGCTGGCTCTGTGGTGCCCCGCGGAACGCGACGAAGTGTGAAAGGGCCGACCTGAGCGATATCCACTCGCAGGCACTCACGCGACGTGCCTCCATTGGCGCATCACTTCGATCCCTTCGTCGAGCAGGGCACTCTCAGGTTTTTCGATCACCGCGTCCGGAGCCAGGAGCACATTGCGCGCTTCTCCCGGTTCGAGCTTGAGCATCCCGCCCCCCAGTGGATGTCCTTCGATCTCGCAACTCAGCCGCCCGACGAGTGAACCCCACGCTGCTGACAGTCGTTGGCCGCAGAAGTCGCTACCACCGTCGAACAGTTCGGGCCGGAGATCGACTGCCAAGAGTGCATTCGTGCAGGTGCATCTGCTCCGATTCGCGACGAGCGTCGGGGATCTGCCGCTCATGTACGTGAGCACAAACGCAGGCCGCCGAACGTCGGGAACGGTGTACCATGGTTTGCGGTTGCGGCACTTGTAGGAGCCTCTTGCACGATGTCCTTCCTCGGTGTCGAGATACGCCTGGACCGTAGCGGGCACCTGTGTGCGGGGTGGGATTCGCAAAAGGAACACGGGCTCGTCTTTCGCGGTCCACCGCTCGATGTCGGCATCGTTTATCTCGGTGCCGGTGACATACCGACTGTTCCTGATCGACGGCACAAGGAACTTGTCGGGTATCCGGAATCGCTCCACGTCGGAAGGCCGTAGATGAAAGAAGTGGTTCGCGCCGCTGACGTATCCGATACCGATCTGCGCGATTCGGCCGAGCTGGACGGCCCCGGAGTCGGTCTTAATGCGTTTATAGAGGCTCCGGATGCGCTCCGGCAATAGGAACGGCCGCAGCCTGCCACCCCATCTGACACGCCACTCCTCGACCGATATCAGTTCCGACACCGCTGGCGGTAGGCCACTGGGGTCGAATCGTTCGAGCTTCGACAAACGAATACCGTCCGCCTGACAACCGGCTCTGTCTGCGAACAGCAGCCAGCAGTCCTCCGAGAGCTGTGGAAAGATCTTTTCTCTGATGGCGACCACGTGCACGGAACCGAAGTTGGCTAGAAGGTAGTCCATGAGCGGCGTGGCGTAAGGCGCATGACCGATCTCCGCCGGTACGACGAATGCGATCCGACCACCCGAACGAAGCTTGCTGGCCGCCGCCACGATAAACGGCGCCCATGATGACGACAAGCCGCTGAAGATGACACCCAGGCGGCGACAGTAGTCGAGTGCGGCTTGGCGGGTCGGGCCGTTGAACCGTTGATACCTAATGAACGGGGGATTACCCGCTGCGCAGTCGAACTGCCGGTGGTCTTCAGACGCCCACGTGAAGAAATCGCTGTTTACGAGTGTGGCATTCGGCGCCCGCGCCGACGCTTGTGCGACCGACGCCGGATCCCGTTCGATGCCGACGCTGTTCGGATGACGTGCAACAAAGCGGCCATCGCCGCTCGATGGATCGAGGAGGAGGTCGCCAGGGTCCCGAACAGCCCATCGCACCAACGCACCCGCCACTACCTCCGGGGTGAAGTATGCACCGAGCGTCTTGGCATCGTGGTGGGCCGTAGCCAAAGGAACTCCGCAGTCTTGACAGAAGCTCAAGCTACCGATCCGAGAAGCATAACACGCGATTCCGGGGTGGCAAGAGGCTCGCATCACTCACGCGGGTGAAGCCTCATGAACCCTTCGGTGACAGGGTGGCCAAGCGCGTACTGTACGTATGGAGAGGTACTATGCAACGCGGAGGGCGGGCAGCACTTCGGCGGCGAAGCGTTCCTGCTGGGCCGTCTGGTCCGGGGCGCCGAAGCGCACGACGATGGTCTCGGCACCCCGCTCGACGAATGCCTGGAGCCATTCGACGCATCGGGCGGCCGGACCGTTGCACGGGGGCTGCAAGGCCACCATCGTTTCGTAGGACACCTTGTAGTAGCTCTCCATAAACGACCGCATCTCGCGCTCGGCCTGGGCGGTGTCGTCGTTCAGGTTCACGGTGACGTAGACGGCGCGGGCGAGCCGGGCGGCGCCGTGCCCCATCTCCTGGGCCAGGGATTCGATCCGCTCCCAGTTGCGGGCGAAGCTTTCCGGGGAGTTGGGCAGCGGGAACCAGCCGTCGGCCAGCCGCAGCACCCGGCGCAGCGCGTTGTCCACGCCGCCGGCGAGCCACAGCGGTATGCCCGAGGACTGGGCCGGGCGAAGGCCCAGGCGCACGCCGTCAAGGTGGAAGTGGCGCCCGTGAAAGGTCACCTCGGGTTCCGTCCACAGCCTCCTCATGAGGGCCACGCCCTCTTCGAAGATGCCGATGCGATGCTTGAAATCAACGCCGCAGGCGGTGAACTCTCGCTCGATGCTGTTGTTGTTGCCGGCGATGCCCAGGCCCAGGATCAGCCGGCCGTTGCAGACGAGGTCGAGGTTGGCCAGCTCGTTGGCGAGGACGACGGGGTGGCGCAAGGCCGGGAGAAGCACGGCGGTGCCCAGCTTCACGCGGCTGGTGCGCGCGGCCGCCGCGGCCAGCGTGGTCAGCGGTTCCAGGCGCGGACGCGCCAGGATGCTGTCCCCCACCCAGATGGAGTCGAAACCGAGTTCCTCGGCCCGTTCCGCCAGTCGCATGATGCGGCTCAGGTCCGGCACGGCTTGCGCCATCACGATTTCCCGAGTAGGCAGCAGGTAGCCGACCGCAGTCTTTGGTTGTGTCATGAACTACTTTCCATCCCCGCCCCTGTATTCCCGCTTGCCCGGAAATGACTGAGGGGCGCTGCAGTCACCGACTGCCAGTGATATTTACATGGCGTCCTTCGACTTCGCTTCGCTACGCTCAGGACGAACGGAACCTTTGTGTTCCGCAGCAACCCCGCCAGTCCACAGAGTTTCCAAACCGTTCGTCCTGAGCGTAGCGAAGCGAAGTCGAAGGACGCCATTGGGGCGCTAGCCGCCGTTGAACGGCTTCATCACCTCCTCGGCCAGCCACTGGATCTGCTCCAGCATCTCCGCGCCCGTGTCCGATGGGAACTGCAAGGCGCAGATGTGGTCAATTCCGGCCTTTTCCAGGAAGTCCACCTGCTCCAGGATGCTGGCCGGGCTGCCGATGAGGTTGTGTGTCTCGGCCAGGGCCGGGTCCCGGCCGGTGTGGGCCAGGGAGACCCGGTGCTGGACCATGCCGGTCTTGCGGTAGCGCGCCCGGGCCTCTTCCACGGTCTTGCCGATGCACAGGGTGAACTGGGAGCAAGCCTCCACGGCGCGGGTTTCCCGCCCGGCCTCCTCGGTGAGACGGCGCAGCAGCGCCACGCGCTCCACGATCTGCTCGAAAGGACGCCAGCCGGGCAGCCACCCCTTTCCGCGTTGGGCCGCGCGCCGGATCATGGCTTCGTTGTGGCCGCCCACGAAGATGGGCAGCGGGTCTTGCACCGGCTTGGGGCGCATGGCGATGTTCCGGAAGGCGATGTGCCGGCCCTCGTAGGTGGCGTCGGCGTCCCGGAACAGGGATTGCAGCGCCTCCAGGCTTTCGTCCAGCAGGTCGCCGCGCCGCTCGGCCTTTCGCCGCGGCCACTGGGCGTCGAACTCCTCCCGGTAGGCGCCGATGCCGGTGCCCAGGATCACCCGCCCGCCGGTGAACCGGTCCAGGGTGCTCACCTGCTTGGCCAGCAGCACCGGGTCGCGCAGCGGCAACACCAGCACGGCCGTGCCCAGCCGGATGCGCGTGGTGCGGGCTCCCACCGTGGCAAGGGTCACCAGGACCTCGTAGAAGTTGGGCGGCTCGGGCCATTTCTGCCGGGCGTAGGCCGCCGGGGTGATGTGGTCGTTGCCCCACACCGCGTCGTACCCCAGCCGTTCGGCCTCCTGGGCCATGTGGATGAACGCCTCCGGGTCCACGAACGGCACCGGGTTGACCAGGCCCTCGGTGCAGGTGGGGAGCTGGATGCTGAATTTCATGGATCTCCGTCAGCCTCGTTTCGATTTCCACCCCATACCGCCGGTGGATTCCCGCTTTCGCGGGAATGACGCTTTCGGGGCTTTACGTCTCCGCGCGATAGCCGTAGGCATCTCGCAGGGTTGCCAGGAATTGTGCGGTGTGGCCGTCCACGATGGGGATCTCCGGTGCGGCCCCGGCGGTGGCGGCGGTGTCCTTGAGGCCGCTGGCGGTGTTCACCACGACGACAGTGTCGCTTCCGCCGATTCGCCCTTCCTGGCACAGGCGGCCTACTGCCGCAAGGGCGGCGAGGGACGACGGCTCGGCGTAGACGCCTTCGTCCGCGGCCAGATCCCGTTGCAGGCCCAGCAACTCGTCGTTCCGTGCCAACACCGCGGGCCCACCGGAGGCGCGCAGCGCGTGCAGAGCCTGATAGGTGCTCTGGTTGACGCTGATGGACCCGGCCACGTAGGGCGTGGGCGCCGGGATCTCCGGTATTGCGTCCTCGCCGGAAGCCAGCGCGGCGGCGAGGCAGCCGGCCATCTCCGCCGCCACCATGCGGGGCCGCTTGCGGATCACGCCCAGTCGCGCCAGCTCGCCGAAGCCCTTCCACATGCCGAACAGCGCGTCGCCGTAGGCCACCGGCAGCACGCACCAGTCAGGCGCCTCCCAGTCCATCTGTTCGCATACCTCGTAGGCGAGGGTCTTGTACCCGTCCACGCCGTAGGGGTTGCTGCCCACCGGCGGCCCGAAATAGGGCGACGTCGGATACCAGCCCCACTCGGCGACCCCAGTCTGCAACAGCTTCCAGCGGTCGGCCTTGGTGCGCGTGGCCACCACCATGGCGCCGTAGGCCTGCATCTGGGTGACGATGGCGGACGCCGCCCCCTGGACGGTGAGGACGATGCACGGGAGCCCGGCGCGGGCGGCGTAGGCCGCGGCCGCGGCGCCGGCGTTGCCGGTGGAGCTGACCCCCACCGCCCTGGCCTCGAACCGCTTCGCCATCGCCATCGCGGCGAATGCCAGCCGATCCTTGAAGGAGCCCGACGGGTTCTGTGATTCGTCTTTCAGGAACAGCCGCTCGAGCCCGAGCCGGCCGCCGTAGCGCTCGCAGTGGAGCAACGGAGTCTCCCCTTCACCCAGGGTCGCGGCGTCCCGGATGTCCGGGGGGAGCAACTCGCGGTAGCGGCGCATGCCGGGCGGCCGGTCGCGTAGCGACTCGACGGAGAAGCCCCCGGCCGCGGCGTCGATGTCGTACCGGGGCGTCAGGTTGGCGGGCGCTTCCCGCCGGCATTCCGGGCACCCGTCGAAGCGGGGCTCGATGCCGAAGGACGCGTTGCAGCGGATACAGGAGAGACCGGTGAGGTGGCTCATGTGAGGACTGGCTTCGGGATTCGGATCAATCGTGACGGTAATCCCTCGACTTCGGGGATGGCGCCCTTCGACTTCGCTTCGCTACGCTCAGGGCGAACGGTTGAGTGTAAGGATTTCCGTGCAACGGCTCCTTTCGAATAACCCCGTTCGCCCTGAGCGTAGCGAAGCGAAGTCGAAGGGCGCCATCACGAGCGAGGCTCCAGCACCTGGAGGTGCCGGGGCACGGACGTGAGGCGGCGGTAGCCGTCCTCGGTGACGACGATCATGTCTTCCACCTGGACGCTGCCCCAGCCCATCTCGTAGTACGGGGTCTCGATGCACAGCACCATGTCGGCCTCGAGAGGCGTGTCGTCTCCCGGGGAGATGGTGGGGCGATCGTAGCCGCCGAGGCCCAGGCCGATGCCGTGTCCCACGTGCTGGCGGGCGTAGTGCGGGATGCCTGTATCGCGAACTTCCGCCACCGTTTCGTTGAAGATCTCCGAGGCGACCTTGCCCGGTTTGATGAGGTCGAGGGCCAGATCTTGGCCTTTCAGTATCGCGTTGTAATATCTGAAGAATTTGTCGTCCGGCGGGCCGAACGAAAAGGTCCGCGACATGTCGGTGAGATACCCCTTGTAGAGGCATCCGACGTCGAAGCGGATCATGTCGCCGACCTTGAGGGTGTCTTCGGGCACGTTGGTCATGCCCAGGGCGGCGCTTCGGCCAAAGCCCACGTGGTTCATGTTGGGCTCGGCGCCGCGCCGCACCTGGCCCAGGTCGAAGGCGAGGCACATCTCCGCCTCGGTCATGCCTTCCCGGGCCTCGTGGGCGGCCTCGTAGATGGACTGCTCGGTGATGCGCACCGCCTCGGTCATGCGCTCGATCTCGGCGGCGCTCTTGACCATGCGGATCTCGCGGAACGCAGACATGGCCGGCACCAGTTCTAGGTGCGGAAACCGCTCCTTGAGCCGCTCCGTCAGCGCCGGGTCCAGGCCCCGTTCGTCGTAGCCGAGCCGGCCGCGGTCGAGGCCCGCGCTCTCCAGCGTCCGGACGATGCCCTCGAAGAAATCCTTCATCGGCTCCAGGTCGATGCCGATCTCGCGGATACGCTGCTCGCGGGGTGTCAGCGGCCCGTTGTCCTCCATCACCCGATGGAAGGTGCCGTAGGTGACCACCCCTGCCGGCGGCACCGTGTCCACCATGTAGTCCACCTCGCCCCGGGGGATCACGATCCAGGGCGCGGTCACGGCGTCCCGGGTGACGATGGCGGCGATGTCCTGCCGGCGCCACACGCCGCTCAGGTAGAAGACGTTGGGAATGTTGGTGGCGGCCATCAAGCCGTCCAGGTCCCGTTCGGCCAGAACCCGCTTCGCCCGCGGTTCGTTGATCCACATGTGTGAACTCCCTGGGGATAAGGTTTACGATGCCGTGAAGGCACTGACTATAGGGAAGCGTGATCCGGGGTGTCAAACAAGGGTGTGCCGGGCCGCGTGCCTTCCAAAATACTAGCTTGCTACTAATTTGTTTATAAATTAGTAATTGATCACAAGACCTTCAGCCGCTTCGCCAGGTCCGCGGGCGCGGTGAAGGAGAAAAACCGCCCCGTCTTCGTCCTGACGAGCAGTTTCCGTGATGCAAGGTCGAGAAGGTCGGTCCGAGCCGTCTGATAGGTGATTCCGTGAGTTTTCTTGTGTGTGTCTATCGTGTAGCGCACCCCTGGGTGTCGCAGGGCATGACCGAGCAGCGCCAGTTGCCGGTGGTTGATCGAGACGTGGGATTGAAGAATCTGCTCGATGCTTCGAATTTCCAGCGCTTTCTTGTCGAGGTATGCGTACAAGGCCTTGATGGCCTGCCGGATGACTTGAAGCTGAGCCAAGAGAAAGTAGGTCAGATCGTTCTCGTCGGTCTCGGTGTAGAGGAAGGACTTGGCATACCTGGTGGGCGATCTCCGGATGACGGCCGAAATCGAAAGAAACTCGAACATCCAGAAATCCCGTGAGAGTACCGACCAGTAAAACAACGCCCTGGCGGTCCTGCCGTTGCCGTCGACGAACGGATGGTCGTAGGCAAGCCAGAAATGGAGGATAATCGCCTTCAGGATCGGATGCAGAAAGGTGTCCGTCCGGGTCTTGTTCGCGAAGTCACACATGGCGGCCATGCGACGGGCGATTTCCCGTGCGGGCGGGGGAGTATGGAACAGGGTTCCGTCCCTGTCGTGGTAGACGGCGACACCGTCGTCCGGTTTCCGCAGATGGTTGCCGACCGGGTCCTCCTCGAGGGTTCCTTCGACCAGCGTTTCGTGGATTGTGAATACGATCTCGGGGGTTAGGGGTTGTGCCGTGAGTTCCTTGACCCGTTGGATCGCCCGATAGTTGTTGAGGATCATCCTCTCGCTTCGATTCACCGGGTTCCGGCCGGAGCGAATCATTTGCTTTGCCGCGTCGCGCGTTGTTGACGCCCCTTCGAGCTGGCTTGAGGTGATGGCCTCCTCGATCAGTGAACTCACGACATAGCGGTCCCTGGTTTGTGGGTTCAGGAGTTGGTCATTTGTCGTGATTCTCCCGATTACGTCCCGGTCGATTTCGTAGAGGGATTCGAGAACGGGATCCGCGAGGCAGTAGGTGAAGAAGGCACCGTCCTTGTCCTTCAGCGGAATGGCCCTGCGCGTCTGGTGGCGGGCGAATTTCACGGCCGCCCACCATTCCTCGGATGAGAGTCCGGTCGGGGGCTGGATGCGACTGAGGTTTTCCCAATGCCGGTACTTCTTCCCCTGCGAGGGACCGATCCCCTCACGCGTGAGCAACGCAGCCATCCGGTCGGGCTCTTTCAAGTTCGAGAGGATCTCGCCGAGACTTGGGGCGGTTCGTGGGATCTTCATCGTCCGAAACCAACAAATACTAATTCACAAATAAATTAGTAGTTATTGTATGTCAAGACGGTCTGTGATCGCGGGTGTTTGCCCGTGGGCCTCGCCGCGACGTTGGTTGTATTTTCAACACGCCTCATGTAAGAGATACCCCTTGAATTTCATTGAGATTGGGAGGAGCCCATGGCCAAGCCGGCGCAAGAGATCGAAACCACGATGGACAACATCCCCTATTTCTACAAGTGGCAGAAGGGCGAGGGAGTCGACGTCGTCGATACTTTCTTCATCAAGGACCTGAAGGAGGTGCCACTAAAATGGTGGGACCGCATGGGCGGTGACGGGACCCTGTTCAACATGGAGGGAGCGGGCGATGCCACGGGCGCCTACATCGTCGAGATCGCGCCGGGCAAGAGCCTCAACCCCATGCGCCATCTCTACGAGGAGCTGATCCTGGTGGTGCAGGGCCGTGGCGCCACCACCATCTGGAACGACAACGGCGCCAAGCAGACCTTCGAGTGGCAGGAAGGGAGCCTCATTTCGGTCCCGTTGAACGTGCATCACCAGCACTTCAACGGCCAGGGCGACAAGCCGGCGCGGCTGTTCTCGGTCAACAACATGCCCATCGTCTTCAGCCTGTTCCACAACGACGACTTTATCTTCAACACGCCCTACGACTTCCGGGACCGCTTCGACGGGCGGCCGGACTTTTTCTCCAGCCAGGGCACGCAGCATCCCGGCCGGATCTGGGAGACCAACTTCATCGCCGACACCCGCACTTTCAACCTCCAGGAGTGGAAGGAGCGGGGCGCGGGCGGCAAGAACGTCTTTCTCGAAATGTGCGACGGCACCATGGCGGCGCACATCTCCGAGTTCCCCGTGGGGACCTACAAGAAGGCCCACCGCCACGGGCCGGGCTTCAACGTCATCATCATCAAGGGGCAGGGTTTCTCGTTGTTCTGGTGGGAAGGCGAGGAGCCCAAGCGCTACGACTGGCAGGACGGCAGCGTGTTCGTGCCGCCGGAGATGATGTTCCACCAGCACTTCAACCTCGGCCCCACCGGCGCGCGCTATCTGCCCTTGCGTTTCGGCGGCATCAAGCACAGCATGGGCGAGGGCTACGGAGACATCTCCAAGGTCGACAAGGACGTGAAGTCCGGCGGGAACCAGATCGAGTACTATGACCAGCCGGAGTACATTCGCGAGATGTTCGAGTCCGACATGACCAGGCTGGGAGCCGAGTCGCGGATGGATCCCAACGTTTACGTGAAGCCCGCGGCATAAGAAACGGGCCTTGCGGCAGAGGGAGGAGGCCCCGTGCTTCCTCCCTTTTTTTGTCCCGGAATGGGAGTATGCCGGCCGACGAGCCGGGTCGACGCCATGGCTGCCCCGATCATACTGACGATACTGTCCTATCTCTTGGGATCCGTGCCCTCCGGCTTCCTGGTGGGCTCGTCCTCGGGCGTGGACGTCCGCGACGCCGGCAGCGGCAACATCGGCGCCACCAACGTGGCGCGGACGCTAGGCTGGAAGAAGGGCCTCGTCACTCTGTTCGCCGACGTGGCCAAGGGTTTTCTGCCGGTTCTGGCGGCCCACCTGCTGGACCTCGGCGCGGGCGCGGCCGCCGCGGCCGGTCTGGCCGCCTTCGCGGGCCACCTCTACCCCGTATTCCTGAAGTTTAAGGGCGGCAAGGGTGTGGCCACCGCCGCCGGCGTCTACCTGGGGGTCATGCCGCTGGGCCTCCTGGTACTGTTGGGGGTCTTCGCGCTGGTGATCCTGGCAAGCCGCCGGGTGTCCCCCGCCTCCATGGCCGCGGCGGTAGCGGGTCCGGTCGCGGCGTGGGCGTTGTCGTATCCGGTGGAAACGGTCTGGCTGAACCTTGTCATCGGATTCCTGGTGGTGGTCCGCCACCGGGAGAACATCCGCCGGCTGATGGCGGGGGAAGAGGCGCCCTTCGAGCTGCGCCGCCGCTGAAGACAGCGGCCATGAATTTCATCGGCATCGACCTCGCCTGGGGCAACCGCAACCCGACCGGACTGGCGCATCTCGTGTCGGACGGCTCGGGCTGCCGCCTGGTGCGAGCGGACCGGCTGACCACGGATAGGGAGATCCTGGAGTGGGTGGAGGCCTGTGGCGGGAACGACGTCTGGCTGGGCATCGACGCCCCCATCATCGCCAGGAACCCGCCGGGGACGTCCCGGCCGGCGGACAAGATGGTCTCGGCCCGGTTCGGCCGCTATCATGCGGGGGTCTATCCGGCCAACCGGGTCCGCTGCGAGCGCCCGATCCGGCTGTGCCGGAAGCTCCGGCGCCGGGGGTTCTCGTCCAACCCGTTCCTTCCCGGCCGAGGCGGCCGCCGCCAGCTCGAGATCTTTCCGCATCTCGTGCAGGTGGCGTTCTTCGAGCGGCCGCGGATCATCAAGTACAAGAAAGGGCCGGTTTCAGCCCGGCAGGCCGGTCTGTCCGAGTTCCAGACCGCTATCGGAACCTACCTGACCGGCCAGGATCCTCCCCTGCTGCCATCGCGCGCGCTCTCCCATCTGCTCCGCGAAGACCCCAAGGCACTGCGGGGCGCGGCCCTTAAGTCCCTTGAGGACCGGCTGGATGCACTGCTGTGCGCCTACACCGCATTCTATTTCCATACCTGGGGAGAGACGCGCTGCGAGGTCATCGGCGACCACGCCCAAGGGTACATCATCGCCTTTCGAGGCTGATTTGTTCCTCGTGAGGGGTGTGGATGGTGCGGAGACTCAGCGCGGCCGCCGCGTTCTCCGGCCAGCGGGTTTGCGACCGCCCGCGGCCGCCTGCTCCATGCGCGCATCCCGGTAGTAGCCCAAGGCGATGATCAGGGACTGCGCCAGCACGATGGGCGCGGCCAGGGGCCGGAAGCGGTGCATCCTCGTATCCCGCACCACGAAATACAGGCTGGAGTTGCGGGCCAGCGGACTCGTCATGGAATCGGTGACGGCGAGCACGGGGACCTTGCGGATGTGGGCGTCGGAAACGATGTCCACCACCGGCGGAGAGTATTCGGCGAAGCTGACCGCGACCAGCAGGTCGTCGGTCCTCATGGTCGCGACCTGCTGCGGCACCATGCCGCCGACGGAGTCCAGCAGGTGGCACCGGTACTCGAGCCTGATGAGGCCGTAGGCGAGATACGCTGCCACCGGGAAGGCCCGCCGCTGTCCGATGACGTAGATGGACTTGGCGCCATCCATCATTCGCACCGCCTGCCGCAACGTGTTCCCGTCGATGTCCGTCTTCAGGTGATCCAGGGCAAGGGCTGAGGCGTCGGCGAACCCGTTCAGGATTGCGGCGGGGTCGTCCTTTGCGGCTTCCTGCAGCTCGCCGCGGTGCTCGTGGATCTCGCCCCGGAACGGCGCCGCGCCTTCGATCAGGCGCAACCGGAAGATACGCTGCATCTCGGAGAAACCCGAGAAACCGAAGACCTTGGCGAACCGGATGAGGGTGGAGGGCTGGACTCCGGTCTCCTGCGCCGTCTCGGCCACCGTCTGCAGCGCGAACCGGTTGGGATCTTCGAGAGCGTATTGGGCGATCCGCTTCAAGTGCGGGCTCAGCGTCTCGAAGCGGTGCTGAAACGCCTCGCGCAGCCGGTCGAATTCCTTGGGCGGTCTTACGCTCGCCACGCCTTACCCTGCCTCTCGTCTTCGGTGCCGGCTCCCATACCGCGACATTCCCAGAGTTCGAGCAAAAATTCAAACACGGGGCCTCCAGGTCTTAGAGAATGAAAATTCACTCTTGACATCCAAAAGCGAATCTGTATTACAATCGAACGCAGATTCCACGTCTGCCACTGTTTCGAATATCTGTGCGAACCTGGAGGCGAACGATCATGACGGAGAAGGTGGGATTTGCCGGTACGGGGTTGATGGGTCGGGGCATGGCGAAAAACATCCTTTCCGCGGGATATCCCCTCGCCGTGGTGGCCCATCGGAGCCGGGAGTCCATCGAGCAACTTGTGGGCCTGGGCGCAACCGAGCTGCGTAACCATTGGGAGTTGGCGGCGGAATCCGACGTCGTGTTCCTTTGCGTAACCGGAACCCCCGAGGTCGAGAGCATCGTCTACGGACGGGACGGGTTGCTGGAGGGAGCGCACTACGGTCTCACCGTGGTGGACTGCTCCACCAGCGAGCCTGCTTCGAGCGCGCGGATCGCCGCCGACCTGGACAAACGGGGCGCCTCGTTTGTCGACGCGCCGCTGGCCCGCACCCCGGCGGAGGCCGAGGCCGGGCGTCTCAACACCATGGTGGGGGCCAACGACGAGGACTTCGCCCGAGTCCGCCCCTTGCTGGACGCCTGCTGCGAGAACATCTTCCACATGGGGCCGGTGGGCTCCGGCCACAAGACCAAGCTCATCTACAACTTCATCACCATGGGCTACGCCGCGCTCATTTCCGAGGCCATGTGTGCCTGCGCGGCCACCGGCGTCGATCTCAAGCGGTTCTCCGACGTCGTTTCCGCGGGCGGGGCCAACAGCGGTATCTTCCAGTTGATCGTACCCAAGGCCATCGAGTCGGGGGACTGCTCCGGCCTCAACTTCAGCCTCGCCAACGCGGAGAAGGACCTCCGCTACTACAACCAGATGGCGGACGCGGTCCCCCTGTCCGGCAATCTCGGTCGAGCGGTTCAGCATGCGCTCATACAGGGGCTCAACCTCGGCTACGCCAACGGCTTGGTGGGGGATCTGCTGCACGTGCAGGAAAAGCTCAATGGGCTTGCCATCCTGAAGAGAATTCAGGGCACCACACGGGCACCCGAGGACGAGTTCCAGCACCGTTCGTCCTGAGCGTAGCGGAGCGAAGTCGAAGGACGCCGTTCAGTAAAGACGTATGTCACGAAAGGAGGACAAGAAGATGTCACGCAGGAACCTCACAAGACGTTCACTGTTGAAGAAGGCCGGGGTGCTGACGGCAGGAGTCGCGGCAATCCCCTTTATGGGGCCGTGGCGCTACAATCGCGTGTACGCCGCCGCCTCCGACAAGCCCATCCTGATCGGCCTGACGTCCGACGCATCCGGGCAGTACGCCAACTCCGGCGCGTCCGACCGGCGGGGCATGCAACTGGCCATCTCCGAGTTCAACAAGAAGGGCGGCGTGCTCGGTCGCAAGGTGGAGACCATCCACATCGACACCGAGACAACGCCAGCCACGGGCAGCAGGGTGGCGGAACGCCTGATCACGCGCCACGAGTGCGCCTTCCTCATCGGCGCCGTCAGCTCGGGCGTGGCCAACGCCATCTCGCAGGTGGCCCAGAAATACGGCACCGTGTACCTGAACACGAACTCGAGTTCGCCCACCGAATCGGGTAAGAACTGCCACCGCGTCAAGTTCGTGTGGGACGGCAACGGCACCAACTTCGCGCAGGCCGCGGTCAAGAACGCCATCAGCGCCTACGGCAAAAAGTGGCTGCTGATGACCAACGACTACGTCTGGGGCCACAACACGTCGAAGGCCACCCGCAAGCTCGTGGGCCAATTCGGCGGCGAGATCATCGATGAGATTCTGGTGCCGCAGGGCACGCGCGACTTCAGCGCCATGCTGTTGAAGGTCCAGCAGGCGGCTCCCCAGGTGGTGGCTGCCGCGGTGGGCGGCGACGACCAGAAGGCCATGCGCCAGCAGGTATCCCAGCTCGGGCTCGGCCAGAAGATGGCGTGGATCAACAACCAGCAGGACTGGCCCGACGTGTACGGCCTGCCCATCAAGAACCTGTTCGGCGTGTTCGGCACCACCTGGTACTGGAAGCTGGACCTGCCGGGGGTCGCGGACTTCGTGAAGCGGTATCAGGCGGCCTACCCCGATACCAAGATGCGGGTCCCCGGCAACGTCTTCTACAACGGCTACATGGCCACCCGCGAGCTGATGAGCGCGGTGGAGCGGGCGGGGTCCACCAACAACCGGAAGGTCATCCAACAACTGGAGGGCCTGAAGGTGTCGGCCCGGGACCGGATGCAGCACCACGACGCGTTCATGAACCCCGGGACCCATCAGATGCAGCAGACCATCTACCTGGCCACCGCCAACGCTGGCACCAAGGACCGCGACGACATGTTCAAGGTGCTGAGCCAGTCGAGTCCGGCGGAGATCCGAGACAAGGGCGCGGACGCGGCCTGCAAGATGGAGTCGCTGGACGCCACGCCCACCTACGAGATGTAAGGGTCCCTTTGGCTGCCGCCGGTTTCCATGGGGGAGCCGGCGGCATGCTATTCTCAACATTCGCCATGGCGAATCTGGTCCCCCATCTGCTGAACGGTCTCAGCCTCGGTCTCCTGTTCGCGCTGATCGCGTTGGGCTTCATGCTCATCGTGGGCGTCATGGAGCTCATCAACCTCGCCCACGGTTCGCTGTTCGCCCTCGGCGCCTACTTCGCCATGGTCATCATCGCTCCGGACCTCGCTTGGCTCGGCGCCGTGGGAGAGGGTTACCACACTGTCCCCCTGGCCATGCGCTACGGGCTGGCGATCCTCCTGGCGCCGGTGCTGGTGGCGGTGGTGGGCATGGGCCTCGAGCTGTGCATGCGCCGGACCTACGGCAAGAAGGCCGAATACGGGCTGCTGCTGACCTTCGGCGCGGCTCTCGTCATCGAGGAGATCATCCGGCTGGTCTGGGGGCCTTCCGAACAATATCTGCAAGTGCCCCAGGCCGTATCGGGGGCGTTTCTCTTCGCCGGCCTGATTTACTCCAAGTACAAGCTCTTCGCCGCGCTGTTCGCGGTGTTTGCCATCCTCCTGGTGTGGCTCTTCCTGGAGCGTACCCCGTACGGCGCCATCATCAAGGCCGGCGCCCACGACAGCGAGATGGTGCGGGCCCTGGGCATCAACCTGACCCGGCTGCGCCTGCTGGTGTTCGGCCTCGGAGCCGGCCTGGCGGGCCTCGCCGGGATCGTGCTGACCCCCATCTGGGGGCTCAGGCCGCACGTGGGCATCGATGCCGTGATTCCGGCGTTTCTCATCATCGTGCTCGGCGGCATCGGCAGCTTCTGGGGCGCCGTGCTCGGGGGCATCCTGGTGGGGCTGGCGGTGGGCATCACCGGGGCCTACGCCTCGGAGTGGTCGTTGCTGTCGATGTACCTGCTGCTGATCGCGGTCGTGACCGTGCGCGCCCGTGGCCTGCTGGGGCGCAAGAGCGTGCTGGAGGCGTGAACCATGGCAGCGCGCCCTTCCGCCGTGAGCGCCTGGATATCCCGGGAGATGGTGTTGCTGTTCGCCGTCATGGCGACGCTGCCGCTGTGGATCGGGGCCGTCGGCCTCTACCAGTATCTGGGCATCGAGATCGCCATCTGGATGATCTACGGCCTGGGCTTCAACCTGCTGCTCGGCTACTCCGGTCTGCCGAGCTTCGGTCACGGCGCCTTCTTCGGCATCGGCGCCTACGTCTTCGGTCTGTTCCAGGCGTGGGTTTTCGAGAACCTCGTGCTCGGCATCGCCTTCGCCACCGTGGCGGCGTTCGCCGCCGGGGCGGTGGTGGCCTGCTTCCTGTCGCACCGGCGCGGTATCTACTTCGCGCTGATGACCATCGCCTTCGGCCAGGTGTTCTGGTTCATCGCCATCAAGTGGCACACCGTAACGGGTGGCGAGGACGGGTTGCTGAACATCCCGCGCCCGGCGCTGGAGCTCGGCCTGGCGTCCGTGCCGCTGGGTTCCAACGTCGCCCTCTTCTACTTCGTGCTCCTGGTCCTCGCGGTCGTCGTCGTAGCGCTCTGGCGGCTCGTCCATTCGCCGTTCGGCAAGGTGTTGCAGGCGGTTCGGCAGAACGAGGAGCGGGCGCGCTTCGTTGGCTACAACGTGTGGCGTTTCAAATGGGCGGTGTTCTCGCTGTCCGCGGCGGTGGCGGGGCTGGCCGGCTCGCTCTTCTCCATGGCGCAGCAGAGCGCCTACCCCGACGTCATGAGCCTGCACGCCTCCGGCGTGATCGTCATGATGACGCTGATCGGCGGCGGATTCGTCAGCTTCTGGGGACCGGTGGTGGGCGTCGCGGTCTATTTCCTGGCCCGCGACGTCCTCGGCGCCGTCACCGAGACTTGGCTGCTGTGGTTCGGGCTGGTGTTCGTGGTGTCGGTGCTGTTCAAGCCCGAGGGCATCGCGGGGGTCTGGCAGGAGTGCTTCGGCGGTGCCCTTCGACTTCGCTTCGCTGGCGCTCCGCTACGCTCAGGACGAACGGGAGATGCGTCCGCCGTCGGTCCCGAGCATGGGGAAACGAAGGACGTGTCCGCCGTTCGTCCTGAGCGTAGCGAAGCGAAGTCGAAGGACGCGGTTCACCAAAGTCTGTCCGGGAGGTCATAGGTGGCCCTGTTCGAAGCACGCGGCATACACAAACGGTTCGGGCATCAGGTGGTGCTGGAGAACATCGATCTCTCGTTCGAGGTCGGCCGCCTGAGCGGCATCATGGGCCCCAACGGCGCGGGCAAGACCACCTGCTTCAACGTGCTCACCGGCGCGTTCAAGCCCGACCGGGGCCGCGTGGTCTTCGACGGCGAGGACATTACCGGGCTGTCTCCCGACGCCATCGCCCGCAAGGGGATTTCGCG
Source organism: Deltaproteobacteria bacterium (assembly GCA_028818755.1). Classification (GTDB taxonomy): domain Bacteria; phylum Desulfobacterota; class Binatia; order UBA9968; family JAJDTQ01; genus JAJDTQ01. The sequence continues at coordinate 26,751 of JAPPNF010000148.1, read as the reverse complement.
GTCGTTCCAGACCATGAGCCTGTTCGATGAGTACTCCGCGCTGGAGAATGTGCTGATCGCGTTGCCGGAGGTGCGCGAGCGCGGCTTCAATGTGATCGACCTTCTCGCGACGGACGGCGAGGCGGCCGACCGGGCCGCGGTCGTGCTCGCCCGGGTGGGCCTGTCCGGACGCGAGCAGCGCCGCGCAGGTGATCTGGCCTACGGCGAGCGGCGCGCGCTGGAGATCGGCGTAGCGCTGGCGGCGGAGCCGCGGCTCCTGTTCCTCGACGAGCCCACGTCAGGGCTGGGCGCCGAAGCCACCGCGCGACTCGCGGATCTCGTGCTGGATCTGAAACGCGACTACTCCATCGTCGTCATCGAGCACGACATGCGCTTCCTGTTCGGCCTCGCCGATACCATCTCGGTCATCCATTGGGGCCAGGTGATCGCCGGCGGCACCCCCGACGAGTTGCGGGAGAACAAATGGGTCCAGCGGTCGATGCTGGCTGAGCTTGGAGGCTCGCCGTGATTCCCGATGCAGGGGGCGGGCTTCAAACCCGCCCGTGTCCGGTCCACTCCGGTGGCCCGGGAGGACAGACGTGATCCTTGATGTGACCGACATAGAAACCTTCTACGGCGAGACCCAGGCGCTGTTCGGCGTATCGCTCAGCGTTGCGCAGGGCGAGGTGGTGGCCTTGCTCGGTCCCAGCGGCGCCGGCAAGACCACTACCCTGCGGTCGATCCTGGGCCTCACCCCGGCAAGGCGGGGGACCATCCGGTTCGACGGCGGCGACATCACGGCCCGGGCCACCCACGAGATCGCCCGCCTGGGGGTCGGCTGGGTGCCGGACGACCGCCGTATCTTCCCGACCCTCACGGTGGCGCGAAACCTGTCCATCGCCCGCAAGCGCACGCGCTTCCGGTCCTGGTCCCTGGGCGAGATGTTCGGGATCTTCTCCGCGCTGGAGCACCTGATGGAACGGGAGTGCGAGAACTTGTCCGGGGGCGAGATGCAGATGGTCGCCATCAGCCGGGCGCTGCTGGGGGCGCCCGGGCTGGTGCTGTTCGACGAGCCGTCCCAGGGGCTGGCGCCCAAGGTCGTTCAGGACGTGATGGCGACGGTGTCGCGCCTCAAGGAAGCCGGAATATCCGCGCTGGTGGTGGAGCAGAACGCCTCCACCGCGCTCCAGGTCAGCGACCGCGCCTACGTCATGGACCGGGGCCGCATCGTGCACGAGGGCCCGGCCGCCGGCCTCCTGGCCGACGACGACCTCCGTGTCGGGTTGTTGGGGGTGTGACCATGACGGCGCCGATCCTTGAAGTCCGGGGCCTGGTGAAGCGTTACACCCGCGGTATGTTGCCGCCGCGAGAGACGTTCCGGCTGCAGGCAGACCTGACCATGCGGGACTCCGCCATCGTCGGCGTCATGGGGCCCAACGGGTCGGGAAAGACCACGCTCTTCGAGTTGATCACCGGTTCGAACACTCCCAGCGCCGGTTCGGTCCGGGTCATGGGCCGGAACATCCACGACGTGAAGTACAAGGAGCGGGACAGGCTGGCGATCCACTACCACCAGTCGTATCAGGTGCGGCGCTTCCGCAGGACCCGGCCCGCGTTCCTGATGCAGCCGGCGGGCCACGACTACCCCATGGTGCACCTGTTCGACGAGCCGCAGTTCAATACCCGGGACGGCTACATCGGCTTCATGCTGGATTTCTTTCGCAAGCTGCGATCCGAGGGCCGGCTGGTCCTCGTCTGCCTGCATCCCAACGAGCCCTACCATGTCGAGCTGATGGAAGAGGTGTGCGAGCGCTTCGTCTTCGTGTTGGCGGGGCGGGTCCGGGAGTATCCGGATTTCCGCGCCATGGTCGCGGCGCCGGACGTCCGTTCCTATCTTGGCCGGCTGGCTCCCCCGGCCGCGGAGTTACGGCGATGAACGTCGTTCCTGTCCCGGCCGAATCATTCCACCCGCCGCGGAGCGATGCGGATGAGTAGCCAACGGCTGAGTGTCGTCACCGGCGCCGCCGGGGCCTTGGGCGCCGCCATGGCCCGGCAACTGGCCGCCGACGGGCACCGCGTCGTCATGATGGATGTCGCCGCCGACCGGCTGGAGGAAAAGGCGCAAGAAATCGGCCCTGCCGCCTCGCCCCTGGTGGTGGACGTTGGCGACCCGGCGGCCGTGGAGCGTGTCTGCGAAACCATCCGGAACCAGTACGGCACCGTGGACACGCTGGTCAACAACGCCGGAATCCTGTCGAACAACAAGGCGGAGAGCACGTCCGTGGACGAGTGGCGCCGGCTCATGGCGGTCAACCTGGACGGCGCCTTCTATCTCACGCGCGCCCTGCTGCCGGGCATGCGCCGGCAACGCTGGGGCCGCGTGGTGAACGTCTGCTCGCTGGCCATGAAGAGCGGCGGCCTCACCGCGGGAACCGCCTACACTGCCTCCAAGGGCGGGCTGGGCGCCCTGACCTTCTCCCTCGCGCGTGAGGTCGCCGCCGAGGGCATCACCGTCAACGGCGTCGCGCCCGCCTACATAAGGACGCCCATGGTCACCGAGCAACTCACCGACGTTCAGCGCGAGGCCCTGCTCCGTCAGATCCCGGTGGGGCGTTTCTGCGAACCCGAGGAGGTCGCCCGCCTGATCGCGTTCCTGGTGTCGCCCCACGCAGGCTTCATCACCGGCGAGATCATCGACATCAATGGCGGCCTGCACATGGACTAGCCGTGGCAGGAGTCTCGGTTCAAGAATCGTGGAAACCACATACCCGTTCGTCCTGAGCGTAGCGAGGTGTAGCCGAGCGAAGTCGAAGGACGCCATTTCAGGGAGGCATTCAAGCCATGGAACGCATTACCCCTACCATCGATTTCGCAACCGAGCTCACGAACCTCTTCGACATGCGCGACAAGGTCGTGTTCATGCCCGGAGGATACGGCGGCATCGGCGAGGCCATCGCCTGGGCGCTGGCGCTGGCCGGCGCCCGCGTCACTGTCGCCGGGCGCGATACGGGCAAGGCGGAAGGGCTCGCCTTGGCTCTGACAAAACATGGCCTCGCGACCGACGGCATCCCGCTCGACGTGGAGTCCGTCTCGTCCATCCGGGAGGCAGTGGACAGCGTCGCCGAACGCCACGGACGCATCGACGTGCTCGTCAATTGCGTCGGCATTCAGCGCGAGGAGCCGCTGCTCAAAGTCTCAGAGGAAGCCTACGACGAGGTCTATCGCGTGAATCTGAAGGGCGCCATGTTCCTGGCCCAAGCGGCCGCCAAGCACCAGACCGCCGCCGGGGGAGGCCGGCAGGTCCACCTCCTGTCCGTGCGCGCTCAACTCGGGCTCCGCGACCGCGGCTACTCCGCCTATTGCAGCACCAAGGGCGCTCTCGTCATGCTCATCAAGCAGCACGCCATGGAGCTGGCCAGAGACGGCATCACCGTCAACGGTGTAGCCCCCACCTTCGTCTACACCGAGATGATCCGCCACGTCATCGAGAACCCCGAGTTTCGCAACCAGCTTCTGGAACGCATCCCCCTGGGCAGGATCGCCGACCCCAAGGACGTCGTCGGGCCAGTGATGTTCTTCTGCTCGGACGCCTCCGCCTTCGTGACCGGGCAGATCATGTATGTGGATGGAGGAATTACGGCGAGTCAGTGAAACGAATCGCACAGCAGTTCATTCCACGCCCGTAGTCCCACCACGGTCCTTTAGAGCGGCGACATCCTCCTTCAGAAACCCCACGTCCTTCTTTAAGAACCCTACGTCCTCCTTCAGAAACCCCACGTCCTTCTTCAAAAAACTCACTGCCTCTTTCAAAGACGCTACGCCCTCCTTCAGGACCCCTACTGCCTCGCGCAGGGCATTCACGTCACGTCGCACTTCGCTCACATCGTGTCGCACGTCACGAATGTCGTCACGCATTTCGGTGAAGCGTCGGTCCATGTCTTGGCGCAGTTGCCTGGTTCCCATCATCGCAAGGGTTCCGACTGCCGCGCCGACTGCCACCACGGATACGATGATGCTGATCGTTTCTGCGTTCATTTCTTGTCAAGCTCCTTCTGCCCCCCGAACGGCCTTTGTCATAGCCTCGGCGAGGACGTTCTCGGGCCCGATTTCCTCACATACTTTATTGATCGGTATCATATCTGGCTTCTTTAGACTGAGCCACCCCTTTTCACGCTTCGGCTTGGGAAACTCTCTGGTCGTTGACGGGAAAGTGAAAGAAAGTCGGACTGTGTTCACGAGCTGGAGTCCAGGTGCGCTGCCGTGGGAACTGGATGCAACTCCCATTGACAATCACCCACCACCCGCGTATTGACGCACCCATTGTCGGGTCTTCAGACAATCGAGACAGACCGCCCCGCGCAGGTAACCCCAATGCCACGACCGGCTCCGAACCCGCGCCCCGACGTGGAGGCGCTGCTGAATCCGCGCAACGTCGTCATCGTCGGCGCCACCGACAAGCCCGGGAACTGGCCCCAGCGCTGCTGGCGCAATCTCGATCGCTACGGCTATGCGGGTCCGGTCTATCCGTTCAACCCGCGGCGCGAGGAAGTGTGGGGTACGCGCTGCTACATGAGCTACGCCGAGCTTCCCGAGCCGCCCGACCACTTGGCGGTGTACGTGCCGGCGCCGTTCGTGGAGGCGGCCCTGCGCGAAGGGGCGGCCGCCGGGGCGCGCAGCGCCACGGTGGTATCGTCCGGCTTCGGCGAAGTGCCGGATCCGGTGGCCGTCGAGCGCGGCCGGCGGCTCTCCGCCGCCATCGCGGAGTTGGGCATAGCCGTTTCCGGCCCCAACTGCATCGGCAACTTCAACGGCGGCGCCGGGTTCGTCACCATGACCGACAACCGCCCGCAACGCACCAAACCGGGTCCCATCGCCATCGTCGGGCAGTCGGGCGGGCTGGTGATGGCGCTCAAGCGCACCCTCGAAGAACGCGGCATGGACGTGGGCTACATCGTCAGCAGCGGCAACGAGGCCGGGCTCAAGACCGCCGACTACATCGAGTACTTCGCGGCCGATCCCCAGACACGGCTCATCGTCTCCTACCTGGAGGCGGTGCGCGAGCCGGAACGGTTCCTGGCCGCCTGCGGCGCGGCAAGGAAGGCGGGAAAGCCGGTGGTCGTGGTCAAGCTCGGCACTTCGGACAACGGCCGGGCGGCCGCCCTGGCCCATACCGGCGCGCTGGCGGGATCCATCGCCGCCTTCGACGCCATCGCCGGTGATTACGGCGCCGTCCGCGTCGCCACCCTCGATGACGTGGTGGAGATGGCCGAGTATCTGCTGCACGTCCGGCTGCCCAAGGGCGAAAGGCTGGGCGCCATGACCTTCTCCGGGGGCCTGCGGGGCGTGCTGCTCGACCACGCGGACGCCAACGGCCTGTCCTTTCCGTCCCTCTCCGCCAGGTCCCGCAAGCGCCTGGAGAAGCTGCTCGGCGTAGGCACCGTCATCGGCAATCCCCTGGATTCCGGCTTTGCCGCCCTCACCAGCCACGAGACCTACATCCGCTGCGTCGAGACGCTGCTGGACGATCCCGGCATCGACATGCTGTTGCTGCAGGAGGAGCTGCTGCGGGCGCCCGAGGGCGGGAACAAGGAAGCCAACATGCGCGCGGTCAACGAACTGGCGGCGCGGGCGAGGAAACCCATCGCCTTCGTCACCATGATCTCGCATGGCCTGAACGACTATGCCAGGGAGCTGCGCGACGGGCTGCGCAACGTCGCGTTCCTGCAGGAAGCGGACAAATCGTTGCGAACGGTGCGCTCGGTCATCTCCCATGCGCAACGGTTGTCGAGGAAGACGGCGGCCAAACGGCGCAATCCGCCAGGGGCGCCGGCGGCCGTGCGGAGGGTGCTCGGCAGGCCCGGCCACGGTGCCGGTCCGACCCCGCTGTCGGAGGTCGATTCCAAGGCGCTGCTCCGCGCCTACGGCCTTCGGACGCCTCGGGAGCGGTTGGCCGGCAGCGCGGCCGAAGCGGTGCGGATCGCCCGCGCCATGGGATTTCCGGTGGTGCTGAAAGCCGCGGGCGCCGAGCTGACGCACAAGTCCGACGTGGGCGGCGTTCTGCTGAACAACATGACCGCCGGCGCCGTGCGCCAGGGCTACGACGCCATCCTGCGCAATGTCGCGCGCAAGGCCGGGGGAGTCGCCGTGGACGGCGTGCTGGTGGCCGAGCAGGTGGCTGGGGAACTGGAGCTGGTGGTCGGCGCCTCGCGCGATCCGGAGATGGGCCCCGTAGTGATGTTCGGATCGGGCGGGGTGGCGCTGGAGCTTTATCGCGACGTTGCCTTCGCCGCTCCGACCCTCGATGAGGCCGCGGCCGAGGCGTTGATCGCGCGCACCGGGGCCGCCCGGTTGATCGACGGCTATCGCGGGGCGCCGGCGCTGGACCGTAGCGCCGTAGTCAAGGCGTTGATGGCGGTGTCGCGGCTCGCCCGTGACCTGGGCGACCGGCTCGAGTCCATCGACGTCAATCCCTTCGTGCTGCGACGCCGGGGCGGCGTCGCCCTCGATGCCCTCGTGGTGCTTGCAGGTCGTGACGGCACGGATTCCTCGACATGATCTATTTCTGGATTGCGCTCGGTAGCGCCATCGGGCGTAGCAGTTGAGTCAAGCAATCGGTATCGTCTTCAGGCGCCTTTCGACGGCCTCGATGACTTCTTCGGCAAGTGGCAGGTCAGCCTTTGCGACACCCCAGTACTGATGGAAGAGCGCTACGGTTTCGCGAGCCGTGTCCAATACCAGCTTTGACGGCAGGCGCGCCTTGGCGGCAAGGTGGGAAAGCTCGTCTTCGGAGAACTCATCAAAGCGCTTGGTGCGGCTGACGTTGAGTGCGGCCAATTGGTCCGGGATGTACGGAATCGTCGAGACCAGATCATAGGCCGGCGCGAGCGCCGCACGACGGCCGTCGGGATAGATCATCGACCAGTTCTTGAGGTGCATGTCGGCATTGCCGATCAGGGTGTTGAAGGTGAGCCGGCGGATGAATTCGGCAATGTCCGCCTCGCTGCCTTCGGCGGCGATAACGTTGGCGATACTGCGCGCATTGCCTCTTTTGTATTTGTCGTCGGGATAGACGCCGAAGATCTGGGCGAAATCCTCGATGTGCACGGGGGTGCCGTCCGAGAGCCGGTCGAAGCGGTGGACGGCGAGCGCCTGTCCTTTCAACGCACCGATCCCTTCCGGGAGGTTCCCGATGGCATCTATACTGACGAGGCGAAGTGCTGGCACGTCCATCCCGATCATTCGGGCGAGCGTCATCATCGCGTATTCGTTTTCGGACACGCCCTCGAACGCCCGGGAGGGCAACTTGACGATCCAGGATCCACCTACGCCCTTGGCTGGAATGGTCAGCCCGCCTCTTGCCGCTTCAATGGCCGAAAACTTTAGTTGCACGCCGGCGAGCGAAAACCGCAGGGCATGGTCGTATCGGTCACGACCACGCCCAGCATCAGCCGCGTCGGACGGCCAAGCCTCTCCCTCCGCGGGCGTGATGGTGACAGCTCCCGGAAGGTCGCTGCCCAGTACCCACAGCAGGAAGAATTCACGTGCGGGATTCACGCCGGCGCGCTCAGCGAGATAGCTTCGCATGTGTCCTTCGGGCAGCATGTTGGAGAAGAAAGGCAACAACTTGGTCTGCGTGGGCCTGAAGTCGGTGATCAGCTCCCCGAGACGGTCCTTGAAGCCGAGGCCGAGGACGGGGCGGTCTTTGTCGGCGATGTAGTCCTCGTTGAATGAGAAGAGCGTGCGGTCACCGGCCACGCGCGTCAGTGTACCGATGGGCGCACCGTAAAGGAGGACGTTGAGGACGGCAACGTCAGCCATCGTCTTCCTCATCCAGGGCATAAGCTGGTCGTGAAGTTTCGGTTTCCCGACTTATGGGCAGGGCGTGGACAAGCGCGTTTACGGCGGGGGCAGATTTGCGCGGAACGAGCATAAGCTCCAGATCAAGGGCACGGGCGAGTTCCACGAGGCTGGACACCCTTAGATCGACCGCGCCTTTCTCTACTTTCGAGAGATGGCTTTGTGGCACGCCGACCTTGGCGCTGAGCGCGCGCTGGCTCAAACCCCGGGCCTTGCGAGCGCTCTTGAGGATAGAGGCGATATGTTCAGTTGTATAAATCATTGCGATCATTTATTCTATATCATTAGCCTAAATTAATCTACTATAACAGATCAATCCATGAGACGAAGCTCAAGTATATGATATGTATAAGCAGATTTATTATCCTAAAAGATATGTTTAGACAAATCATTTGAGCCCTGCAAGATGCTACCACCCGATTAGACAAAATCATCGACCGAGGTCACTGGGAGCGCAAGACAGGAGAAGTCATTTGACGGACCATGGACGCTGGATCCGTAACGCCGATGTCGTCGTCACGATGGACGTGGGCCGAAGCGAGCTGGTGGGCGCGGACATCCTCGTAGTGGACGGCAAGATCGAGAACGTGGGAGCCGGAGGCCCGGAGGACCCTGCCGGGTGGGAGGTGATTGATGCCCGTGGCTGCGTGGTGACGCCGGCGCTCGTCAATACCCATCATCACCTTTTCCAGACCTTGACCCGCGCTGTGCCGGCGGGTCAGGATGCATCGCTGTTTGGCTGGCTCAGGTCGCTCTACCCTGTCTGGGCTCGAATGCGACCCGAGGACATGTTGGTGTCGGCGCAACTCGGGCTGGCGGAACTGGCCCTTTCCGGCTGCGGCACGAGCTCGGATCACCTCTACCTCTATCCGGACGGCGTGCGGTTGGAGGACACGATTGAGGCAGCGAGCGCCGTCGGACTGCGCTTCCACCCCACCCGCGGCGCAATGAGCGTGGGCGAAAGCTCCGGCGGTTTGCCTCCTGACAACATGACCGAGCGCGAGGCCGACATCATCGAAGACTGTATCCGCGTGATCGACGCCTTTCACGATCCATCCGAGGGCGCCATGGTCCGCGTCGGCATCGCTCCCTGCTCGCCCTTTTCCGTCTCCCGGGAGTTGATGTGCGATGCCGTCGCGCTGGCGGCCGACAAGGACGTCCGCCTGCACACGCACCTGGCCGAGAACGCCGAAGACGTCGCCTGGTCGCTCGAAAACATCGGCTGCCGCCCCGGCGAGTATGCCGAATCGCTGGGCTGGGTCGGAGAGCACGTGTGGCACGCGCACTGCGTTCAGCTGGAGCCGAGAGAGATCGCCCTCTTTGCCCGCACCCGGACCGGCGTCGCGCACTGCCCGTCGTCCAACTGCCGGTTGGGGTCGGGCATCGCACCGGTCCGCGCCATGCGCGACGCCGGCGTCGCCGTCGGCCTGGGTGTCGACGGATCGGCCAGCAACGATTCCGGAAGCCTCCTGCCCGAAGCGCGGCAGGCCATGATGCTGCAGCGGGTCCGTCACGGCGCCGCCGCCATGAGCGCCCGCGAAGCCATCGAGATCGCGACCCTGGGCGGGGCGACTGTTCTCGGACGTGCCGGCGAGCTCGGAACCATCGAGCCGGGCAAGCGTGCCGACCTGGCGATCTGGGACGTTTCCGGCCTGGGCGCCGCCGGCGCATGGGACCCGGTGGCCGCTCTCGTGCTCTGCGGGCCACTCACTGTTCGCGACCTTCTGGTGGAGGGACGCCCGGTGGTGCGCGATTGCATGCTGACGACGGTGGATACGGTCGCGGTCACCGAGACGGCCCGCAGGTGCATTGCGCGGCTTGCAGCGTAGGCATGCATCCGGCTACCGACGGGGTCCACCGGGCAGAAGGTGAGACGCGCTGACCCCAAGTTGCTTGAGCGATACCCATTTTTATGGGATTATGGGTCCATGAAGACGACGATCGAGCTTCCGGACGGCATGTTCCGGCATGCAAAGGCCCTCGCTGCTGCCCGCGGCGTCACCTTGAGGCGTTTCTTTACCGAAGCGCTTGAAGCACAACTCCGGCGTTGCGGCACCGAGACACACGATTCGGAGCCGCCCTGGATGGCCGGTTTCGGTGCGCTATCCGATCTTTCCGAGGAGAATCGCCGCGTTCTCGATGCAATCGAGGAGGAGTTCGAAAGGCTCACCGCCGAAGACCTCGAATGATCCTCGACACCAACGCCTTGTCCGCGTGGGCGGAGGGAAATGACGCAGTCGAAGCGCCTCTACGCTCCGCCACCCGGCTGGTGATACCCAGTGTCGTTCTCGGTGAGTACTACTACGGCATCCGCCAATCGCGTCACCGGAAGCGGTATCAGGATTGGCTAACCCGTTACGTGCCGATGACGGAGATCGCGGCGGTCACCTCCGTGACAGCCGATGCCTACGCGCGCATTCGATTGGAATTGAAGCAGCTTGGCAGTCCCATCCCGTCGAATGACGTCTGGATCGCTGCGCTGGCCCGCCAGCACTCTCTCGCAATTTTGAGCAACGACAGCCATTTCGACGCGGTCGATGGCGTGAACCGCGTCGCTTTCTGACGATGTAACCACATTCTACGAGACCGACACTCGGCGCGAGAGGTCGGTGTGCCTGCATCACTTGTGGAAATGATTCACCGGGCTGTGCCCCGCTCCGATGGAGTACGCCCGGCGGATCGCCTCGGTGATGAACTCCTTGGCCTCGGCCACCGCGGTTTCCAGCGTGTTGTTGCAGGCCAGGCCGCAGGCCAGGGCCGCCGAGTACGTGCAGCCGGTACCGTGGGTGTTCCGGGTCCGTATCCGCGGAGCCGGATATTCTTGGAAGTCAGCGCCGTCGTAGAGGATGTCGGTGGCGTCGCCTTTCCGATGGCCGCCCTTTACCACGACGCTTCCGGCTCCCATCCCGACGATCCGTCGCGCCATTTCCTTGATTGCCCGTACTCCGGTCCCCTCAACGCCCGTCAGCGCCTGTGCCTCGGGCAGGTTTGGCGTGACTACGGCGGCCAGCGGGAACAGGCGGATCCGCAGCGTCCGGATGGCGTCCGGGCGCAGCAGCGCGTGGCCGCCCTTGGCCACCATCACCGGATCCACCACCAGGCGCTGGATGCCGTGCTGTCGGACCTTGTCGGCGACGGTGCGGATGATGCGGGCGTTGGCGAGCATGCCGGTCTTGACCGCGTCGGCGCCGATGTCTTCCATGACGGCGTCGATCTGCGCGGCCACCACCGGCGCCGGAGTTTCGAGGACCCGCGTGACGCCGTGGGTGTTCTGGGCGGTGATGGCGGTCACCACGGACGTGCCATAGACCCCCAGCGCCGCGAAGGTCTTGAGGTCCGCCTGAAGGCCGGCCCCGGCCCCGGAGTCCGAGCCCGCGATGGTGAGTGCCTTGTAGATCGTCACGGAAGCGCCTTCGAAAGATACCTCGGGGAGCGTACCTCTACCCTACGCGGCGTCGAGACTGGACGCAATGGTGCCCGCGGGCGGATCTGCTGTGTCGACGCTCCCGCGAAGCGGCCGCTGCCGCCACGACCGCGGTCAACCACCCCGCGAATTCAGTTGACATCCCCGCCGTTTCCTGTTGGCATACCCTGCCACGGGTGACGCCATGACAAAGATCCTTTCGAAAGACCGGTTGCAGGGGTTTTTCCTCAACATGACGCAGCGATGCTTCGGCGAGTTGGGGATCCGCGATGCCGAGGTGACCGGCTATGTGGCGGACGTGCTGACGGAATTCGCCCGCAGCGACCGGCTGTATCGCGTGCGCTCGCGCAGGAACCAGAGGCTGGACAGCGTGGTGGAGATGCTGGTGGCGGACGACGAGGCGGTCTTCCGCGAAAACCCGCTCATGCAGGAACGGCGGATGCGGAAGTATCTCGGTGACTACACGCTCTTCATGAGCGGGATCTTCCGTTCCTACGTGGAGCGCGGCGGCTACCTGGACTACTACCTGCAGGAGGGCCGCCGGTCCTACCGGAAGGTCTCCGAAGTGGACCTGTCGCTCTACCGGACCGGGTTCCTGCTTTTCCAGGAGCTCTCGGAGAAGTTCGAGTACCTGTCCGGAGCGCTCGACTACATGCACAAGGCCTACTTCGCGGCTGCGCCGAAGAAGGATGATCCATTCGCCGGTTTCCTGAAGCAGATCGAAGGATGGATGAAGGTGAACGTAACCGACAACTGACAGTGCCGGAGTCCCCGCCCACCAGTCGTAGAGGCTTCCTGGTTGCCGGCGGCCTCGTCCTTCTTGCCGCCTTCTTCGTCCTCGGTTACCTTGCCGCGTTTCTCCTGACCCCCTATCACGGCCGTTCATCGGTTGCGGAAATCGAGGTCCGGCGCGGTGACACGTTCTCGGCGGTGGCGCGCGAGCTCGCCGACAAGGGCGTCGTCTCCCACCCCCGTCTGTTCGTGTTCTGGACGCGGCTTCACGGACTCGATACCAGGGTTCATCGCGGCCTCTACCGCTTCGAGGGGGCGGCGTCGCCCCGCTCGGTGCTCGACGGTCTCGTCCGTGGCAGGACCGTGGTCCACAAGGTCACGATTCCCGAGGGCTTCACGGTCCGCCAGATCGGCCGACTGCTGGAACGAAAGGGACTGGCAACGCCAGAGAGGTTTGCCGCGGCCGTGAGTGAGCCGGCGGTCCTTGCCTCCCTCGGGACCGGCAGCATGGAAGGCTATCTGTTCCCCACCACCTATTTCTTCCGTGCGCTGGCCACGGAAGAAGAAATCGTCAAGACCATGTTCACCGAGTTCAAGGACACCTTCACCGCCGAAATGGAGGTGCGCGCCAGGCAGCTCGGCTTGACCCGGCACCAGTTGGTAACCCTGGCGTCGATCATCGAGAAGGAAGGCGGGCCCCTGGACGAGATGCCGATTGTCTCCGCCGTCTTCCACAACCGCCTGAAGCGAGGCATGCGGCTTCAGAGCGATCCGACGGTCATCTACGGTCTGGAGGACTTCAACGGCGACCTGACGCGGGAGGATCTCCGAACGCCCGGCCCCTACAATACCTACAGGATCAACGGCCTGCCCACGGGGCCCATCGCCAATCCCGGACTGGCCGCGATGAAGGCGGCCCTGTTCCCGGCGGACGTCGGCTACCTGTACTTCGTGTCCAGGAATGACGGCAGCCACTACTTCTCCGAGAGCCTCCGGGAGCACAATTCGGCGGTGAGGAAGTATCAGAAGAACCGTCGCGCGGGGTTTACGGAAAGGCCGTAGAGAAGCCGGAATCCCCTGCCCCGCCGTTCGTTTCACGACCAAAGGGAGGACGCGATCATGGATGCAGCCGATATCAAACAGGTCTACGGCCTGGCGGCCAGGGTGGGTTCGCTGGAAGGCTACCTATACACCGGCGAGGACATCGAGACCGAGTACCTGCCGGGGTGGCTGGGCAACATCGAGCGGGAGTTCAACGAGCTGTCGTCGGACGCGCGCGCCGCGTGTGCGGAGGCGCATCACGAGGTGTTGCGCAAGGTGGCGGCCTACCTCGGGAAGTTCTACGGCGCCGGCGACGCCAACGCCGTCAAGGCCCAGGGCATGGTCGACGTCGCCAAGGGTGCCATCGATTCCGAAGGCTGATAGGCTGGAAGGCGCCGGGATGATCCGATGACCGTTGCCAAGCGTCAGGGGCGGGTGCTCGAGCCGGTGGAGCCGGACGACGCGCCCGGCGCTCCCAGGGAGCTGCTGCGAAGCCCCGGCACGTTCGCCCTGCGAGTCCGTGGCGATTCCATGGCCGCGGAGCAACTCCGCGACGGCGACCTCGTCCTGGCGCGGTCAACGCCCGCGGCGCGAGATGGCGACACGGTGGTGGCGCTGGTCAGGGGCGAGCCCTCGGTCAGGCAATACCACCGCCGGGACGGGAAAGTCGTGCTGCGTTCCGCTGACGAGGAGCTCGCCCCCATCGTGGCCGCGGAAGAAGAGGTGGAGATCCGCGGCGTGGTGGTCGCGGTGGTGCGGAAGTACTAGTGTTCGTGATGGATAGGAGATATTTCGATGAACCGCCTGGCTAACGAGACGAGCCCGTACCTGCTGCAGCACGCCGGCAACCCCGTGGACTGGTATCCTTGGGGAGAGGAGGCCTTCGCCAAGGCCCGGGCGGAAGACAAGCCGGTCCTGCTGAGCATCGGCTACTCCGCCTGCCACTGGTGCCACGTGATGGAGCACGAGTCCTTCGAGGACGAGGCCATCGCCGCGCTGATGAACGAGAACTTCGTCAGCATCAAGGTGGACCGGGAAGAGCGGCCGGACCTGGACGAGATCTACATGAACGCCGTCCAGTTGCTCACCAAGCGGGGCGGGTGGCCCATGACCGTGTTCCTGACCCCGGAGGGGAAGCCGTTCTTCGGCGGCACCTACTACCCGCCCGAGGACCGGCACGGCATGCCGGGCTTTCCGCGTGTGCTCAAGGCGGTGGTGGAGGCCTACCGCAACAAGCCGCAGGACGTCGCCAGGAACGTCGACCAGATCGTGGCGGCGCTGGACCGCATGAGCGTGCTGAACCTGACCGGCGGCGAGCTGAGCGTGGAGCTCGTCACCCGCGGCGCGGAGGGTCTGACACCGGCCTACGACGCAACCCACGGCGGCTTCGGCCGAGCGCCCAAGTTTCCCAACGCCGGGGTGTTCAACATGTTCCTGCGCGCCTACCGGCTGTCGGGGAACCGGCGCTACCTGGAGATGATCACCGAGACGCTGCGGAAGATGGCCGAGGGAGGCATGTACGACCAGCTCGGCGGCGGCTTCCACCGGTACTCCGTGGACGACAAGTGGCTCGTGCCCCACTTCGAGAAGATGCTCTACGACAACGGGCAGCTCGCGCAGGTTTACGCCGAGGCATACCGGATCACCAAGGACGGATTCTTCAAGCGCATCGTCGAGGAAACCCTGGAGTACGTGCTGCGCGAGATGTGCCAAGCCGAAGGCGGCTTCTACTCCGCCCAGGACGCGGACAGCGAGGGGGAGGAAGGCAAGTTCTTCGTGTGGACCCGCGAGCAGGTCCTGGAACTCCTGGGCAAGGAGCACGGTGAGATCTTCTGCCGTTTCTACGATGTCTCGGATCTCGGCAACTTCGAGGGCAAGAACATCCTGCACCCCATCCTGACGGTCGAGCAGGCGGCCAAGTATTTCAAGAGGGACGAGGAGGAGATCGAGAGCGTGCTGGCCGGCGCCCGGGCGCGCCTCTTCGAGGAGCGTGAGAAGCGGATCAAGCCCTTTCGCGACGAGAAGGTCATCGTCTCCTGGAACGGCCTGATGCTGTCGGGCGTGGCCGCGGCCTACGCCATCACCGGCGACGCGCGCATCCGCGACGCCGGCGCCCGCACCGTGGACTTCATCTTCACGCGGATGTTCGACAAGGGGCTGCTGCTGCACACCTACAAGGACGGGCAGGCCAAGCTGCTCGGTTATCTGGACGACTACGCCTTCCTGATCGCCGGCCTGCTGGACCTGTTCGAGGCGACCCACGAGGGCGAGTTGCTGGAGCGGGCCAAGGCCCTGGCGCGGACCATGGTGGAGGAGTTCTGGGACGAGACGAACGGCGGGTTCTTCTACACCGGCAAGTCCCACGAGCAGCTCATCAGCCGCACCAAGCCCGGGTTCGACCACTCCATCCCGTCGGGCAACTCGGTGGCGGCGCTGGTGCTCGTGCGGCTCCACCACTACACCGGGGAGCAGGACCTGCTGGAGCGCGCGGAGAAAGTGCTGCGCCTTCACTACGACAACATGGCGAGGGAACCGTTCGGTCTGGCCACCATGCTGGGGGCCCTGGACTTCCACCTGTCGAAGCCCGCGGAGATTGTGATGGTGGCGGGAAGGGATGACCCGGATGCGCGCGGCATCGTGCAACAGGTACAGGACAGCTACCTGCCCAACAAGACGCTCCAGTGGGTCAGTCCGGATGCAAAGCTGGAGGAAATCTCCCCGCTGCTGGAGGGGAAATCGCAGGTCGGCGGCAAGCCCACGGTGTACGTCTGCCGGAATTTTACCTGCGCGCCGCCGGTGACCGACTGGGAGGGGCTCAAGCCGCTGCTTGAAGCATAGGGTCGGATCTTGGACTGTAGTTTCCATATGTAGCCAAATGACTTAGCCAGAAAGAAGCAATATGGCAGAAAAGATCAAACTGGGTGTTATCGGCGCCAATCCCACGCGCGGATGGGGTCCGAGGGGCCACTTGCCCGCTATCGTGCCGAGCCGCGACGTCGAGTTGACGGCGGTGTGCACCACCCGCAAGGAGAGCGCCGAGGAGTCGGCCGCGAAGTACGGCGCGAAGATGGCGTTCGACGACTACCGCGAGATGCTGGCCTGCCCCGACGTCGAAGCGGTCGCGGTGTTGCTGCGGGTGCCGGCCCACTACCAGGTCACCATGGATGCGCTCAACGCGGGCAAGCACGTGTTCACCGAGTGGCCGCTGGGAAAGACCCGGGCCGAGGCCGTGGAGATGCGTGACCTTGCCGAGGCCCGGGGGCTCACGCACATGGTGGGGCTCCAGGCTAGGGCCAACCCGGCCATCGTCTACGCCCGGGACCTAGTGGTGGACGGCTACGTGGGCGAGGTCATGGCCTGCCACGTGAGCGTGGCCCGAGGCGGCATACTGAGCTGGCCCTCGGACCGGAGCTGGCAAAAGGACGCGTCTTTGGGTGCCAACGCCTTGACCATCGCCCACGGCCACACCATCGACGCGCTACGTTTCATCGTGGGAGATTTCAGTTCCGTGTCCGCCGTGGTGAGCACTCAGGCACGACAGTGGCTGGAGACCGATACGCAGCGCTACGTGGACGTCACTTCTCCGGACAACGTGCTGGTGAGCGGGCGGCTGGCGAGCGGCGCGGTGGCTTCGGTCTATGTGGCAGCCATACCCTGGAAGGCGTACGGATACGGCATGGAGATCTACGGTCGCGAGGGTACCCTCGTGGCCACGTCCGACAACACGCCGCAGCTTGAGGTCGTCCGTCTTCGGGGAGCCAAGGCGGGAGATTCCGGTCTCCAGGACCTTCCGGTACCGCCCGAGTACACAAAGGCGCCGGCGGAGACCCCGGAGAAGGAGCCGAGGAACGTCGGCGAAATGTACGTGAGGTTCGCCGAGGCCATCCGCAACGGCACGCACTGTGAACCCGACTTCAACACGGCCGTGGACCTGCACCGACTCGTCGACGCCATCGCGGAGTCGTCGGAGCAGGGGCGGGCCGTGGACCTTTAGGAGCCCGCCCGAGCAATCGAACTGTCCTTCGACTTCGCGACGCTTCATGTCGCTACGCCTGTCTTGAGCTTGTCGAAGGGCTCAGGACGAACGGAGAAACCGTTCGTCCTGAGCGTAGCGACGCGCAGCGTCGCGAAGTCGAAGGACCCCTTCCGCTGCCCTTGGGAATACCCGGACAGGCTCATAAGGATGGTGACATGCGACTGATCCGAATAAGCGCGTCCGTCGGCTGGTTGCTCGCAGGATGCGGTGTCACGGTTTCCGGGGTTTCTCTCTTTTTCCTGCTCTCGGTAGAGGTGGGGATTGCTCTCATCCTGCTCGGCGCCGGCGCGCTCGGTTTCGCGGCGGGCCTCGCGCGATCCGCCGCCGCTGACCGAGGACTCGTCGCGGAGGTCGAGCGGCACATCGACGAACTGCGTGAGCGCGATCGAAGAGAGGTTGAGGAGCGCTGGCTCGCCGAGGGCGTGTCGCCGGTGGAGCAGGCCTGGAGCGCGCTCCAGCGGTCTCACGGCTCCGAAACGGCCGGCACGCCGTCGGAACTGGACGTGCGGCTCGGGAGAATGATCCAGGACCGATGCGACCGCGTCTGGGATGGTATCCGTGACCGGCGCTACGTGAAGCAGGAGCGCTGGGAGATCGCCGGCCTGGATGGCCGCGCCATTTTCGACGAAATCCGCGATGTAGTGAAGGAAGTCGCCCGCCTGTACGGGAAGGAGACCGAGAAAGCGGAGCTCGATGCGCGCATCGGTGACATCGCGTTTGCTGCACGGTCTGCGATCGGCGACCTCCTGCAAGCGGCACGGCAGGCGCCGGTCGTCAATGTCACAGGTTGGACCGTGAGGGAAGTCGTGGTGTGGCTAGAACGGGTGCAGCAGGTTCGCCACCTGTACCGGATGTACACGCCTTGGCAACACTATGTGCGTGGCGCGACGCTGGCCGCTCGCATTGCCCTCGGTGCGAACCCGGTCACGCTGGTAGCGTCGACTCTCGCCGGAGAGGCACTAACGAGGGTCGGCAAACACGTGATCCAGAGGTACGCCGAAGGCTGGCTGAAGGAACTGCTGGAAGGTTCCGTAGCGCTGGTCTATCTGCAGGTGGCGCGCACGTACGATCCAAGCCGCACGACTCGGACGGCTGACTGGCTGGGGCTCGTCGAGGCGCTTCGCATTCACAAGCTGGTTCCGGGCATCGACCACAACCGCAAGCTCCTGCTGGACCGCATTCTGCGCGCACGGATTCCGGACGAGTTCGCCAAGTTGGCGCTGCTGCGCACACTTGCCGACGACGGTGAACCGGACCCCGCGCTGACGCCCCCGATCGACTTCGCGTCCTTGCCCCTCGCGCAACGCCAGGCGATTGCCGAGTGTCTCGGGGCGATCCTGCGGGACCTGCGCGGATTGAATGAGCCGAACGCCAGCAAGGCGATAGAGGAAATGGAGAAGGGGCTGTCGATGGGTCTGCAGATCGATCTGATCGACGCCGGCAGCCGCGAGGAGATACGCATCGAGGAGGGATTCATCCATCTCGCGATGCTTGCCCGCGACTGGTGCCGGCTCGACATCGGGGAAGCGCGGCAGGTGATCGAAGGCAGCGCGTTCGCGGTGGCGGCGCGCAAGCGAATCGGGGATGTCGGCGTGAACCGCGTGCTGCTGGAGAAGGCGATGCCGATCGCCTTCGACGATGGCGGCCTCGATTCCGGCCGCGTTGCGGAAAGTGAGCAATACTCGATCGAGCCCCCGCGGGATCTGGTCGGAGACCCCCTGGCTGAACCATTGATCGCGTCCTTCGTCGATCTGCTGGCGAAGAAGGCTGCGGCGGACTGGCCGGTCGAACACGACCATATGGTGCTGTTCAATGCTTCGGTGTTGCTCCCGGAGCGTAAGCAGGTCACTGCGCTCTGGTCGCGATATCTGAATGCGGTGGAGTCGCGGCTGCGTGATCGCCTGAAGTACGGGACGCTGTCCACCGTCCCGCCAGGGTCGGCGCCGGCTGTCCTGCGGCAGATCGGCGACCAGGAACTCCCTGCGCCGGCAGGCGGAGCCGTCTTTTCCGACGGTCAGAACGAGGCCGTCGCGGTGTTCGAGGCGTCGTCCGGCAACGCGCGGGCGTGCTGGGTGCTCCTGTTTGCCGACCGCGTCGTTGTGGGGGATGTTCCGAAGGAGGATCTCTCACTCGACGACGGCGAGTCGAGAACCTACCTGAAAGACGAGGTTCGTTTCAGCCGGTTGTCACGCCCCCTGGCGGATGCCCTTGTCATCCATTGCGGTGACGACCAGCGTCTGATCGTCGACGGTTCCGTGACGGGCACCTTCGCGGGGTACTTCGGTCCCGTGCTCGAATCGCTGGGCTTCGGTGACGCGGCCCCTGATAGCGCAGAAAACTCCTGAGATTGGTCAGGAATCAGGTGGGACACGACCCCAGGTTCGGCCCGTTCAGGAGCGCCGCTGCGCCGAGGCCCGGGCGAGGTCTTCGAGCATGGGGACGGTGGTTTCCCAGTCGATGCAGGCGTCGGTGACGCTCTGCCCGTAGGTGAGAGGCGTGTCGGGCTTGATGTCCTGGCGACCCGCCACCAGGTGGCTCTCCATCATGACGCCGCAGATGTTGTCGGAACCGGAAGCTACCTGTTCGCAGACATCGACGCAGACTTCGGGTTGGCGCGTGTAGTCTTTCTGGCTGTTGCCGTGGCTGCAGTCGACGAGCACGCGATGCGGAAGGTTGGCGTCGCGGAGCGTCCGCGCGGTTTCGTCCACCACGGCGCGGTCGAAGTTGCAGCCGCCGTTGGAACCTCTCAGGATGACGTGGCAGCTCTCGTTCCCCGAGGTT
The DNA here is from genome assembly GCA_028818755.1 of Deltaproteobacteria bacterium. Classification (GTDB taxonomy): domain Bacteria; phylum Desulfobacterota; class Binatia; order UBA9968; family JAJDTQ01; genus JAJDTQ01. The sequence goes on along the minus strand of JAPPNF010000148.1, from coordinate 6,901 downwards.
GAGATCACCGCGGCGATACCCTGATGGGTGACGCCGAGGAAATGGTGCGGGTGTCGCGCGGCGCGCACCCCGTCGATGGCGATTTGGATCGAGCCGCCGGTGCCGTTCTTGAACCCGACGGGCATGGACAGTCCGGAGGCCAGCTCCCGGTGCACCTGGCTCTCGGTCGTGCGCGCGCCGATGGCGCCCCATGAAACCAGGTCGGCGGTGAACTGCGGCGTGATGGTGTCCAGGAACTCGGACCCCGCGGGCAGGCCCATGTTGGCCAGCTCCAGCAGCAGGCCCCGGGCAAGCCGCAGCCCCTTGTTGATGTTGAACCCGCCGTCGAGGTCCGGGTCGTTGATCAGGCCCTTCCAGCCCACGGTCGTGCGCGGCTTCTCGAAGTAGACGCGCATGATGATCAGCAGGTCGTCGGCCAGGCGACCGGCTTCCTTTTTAAAGCGGTCGGCGTACTCGAGCGCCGCGTCCGAATCATGAATGGAGCACGGGCCGGAGATCACCAGCAGCCGCTGGTCACGGCCTTCAAGGATCGCCTCGATCTCTTGGCGGGCCTTGGTGACCGTGGCAGTCGCCTGCTCGGTAATCGGCAATTCCTCGTTCACCAGGATCATCGGCGGCAACAGCGGGCGCAAGGTTTCGATTCTCAGGTCGTCGGTGGTTTGGCTCATGGCATTCCTATCCGAATCGGGTATTTAACACAGTTTTCCACAGGAGGCGAATACGCCGCGCGACGGCTGTTCGAGGTTGCCTGGAGCGGACGCAACACGCAGGCGGATAGGATATAATGGCCGTCAAAGCCGGTGACACGGGTTGAGGCCGAATACTTTATGTACAAGGCGGACACGATAGCGGCGGTCGCGACGCCCCCGGGTGAAGGGGGTGTGGCCGTGGTGCGATTGAGCGGCCCTGACGCCAAGCGAATCGGTACGGAGATCCTCTCCGGCGGGGAGGTCGACTGGGAATCGCACCGGTTGTACTACGGGAAAGTTTGCGATCCGGATGGCGGGTCGGTGGTCGACGAGGTCATGTTCGCCTTCCTGCGGGAGCCCAGGAGCTACACGGGTGAGGATACCGTGGAGATCCACTGCCACGGCGGCCCCGTCGTCGTGCGTCGGGTGCTCGGTCTGGCGCTTTCGTGTGGCGCCCGGCACGCGGAACCCGGGGAGTTCACCAAGAGAGCATTTTTGAATGGACGGTTGGATTTGGCGCAAGCCGAAGCGGTACTGGATCTGATCCGGTCACGCACGGACAAGGCCGCTGGTGTGGCGCTGGGCCAGATGGAAGGCGGCTTGTCGCAAGAGGTCCAGGAGTTGCGGGAACAGCTTGTGGACACCCTGGTGCAAGTGGAGGCCGCCATCGACTTTCCGGAGGAAGAGATCGAGCTGCTCCAGCGTCAGGAGTTGAGCCGCAAGGTCTCCGGCGTCATTGACCGTATCTCCGCTCTCGTGGACAGCTACGAATGGGGCCGCCTCATCCGCGAAGGCGTCCAGGTATGTATCGTCGGGCGGCCGAACGTCGGCAAGTCGAGCCTGATGAACGCGCTCCTGGGGGTCGACCGCGCGATCGTCACGGCGACGCCGGGGACCACGCGCGACTTCATTGAGGAGACGGTGAATCTGAACGGGTTGCCGGTCGTCTTGTGGGACACGGCGGGGATCCGGGACAGGACCAAGGGTGTGGAGCAGATCGGTATCGACGTCACTCTCAAGCGGCTCGAGGAAAGCCAGGGATGCATGCTGGTCCTGGATGGGTCGTCTCCCCTCACCGTCCAGGACATGGACGTCATTGCGAGGGTGCGAGGTCGACAAGGTCTCATCGTCATCAACAAGTCGGACCTGCAACAAAGGATCGACCGGGCCGAAGTGTCCGGGCAGCTACCCGACATACGCCAGGTCGAGGTGTCGGCCCTCAAGAACCAGGGGCTGGAGGAGTTGAAGGCCGCGCTCCGTGACTGTTTTCTGGATTCCGCGGAGGAACCGGAGGTGGTTGTGACCAACGTCCGCCACAAGGCCGCCCTGGAACGAGCCCGGGTCAGCCTGGCGGAGGTTCATCGTGCCGTCGATCAAGGGATGCCGCCGGATATCGTCGCGGTGGACCTGCAGGAGGCCCGGGACAGCGTTGAGGAGATCATAGGCACCGTGACCAACGACGACATCCTGGACCGGATTTTCTCCCAGTTCTGTATCGGCAAATAAAGGAGTCGTCGCCGTCAACCCGGCGGTCTGTTGCGTTGCAAGTGCGTGATCGAAACTGCCCGGTTCCCTGCCGGACGTAACGAAGACATGTGGGGGGTGGGTTTCAAACCCGCCCGTATCTGCATAGCGGTCCGTGTGGGTCACGTATTCAGGCCCGGCGCATGGAGGTTTGCCGAGAAATTTGGCACAATCGGGATATTGATCGGAAAGTCAGAGAAGGATGTTTCACGTGAAACAGTCGGATAAGGGAAAAGGGAAGATCTACGACATCATCGTTGTCGGGGCGGGACATGCGGGAATCGAAGCCTCTTTGGCGGCGGCCCGCATGGGTTTCGACACGTTGATGCTGACGCTGAACCTCGACCACATCGGTCAGATGTCGTGTAATCCGGCCATTGGCGGCATTGGGAAAGGGCATCTGGTCAAGGAAATCGACGCCCTTGGTGGCGAGATGGCCCGGGCCATCGACGAGACCGGGATCCAGTTCCGCATGTTGAACACGAAAAAGGGCCCGGCTGTCAGGGCGTCCCGGGCTCAGGCGGACAAGGCGCTTTACCGTCAGCGAATGAAGAGGGTGGTGGAGAACTGCGAGAATCTCACTCTCAAGCAAGGCAGCGTTGAAGCCCTCGTCTGCCGTGACGGCCGGGTCGCGGGCGTCGAAACCCAGATCGGCGAAGTATTCGAGGCGAAAAAGACCATTCTGACGACGGGGACGTTTCTCCAGGGCGTCATCCACGTGGGCGACCGCAATTTTTCCGCCGGCCGCGCCGGAGATTTCGCGGCCCAGGGGCTGAGCGGTTCGTTGAATGGGCTGGGCCTTCGACTAGGCCGCCTCAAGACCGGGACATGTCCGCGGTTGAACGCCCATACTATTGATTATTCGAAGCTTTCGGTTCAGTACGGCGATGAGAACCCCATCCCGTTCTCATTCGGAACGGAGCGAATCGAGCAGCGGCAGATCCCCTGTCACATCACCTATACGAACCCCAAGACCCACGAGATCATTCAGGCGGCCATTCACCGCTCGCCCATGTACTCCGGAGTCATCAAGAGCCGCGGTCCCCGCTATTGTCCGTCTATCGAGGACAAGGTGGTACGGTTCGCGGACAAGCAGAGGCACCAGATTTTTCTCGAGCCCGAGGGATACGACACGGTCGAGGTCTATCCCAACGGCATCTCCACGAGCCTGCCGCTCGATGTCCAGGTGGACCTGGTCCACAGCATCGAAGGCCTGGAAGAAGCCGAGATCATGAGGCCCGGCTACGCCATCGAGTATGACTACGTGGAGCCGACACAGCTCAAGCCGACGTTGGAGACGAAGGCCATCGACAGTCTCTACCTCGCCGGCCAGATCAACGGAACGACGGGATATGAAGAGGCCGCGAGCCAGGGTCTCATGGCGGCCATCAATGCGGTCCTGAGCATCCGCGGGGAAGAGCCCCTCGTCTTGTCCCGGGACCAGGCGTACATCGGCGTATTGATTGACGATCTGGTAACCAAGGGAACGGACGGCGAGCCCTACCGGATGTTCACGTCCCGCGCCGAGTACCGCTTGCTGCTGCGGGAGGACAACGCCGACCTACGGCTCACGGAGCTGGGCTACCGGATCGGCCTCGCCACCCCTGAGGCCCATAAGCGGACAGCCGGAAAACAGCTCCGGATCAACGAGCTCGCCGAAAAACTCGAGAGCACGCGCATCAATCCGTCGCGATCGGTCCAGGCCCGGCTTGACACCCTCAAGACCGCGCCCATCCGGAACATCACACCTTTGGCCCAACTGCTGCGCCGTCCCGAGATAGCATTCGCGGACTTGGCAGTCTTCTGTCCCGAGTTGGCGGATGTGCCGGCCGACGTGGCCCTGCAGGCGGAGGTGTCGATCAAGTACAGCGGCTACGTGGAGCGGCAGGCCCAGGGCCTCAAGCGCTTCCAGAAGATGGAAAACGTATCGCTCCCCGACGACCTGGACTACGGTAAGATCAACGGACTTTCCCGTGAAATAAAGGAAAAGTTGACCCATGTGCGGCCGCGATCCCTGGGGCAGGCCTACAGGATTTCGGGTGTGACGCCCGCCGCCATCTCGGTGCTTTCCCTTTACGTGTACAAGATGAAGGCGGGCTGAGCGGACAGGGGCCCGTCAACTACTGCTCAGGCGCTCATGGTCTCCCGGAAGGTGCCAAATGACGACGAAGCCACCAACGAGCAACTCCTCGTCGCCGGCGCTAGGGCGTTTGGTGTCGAACTGTCGCCGGATCAAATCCACCCCTTCGGCCAGTATCTCGACCTTCTCGCGTTTTGGAACCGGCGCCTGAACCTCACTGCCATCCGGGACCCCGAGCTCGTCGTCCGTCGCCACTTTGTCGATTCGTTTTCGGTCGTTCCTTTCCTGAGCGGTGACAGAGGAATACTGGACGTCGGCAGCGGCGCGGGTTTTCCCGGTATTCCCATCAAGCTCGCGCTTCCCGGCAAGGCTGTCCATCTCGTGGAGCCGCGCCGTAAGCGCGCGAACTTCTTGAGACAAGTTGCTCGGGAGTTGCAGCTTGCAGACGTGCATGTCATCGAGAGGCGCATGGAGGATCTGTCCGCCGAGCCGCTGCCGTCGATGAGGGAGACGGTTACCCGCGGATTCTCGGATATTCACGGGTTTCTGAAGGCCAGTGCGGACCTTCTGGGCCCGGGCGGCATGGCCGTAGTTATGCATGGACCGAAGGGCATGACTATATTGGATGAACTCCGAGCGTGCATCTCCGGTTATGGACTCGCCGAAGGGGAAAGCAGCCACTTCGAGCTGCCGTTCGGCGGAGAGCAAAGGACCGTGCTGACTTTCCGCAAGACTTAGGGCTATTCTCGGCCGGCCTGGGAGGTGTCACAACAGCCGGCTTCCTGTTTCACGTGAAACATCGGCCTTCCTTTCGGTGTTCGGAAATGCTAAGAAAAAGTAACGTCTCCAGTTCTATAACCTGTTGAAAAGAAAAGACTTTTGGGTACTATTTTTGGGTACTATTATCGCCATAGCCAACCAGAAGGGAGGGGTCGGAAAGACCACCACGGCAGTGAACCTGGGCGCGTCCCTGGCCGACGCGGCGAAGAGGACCCTGATCGTGGACATGGACCCGCAGGGTAATTGCACGACGGGCTTCGGGGTCGATCCGAGGTCTCTGAACAAGAGCATCTACGACGTGATGCTCGAGAATTGCTTTGTCACCGAGGCGCTGTGCGCCACGGAGATGCCCTCACTGTTCCTCTTGCCCGCCAACCGCGACCTCGTCAGCGCCGAGATTCACATGATCGACATGGAGAACCGCATCGGGCGCCTGCGGCAGGCGCTGGAGACGGTGCGGTACCGGTTCGACTACATCCTGCTGGATTGCCCCCCTTCCCTGGGCCTGCTCACTCTCAACGCGTTGGCGGCGGCGGATTCCCTGCTGGTGCCGCTTCAGTGCGAGTACTACGCTCTCGAAGGCCTCACCGCGGTGCTGGACACCATGAAACGCGTCCAGGCCTCGTACAATCAAGACCTCCAGTTCGAGGGGGTGGTCCTTTGCATGTACGACGGCCGCAGCAATCTCTCCGCCCAGGTGGCTGAAGACGTTCGCGGCCATTTCCCCGAAGCCGTCTTCGAGACCGTCATCCCCCGAAACGTTCGCCTGAGCGAGAGTCCCAGCCACGGAAGGCCGGCGCTTCTCTACGACGCCCGCTCGACGGGAGCCCAGAGCTATCTCGGTCTCGCGGCCGAACTGATGGGGCGAAAGGAGTCAAGCCATGCAAAAACATAGACTGGGTCGGGGTCTGGATGCCCTGCTTCCAGGGAGCGAACCCGTGGTGGAGGATTCTCAACAGGAGACCGCCCCCGCGTCGGTCCACCCCTCGTTGATCGTTCCGAACCCGAACCAGCCGCGGCAGGTTTTCGACGATGAGAAGATAGATGAGCTGGCCAGCTCCATCGAGGCCAGCGGCATGCTGCAGCCCCTGGTTGTCCGGACCACGGCCACCGGTTACGAGTTGATCGCCGGCGAGCGCCGGTTGCGCGCCGCGCGCAGGCTCGGGCTCTCGGAAGTACCTATTATTATTCATGAAACGCCCGACCCGAACTCGTTGTTGCTGGCCCTGATCGAGAACCTCCAGCGCGAGGACCTGAACCCCATCGAAGAGGCGGCCGCGTTCGCCGAGCTCCAGGAGCAGTTCCACCTGACCCAGGAACAGGTGGCCGGAAAGGTGGGCTGTAGCCGGTCGGCGGTCGCCAACGCGCTGAGACTCCTGTCCCTGCCCGACCAGATCAAGGAGCACGTGGCCGCCGGCAAGCTGGCCGCCGGCCAGGCCCGGGCACTCCTCGGGCTCAACGACAAGTCGACGCTGCCGGCGGCCGCGCGCGAGGTCATGGGCAAGGACCTTTCGACGCGCGATACCGAGGCCCTGGTCCGGCGGTTGAACAAGCCGCGGCGCGTCAAGTCGAGCGACCGGTTGGATCCCGACCTGTCGAACCTGGTCGAAACGTTGCAGCGCCGACTCGGCACCCGGGTGAGGCTGATGCACAGGGCCAGTGACGACAAGGGGAAGCTGGAAATCGAGTACTATTCGCAGGACGATCTTGAGCGCATCACCAGCATGATGATGGGGAACGCATAGACGTGAGGTGGGGCTTTCACGCTCCCCCAGTGTCGCGTCCCGTAATTTCCTGGCATAATTTGCTGGTCTTTTTTGCCGTCGGC
>JAPPNF010000016.1 GCA_028818755.1 Deltaproteobacteria bacterium | reverse complement strand
GAACGACATCGCCCTTGGCGCCACCTTGCAAATCAATGATGTGGGTAATTGAAAGGCGGACGGAACGCTTACCTTCATTGCGTCCTGGCCGTGGACCTCAGACGTACCCGGCAGCAGTGGAGGTCCGAGCAGGCTCAGTGCGAGGAGCGCGGCCGATGCCGCCGAGAGTAACGGTTTCGGTTGAACAGCCATGGTTCGTTCCTTTCGTTGTGTCGATGGACGCTTGCACTGGACGTTTTCGCCGTTGCCGCGTACCTCAGTTTGATCAATCTCGGCCATACAGGGTTCTTGTGCGATGAGGTAGCGGTGGCGTTTCCCGCCGCCAACCTGCCGGAACAGGAGACATCCTTGGGCGGACGGCCGCAACCTAACGGCTGGACCCAACGGTGTGCACCTGAACGGAAAGCTCCGTGACATTGGGCCGCCGCTGCAATATTTCCTCACCGCCGCCGGTGAGTCAGCCGCTCGCTGCCGGTATCGCAAGGAAACCGCGAAAGCGCGTGCACGATGGTTCAGACACCAAGGGTTTTGCGGACCTTCTCTTCGACTTTGGTTCCCACCCGCGTTTCGGCGAGGCGGTGGAAGAACCGCTCCGGATCGACCCTGGTGTCCAACACGGGCCTGCCAGGAAGCTCGATGTGCACAGAGCCACCGTGGACGGAGAGTTTGTACTCGCCTTGCGCAAGGGTGATTCGGGTGCGGACACAGTCCCATTTGAACGCTTGGGCAAGCTCGACGGCGGCGCCGTTCTCTTTGGCGCCCCAAGTATGGCCATCGCCGAACAACTCCCGCAAGGGGCGCGGTCTCGCCGGCGGGGCACCGAGGTCGAGGTCCGTACTCGCCATCCGATGCGCCATCTGCGCCATGCGGTGAGTGGCGGCATCGGCCAGTCCGGGAACGGCGCGTAGCGGCAGGGGCAACCCCATCCAGCCTTCGCGTGCGCCGAACAGGATGGCGGCCGTCAGCCAGTCCGGCTCGCGTAGTCGGTCGCTACGGAATTCATGCAGCTCCGCACAGCGGTCACGCAGAAGGAACAGGATCATGGCGCGCGCCAGAGGCGTTTCGTGCCGGTCGAACAGTTCGCCGGGCGTGGTGTCGGCGAGTCCTGTGAGAGAGACGAGGGTGTCAAGGAGCTTCCCGGCACCGGCCTGCAAGCGCGCATCAAGCTTCGGCGTTTCTGCGCCGAGGTAGTCGAGCAATGCGTCCTCTGCGCTTGTGCCAGGACCGGCGTTCTTCCGGTCCAGCAGACGATCGACAGCGCCCCAGAGCAGGACTTCCTGGAAGACGTTGTGCAAGTCGGCCGAACCGCCGGATTCCGTTGTCGCATCCGCGGCCGACGACGACGTGGTGCCGGCCCGCATCCACGCCCGGAGTCCGGCAAGAATGGATTCGTTCCCGGGCGGCACCAAGCCTTCATCCGGGTCGAAGGCGGTGCGGCATGCTGCGACCGAGAGGTTGCCTTGATGGGCGAAGTGGAGCAGCATCGCCATGATACCGCCAGCGGCCAAGGGCGCTTGCAGCGGCACCGCCCGCGCCGCGGGCCCCTGTCCTGGCGGCCAGCGCTCGTCCGATAGCTTGGTGAACAGGGGCTTCATCGTGTTGCGCTTGAACTCCTGCAACGGCACGTTGACGAAGTCCAGCGCCTCGGTTTCGACGGCTCGTTTGTCCTCGGGCGATGGGAAGACGATGCGCCTTATCCGGGAGGTCGGCAGTGGCGCCGGGATCAGAAGCACGCTTTCGCTGCCGTCCAGTTGATCGGGGAACCGCAACTCGCGTCTGCCTTCCGTACCGATGGCAGCTATCGTCCCGGACAGGCCGGTCAACTCGATCTCGGCGACCACCGGCCTGAGATGCCCGGCTTCGCTGGTGGACAGCCTGACCGCATCAGCGGATAGGCGCTTGCCTAGGAACAAGGGGATCCAACCGGGGCAGCAGGCCAAGGTATCCTGATAGTACTTGTCTCCGAATCCGGACGGCGGCATCACCATGCCTGCCGCAAGCATGTACAGCAGGTTCAGGTGGTTGGTGAGAAGGAGTCCCGAGGCCGGCGCATTCGCCGGAGAGGGTGGTTTTTCCCGGTTCACCGGCTCGGGCTGATTTTCCCCGCTAAACAGTTCCAAGTCCCGGTTCGCCATCTAGAACTCCTCGCGCTGCAGAATGCTGCGGTCCTTCGGTAGTATTTTCTCAATGGGATGTTCGCCCTTTTTCATGAAGAGGAATATGCGCTCTATGGCCCGTGCCACCATGACGTAGAACCGCCGCCTGGCAGCGTCCGGGTCCCTCGGGTTGAACCAGTGCTCGTCGATGTCGGCAAGAATCACCGTATCGAACTCGAGACCCTTGCAGGCTTGCGCGTTGATGACCAGGATGCCGCCCTCTCCGAAGACGACGTCGGCTTTGTGGTCGCCGTGGAAAGTTTCTATGGAGGGTGAGTTTTCAAGGGAAACATCTGCAGATTGGAGCGCCTCCAGGTAGCGCTCCCTGACGTGATTGTTCGGCGCGATGACGCCGATCAGTTGGCGTGGGTCGCGGTCCCACAGTCGCAGGATGCGCCGACCGACAGTGTCCAGGTAGTCGGGATGGTATGAGTAGAGCCGGGGGACGGTACTTGCCGAGGGCCCCGGTCCGGGAAGGTCCGGCGGAGGACTCGCGGGGTCGCCGGTATAGAACTCTCGCGCAAGTCGGGCGACTGGGTAGCGGTTGCGATAGTTCCACGTGAGTTCCTTGACGTCCGCGGTATTCACGCCCAGACCGTTCTCGATGTCCCGCCGGCTACTGTTGTCGTCCGTGATCTGCTGATTCTGGTCTGCCGTCACGAAGAGATTCTCGAAGCCGAGGTTGACGAGGCTCTCGTAGAATTGCGGCGGCATGTCCTGGCCTTCGTCGATGACGAGGTACGGCCGGTCGATGGCGAGAGCGGAGTCAGGCAGTGATTGGATCATCGTCTCGACCCCCTCCCAGTCGATGTCCCTGAAACCGTTGCCCGGTCGAGGCGGGAGCGACGGAGCGGGCTTCCCCGTGGCTTCCCTGAACATTTTGCGGAACCACCCGATCCAGGTTTCGCTCTTGAGGCCTTCGCCGAAGAGCTGGCCGCTGGCGCGGTTGAGGAGGTGGTTGTAGACCAGAAACAGATAGTCGTCCCCGTCCCGCTGGTGACGCCGGGTGCGGATCAGCGCGAGAACCGATTTGCCGGTGCCGGGCCCGCCGACGATCAGGTATTGACCCGCCTTGGGCAAGGCGCGCGCAGCTTCCTGCTCTTTGCTGAGATCCTGTATGCCCGGCAGGTCGAATCTGCGTTTCGCCATCAGTCCGGAGCCCCGGTGCAATCCAGAAACCCCGGCAACCCCCCCGCACCCTTGATGAAGATGCGGTCCAGTAGAACGTTGCCGTACTGGCAGCTCGTCTCCGGCACCAGCGCGCAGGCATGGCAGGCGGCACGGTTAAGCAGATCCGGTCCGTGGCCTTCCTGCTCGGAACAGACCGGGTCAAGCGAACACCAGTTCGCAGCCTCGAACGCACCGGTCAACAGGCGAAGAAACCGCTCGGGCCTCGCCAACTCCATCAGGCCGCCCAAGGAACCTTCCTCGTCCGCCACCGCCACGTAGATCAGCACTCCCGCCATCGCCTCCTTGCCAGTCTTGCAGTAGAGGCGTTCCTTGAGCGAGGCCGCTGGATACCCGGCTTCCGCTTCAATCCGACGGATCACGACGTGTGCAAGGGTGTGGCACAGGAGGAAACGCGGCGAGACTTCAACTTCCATGTGGCTGTCGCGGTGATGGTAACGTTTGACGAAGGCGTCCGCGCGCTCGCGGAGGACGGCACTGCATTCCCAGCGTTGCAGCCATGTCTCGTCCAGGGTGAAGAACACGCCTTCCCCGTACAGTTCCAGGGCGGGCAGCCAGTCGCACTCCCCGGTGATATCCGGCGGCGTCAGGTGTTCGCCGCCGGCACGGCGGAACCCCATGAGCACAAGGATCTCCTTTAACCTGTGCACGGCCACGAGACGATCGAGAACGGACGACGACCGGGCGGCGCCGGCTCCCGCAAGGGCCTTCCAGGCAGATGTGTGATGCGCAGTGACGAAATCTTCGTCTTCCTTCAGATCGGGTATCTCCTCGGTCAGGGCCTTGTATTCGCTTGCCATCAAGTCGCCCTGGGTGACGGTCCGGCCGTAGAGGGGGTAGCCGTTGTCGATGTCCTTGAGGGCTTCCTCTATTTTCTCAACCGTGCAGTTGTAGTCACTGGAGACGAGTTTGAGCGCGCTCTTGCGCGCCAGGGGCGTTCTCGCCTTCCGAATCCTCTGCTGGTTCCGGGAATTGCTGTACAGTCGGTCCACCACCGTGCCGCGGCGTATGCGTGATTCCGGCGGGATGACCAGTGCCGTCCGGTTCACGGGCGCATGCACACGGACGTCGTTGAGTTGCAGCAGCAAAGCCGGCTCGCCGTCATCGGGATCGACAGGAGGCTCGTGAATCCAGGGCTGTTGCCAAGTTGTGCGTGGAAACGGGTGCCGTCGAGGGATGTCGCCGCGCGAACGGCAACGAGTGCAGACCACTTGGCGGCCATCCTGTTCAACAAGTCTCAGGTAGGGTTTCCCCCCGTCCGGTTTGCATTGACGTTGGTTCGGATTACGGTCGTCACCATGCGCGAGCATGTGCCAGGGAACATCCGCCAGGAAGCCTTGCTGGTGAACCAGAACCCAGGGCACCTGCTCCAACCTGCCGCCGCACGGTTGGGCCTCCGGACCTTGTCCCTGGCAACGATCAACGTCGTCCCGCCGGTCTCGCCAAGGCATCCGGTACAGCAAGCCGCATTGCAGGCAGCGCGTCCAGAGCGGAAAGCGGCGAACCGGGATCCAGCCGGACTTTCGCCCGTCGTTGAGCGTTCGCTCAATGGGAGGAGTACAGAGCGCCTGGTTGATGCCGAGGGCGTTGCGGACCTGGTCCACGTAGTGGATCCGCCGTTTCAGCGGATCGTCGCCGGATTTGTCCCAGTCGCGAATATCCGGCACGACCATCAAATGCTTCGAATCGCGCACGATGGCTCCCACCGAACAGTGGCGCAAGAGATGCGAAAGGCGCACGGGGACATATCGTTCCTGTACGGACGGCCGGTTTGCCGGAACCCTTCTACTCATCGAGCTTCAGCGCTCCCGAGCTTTCCACGTTGCGCATGGAATGCAGCGTTCGCCAAAGGCCGGCGCGCACTTCGTCGTGGCCGCGCAGCAGCCGGGCCTCGTTCTTTACCTTGTCCTTCGCTTGGTAGCTGAGTTGCACTTTTTCTCTCCTGCATCGCGACGCTTCCTCCTGCCATTCGTCGACGAGACGGTCGATGTGCGTGGAGATGTCCGCGGCATGCCCGGATTCCGCCGCCCGTTCACACCGTTGCTTCAACCCGGCGACAACGGCCTGCACGGCCTCCGAAGCGCCGTCGAATTCGCCCGCCGACTTGTTTCCGCTGAGACGGTCGCAACCATGCCGAACCGCGATCACCAGCGCGGCGTGCAGCGCCCGGGACCGCACCTGATGGGTAAAGGGCGTAACGCTGCCTGGCTCCACGAAGCGGTAGAAGGATTCGTGGTAGGGGCGAAAGCTCTCGTAGTGTGAGAGGCTTCGGGACTGATGCCGGTAGTAGTTGGCAAATACCAGGCCGGGAACTTCGCCGCGGCCAACGCGGCTGGTGGCCTGAATGTATTCCGCGGTGGTGAGCGGCTGGCCGTTGACGACCATCAGCGCGAGACGCGGAACGTCGAGCCCGACAGAAACCATGTTGGTCGCCAGCACGGCGTCGAGACAGCCCGCGCTTCCTCGTTCCGCCATCAATCGCTGGAAGGTTTCGGCAATTTCTTGAGCGGTTTGCATGCTCGTCAACTGCGCGATCCGAGTGGTCTGGAACCTGTCGGAGCCGATGCCGTGCCCGGCAGGAGGGCTGCCTCCTTCGGCCGCGCCGGATTGCCTTCCTTGCGAAAGCTCATCGGAGAGTCGGCGCCCGAAGTCTCGCACATCGGTCTCGAACCCGTTGTGGCTGTCACCGACTCCCTTGAGGCTGCCGTGGTAGATTACCTGCGTCCACCAGGCTTCGAGCATCTCGTCCCGATCCTGTTCACCGTCGAAAACCCGCCGAGGCCCTGCCAGCAGCGCCGCGGCGAGGGGCGCCAGGCAATGCTGCTGGTCGAGCATGGGAGCCAGATACCCCACGTAGAGCCGCCCCGGACGCGTGTAGTCCGTGCGCGCGAAGTAGGAGTCGTCACACGACAGACCCGGCGGCGGGAAAACCGCCAGATCCCGTGCATACAGCTTCCGCACCTGTTCCTTCGCCATGCGGATGGTCGCAGTGGAGGCGATGTACTTGGGACGCACGCCGCGCCTGATGAACAGCGTGTCGAAACCCGCTTCGTACAGCCCGGCCACCGAGCCCAGAGGTCCCGTGATGAGGTGCAGTTCGTCCTGAATGACCAGTTCCGGCGGGCGCCGGCTCTGGCCCGCGCCGAAGAAAGCACCGGCTCGTCTTTCCCATGCGACCCGTGCGAACTTGTCCACGGTGCTGATCAACAGCGACGGCGGCTCCCTGTAGAGCGCTTCGTCCACCACGTTGCAAGGCAGCGGGCGGTCGTCCTTGCCGAATGCGCATTCACCGTTGACGCAACGGAAGTTGAAGCTGCCCGCGGTGGCGGCGTAGCTGGAAATTTCGAACGGCGCGCGGCACCAGGGGCATTGATCCAACAGTAAGGCGTGGCGGGCCGTGGATCTGCCCGCGTCTATCTCGGCGACGCTGGCCTCGGCCTCGCGGAACGTGTTGGGAGTGCTTGCGCCGCCGACCCAGATTCCGGCAGTGATGGGATCCTCACCGAGTGACCGATCCCCCCTGCGAATGAGTTCCAATGCACAGATGATACGCACCGCCCGCTCGAACTGCTGTCGGGTCAATAGCCGTAGCGTATAGCGCATGAGGGCCACCGTGCCGCCGCCCGTGTCCGGGTACTTCAATCGCCGCCACACGATGAGGAACGCGACAAGGCCCAGATAGGCCTCGGTCTTGCCGCCGCCAGTAGGAAACCAGATAAGGTCCAGCACTTCGCGGAAGTCGTCCTCCTCCCGACTCGTGGATTCCATGACCGTCAACAGAAAGGCCAACTGGAACGGCCGCCAACGGAAGACGCGTCCTTCGGTTTCCCCCCCGTCCTCGTCGGCTTGCCGCATCTGGTTCAACATCGCGCGGTTCGCCAGCCGGAACGATCGGGCGGCGAGGGGATCCATGCAGAGCAGCTCAACGCACCGCCGCATGCGTTTCAGGGCCGCGGCCATTCTGTCGCAGATGCGCCGTGCCGCAGCCTGTTCGTGGACGTTCGTAAGGTCATCGGCGTGCCTCCGCTGCTTATCGACCCAGCCGGCGTATCCCTCCACAAACCCTTCGAGCTCGTCATGCAGGGGTTCGCGGGCCAGCCGGGCCATCTCGAGAACCTTGCCGGCGTTGTCGGTATCGACGGTCATCATCAGCGCTTCGGCCGTCGGCATGAACTCGGACCAGATGCGCGGGGGGCGATGCGGGTCCGCATCCCAGTCCACCGCCGCGCCATGGCCCACAGCATAGATGCGCCGGTCCTTGTACTGGAGTTCAAGTTCCTGTTCCTCTTCCGTCAGCAGACCCGGAACGACTCGGGGATACTCGAGGAGTTGCCCGGTTTCCACAACGCACTCGACACGGGCCTCAAACAGCGACTTCTCGATCCGTCCCTGCGCTCTTTCCGGGCCATCACCCAGCCGTTGCCGATTGAACAGAGTGACGGTGAGGATGACGCCGTCCCGATGCGGCCTCGCGCGAACGTCGATGCCAGCGCGATCTTTCCAGATCGATCCGTTCGGCGCGCCGGATTGCGACCAGTCCAGGAAGTGGTTCCCGAGCTCGGTTCTTTCGTATTCCTGAGACCGAAACCGCCCCCTCTCATCCCGGTCTCCGGTGCCCTTGTAGACCGCTGCCGACGCGACGATGGAGAGGCGCACGGCGCCTCGAACGAAAAAGGAAAACCCTACGGACGATGGCGGCACGTAGCGCCGTCTACGCACAGGCTGGGCAAGGGTCCGGCCTTCCGATTCATTACCGGTCCCCGTCGGCGCCTCTTCTTCCTCCTCGTCTTCGAGACAAGCCGAATCGGCATCACTGTTGGCGGGATCGATGCCGGATGGAACATCGGGTTCGACAGGATACAGCACTCCGGTCGGGTATCGATCCAGCGGCGAAATACCGATGAGACCATCCTTGCTGGCGGGACCGATGAGCTGTTGACGCAGCCAGGCTACGAGCCTCTTTCTGGCCTCAGCGTACTCCATGGCATCCGTTCGGTTATACGGTGATGGCGGTGACGGAAAAAGCGCCGGGCCATGTGTCCCTTCGGCCGTCGGGGTGAAGTGGTCATTGGCCCAATGGACTCTGCCCGACCACGCATTGCTGGGTACGGTGTTTTTCTGTTCGTCTCAGCGCCTTGCTGGGTGACTGAATGAACGCAAAGCATTTCCTCATACCCCATATCCCCATGGAACGCCATGCCGCAAAACGTACCGCCAGGGTCGAGCTTACCCTGACCAGACGCACCGTAGACGCTCTTGAGCCCGAAGACACTGCCGTGTTGCATGGATCCGAACCGACCCGGATTCCACACTGCGGCATGGAAGCCGGCTGCCGTCACTCCGAAGCGGCGCCCGTCAACTCGTCCTGCAACTCGCGGGCCGCGCGGATCAGGGCCTCTAGTTCCCCGCCGCGGCCCGCGTCGAGCATTTCGCCGCGCATCCTGCCGGCCAGCATGTACGTCGCCCGGAAGGTCCGCTCGATCAGCGGCGCGAGCCGGACGGCCGGACCGCCGGCGCCGTCCGCGACGGCGGCAAGCGTTGCGAACCGGACGAACTCGGGCGGCGCCAGTCCGCGCTCGTCGGCAAAGGCCCTGATGCGGTCCCATTCCGGATCGAGGAAGCGGATCGAGTGGGCCGTGCGCGTCTCCGCCTTGCCGACCTCGACCGCCGAGGTATCCCTTTTCTCCTGACTCATCGTGCTGTTCCTCCAATGACGGCTTCGCGCCCCGCTTCTTCAGGACCCTGAGCGGCGCAATGCTCGCCGCTTCTCACAATCCGAGATCCATGTCCCTGGTCTTCCCGTGTTCCGGCGGCGGCATTTCCCGGTCCCGGGACGGCCCCTCGGCGCCGTCCCGCTGCTTCGCACGGTCCGTTGCAGCGGCGGCGCCCGGCGTCTTTCCCTTCCCGCGCTCCGCTTCTCCATCCTTCCCCGGCGCTTCGCCGTGCATCCCGCCGATGCCTTCGAGCGCCGCGATGCGCTCGCCGGTCACGGCCTCGAGCCGCGCCCTGAGTTCGCCGGCGTCGTCGGTCACGAGCTCCGCGCGGTCCCGCGCCCGGCTGATCTCCACGTAGAACGATTTCTGCGTCGTCAGGTGCGGATGCCGCGCCTCCATGGCCGCGATCACGTTGTCCACCGTGCGGCCCTGGAACGCGTGCACGGTGGCGGCCCAGGCATGGTCGAGATGGCGCAGTTGCGGGTCGCCCCTGCCCAGTTCGAGTTTCCTCCCGTCCTCCAACCGGAACGCGACCCGCCCGTTACCGAGCGAGGCCACCTCGGCGGTGCGGCTGTTGACGAGCCCGAGGCCCGCGTCGTTGCGGGTCCAGCGGATGCGGTCGCCGGCGCGGAGTTCGATCTCCTCCGCCCGGTACACCTCCGTGCCGCCCCTGCGCCCGCCCACCTCTGCCGGCTTCCACGCGACGGTCCCGCCGTCCCCGTCTTCGAGCATCACCGAGCGGGCCTCGTGATCGACGCGGGCGACGCGGCGCTCGTCGCCCTTCTCCACTCCCAGGCGCTTATAGGGGCGGTGGAAGGCCACCACGTCCCCGGGAGCATAGTTGCCGGCCAGAGCCTTCTCGGTCTTGGTGTAGCCCTTCGAAACCAGCCGCTCGGAGACCATGGCGGGGCCGCGGATGCGCCCCTCCCGGACCAGGCGCTCGCGGATGTGGCCGTTGATCGCCCGGCGGAGCTCGTGGCTCGGCGCCATGACGCCCGTGTTCTCCCGCGCCTCGGGGGAGAGCGCGAGCCAGCGCGCGGCCACGGCGCCGGCGATGTTGCCGGGCTTTACCTTGGCCACGTTGGAGCCCAGCTTCTCGAAGGCGCGCCCGATGTCCCCCTTGAGGCTCGCCTCGATGCCATCAACACAAAAGGCAACTTCGAGTTCACTCGTTCGGCTGTGTATC
>JAPPNF010000171.1 GCA_028818755.1 Deltaproteobacteria bacterium | reverse complement strand
AGTGGCGGGCACCACGCGAGGAAGAGCAACGCAGCCGACGGCGAAAAAGACAAGCGAATTATCACGCGAATTTACGGGACAGGACACTAGCTGCGCGGACAACGTCGTGATCCCAGGGCGACCGCAGGTCGCCCCTACAGCATGACTACTCGGACAGGCTCCGAGGGCGTCGCCCGTCACGCGTCCAGGCTCGCCGTATCGAGGAAACGCCGCAGCACGCGGCTCAGGTTGAACGCGTCCGCCGTGCCCGCCAGCTCCCGGATGGAATGCATGGCCCACTGGGGCACTCCCACGTCCACGGTCCGCACCCCCGTCTCGGCCGCCGCCAGGGGTCCGATGGTGCTGCCGCACGCCATGTCGCTGCGAACCACGAAGGTCTGCACCGGCACTCCCTCGTCGGCGGCCAGCCGCCGGAAGGCCGCGGCGGTCTCGCTGTTGGAGGCATAGCGCTGGTTGGCGTTGATCTTGATGACCGGTCCGCGGTTCAGCAGCGGACCGTGGTTGCCGTCGTGCCGGTCGGCGAAGTTGGGGTGGACGCCGTGGGCGTTGTCCGCGGATATCAGCATGGAACGGGACAGGGCACGGTTGCGGTCCTCCGGCACCGGCAGCAGGCGTTCCAGCATCTGGGTCAGCATGGGCCCCCGAGCTCCGGACGCCGTGGTGCTTCCCACCTCTTCATGATCGTTGCACACAAGCAGAGCGCCGGCTTCGCCTCCCGCGTCCAGCAACGCCCTCAGCCCCGTGAAGCAGCTCAGCAGGTTGTCGAGCCGCGCCGACGCAATGAATTCCTGCGCCAGGCCGACGAAGGCCGGCTTCTGGGTGTCGTAGAGCACCAACTCGTGGTCCAGAACTTGGCCGACCTCCGCGCCGGCGTCCGCCTCGAGCCGCTGGCGCAACAGGGTCTTGAGGTCGAAATCGCCGCCCCGTCCGCCCAGCACGGGCGGGAGATAGGTCTGGGCATTGATGGCGCGGCTCTCGTTGGCCTCCCGGTCCAGGTGAATCGCCAGGCTGGGGATCACCGCCACCGGCTCCTTGAAATCCACGAGGCCGTGCGCGAGGGCGCCGCCGCGGTCGAGATAGCTCACCCGTCCGGCCAGGGACAGGTCCCGGTCGAACCATGGGTTCAGCAGCGCTCCCCCGTACACCTCGACGCCCAACTGGAGATATCCGTTCCTGTCGAGTTCCGGCCGCGGCTTGACCTTGAGACAGGGCGAGTCCGTGTGCGCGCCCACCATTCGAAGCCCGCTATCGGGAAGCGCGGCGCGCGCGGGCACGGTCCAGGCAATGATGGAGGAGTCGTTGCGGGTGGTGAAGTAGCGTCCGCCGGGCTCCAGGCGCCAGCGCTCGGTTTCGGGACGGTGCTGGAAGCCCGCCTCCGCCAGCCGCCGGGCCATCTCGTGAACCGCGTGGAACGGCGTGGGTGACGCCGCCAGGAAGTCCATCAGTTCGCGGTTGAAGCGTTGCCGGTCGCTGCTCATCGGTGCAGGCGGTACTCTCTTCGGGGGTTGGTGACCGCTATGAGGTCGATGGTGTCCTGGTCGAGTCCGGCTCTCTCCAGGCTCCCCACCGGGTCCGGGTCGCCGGGCGGAAAGGGCGCGTCGCCGCCCAGCAGGATGCGCTCGAACCCCACCAGGTCCCTGAGAAACAACAGCGCATCCCGGCTGTGCAGGATGCTGTCGTAGAGGAAACGCCGCAGATAGGCGCTCGGCGGATACGCCGCCTTGTCCCCGGTGACGTTCCCGTCGGCGGCCTCATGCATGCGGTCGAAACGGCCGATGAGGTAGGGAAGGTTCCCGCCGCCGTGGGACAACAGCAGCCGGAGCTTCGGGAAACGATCCAGGGTGCCGCTCATGATCATGGAGCCCACCGCCAGCGTGGTATCCAGCGTGTAGGCGCAGATCTGGTTGAGGCTGAACTTCTCGGCCCGGGGCATCGGCCGCGGCAGGGAAGGGTGCACGAAGACCGGCACGTCGAGGGTCTCGCAGGCGCTCCAGAACTCGTCCAGGGGGACCTCGCCGAGGTTCCGGCCGTCGACGTTGGCGGTCACGATGACGCCCACCGCGCCGTGGGCGACGCAGCGCTCAAGCTCGCGCGCCGCCGCCGCGTCGTCGGTCAGCGGCGCCGAGGCCATCCAGGAGAAACGTTCCGGTCGGGCCGCGCCCAGCCCGGCGAGGCTGTCGTTGAGGATGCGGTGCCATGCGTCGCAGCGGGATGCGTCGAGGCCGTAGCCGAAGATGTCGGTCCACACCGAGAGGATCTGCCGTTGGACTCTCTGGCCATCCATTTCCGCAAGGCGCGCGTCCACGTCCAGCAGGCCGGGAAGGAAAGGACGTACTTCCAGGCCGTCGTCGAAGCGGCAGCAACGCGCTCCGCCGGCCTTCTCCAACAGCGCGATGCCGAGGTCGGCGCCCCGGCCGGCCAACGCCTCCAGCACGGCCGTCGGCACGAAGTGCGCGTGCACGTCAATCGCGGTCACGGGAACGGTCCATCAACGCCTTTTCCTGGCCGCCGTCGATCTCGATCATGGTGCCGTTGACGAAGTGCATGAGCGGCGACGCCAGCATCACCACGAGATTGGCCACCTCGGAGGTTTCGGCGATGCGCCCCAGAGGGATCGATCGGGGTGCCAACTGGTCCGCATCCTCGTAGCTCAGGCCCATGTCCCGGGACATGGCCTCCACCAGGCCGGTCCAGCGTTCGGTGCGCACCGGCCCCGGATTCACCGCCGCGAAGCTGATGCCGTACTTTCCGTACTGGCCGGCCAGCGACTTGGTCAGGTTCTGGCCGGCCGCGTTGGCCGCTCCCGGCGCGATCTCCCAGTAGGATGTCTTGACGCCGTCGTTGCCGATGAGGTTCACGACCCGTCCGCCGCCCTGTTCGCGCATGATGGGGAGGGCGTAGCGCATGCAGCGGACGTATCCCATGAACTTGAGCTGCAACGCCCCGGCCCATTCCTCCTCGGTGAGGTTTTCGATGAGGCCGCCGGGCGCCGAGCCCGCGTTGTTCACGAGGATGTCGATGCGTCCCAGCGCCTCGGCGGCGACGTGGATGAACCGGTGGGCGGCGTCATCGTTGGTCAGGTCCGCCGGAATCGGGACGATCCTGCGGCCGGTGGCCTTCGCCACCGCCGCTGCGGTCTCCTCCAGCGGCCCCGCCCGCCGCGCGCAAGTGGCTACGTCCACGCCCTCCCGCGCCAACGCCTCCACGATCGCCTTGCCGATGCCCTCGCTGCCGCCGGTCACGACAGCCGTCTTTCCTTGAAGCTGCAGGTCCATGTCGCATTCTCCTCGATGGCGCGTGGGCCGATGGCGGCTCGATTCGCGGGCGGGTTGAAGCCGACCCTACCCGTCGTCTCCGCGCCTCTCGGACGACGAAGCGCTTGGCACGTTCTCCGCCGGGTTGAAGAGGTCGCGATACCGCTCCCGCAATGCCGCCTTGGCCACTTTGCCGAGCTCGTTGCGCGGGATGGATTCCACGGCGATGATCCGCTTCGGAACCTTGTACGAAGCCAACTCCGTCTTGAGATAGCCGATGCAGGCGCTTTCGTCGAACGATGCCGGGGCCGCTGATTCCACCACCGCCGCGACGGCTTCCCCGAAATCCGGGTGCGGGACGCCGAATACGGCAGACCCGGCCACGCCGTCCAACCCGTCGAGCGCGTCCTCCACCTCCTTGGGATAGACGTTGAGGCCGCCGGAGATGACGACGTCCGTCTCTCGTCCCAGAATGCGAACGCAGCCCCGGTCGTCGATCTCCGCGATATCGCCGGTGACGAACCAGCCGTCGTCAGTGAACGCCCGCTCCTCGGGCCGGTTCCAGTAGCCGGCGAAGACGTTGTGTCCGCGAGTTTCCAATACGCCGGTGGCGGCGGATTCGAAGCGTCCGTCCTCGCCGGCGACCCGGACCCGTACGCCGGGGAGCGGCCAGCCCACCCAGCCGCGCCGGCCGGCGGTGCCCGGCGGGATCGCCGTGATGATGGCGGCCTCGGTGGTGCCGTACCGTTCAATGATTTCCATGCCGGTAACCCGCCGGAACCGGTCGGCGGTGTCCGGCGGCAACGGCGCCGAGCCCGAAATGGCCAGGCGGAACGCGCCGTTGGCCGCGGCGGCAAGGCCGGGCTCTTTCAGAAGCCGCGCGTAGTGCGTCGGCACCCCCATCATGACGCTGCAGCGGGGCAGTTCATGCAGCACGCTCCCGGCCTCGAATCGGTCGAGAAAGCAGACAGCGCCGCCGGCGGTGAGCATGACGTTGATGGCGGTCAGAAGCCCGTGTGCGTGATAGGCCGGCAGCGCGTGCATCAGGACGTCCTCGCGGCCCAGTTGCCACACCTCCACCAGTGCCCGGGCGTTGGCCGCCAGGTTGCCGTGGGTGATCAGGGCTCCCTTGGGGCGGCCGGTGGTGCCGGAGGTGTAGAGCAGCGCGGCCGGGGCGTGGTCGGGGAGGTCGGCCACCGCGGGTACGGGCTCGGACGCGCGCGTCAGATCGGTGAACGAGCCCTGGTCGCCGCGCAGCCCCTCCACCCGGAAACCTTGCCGCCGGGGTTCGGCGAACGTCGCTATCTCGTCCGGGTCGCAGACCAGCAGGGCAGGGCGCGCGTCCGCCAGCAACGCATCCACCTCCCGTGGCGTGTAGGCGGTGTTCATGGGGTGCAGGACGGCTCCGAGCGTGAAGCACGCGTGGGCCAGGAGCACGGCCTCGACGCACTTCTCCACTCGAACCGAGACCCGGTCGCCCTGTCTCACCCCGCAAGCGGCCAGGGCGGCGGCGGCCCTGTCGACGGCGTCCCGCGCCGCGCCCGTGGAAAGAGCGGCGCGGCCCGGTCGCAGGAAAGCAGGGTCCGCCGAGTTCCTGGCGCCGTACAGGTCATGGATGAGGTTGCGGTTGTTCATGGCCTTCCCGTTAAGGAAAATATTTGACCGACCGATATATGTCTTGTAGGATATCTTCCGATGAGGGGGCGGGGCATGGAAATTCTGAAGGAATATGCCGGAGTAATCACGGCATGGGTGACGGCGGCTGCAGCCTTGGGCGTCTTGGGCCTGTGGGCCATCAATGCCCAGGTGACGCCCGAGATCAACCGGCTGGAAGCCCGCATCGACGTACACGAGACGCTTCTCAGGCGGATCGACCGCAAGCTGGACGCCAGCATCGCGGACCAAAAGGAGCGGTTTGAAGGCGTCGACGAACGGTTTGAACGCATTGACAAACGGTTTGAACGCATCGACGGCGAACTCAAGATCATCCGTAACGACATCAAGACGATTCTGTTGAGACTTCCAAAGACGGCAGAGGCCGGATAGGCCTCGATCATCCACTCTAAAGCACGACTCCTATCGCCCGCGGAACTCGGGTTTGCGCTTTTCCTGAAACGCCGCCAGACCCTCGGCGTAGTCCGCGCTTGCGTCCGCTTCAAGGGCGAGCCGGCGGACCCTTTCGTCGTCGTGGTCGCCTCCGGCCAGGGCGGCCAACGCGCCCTTGGCCGCGGCCACGGTGAGAGGCGCGTTCCGGGCCATGCCGCCGGCCAAACTGCGGCCTTCCGCCAGCACCGTCCCCGGCTCCACCAGAAGATGCACCGCACCCTGGGAGTGGGCCGTGCGTGCCTGGTACCGCTGGCCGCCCAGGAGCAGGCCGCGAACCGCCGAGTCTCCGAACACCCGGACGAAGCGGGCAATGCCGCGGGGATCGTAGCCCAGGCCCAGGCGCGCCGCCGGCACCATGAAGTAGGCATCGTCGGCGGCGACCCGGAGATCGCAACTGCAGGCGAGCGACGCTCCGGCGCCGACGCACGGTCCGGCGATACAGGCCACGGTCGGTTGCGGCACCGCCTCCAGGGCGCGCAGCGCGCTTTCCACCAGGTCGTCGTAGGCGCGGGTGGCGCCGGGAGCCCGAAGGGCGGCGAACTCCCGGATATCGGCGCCGGACGAGAACACCGTGTCGTCGCCGGCCAGCAGGATCACCCGGACCGCGCGGTCGCGAGCGACGCTCTTGGCGAAGCGCCGCAACTCTTTCCACATGGCGGCGGACAGGGCGTTGCGGCTGTCGTCGGCGCACAGCCGCAGTTCGGCCACGCCTTCCGCGACGGTCACGCGTATGCCGTCGGCGGCTGATACCGGCTCGCTCACCTTTCCCTCCGGTGCGCCATCCAGGCGCCGTCGGCGACGGCGCTGAACATCTCCGCCAGCGCCGCGTTGACGGCCGCCGGCTCTTCCAGCGTCAGCGTGTGCCCCGAGCGCGGGACCACGACCAGCGCTGCCATGGGAGCGGTGCGCTTGAGGAATACGCTGCCGTCGAGGCAGGGGTTGTCCTCGTCGCCGACGACGACCAGCAGCGGGACCTCGAGCTTCGACAACGGCGCTTCCAGGTCCCCCAGGGTAGGGCGCAACCCCTGCACCCGCGACATGGTGAGGGCGAGGCCGGTGGCCGAGTGGTCCGCGAGCTGTCCCTCGAACTCGGCGAAGCCCCGCGGATCCTTGGCCTCGAAGGCTTTGCGCATGGGGTAGCGGGCGTACTTGGCCGCCGCCTCCGCCATGGGTTCGTAGCGGAACATGCGGGCGATGTCCGCGCACATGGCCGCCCGTTCTTCGCGTTCGTCCGGATTCGAGCCCCAGCCGCAGCCGATGGCTGCCACGGACAGGCACCGTTCGGGGTGGTGGATGGCCACGTGCAGCGCGGTATAGGCGCCCATGGAGTGCCCTACGATGTGCGCTTCCTGGAGGTCGAGGCCGTCGAGCACGGCCACGACGTCGGCGCGGGCGATGTCCTGACCGTACGCTTCGGGATCCTTCGGAACGTCCGACGGCAGGTAGCCGCGGGCGTCGAAAGTAACGCAGCGGTGGGAGCGCGAGAAGAACCGCACCTGCGGCTCGAAGCTCCGATGGTCGCCTGCGAACTCGTGAACGAACACGATGGGGACGCCCTCGCCGGACTCTTCGTAGTGGAGCCGGGTTCCGTCGGATGCGGTGATGCTCGGCAAGAAAGCCCTCCTCTTCCCTTCCTATCCCAGTTCCTTGCGGTGCACGCTCAGCAGCACCGCCGAGCCTGCCGACACGCCCACGGCGACCAGGGAGTACATTACCGCCAGTGCAACGTCGGCGCCCGACGGCGGCGGGTTGTTGCTCCAGTAAAGGAACAGGTTGACGACGACGTAGAGGGCGTAGGCGTGCGCCATCCCGATGACGATGCGTTTCATGTACCAAAGGCCCAGGCCGTAGACCACCAGGTAGGCGCCGAACACGAGGCTCCACAACACGCCGTCACCACCCGCCAGGCGGGTCCCGAACAGAACGAAGCCACTGTGCTCGGTGAGCTGAAGGGGCTTGGAGAAATTCGAGATCGCCAGCAGCCAGAAGCAGATCGCGAGCCCGCGAAAGATACGCGCCATTCGTGGCTCCATCATGGTTGTGCTCCTTCTCGACAGCGACGAGATCCTGCGGATCTTAGCACACGTCCCGGCGGACGGGACACCGGGAGCCTTGGCGGCGTGTGTGCGCAGAGCCGTCAGACCTCGCGCAGGGCGGTGGCGGGCGGCGTCCGGACGAGCCTGCGCGTGCCCAGGTAGCCGACGGCGGCGACCATCAAGAGGCCGAACAGCGGCCCCACCGGCCAGATGTGTGGATGCAGGCTGGTCGGAAGCTCGAAAACGAAACGGTTCAGCGTGAACGCGGTGATCTCCGCGCCGACGACGGCGACGATGCCGGCGAACGCGCCCAGCGCCGCGAACTCGGCCACCAGCGCACCGGTGATGAGGCGCCGCGTCCCGCCCAGGGCGCGCAGCAGCGCCAGCTCCCTCAGGCGTGAGTCGCGGCTCGACTGGATGGACGCGATCAGCACCAGCAACCCGGCGGATAGCACCAGTGCCAGCACCAGCTCGACCGCCTGGGCGACGTGGGCGATGATGCGCCGCAGGTGGGTGATGAGCTGGTCCACGTCGATGACCGAGACGGTGGGATGGCGGGAGAGCAGTTCGTTGAGGAACGCCTTTCGTTCCGAGGGCAGGTGGAAGCTGGTCATGTAGGTGGCGGGCTGCCCGTCCAGCGCGCCCGGCGAAAGGATGACGAAGAAGTTGGGCTGCAGGCTGTCCCAGGCCACGCGCCGGGTATTGGTGACGGTGGCGCTGAAGGGCAGCCCGCCGACGTCGAAGGTCAGGGAGTCGCCCAGCGCCAGCCCGAGGGCCGCCGCGTACTCTTCCTCCAGCGACGCGGATGGAGCGGCGCCGGCGGACCACCACTTGCCGTCCACCACGACGTTGTGGGCGGGCAGGTCCGCCAGGAACGTGAGGTTGCGTTCGCGCAGGATTCCGGGCCGGCTCCGGCCGCCGGGGCCATCCCGGTCGTCGTCCGGGTCTTCCCGGCGCTCACGCCGTTGCCACTGCCCGGCCGCGATGCCGTTGACCGCGGTGATGCGGCCGCGGATCATCGGGAACATCCTGCCGTCGTAGCCGGCGCGGGCCTTCAGCAGGGTTTCGACCGCGTCCACCTCGGCCGGCGCCACGTTCATCACGAACTGGTTGGGTGCGCGCTCCGGTATGCGCGCCTGCCATTCGTCGATGAGCGCCGTGCGCACCAGCAGCATGATCAGCAGCAGCATGACGGCCACGCCGAAGACCACGATCTGCCCCACGTTCTCGCGGTGGCGGCGGTGCAGGCCCGCCAGGGCCAAGCGCCAGACGCTGCCGGCCTGCATGCCCAGGGCGCGACCGCCGCGCAGCAGGACCAGCGCCAGCCCGGTGAACACGGTGACGGTCACGGCCGCTCCGGCCAGCGCCCATCCCGTCAGCGTGGCGTCGCCGCTGTACCACACCAGCAGGCCCAGGCCGCCGGCAGCGGCGCAGCCGTAGGTCAACGCCGAGGCCGTTGCCGGCGCCAGGTCCCGGCGGATGACGCGCATGGGCGAAACCCCGCGCAGGCGCAGGAGCGGCGGCAGGCCGAACGCCAGCACGCAGATGAAGCCGCTGAGAAGACCCACCCACATGGGCCGTGCCCCCGGTAGCGGCAGCGATACCGGCAGGAAGCCGCGGAGCGCCGCGATGATGCCGAAGTGGGCCAGGGCGCCCAGGGCTAGGCCGGCCAGGGCGCCCGCCACGCCGATGATCAGGAGCACGAGGGTGTAGCCCCACTGTACCTGCCCCGGCGTGGCGCCCAGGGTCTTCAGCACGGCCACGTGGTCGTAGTGCCGGCGGGCGTAACGACGGGCGCTCAAGGCTACGGCGACGCCCGCCAACAGCACCGTCAGCAGGCCGCCGAGCAGCAGGAAGCTCTCCGCGCGCCCCAGGGCGCTGTCGATGCGGGCGTTGGCGGAGCGCACGTCGCGCCAGCGGTAGCCGGGCGCCAGCTCGTCGCGGATGGCGTCGTGGAGCGAGCGCAGCGCGTCGTCACCGCCCGCCAGTAGCAGGCGGTAGCGGATGCGGCTGCCGGGCTGGATCACCCGCGTGGCCGGGAGGTCCTCCGCGCGCATCAGGAGCCGCGGCGCGAACCCCAGGAAGCCGCCGCCCCGGTCCGGCTCCGAAGCCAGCACGGCCGCCACCGTGAAGTCGGCGTAGCCGACGGAGACCGTGTCGCCCACCTTGACGCCCAGGGCCGGAAACAGGCGTGAGTCCAGCCAGACCTCGCCCGGGGCCGGCAGGCCGTCGGTGCGCCGGCCGCGGCCGAAGGGCTCGTCCGCCACCCGCAGCGTGCCGCGCAGGGGATATCCCGGGGTCGCCGCCTTGACGCTGGCCAGTCGGCTGCGTCCGGTGGCGTCCGAGGACGCCATGGACGGGAAACGGACGACGTCGGCCACGGCGAGCCCACGGGCGGCGGCGAGGTCGCGGAAGCGTTGCGGGACCGCGCGTGAGGCGTCGATGACGCGGTCCGCTCCCAGGAGCGTCGCCGATTCCGCCACCAGCGCGCGTTGCAGACGGTCGACGAACAGGCTGACCGCCGTCACCGCGCCGACGGCCAGGAGCAAAGCGGCGAGCAACAGACGCAACTCCCCGGCGCGCCAGTCGCGCAACGCGAGACGCAGCGCCAGGGACAGGGTCATGGCGCGCGCTCCGGCAGAGGCTGTATGCCCTTCATGTGGTTCTCCACGTGGGCGACCGCGGGTCGCCCCTACCCGGAGCTGCGGAGGCTGCCCGCGTTTCATGCGGCTCTCCACGCTGACCTTGAGCGCTCCGGGTCACGGGGCCGCTTCCGTCGTTGCCTGCATGCGCCCGGCGTCCAGGGTGATGACCTCGGCGCAGCGGCCCGCCAGCGCGGCGTCGTGGGTCACCAGCATCAGCGTGGTGCCGGCCTCCCGGTTTAGCTCGAAGAGCAGGTCGGCGATCTTGCCGCCGGTGGCGGTGTCGAGGTTTCCGGTGGGCTCGTCCGCGAAGAGCACCTTGGGACCGGAGGCGAAGGCGCGGGCGATGGCCACGCGCTGCTGCTCGCCGCCCGAGAGCTGGAGCGGATAATGGGTGGTGCGCGCACTCAGGCCCACGCGCTCCAGGAACCCGAGGGCGTCTTCGCGCGCCTGCCGTTGGCCGCGCAGCTCCAGCGGCAGCATGACGTTCTCCAGCGCGGTGAGGCTGTCGATGAGTTGAAAGGTCTGGAACACGAACCCGACGCTGCGCGCGCGCACCCGTGCGCGCTGCTCTTCGTCCAGCGCGGTGATCTCGTCGCCGTCCAGCCAGACGTCGCCGCTGGTGGGGAGGTCGAGGCCGGCAAGGATGCTGAGCAGCGTGGTCTTGCCGGAACCGGATTCGCCCACAACGGCGACCTGTCCGCCGGCGTCGACCGCGAGATCGATGCCGTCCAGTATGGTCAGCTCACCTTCGACGGTGGGCACGCGCTTGACCACGGCCGTGGCCCGCAATATGCATCCTGACATGAGAGTTTTCTCGATGGGACGGTCGCCGGCTCTTCTGATTGGACTGTTGCGGGGTTCCCTGCTCGTGGCCGTGCTTGTTGCAGTAGCTGGACACGCGCCGGCTTCGGACGCGGGCAAGACCGTGCTGGTCATGGGAAACAGTATCAGCGCCGCCTATGGACTTCAAACCGGGAAGGGCGAGCGCGGCTGGGTGGAGTTGCTTCGCGAGCGCCTGGGACCGCGTCACCGCGTGGTCAACGCCAGCATCAGCGGCGACACCACCGTGGGCGGCCTGGCGCGCCTGCCCAAGACGCTGGCAGTCCACAAGCCCGACATCGTCATCATCGAGCTGGGCGGCAACGACGGCCTGCGCGGCTACCCCGTGGCCTCCATCCGCGCCAACCTCCTGGCCATGAGCCGCGCCGTCATCGCCGCGGGCGCCAGACCCGTCCTCGCCGGCATGCAGATGACCCCCAACCTGGGGCCGCGCTACACCGGCGCCTTCCGCCGGATGTACCCCGACGTCGCCGCCGAGACCGGTGCCGCGCTCGTACCCTTCATCCTCGAAGGCGTCGCCCTCGACGAGAACCTCATGCAGCGCGACGGCATCCACCCCAACGCCAAGGCCCAGCCGCGGCTGCTGGACAACGTCTGGCCGGTGCTGGAGCCGTTGTTGGAGGGGGACTGAGGGGTTAGTCGGTGACCCGGACGTTGTCGGGGTCTGGACGATCCAGACGAGGAGCAGGAAATGGAGAACGGCGAGTTCGCAGACGGAGAATAATGACGAAGAGAACAAACACGAAGGTACGCGTGCGAACGGCAACCTTGGCGGACGCAGAGCGCATCGCGGCATTTCAGCAGGCCATGGCCCTGGAGACCGAGGGCAAGATGCTGGATGCGACAACGCTACGGCGGGGCGTAGCCGGCGTGTTCGAAGCGCCGGAGAAGGGATTCTATCTCGTGGCGGCCGCGGACGCAGCCGAAGGCGGCACCGCTCCGGTGGTGGCAAGCCTGCTCATCACCTACGAGTGGAGCGACTGGCGCAACGCCACCTTCTGGTGGATCCAGAGCGTTTACGTGGATGCCGGCTGGCGGCGGAAGGGCGTCTATCGCGCTATGTACGACCACGTGTTGAGCCTTGCCGGGGCCCGTGGCGACGTCTGCGGCATACGCCTTTACGTGGAGCGCACGAACGCCGTCGCCCAACAGACCTATGACAGTCTGGGCATGCACAAGTCGCACTACGACCTGTACGAGATTGACTTCACGTGATCAGCGGCGTGATTTCCCTCTCGGGAAGATCTGCCGTCAAGTCAGCGCTCGAGACTCCATTGGGTGCCCCTAGCCGTCATGGACGCTCTGCCCCTTGTCTGCCAGCGAGAAAAGCCGCCGTGCCGTCTCGGCCTCGGGTATGGAGAACTTCCCTTCCCACGCCAGCTCGGCCAGCAGCCTGCCGCTGAGGGGCGCGAACTTGAACCCGTGGCCCGAGAAGCCCGCGCCGATGGCGATGCGCGGGTTTTCGGGATGGTGGTCGATAATGAAGTCCTCGTTGGGGGAAACCGTGTACAGGCAGTGCTCGGCGCCGGCGAGGGTCCAACCCCTGGCGTTGAACAACATGGTCATGAAGCGGTTCAGGTCGTCGATCCTGTACTGGGCCACGGAATCCGGCGGGTCGTCGGGGTCGTCGTTCCTGCCGTACCGGACGTGGCGCGCCACCTTGACGCCGGTGCGGCCGAACTCCGGCATGCCGTAGAACACGTCGTTCTCTTCCTCTCCCATGTACATGCACACCGGGAAGCGGCCGGGCCGGTAGGCGTCGATGTTGTCCGGCGGCATGAAATACCCCACCGTCTGGCGGGCGACCGCGAGCCTGGGCTCCAGGAACGGCAGCAACTGTCCCGCCCACGCGCCCGCGGCCACGATCAGGCACTCGGCCTCGAGGACGCCGGCGCTGGTCTCGACGGTGACGGGGTCGGCGGCGGGGTCGAACCCATGGACGACGGTGTTCTCGAAAATCCGCACACCGTTCTCGCCGGCCAACCGGGCCAGCGATTCCATGGTTTCGCCGGCGGCGACGATGCCGGCGGTCCGGTCGAGCAACACCCGCTCCACGCCTTCCAGCTTGAACTGGGGGTAAAGCCTGCGCGCCTCCTCCGGCGTGACCACGTCGACATCCACGCCTTCCTGCCCCACCGCGCGAATGTAGCTGTTGAAACCGTCGCAGGGAGCTCCCGCGAAGAGTCCTGGATTCGGGTGGACGAGACGGGTGCCGGCGTCCTTCTCCAACCGGGGCCACTCCTCCCCGTGCACCCATTGCATCAAGCGCACGTACTCCGGCGCGGTGTACGCGCTCCGCGTGATGCGCGCCGCCCCGTGCGAGCTGCCTCGCTCGTGCCCGATGGAAAACCGTTCCACCAGTCCGAGCCGAGACACGCCGAGCCGCGCGAGGTGATACAGCGCCGAGAGCCCGTTGACTCCCCCGCCGATCACCAGGGCGTCGAAAGTGTGGTTCCTCATGTCAGCGCGTCGCCCGATGAAGGACTC
The DNA here is from genome assembly GCA_028818755.1 of Deltaproteobacteria bacterium. Lineage (GTDB taxonomy): Bacteria > Desulfobacterota > Binatia > UBA9968 > JAJDTQ01 > JAJDTQ01. Next base: position 61,776 of record JAPPNF010000171.1, on the reverse strand, counting down.
GCGGAACGCGGTTTCCGCCGTCGGCTATCGGAATGCCTTCTTCCGCTGCCCCTAGGTTCCGAGAAAGACCGGAAAGCGCCGCCTCTTACGAAGCCAGCGCCTCAAGCGCCTCATTGGTGGCGGGGTCCACCTCGTAGGGTCCGGGCAGGCCCAGCTCCCTGGCGATGTCGCGCATGGCGGGCAGGACTTCCTCGCCCATGAGCTTGAGCGTGCGCATCTGGGACTCGTGGTCCATGGCGCCGTCGCCGGTGCGGAAGATGATGATGCCCGGGCGCAGGTACTCCATGATGTAGCGGATGCCCTCGACGCACTCGTCGGGGGTGCCGACGATCATGCCCCTGGTGGCCACCTGGTCCTCGAAGGAGGCGAGGGCGCCGGCCCGGGTCTTCCCGGTGGCGTCCGGAGCCGTCATCTGCCGCCGCAGGGCCACGGCCCTTCGGCTGTTCAGGCCCGGCGGGCTCATGATCCAGGGAATGGGCCTCTGGACGCCCGGGTCGAAGGGGCTGCGCACTCCCTGGGTCAGGGTGCGCCCCACTTCCATGGCCTTGGCCTTGGTCTCCTCCACGTGCACGAAGAACATGTAGCCCAGGTGCTGCGGGCCGGCCTCGTAGCCTTCCTCTTCCGCCGTTTCGTAGTAGACCTTGAACATCTCCCGGGTGAGTTCGAGCTGGGTCGAGAGCATGACGTAGGGATAGCGGTGCCGGGCGCACCACTCCACGGTCTCCCGGCTGGATGTGCCGGGCACCCAGATGGGCGGGTGCGGCTTCTGGTAGGGCACCGCCCAGGGGTTCACGTAGCGGTAGTGGAAGTGCTTGCCCTCCCAGCGGAAGGGGCCGGGGGTGGTCCAGGTCTTGATGAGGAAGTCGTGGGCCTCCTCGAAGCGCTCGCGGTTGTAGTGGGGCGGGATGTTGTGGCTGATGCTCTCGCCGCCCGAACCGCGCACGATCCCCGGGATCAGCCGGCCGCGGGAGATGACGTCGATCATGGCCAACTGCTCGGCCAGCCACAGCGGGTCGTCGTGGATGGGCAGGATGTTGCCGAGCAGCAGGATCTTCACCTTGGTGGTGATGCGGGCAAGGATCGAAGCCTGCACGTTGGCGACGCCGTTCATACAGAAGGGAGCGCTGTGGTGCTCGTTCACCATCAGCCCGTCGAACCCCACTTCCTCGGCGTAGACCTTCTCGTCGAGGTAGCGGTTGTACAGGTTGGCGGCCCGATTGGGGTCGTACTCGGCGTTGCTGACCTTGTGGATGCCGGTGCCCCACTCGTCGGGCCAGTTGTCGACCTGCCAGGGCTCTTCGGTGAAGTGGCCGATGAACATCGTTACCTCCCGGCCTGTAACGTGGCGCAGGCCAACAGCCGCTAGGACGCCATGGCGGCGACCGGTTCGTTGGTCATGGGGTCGATATCGTACGGGCCGGGGAGGCCGAGTTCGTCGGCGATCTCCCGGAGCTTGGGCATGACCTCCTCGCCCATGAGCTTGAGCGTGCGCATCTGCGACTCGTGGTCCATGGCGCCGTCGCCGGTGCGGAAGATGATGGTGCCGGGCCTGAGCTGCTCCAGGATGTAGCGCACCTTGGGGATGACGCTGTCGGGGGTGCCGACGACCATGCCGTGGGTGGCCACCTGGTCTTCGAAGGTCGCCCGGGCTCCCGCGCGGGTGCGGCCGGACGAGTCCGCGGCCGTCATCTTGCGCCGGAGCGCCCGGGCGCTCTTGGTGGCGATGCCCGGAGGGCCCGCGATCCACGGCTTCGGCCTCTGCGCACCGGGATCGTAGGGGCTGCGCACGCCTTGGGTCAGGGTGCGGCCCACCTCGATGGCCCGCTCCTCGGTTTCCTCCACGTGGAAGAAGAACATGAAGCCCAGGTGTTGCGGCCCGGCTTCATAGCCCACTTCCCGGGCGGTGTCATAGTAGACTTGGTACATCTGCTGGGTCAGGTCGATCTGGCTGGCCAGCATGATGTATGGGTAGCGGTGCCGGGCGCACCATTCCACCGTCTCCCTGCTGGAGGTGCCGGGCACCCAGATTGGCGGGTGCGGTTTCTGATAGGGCACCGCCCAGGGGTTCACGTACCGGTAATGGAAGTGCTTGCCCTCCCAGCGGAACGGGCCGGGGGTGGTCCAGGTCTTGATGAGGAAGTCGTGGGCCTCCTCGAAGCGCTCGCGATTGTAGTGGGGCGGGATGTTGTGCGTCAGGCTCTCGCTGCCGCCGCCCCGGACCACGCCGGGGATCAGGCGGCCGCGGGAGATCACGTCGATCATCGCCAGCGACTCCGCCAGCCAAAGGGGATCGTCGTGGATGGGCAGGATATTGCCGAGAAGCAGGATCTTGGCCTTGTTGGTGACGCGGGCAAGGATGGAGGCTTTGACGTTGGCCACGCCGTTCATGCAGAACGGCGCGCTGTGGTGTTCGTTCACCATGATCCCGTCGAAGCCCATCTCCTCGGCGTACTGCTTCTCGTCGATGTAGCGATGGTAGAGGTTGGCGGCGCGGACCGGGTCGTATTCGCTGTTGCTGACCGCCATGACGCCCGACCCCCATTCCACGGGCCAGTCCTCTTTCTGCCAGGGCTCTTCGGTAAAGTGGCCTATGAACATCGTGCTCTACTCCCTGCTTCCGCCATCAATCCCGCAGGAACTCGATGACGGTCTTGGCGAACTCCTCCGGTTTCTCCATCTCCGGCATGTGGCCGCAGTCCTCGATGACCGCGACCCGGGCATCGGGTATTCCCTGCGCGTAAGCCTCGCAACTGCTGATGGGAACGATGCCGTCCTGCCGCCCCCACACGAGCAGGGTCGGGGTGGCAATGGCCGGCAGCAGGTCCGGCAACGTGACGCTGTGCATGTAGGGACGCCAGAGGTAGCGGATGGCCGCTTCCCGGTTGGTCTCGACCTGTTCGGCCTCGTCCGGAGTCCAGTCGCGGCCGTAGTACTTCAGGTACTGGGCCGATTCATGGTCGTGGAACGATGTCTGGAACGCGTCCTTGGCGGAGTTCAGGAAATAGTCCCAGATCTCCCCTTCCCGGGGCCTGATGCCGCCGGCCCCCACCAGGACCATCTTCGAGAAAATGGCGCTGTTCATGGTGGCCATCTCGGCGGCGATCCATCCTCCCATGGAGAAGCCGATGACCTTGAGCGGGGTGGCCAGGCCGCTTTCCCGTACGAACCAGTTGACCCAGGCAGAGAGGTCCCGGACAGACATCAACCAATCCGGGAATGACGAGGTGCCGAAGCCCGGCAGGGAGGGGACGCAAACCGAATAGTGCTGTGCCAGAAGCTCGTGTGCCTCGACCCAGTCCGGCACCCAAAGCTCGCCGTGAAGGATCAGCAGCGGTTCTCCGGAGCCTCCGCGTCGCAATTGCAGGGATATGCCGGCCATGTCGAGGGTCTCTTCGGTGAAGTTGGGCGTCGTTGTCACTCGGTCCTCCGCTTGACTGTGTGGGTGCCGCAAGGCTGCGGGAATCATAGACAAGAGCGGCCGGTTTCGTCAATGTGGCCCTGTGAAGTCGGTCGGCCAGCCTGTCGGGCAATGTCAAGACGGCGTGTTGACACCCACTCCGTGATCGCTACGGTTGTAGGATGAGCAAAGACCAGGAGTTTCAGGCTCTGTGTGGGGAACTCATAGCGCGTCCCCATGCGCGCTCCTACGTTCTTGCCGAGTTGCACGACTTCCTGGCAAGTCTGAACGGTGGTGAATTCGAGGAGACTCTACGGCACGCACCGGAGGTCCGCCTCCCCTCGTTCGAAGCGAACTATCTTGCCGCCATGGTCGAATACGCCGCCGGGCTCCAGGGGACGGTTCCGCCCGCCTGGACAAGGGATATCCCGCCCTTGGAAAAACCGTGGTTTGCGACGTCGTTGAAGAGCCTGCGGTTATATCTGCTGACCAACTCACCGCCACCGTTCCGGCGCCGGAACCTGTTCGTCGACAATGGCGTTGAAAAATGGGTGTGATGGAACGCCCGCGATGCGACATTTCTAACAGGTTGTTGAAAACTGCGTCGGACACGGGTCGGCGCCCTTCGACTTCGCTCCGCTACGCTCAGGGCGAACGGTTAAGTTAAGGAATTCTTAGGACAACCCCGTTCGCCCTGAGCGTAGCGGAGCGTCAGCGGAGCGAAGTCGAAGGGCGCCAGACGCCTTCAATTCGCCAGGCGGTATACCAACACGATCGAGGAATCACTCGTCTCATCTCGACCGGTTGCTCTCCAGGAAGCAGCTCAGAACGAGCCCGGCCACCGCAGCGGTCAGCCCCACCAGGAAGGCCCACCACAGAGCGTTCACGAGGGCGCCGATGAGGGAGGGCATGAGGTCGGCGGGGATCAGCGTGCGGGTGGCGGGGTCGAGGAGGTTCTGCGGGTTCAGGAGCTTTTGAAGCACGGACTCCGAGACCGATGCTTTCAGGTCCGCGGCGATGACCGTGAAGGCGGCGTTCATGCGTTGGAGGAGGATGCTGCCCATGATGCTGATGATGAGGGCGCCGCCGATGGTGCGGAACAGCATGAGCGTGGAGGTGGCGACGCCCAGGTTCTGGAACGGCACCGCACTCTGGGCGGCGACCAGTGCCGTGACGTTGGTCATGCCCATGCCGGTGCCGGACGCGAATGTCGCGACGAGCATCACGGTCATGCCGCCGGCTTCTTCCAGCAGCATGAACGGGATGTAGCCGGACACCATCAGGGTCATGCCCGTTGCGCAGACCCTGCGGTACCCCCAGACGGGGGTGACGCGACCGGAGGTAAGGCTTCCCACTGTCCATCCCACGCTCAAGGGCAGGAGGGTCAACCCGGCCAGCGTGGCGCTGCCACCCAGGGCACCCTGGACGTACAGAGGCAGGAACCCGATGACCCCGAAGATGCCCATGGCCGCGAGCAGGCTCAGGTAAGTGGGCCGGCTGTACCCGGGCAAGCGGAACAAGGCCATGGGTAGGAGCGGGTCCCTGGCCTTGCCTTCGATGACGATGAAGAGCGCAAACAGCACCGCGACGCCTACCACCACCGAGACGGATTCTGCGGTGACCAGGTCCAGTTGGTTGGCTGCCACCAGAAGGCCGTAGAAGAGCAGCATCAGCGCTGACAAGAGGATCGCGGCGCCCGCCAGATCCAGTGACCGGCGTGCCCCGTCGGCGCGTTGCTCCCGGAACCCCGCGATGATGAGCCCGGCGGCCGTGACTCCGAGGGGCAGGTTGATCCAGAAAATCCAGCGCCAGTCCCAGTACTCGGCGATGAACCCGCCGCCGGCCGGGCCGAGCACCGAGGCGACGCCCCACACGCTGGCGATCAGGCCCTGCATCCGCGCGCGCTGCTCCACGGGGAAGACTACTCCCACGATGATGAACGCGAGCGCGTACACCGCGCCGCCGCCCATGCCTTGCACGGCGCGGAAGACGATGAGCTGCGTCATGGTCTGGGCCGCGCCGCAGGCCACCGACCCCAGCACGAAGGTGGCGATGGCCAGCAATATCAGGGTGCGCCGGCTGTAGAGGTCCGAGAGCTTGCCGAAGATGGGCGTCGCCAGCGCCGACGTGAGCATGTAGACGGAAAAGACCCAACTGTAGAGGTCGATGTCGCCGAGCTGGGACACCACCGTGGGCATGGCGCTGCTCACGATGGTGGCGTCGATGGCGAAGAGAAAGACCGCCACCATCACCCCGGCGACGGCGATTCCGGCGGATGTGGGGACGGTGGTCTGTGCGTTACTCACCGCGCGAGTAGGCCAGGATGGCGTCGAAGATGGGCGTATACCCCGTGCAACGGCACAGGTTGCCGTCCAACCCCTTCTTCACTTCGTCGAGCGTGGGTTGAGGATTTCGTTCCAGCAGGGCCTGGGCGGCCATGAGCATTCCCGGTCCGCAATAACCGCACTGGACGGCGCCGTATTTCAGGAACGACTGCTGGAGGCGGTCGAGCTCCATGCCGTCGCCGCATCCTTCGACGGTGGTGATCTCCTTGCCGGGGCAGCGTGCGGCCAGCACGACGCAACTGTGGACCGCCATGCCGTCGACCCGTACGGTGCAGCAGCCGCAGTGACTGGTCTCGCAGCCGCGCTTGGCTCCGGTCAGGGCTAGCCGCTCGCGCAGCACGTCCAGCAGGAGCGCCGTCTCCGGGGCTTCCACCTGGACTTCCTGGCCGTTGACCTTGAGATCAAGCAGCGCCATGGCCGTTCTCCTCGATCTGCCTACCCGCCTGGAGCAGCGCCCTGCGGACGAACACCGACACCATCTTGCGGCGGTAGTCGGCGCCGGCGTGGGGGTCGCTGGGAGGGTCCACCTCGGTGGCGGCCATCTCTCCCGCGGCCCGGGCCGTCTCCGCGTCCAGAACCGCGCCTTCGAGGCCGGCCTCGGCCTTCGCTGCCCGGAGCGGAACCGGCGCGGCTCCGCCGATGCCGATGCGCACCTCGGCCACGCTGCCCGGGCGCTTTCCGTCCGGCACCACCACGGCCGCGACACCCACCATCGCCAGGTCCTCGGGGCTGATGGCATGCTTGAGGTAGACGCCGACGGCTCCGGCGGGCGGATGCTCGATGTCGATGCGGCACAGGATCTCGTCCGGCTCGAGCGCGGTCTCGAAGTATCCCGTGAAGAATTCCGACAGTGGAACCTGGCGCACGTCGGCACGCCGACGTACTTCGGCCCGCGCGTTCAGCGCCAGCAGCACCGGCGGCAGGTCGGCCCCGGGTTCGTTGTGGCAGACGTTGCCGCCGATGGTGCCGAGGTTGCGCACGGCCGTGGAGCTTACCTGCCGGGCCGCTGCCGGCAGCACGGCGACCTCCTCGCCCAGCACCGGCGAGGCGATCAGTTGGCGGCAGGTGTTCATGGCGCCGATGGAGATGCCGGCGCCGCTCACCTCTACGCCGCGTAGCGCCTCGAGTGGCTCGAGATCGATCAACGCCCGCGGCGCCACCAGCCGGTTGCGCATCATCACCAGCAGCGACTGACCGCCGGCGATGGGCAGGGCGTCGTCGGTATACCGCTCACGCGCCGCCAGTGCTTCGTCGAGGTCGGCGGGTCGGATCAGATTGCATTCCATGAGCGATCTCTACAGCGTGCGGCGATTCCGCCCCACCCCTGGATTCCCGCTTTCGCGGGAATGACGACGACAGCCTTCATCCGCCTTTCCGTTGACTCTCCACCGCCTCCAGCACCCGTTCGGGATGCAACGGCAGGTCCTTGAGACGCACCCCCAGGGCGTCGTAGACGGCGTTGCCGATGCAGGGCGCGATGCCGACGATGGCCAGCTCGCCGATGCCCTTGGCGCCGAACGGACCCTCGGGCAGAGGCACCTCCACGGCGATGGGGGTGATCTCCGGGATCTCCTGGCTGGATGGGATCTTGTAGTCCATGAACGAGGGGTTGATGATCCGCCCTTGGTCGAACTGGAGCCGTTCGTGCAGGGCGTACCCCAGTCCCATCACCACGCCGCCCACGATTTGCCCGTCGACGCTCAGTGTGTTCAGGCTCTTGCCCACGTCGTGGGCGGAGGCGATGCGCCGGACCCGGACGATGCCGGTCTCCTCGTCGATCTCCGCCTCCACGGCCTGGGCGGCGTACTTCCAACCCGGCACGTACTCCTTCCGTTGAGTCTTGTGGGGCAGCGTGGGGTAGTCTCCCTTGCCGCCGTAGGAGCCCCGGCCCAGGATCGGCCGTTCGCTGGTGTGGGCCCGTTCCAGTACCTCCCGGAAAGTCAGCGAGAGCTCCGGATGGGCGGGTGACACCACCCGTTGCTCTGCCACGGCCAGATCGCCCTGCGGTATCTCCACCATCCGGGAAGCCACCTCGAGCAACTGCGTTCTCGCGTCCTCCGCGGCGATCTTCACCGCCATGCCGGTGTAGAAGGTCACCCGGCTCGAGAAGGTGCCGCGGTCGTAGGGGGTGGTGCCGGTGTCGGCGCTCGAGATGCCCACCTCCTCCACTGGAAGCCCCAGCACCTCGGCGGCGATCTGGCACATGACCACCGACATGCCCTGGCCGATCTCGGAGGCGCCCACCAGCACCTGCGCGCTGCCGTCCTCGTTGAACTGCACATACGCGCTGGAGATGCTGGAGTGGGTGGTGGGCGACTTGGCGATGACGGCGAGGCCCCGGCCCACGTTGGCGGGTTTGGGCTCGCCCCAGTCGATCTCCTTCGCCACGCTTTCGAGGCACTCCTTAAGCCCGATGCTCTGCACCACGTCGTCGATGGAGTTGATGTCGCCTTCCTGCAGGATGTTCTTGAGCCGCAGCTCCAGCGGGTCCATGCCCAGGCGCTCGGCGATCATGTCCATCTGCGACTCGATGGCCCAGGCGCCCTCCGGCACGCCCAGGCCGCGCAACTGGGTGCCGCGCATCTTGTTGGTGTAGACCAGGGTGGACGAAATCCGCAGGTCGTGAACGCGGTAGGGGCCGTTGCCGTCCTTCATGGCGCGGTTGCTGGGGGGAAGGCCCTCGGCGTGGGCGCCGGTGTCCCAGAGAAAGTCCACGTCCCGGGCCGCCAGGGTGCCGTCTTTCATGACGCCGGTCTTGACCGTCACCGTGGCCGGGGTGGAGCCGGCCGCGGCGGTGAACTCCTCGGCCCGGGTCATCACCATCTTCACGGGCCTGCGGCTGTGCATCGACAGCGCCACAGCCACGGGTTCCAGGCGCGGCTCGATCTTGCCGCCGAAGCCGCCGCCCACCTTGGTGCAGATGACCCGCATGCGGCTTTCGGGAATGCCGAACAGCCCGGCCAGCAGGGTCCGGAGTTGGAACACCTCCTGGCTGCAGGTCCACACCGTCACCTCGTTGCCGCGGACGGAGGCCAGCGAGGCGTGGGGCTCCATGTAGCAGTGATGGATCTGGCTGGCATGGAAGGTGTCCTCGAACACGTAGTCCGCCCGCGCCAGCGCCGCGTCCACGTCGCCGCGATGGTGGGAGGCCCGGTGGATGATGTTGGTCCCGTGAACGGGGTTCCACGACGCCAGGTACACCGAGCGGGCCGGCCCCAGCTCCTCGTGGACCAGGGGCGCGCCGTCGCGCGCCGCCTCCTCGGCGGTGAACGCCGCCGGCAACTCCTCGTAGTCCACGTCGATGAGGGAGAGCGCCTCCAGCGCCCGCTCCTCGTCGGGCGCCGCGGCCGCGGCCACGGGCTCACCCGCGTAGCGTACCTTCTCCACCGCGAAGATCTGCTCGTCCTCGATGGCGTAGCCGTAGCGCCGGTCCGGCACGTCGTCGGCCGCGATCACGGTGGCGCCAGGGACGGAGCGGGCCTTCTCCAGGTCGATGGACCGGATCTTCGCGTGCGGCAGCGGGCTGCGCAGGATCTTGCCCCACAACATCCCCGGCTGGCTCACGTCCGGCCCGTAGACCGCCTGGCCCGAGATCATCTCGGCGCCGTCCGGACGCACCACCGGAGTGCCGATTACGCGATAGTCCTCAGCCATGCCATTCGCTCCGTCCGCCCAATACAGCCGATACGGGGGAGGGGGTCAAGTGGTGCACGAAGGTGCCGTACCCTTGCAACGTCAGAGGTCGCAGAGTTCGGGCCAACGTTTGCGGATACGCTCCTTCAGCGCGGGGCTGGCCTCCGCCACCTTGGGGAACGTGTCCCGTTGGTTCCAGGGGCGGCAGGCGTCGATGAGCATCCGCTTGTTCAGGTTCCTGCGGTCGGCGGGGTAGGACATTGGGTCCAGGGGGCTGCTCCATGCATTGCGCACGATGTCGAGGTCCGAGTCCGGGTCCACGCGCGTGCACATGGCCCACAGCACCGCGTCCGCATCGGTGGGGTCGATGTCGTCGTCGACCACGACGATCATCTTGTTGAGGTAGGAGCCCGCGTAGGTGCCGGCGGCTGCCATCGCCGCCTGTTTCGAGTGGCCCTGATACATTTGCTCAATGGCGACCGTGATGAACATCTGACTGCCGCAACCCTCGTGATTCCACACGCCCTGGATGCCGGGGACACCCGCCGCTTCCATCTGCTCCCAGATGGCCGAGCTGCCGAGGAAGCTGGAAATGTAGGTGTCGTCGCTTGGAGGTCTGCGCGGCGGGGTGCCGAGGATGATCGGGTCGTCCCGGTACATCAGCGACGCGACCTCGATGACCGGCTGTTTCTCGCGGCCCCCCGCGTAGTAGCCGGTCCACTCTCCGAAAGGGCCTTCGGGCTCGAATCGTCCCGGAGGTATGTGCCCTTCCACCGCGATTTCGGCCGTCGCCGGAAGCGGAAGGTTCGTGACCTCGCCCCTCACGACGTCCACGGGCTCTCCGCGTATTCCCCCGGCCACGTCGTACTCACAGACCCCGGAGGCGGCATGGAGTCCGGCCATCAGGTAGATCAGCGGATCATGGCCGAAGGAGACGGCAACGGGGCAGGCCTCGTTCCGGCCCCAGTACTTCTCCATGATGAGACGCCCCTGCTTGCCCCCCGTGATCATGATGCCCAGGGTGTTCCGGTCGTGGACGGCCACCCGGTAGCAGCCCACGTTGATCCAGTCCGAGTCCGGGTCCTGCATGACGACGGCGCAACCGGTTCCCAGATACCGGCCGCCGTCGTCCTCGTGCCACTTGGGTGTGGGAAACCGGAGCATGTCGACGTCCCCGCCGGTGGCCACGTTCTCAAGAAGCGGACCCGAGTCCACGACCCGAGGCTTGATGCCGGGCAACGCTCCGTGGAACCGGCGGCAATGCTCCACCATCGCCCTCAGCGACAGGCCCTGGGGAATGTCGAGGGCGGCGGCGATCCGTTCGGGCGCCGTGGTGACGTTGGCGAGCACCCGGAAGCCCGGCGGATAACCGGGTATCTCGTCGAACAGGAGCGCCGGACGGCCCACCCGTTCCATGTAAAGATCGGTAATGGCGCCGATGTCCTCGTCGCAGCCGGCACCTGCCACGCGGCGGACCTGGCCCAGGGCGTCGATACGGTCGATCCAGTCACGCAGATCGTTCACGGGCATACGCCGGCACTCCGTCGCTCAGAACTGGAAACGGCTTCCCGGCGTGCGCGGAATGTATTGTCCCTTGCTGGTGGCGGTGATCAGGGACTTGGGGGCGCCTTCCGGCCATTCCGTCAGCACCTCGCCGCGACGAATCGTCATGACGGGCCAGCCGGTCATCTCGCGCCCTTCGAGAATCGTCCACGCCGGGCGGGTGTGGACCAGGTCGTTGGTAACGGTGACCTTGCGCTTCAGGTCGACGATCACCACGTCCCCGTCCGAACCCACCTGCAGGCACCCCTTGCGCGGGTAGAGCCCGAATATCCTGGCGGGAGCCTCGCACATCATCTCCACCAGCCGCTCCAGCGAGATCCTCCCCCCGTTGATGCCCTCGTCCAGCATCAACGGCAGCATCATCTCTACCCGGGAGGGGAACCCGCTGGTGGTCTTCCACACGTCGCCGGGCACCTCCATCTCCGCGCGGGTGCCGTGGGAGACCACATGGTCCGACCCCAGGGAGTCGATCTCCCCGTTCTTGCAGGCTTCCCAGAGGATCTCCATGGTCTCGGGATACCGGAGCGGCACGTTGATCTTCCAGGTGCCCGCGGGCAGGCACAGGTACACGGGGTTGCTCTGGGCATAGATCTCCACGCCTTCGTCCTTTGCCTGGCGGATGGCCAGCAACGACTCTGCGGTGGTCGTGTGCTGGACGTACATCGGGCACTTCGTGATCTTGGCCAGGTAGGCGTACTGGCGGACATGGTGGGCCTCCACGAAATCCGGCGAGCGGTCCGTCCAGGCCTCCATGTCCATTCGTCCCGCGTCCATCAGGCGCTGGGAGAAGACCCGGACGATCTCGAAGTTCTCGGGATGGAAGGAGACGATTCCCGGCGGCCCGATCCTGGCGACGTTCTCCAGCGTCTTGTACACGACCCCGTCGTCGAAGCCCGTGGCCAGCCCCGAACGGTACACGTACCAAAGCTTGGCGGCGATCTCGGGATGCTTGGCGTGGCAGTAGAACTTGTAGGACGTTACGCCGTACTTCTCGGCGTATTCCCCAACCTCTTCGGCCTGTTGGTCGGTTTCGAGCTGCGGCGTGAAGTAGAAATCCGTGATGCAGTTTTCCTCGCCGGTCTTGATGGCGATGTCCATGACATCGTGGAACGAAACGACGTCCTCCGGCCGCGTGTCCTGCACGAACGGCTTCTTTCCCATCCGCGGACTCGGGTCCTGGATGCCCCAGGTCGTGACGCCCGCGGCGGCGGCGGCCGGCGACTCGGTCTCGAGGTCGATGTCGAGGGGAAACGAATGGCCGGGGTGCCCCTCGGGGTCGACGAGGCCCGGCAGCACGTGCTTCCCGGCGGCGTCGATGACGCGCGCCGCATCGATCTCGAAGCCGGGTTTGAGGATGGCGACGACCTTCTCGTTGCTGATGGCGATATTCGCGGGCCGGCAACCCTCGTGAAAGACCACGTCCCCGTTCTTGATCAGCAAATCGACACGTTCCATGGCAACTCCTCTCGGGATGTACGGCGGCACTGAATCACAGGCAGCCGAACTCCTTGTAGTAGCGTTCGGCCCCCGGATGCAGCGGCACCACGCATCCGGTGCACAGATGTTCCGGCGTAATGGGGACTTCGATGTCCCTGAGATGAGGCGGCAGGTCCTTGTAGGGGGCGGCGATCCGGTCCCTGCGCTCCATGCTCGTCCGCGCCAGCAGATAGGCAATCTCGTCCGGAAGATCGGCCCGGCAGAACAGCAGCCAACCCCCGAAGCTCAGGGTCAGGAGGTCGCGCTCGATGCCCTTGAGGCGGCCCCTGGGAATAATGGCCCGGTCGTAGCCGAACGTATCTTCCATGTGCGCGACCGCCCCCTCGTCCAGCTCCAGGCAACGCATGGGCCTGGCCTCCGCCAACTCCTCCCAGGACTCGTCGTGAACGCCCTCCTGGAAGATGGCGTTGCCCTCGCCACGCCGCACCATGGGCACGCCGACGACCGCGGGGCCGGGAAACAGCACCCGGCCGCCCCAGGAGTTCACGTCCTCGTAGCTGAAGCCGTACCACTTCATCACCTGCTCGACCGTCCAGGTGAGCGTGTCCGGCCCCGTCGGCCCCACCCGGCCCGACAACAGGGTCATGGCGGGCTTGCGCGCGACGATGTCCTCCATGGAACGGATGCCGAGCTCCTCGGCCACGAGCCAGAAGATGTAGTCGGGTTCGGGAAACCGCGCGATGGCCCTCAGCTCGCCGACGCCGGCGTTGAACAGCCCCATACCCTCGGTGGCCATCCGGGCGTTCACGGGCGGGTTGGTGATGCCCACGTCCGCCAGTCCCGCTCCCACGGTCTTGGGGTTCTCCAGAGACCCGAGCCCGAACCGGCCGGTGAAGACGCCGACGCTGGAGATCAGCCCCGGCTCTTCGCGATAGCCGTTCAGGCCCTCCGCCAGCTCGTCAGTGATGCGCCACCAGGGATGGGACGGCGAATGGGAAGCGATCCTGAGGATGTAGCCGCTGTCATCTCGTTCAACCATGGACTATATGCTCCTGTGCTTGGCCGGCCTGCCCGGTAGCCGTCAGTGACCGGACGACTCTCTCAAAGACGACGGCAACGTGTCAATCATGACGGTGTCACCTACAGCCTCACCGCATGCACTAGCCGGACAGTCCGGCATTTGCACGCCTTGCCACCCGGCAATCGCCCGATACCGCAACCGGCAAACGCACGGCAACGCAGCGAGACCGAGGTGCGGGCTTGATTTCCATCGGGGCTCCCGCGTATAGGCACTTAGTGGCCGTAGCAGGGTCTGCAAGTTCCGATGGAGTGACCGGAATGGACGAGCGCGAGCTCGAAAAGCTCACGATCTCTCAACTCTCGCGCGAGATCAGCAGCGGGGCACAGTCGCCGGTGGCATTGACCAGGCTCGTGCTGGCCCGCATCGAGCGGTTGAATCCGGTCCTGAATGCCTACGCCATGGTGATGAAGGACCAGGCGTTTGCCGCGGCCGAGCAGGCGCACCGGGAAATCGCCGCCGGGCAATACCGCGGGCCGCTTCACGGGATTCCCATCTCCATCAAGGACAACATCGCGGTCGCGGGCGTGCGCACCACCGCGGGGTCGAAGACCCTTTCCGACTGGAAGCCCGACCATGATGCGACCGTGGTGAGCAGGCTCAGGGAGGCGGGCGCGGTGATCCTGGGCAAGACCCACATGCACGAGTGGGCCAAGTCGAGCCATACCAACAACGTGTTCTACGGCCCGAGTCGCAATCCCTGGGACGTGACCCGGGCCACGGGCGGTTCGAGCGGCGGCTCGGCCGCGGCGGTGGCGGCGAGCCTGGGCCTGGCGTCCATCGGCACGGACAGCGCCGGGTCGGTCCGCAACCCCGCGGCTCTTTGCGGCATCGCCGGCCTGAAGGCCACCCACGGGCGCGTGAGCCTGTCCGGCGGGGTGCCCGGCACGGGACCGGGCTCCATCAACCACTTCGGCGTTCTGGCCAAGACCGTCGAGGACTGCGCCTTGGTCCTCAACTGCATCGCGGGAGCGGATCCGCGGGATCCGTACTGCGCCGAGGTGCCCATGCCGGACTACACGCGCGGCCTGTCCGGCGGGGCGGACGGGCTTCGGGTCGGCCTGGTCCGGGGCTATTTCGACGCGTTGATGTTCGACGAGGTCCGGCAGGTATTCGACGAGGCGGTGCGGTTCCTGGGCTCCCTGGGCGTGGAGACCGAGGAGGTGGAGATCCCGCACATGGAACTTCTGCCGGCGGTGCAGGTCTGCATCGCCCGGGTGGAGGACATGCCGGACCACGATCGTTACCTGCGTACCCGGCCCCGGGACTACAGTCCCGGAATGCTGAGAAACCTCATCGGCTCGCTGCTCATATCCGGCAGCGCCGTCAACACCGCGCACCGGGTGCGGCGGCTCATCTACGAGGGATTCGAGCGGGCCTTCGAGCGCGTCCGGGTCATGGTGGTGCCCACGATTTCGTTTCCCGCGCCCACCATCGAGGAGCTGGACCGGGGCTCCGCCCGCATCGACGGCCGGGAGGTGAGGCTCTCGGACCGCCGCGGCAACCTTTTCACGCTGTGCACGATTCCGTTCAACCAGACCGGGCTGCCGGCCCTCAGCGTGTGCTGCGGCTTTTCCGCCTCGGGCCTGCCCATCGGCATGCAGATCGTCGGCAGGCCCTTCGACGAGGAGACGGTCCTGCGGGTCGGCCATGCCTACGAGCGGGCCGCGGGATGGTACAAGAAGACGCCGGACCTTCCGGCGGGGAGGTAACCATGCCGCGGGTGGCAGTCGCACAGTTCAGCGGGAACGTGGATTGGCGGGAGAACATCGCCGCGGTGCGTCGGCTGGCGCGGCGCGCCGCCGAGGCGGGCGCGGACATGGTCTGCTTTCACGAGGTCGCCAGCACCATCTACCCCGCGTTCACCAACGACCCGGAGTTCTTCCGGCTGGCCGAGTCCGAGGACGGTCCGTCGGTGACGGAGGCCCGGAACATCGCGCGGGAGGCGGGCCTGTCGGTGGTCTACCCGTTCTTCGAGCGGGAAGGGGACCACTACTACAACAGCGCGGTGGTGTTCGGCCGGGACGGAGAGCGGCTCACCAAGTACCGCAAGAACACGATCCCCAGCGGCCTGGGGCGGCTGGTGGGGACCAGCGGCAGCGAGGAGTATTACTTCGCGCCGGGGGACCTGGGCTTCCCGGTGGTGCAGACCGACCTGGGCGTCAAGCTCGGCCTCAACATCTGCTATGACCGCAACCTTCCGGAACCGGCCCGGTGCGCCGCGCTGAACGGCGCGGAGTTGTTGTGCGTGCCGGTGACCAGCACCCAGAGGGCGCGCTCGCGCTGGGAGATGCTGCTGTGCGCACGGGCGGTGGAGAACGTAATGTACGTGGCGGCGCCCAACCGGGTGGGCGTGGACCGGGGCGGGGCGCCGGAGTTCTATTTCGGCGAGAGCCTGATCATCAACCCGCGCGGCGAGATCGTCGCGCACGCCAGCGCCACCGAGGAAGACGTGGTGTGGGCGGACCTGGACCTCGACCTGCTGGAGAGCCAGCGCAAGAACTGGATCTTCTTCACGGACCGGAGACCCGACGAGTACGCGGCGATCAGGAGGTGAGCGGGCGGCCCGTGCGCGAGCCTGCCACCAACAGAGGTCCCGTTCGTCCTGAGCCCTTCGACAAGCTCAGGACAGGCGAAGTCGAAGGGCGCCATCACAACCAATCAGAGTTCCATACGTCATGGAGAACCATATGGAGTACAACCTCGGGGTAGATATCGGCGGCACGTTCACCGACTGCGTGGTGGTGGACGAGGCCGGCGAGCTGACGGTGGGCAAGTCGTTGTCCACGCCGGACAACTTCGCGCTGGGGGTTCTTAACGCGGTACGCAACGCCGCGGAGCACCTGGGCATGACCGGCGAGGAGGCGCTGCTGCACACCGCCAAGCTGTTCTTCCATGGCTGCACGGTGGGTGACAACACCTTGCTTACCCGCTCGGGGGCGAAGACCGGGCTCATAACCACAAAGGGCTTCGCCGACAGCATCTACATGATGCGCGGTCGCATGACCGAGGGGCTCACCGAGGCCGAGACCGCCCATTTCTACGCCTTGACCAAGCCGGACCCTCTGGTACCGCGCACGTTGATAGGGGAGGTGAAGGAGCGCGTCGACTACAAGGGCGCGGTGGTGGTGGAGCTGGACCTCGACGAGGCGGCGGCCGTGGTGGACCGGCTGGTGGCCGAGGGCGTGACCGCGGTGGCGGTCTCGCTCCTGTGGTCCATTGCCAACGACAGCCACGAAAGGGCCCTGGAGGAGTTGATCAGGAAGCGGCATCCCGACCTGTTCGTGAGCCTTTCCTCGGAGGTGGCGCCCTACCTCGGCGAGTACGAACGCACCATCACCACCATCTTCAATTCGTACATCGGTCCCACCATCTCGTCGTACCTGTCCAACCTGCGCGAATCCCTGTCGGCCAAGGGGCTGCACAACGCTCCGCTCATCATGCAGGCCTACGGCGGCGTGCTCGACAGCGACGCGTGCGTGCGCCGGGGTGTGGGCCTGGTGGAGTCCGGGCCGGCGGCAGGGGTGGTGGGGGGGCAGTACTTCTGCGACAAGATCGACGAGCCCAACATCCTGGTCACCGACATGGGCGGGACCACCTTCAAGGTGGGGCTGGTGCGGGACGGGCGCATCGAGAAGAACTACAGCCCGGTGATCCTGCGCCACGCCGTGCTGGCCACCAAGATCTGGGTGGAGTCCATCGGCGCGGGGGGCGGCAGCATCGGTTGGGTGGACGAGGAGAAGGGGCTCATGAAGGTGGGGCCCCAAGGCGCGGGCGCCAAGCCGGGGCCGGCGAGCTACGGTCTGGGCGGCACCGAGCCCACGGTCTCGGATGTCGACTTGGTGCTGGGGTACCTGAACCCCGACTATTTCCTGGGCGGACGCATGCGGCTGGACCGGGCGGCGGCGGAGCGGGCGATCCGGGAGAAGGTGGCGGAGCCCTTGGGTATGAACCTCACCGAGGCGGCCAGCGGGCTCTATCGCATTACCAACGCGCAGATGGCCGACCTGATCCGCCGGGCAACGGTGGAGCGCGGCCACGATCCCCGGAACTTCGTGCTGTTCGTGGAGGGCGGGGCCGGGCCGGTGCACTGCGGCCGGTACGCCGCCGAGTTGGGGATCCGGGAGGTGGTGGTGCCCATGACGTCGTCGGTCCATGGCGGCCTGGGCCTGTTGGCCTCGGACGTGGTGTTCGAGTACGGCAAGGCGGAGCGGCTGGTGTATCCGCCGGACCCCAAGGTCGTCAACGCCACCTTCGCGGGGCTCCTGGACAAGGCCCGCCTGGACCTCGAGAAGATGGGGTTCGCGGGCGAGGAGATCGCCGTCATCCGCAGCCTGGACATGCGCTACCGCTTCCAGTGCCACGAGCTCAACGCCGAGCTGCCACCGGGGACCGCCGAGCTGGGCATGGAGGACTTCCAGTGGCTCGACCAGGCCTTCGACGAGCTGTACGAGAAGTCCTACGGCCCGGGGTCGGGTTACCGGGAGGCGGGCAAGGAGATCATCACCTTCCGGCTGCGCGCGGTGGGCAAGATCCAGCACCCCAACATCAAGCGCTACCCCATGGGCACCGCGGACCCCGGCGACGCCCGCAAGGGGAAGCGTGACGCCTACTTCGAGCAGGAACGGGACTTCCTTCCCGCGGACATCTACGACTTCGAGCGGGTCAAGCCGGGGATGGAGATCCGGGGCGCGGCGATCATCGAGAGCCCGGTGACCACCATCGTCGTCGGCCCGGGCGACACCGCGGTGATGGACGAGTACCGCAACATCAGGATGCACGTGCAGGTATGAGCATGCGGGTGCAACGGAAGCCTTTCCCGTTCGCCCTGAGCGTAGCGAGTCCTGAGCTTGTCGAAGGGCGAGCGAAGTCGAAGGGCTCCGCCCGACGCCGTGAACAAGGAGCATTCCATGGCTGAACCCAAGCTGTCCGTCGATCCGGTCACCTTCGAGATCCTCTCGCACCGGCTCTACCAGATCACCCAGGAGATCGGCACCACGCTGGAGCGGGTCGGAGGCACCGTCAACACCACCCAGATGCGCGACTACCTCGCCGGCCTCTACCAGCCCAACGGCGACGTCCTGTGCGCGGGCGACGCCATGGCCTGGCACGTGGGCTGCGCCGGCGTGGCGGTGCGCCGCATCATCGAGCGCTTCACCGACGAGGGCGGCATCTTCCCCGACGACATGTTCCTGATCAACGACCCCTACTTGGCAGCCATCCACCAGCCGGACATGTACGTGGTCTCGCCGATCCACGTGGACGAGCGGCTGATCGGCTGGAGCGCCACCTTCGTGCACGTGGCCGACGTCGGCGCCATGTCCCCGGGCGGGAATTCTCCGGGCGCCACCGAGATCTGCCACGAAGGCATCCGCATCCCCGGCCTCAAGCTCATCGAGCGCGGCAAGATCCGCCGGGACGTGTTCGACACCATCACCAACATGACCCGGCAGCCGGTGATGGTGGGCCTGGACTTCAAGTGCGAGATCGCCGCCAACAACGTGGGGCGTGCCAGGATGCAGGAGCTCTACCGGCACTACGGCGTCGAGCTCATGGAGAAGGTTACCAACGAGATGCTGGACCACACCGCCAGCCTGTTGCGCCGGCGCCTCCTGGAGGTGCCAGACGGGGTCTGGCGCGCCCAGGGCAACATCGAAGCCGGCGATAAACTGTGGAATATGCAGGTACAACTCACCAAGGAGCGGGACCTCCTGACCTTCGACTTCACCGGCACCGACCGGCAGGCCCCGGTGGGCATCAACCTCCCCTATCACGCCACCGTGGGCGCGTGCTTCGAGTCGCTGCTCCAGACCCTGGGCTACGACCTGCCCAAGAACCACGGCCTGTTCCGCGTCATGGAGGTCATCGCCCCCGAAGGCACCATCGTGAACCCCACCTATCCGGCGCCGGTGTCGCTCAACACTACCTCCGGCGGTGCGGTGGCCCGTTTCCTGGCCGGCAGCACGCTGATCCAGATGATCGGCACCAGCGAGAAGTGGTCCAGGGAGGTCACCGCCCAGACCCTGGGCACCCGCCTGGCGCGGCACGCCGGGGTCAACCAGACCGGCGGCTACTACGTATCGACCCTGGTGGGACTGGGCGGCATCGGCGCGCGCTCCTGGGGCGACGGCATCAACACCGCCGGCATCGAGATGGGCCGGCCCTCCACCGTGCACAACGTCGAGTGGGTGGAGGCCAACTTCCCGCTGCTGTACCTCTACAGGCGCCACCTCCAGGACGGCGCCGGCGCGGGCAAGTTCCGCGGCGGCGCGGGCGAGGAGTCCCTCCTCATGACCCACGACGCCCCGGAGGCGAAGCTCCAGATCGTCGCCCTGGGTGTAGCCGGCCTCAGGAACTCGGGGTTCGGCATCTATGGAGGACACCCCGGCGCCCCCAGTATCCTGGTGCACGTGGAGGACAGCGACGTGCGCCAAGCCGTGGCCAACAAGACGCTTCCTGACGAGTTGGAAGAAGCCGGCGGCACTCACAACCTGCTGGGCTACCGCGACTTGCGCCTGAGCGCCGACGACCTGCTCTACCTGCGCTGCGCCAACGGCGGCGGCTACGGCGACCCGTTGGAGCGGGAACCGCAGAGCGTGGCCCAGGATATGGTGGACGGCCTGGTGTCGCGGGAAGCAGCGGAGTCCATCTACGGCGTCGTGTTCGCGGAGGGTGCCGGCGTAGACGACGACGCCACCCGGGCGAAGCGCGAGTCCCTGAAGCGCGAGCGGCAGGCGGCAGTCACTCGCGCGACGGCCGCTGCCGAGCCTCTCGTCACGGGAACGGGCGCCGTCCGCCATCCTCTCCAGGAGTCCCTCGTTCTGTGTGACCTCGGCGAACGCACCTGGGTCCAATGCGCCCGGTGCGGCCATATCCTGTGCGAGAGCGACCGCGACTGGCGGGAAGCCTGCTCCCTCGGTGCGGCTCCGCCCACCGAGGCCGGTCCCCTGATGGATCTGCTAGTGGACCAATACGAGTTCCAGCGTTGGTACTGCCCCGGGTGCGGCGTGCTGCTCGATTCGGAAATCGCGGCCGCGGAGGCACGGCCGGGGTAAGCGAGCGTCAGGCCTTTTGACTCCCCCGCGCTTGGCCGGTCTCCGTCGCCGAGCGCGATGGACAACCCGCTCGCGCGGTCACTCTTTCCGACGGCAACCAGTGAGGGACGACATGACCAACAAGACCCGTGTGCGAAACCTGGCCAGCGGCGATGCGGTGCTCTTTCGGCGTTTGCTCGACTTGTTCGGCGATGCATTTGAACAGCCGGAGACTTATCGCGCCCGTCAGCCGGACGATGACTATATCGAGCGGTTGCTGGCGAAGGACCACTTCATCGCGCTGGCAGCGTTCGATGCCGAGGACCGGCTGACAGGAGCGCTTACCGCCTATGAACTGCAAAAATTCGAGCAGGCGCGCAGCGAGATCTACATCTACGATCTCGCGGTCCGCGCCGAGAACCGGCGCCAGGGCGTCGCGACTTGCATGATCCGCCATCTCCAGGAGTTGGCGGCCGAACGCGGGGCTTGGATGGTCATCGTGCAGGCCGACCCCGTGGACGAACCGGCGGTCGCGCTCTACTCCAAGCTCGGCAGGCGGGAAGATGTGCTTCACTTCGACATAGATGTGCCGAGCATCGCCGACGCTGCCGCACGCCCTCCTGCTTCGTGACCGCCGAGGCTGCTTCGCGGTACTCTCTCTCTGCGGCGCGCTCTCTCGCCAAGAGCGATCAGCAGAATTTCCGCCGGGACGAATTGGAAGCTTTCCGGCTGCTCGCTGATGAAATGCTCCAGCCGTGCCCTTGGACGACGATGTCAATGCTGTTCCTGTCGGGCTGGTGTAACGGGCGCCCGGCGGTCAGGCGGTGGCGAACCTCCCGACCTCGACCGGCTTGCGGTCATTCTGCGCGTGCCAAAGGTCGTACTGCATCTGCTGGATCAGCCAGCTTTCGGGGGTCGCGGATCAAGCATAGCTCATTTGAACCCGCAGGCCTCCGCGGTATTGCCCGAAACAAACCACCAGCCATCACGCCTACCAAAACAGCCGTTGATGGCGTTGTCCGTCTGGAGCAGCTTTCCAGACTTGTCGTACCCGACCCCCGGGCCATGAATCTTTCCGTCTCGCCATTCGCCTTCGTAGCGGTTGCCGCTGGAAAAAGTATAGGTGCCGCGGCCATGCTTCTCGCCATTCTTCCATTCACCCTCGTACCGGCTGCCGCTGGACCAAGTATAGGTGCCACGGCCATGCATCTGACCTTGGCGGTATCGGCCTTCGTAATACGACTCTCCGTCAGGATTCTTCCAGACCAGCCGACCATCACCCGTTGCCTTGCCCCCGTCGCATGCTCCGGTCCAGCTCACCGTCTCTGGGGGCTTAGGGAAGCCGTTCCACACCTTACAGCCACTCCCCTTGGCTTCCGCCCACACGCCCCCGGACAGGTCCGGTGCCACCCCGAGCAGCGTCTTCGCCGCCGCTGTGTCCAGATGCCCCGTCTCGACCTTGCCTCGTGATGCCTGCCATTTCCTGATCGCCGCGCGCGTGCGTTGCCCGAACAGTCCGTCTCGGTCGCCAGGATCGAAGCCGTTCGCCCAGAGCGCGGTCTGAATGCGCTTCCGCTCCGTTCGCTCAAGACCGAGCGCCCTTTCCATCGCCTCCACGTCCCGACCCCGCATTTTCGCTCCCCGGTCCGACAGCCGCTTGAGCCGGTTCAGCGCCAAGGCTTCGTACGTCCCGCCGGGAAACTGGGTCAGGTAAGCCTGTATCTCGGCCCGATCCTTGCTGTCCTTCACCGATTCCCAAAACAGCAGTTCCTTCTCGGCCGCTACGCGCTTTGCCGCCACTTGCTCCGCAGCCGCCCGCACCGAGACGAGGCCGGGCTTCAGCGGTGCTTCACGGGACGTTGCAGGAGTGGGTCCAGGTACTTCCGGCGGAGCCTTCAGATATGCGCCCTTGCTCGACAGGGAACCGTAGACGAAAGGCTCCTGTTGTCCGCCGGTAGTGGCCAGCACGGCATCGCGCACCTTGCGGAACATGAGCCCGACCTCCAGCCCTGGCTCCTCTAGGTGGGCCAGCAGCGCCGTGCTGAAGGGGCTGTTCCTGCCCTTGCCGTCCGCGGCCAGCGAGCCGCCCTTCGCCGCATACGCCACTAGAAACTCGCCTGCCGGCTCCACCCGCGCCAGACCGCGCCCGATCGACCGTGTCGCACCGGCCCGCCTCATTGCGACGGCGAACGGATTCTCCCGGCAGGCGTCCAGGATCACCACCCGTAGTTCCGAGGCCCGTTCCACCGCCCGCGACACCAGATCCAAAGGCACCGCCTCGTATTCCACATCCTGGTCGCTCGCCAGACGCGCGTCCACGGGCACCAGGAAGTTGCGTCCGTCGATCTCGATACCGTGGCCGGCATAGAAGATCAGGGCGACCTCCGCCGTCGCCGCCGCCCGCGTGAACGCCCTGAGCCCCCGGCGCATCCCGTCGTAGTCGGCGTTATCGAGCTTGGTTACCGTGAAGCCCAGACGGACCAGTGCTGCGCCGATGTCGCTGGCGTCGTTGAGGGGGTTGGCCAGTCGAGGGGCGTGCTCGTACGCTGCGTTTCCGACGACAAGTGCGACGCGTTGGGCTGCCCAAACTTGCGCGTTGAGAACCTGCAACGAGAACCCCACAGCCATCATTATCATGAGCTTCCGCATTGCCGTCTCTCCCTTTGCGAATGCCCGAAACGAGGCGGGCGGTCATGGTTACCGCGTGATGTTCCGTATTTCGACCCGCCGATTCACCCCGGCTTCGGGGTTGCCCTTGTCCAGAAGTTGCCGCTCGCCCATCCCCTTGGACGAGATGAGTGAACCGTCCACGTCGAAGTTCTGAACGATGTAGCTCACCACGGCTGCGGCCCGTCGCTGCGACAGCGCTTCGTTGTACTCGTCTGTTCCCTTTGCGTCCGTATGGCCCACGATTTCGATGTTCTGACCCCGGAGCGCTTCACTGGATAGCGCCCGACCGAGAACGTTGAGCGTCAGCAGGGACTCGTTGTCCAGCCTCGTGGAGTCGAACGCGAAATTCACCTTGAGGTCGATCGACGGCACGGAGTTCCGGCCGGCTGTGACCTTGATGCCTCTGGCACCGGATAAGCTGCGTGTCGGGGAGAACTTGCCGGGACGCGGCGACAACGCTCTGATGATCTCTTCCTCGGTGGGAATCGACTGGGCATGGGCGCCAGCCGCCAATGCCATCCATCCGGCGGCAGCCCACGCCAACGCGACGACGATGAACGTCTTCCTCATGGCTTCACTCCCCCGGTTTGGTTTCCAGCGCAACAAAACCCGCACTCACGACACGTTCGGGCTGCGTCGGGTCGGGCCGGGCGATGATGGCCCTTCTCAGCGCCGTCAGAAACTCCCGCTCGGTCTCCACGAGCGGCCGGTCCTCCGCAAAGAGCGGGCTCTTCGAGGCGAGGGCCACGATCATCTCGTTCCCGAAAGGCTCCCCGACCGTAAACTTTTGCCGCCCGGCCAGTCCGTCGCCGAATCGCAGCTTCGCGTTCGCCGGCAGAGTGGAGAGGGTCAACGGGTCGGATTCGACCAGATTGACCACCGTGCCGTCCGCCTGAAGGTAAGCCACGTGCAGATATCCCTGGAACCCCGACATCCGCACTTCGAACCCCAGCGTTTCAGACGCCCGGTAAGATCGCTTCGGCAGCGAAAAGGACGGCTTGTCCGGATGGGCCAACGGTTTCTCGATAGTCATCAGCGTCTCGCATTGCGGCCAAGGCCGGAGTTTCACCTCCACGTGCGCCTTCGACTGCTCTGCCGCCTTGCGCACCTTGGTGAGATCATCCCGGTTGCCGATGAAACCCCTGACAAGCGTCTTTCCGTTTTGTTCCTCGATTTTCAGCCGCCCGCATCCCACGGCCGGCAGCTTGAGTTCCGGGACAACCGGGGAAGGCGTCACCGGCGGAGCTGGCTTGGGACTCGGGGGCTCGGGTTTGGGAGCAACGGGGGTATCCGCCATACGCATCGAGAAGCCGTACTTCACCCGGTCTTCGAAGGTGTCGTACGATATGTGCCCGAATCCCTCCAAGCCCCAGCCCGGACCCCAGGAGTTCATCACTGTGAAGTACTGGCCGCGTTCGGAATAGCCCACCACCGTCACCGCGTGATGCCCGTCGTCCTCATTCGGAAAGCCAGCGCGCCATATCCGGCTGCCTCTCAGCCGGTGGAAGTCTCTGTTGGGCCGCATGCCGATCACCACCGGATGGCCGTTCGCCAGCTCCGCCTTCACCTGATCGAGACGGTCGGTATCTACCACCTGCCAGCCCGCGATCCTGAACTTGGAAGCGCGCGCCACGTCGTCCGTTCCCGGCCGCCTGCACAGGTCCTCGTCGTACGGGTATTCGGCGTGGGTCAGGCTGCCCCCGTCGACAAGCAGGTCCAGGGCGTCGGAGATTTTCGTGCCCCTGTCGCAGGCGTCGCCGGGGCTCCGAATGGAGTCGTAGATGTAGGCCGGGCTGGGAATCCGGTCGGCCGTCAGGCCCGGTCCTCCTTCAGAGGAGCTGTTGTAGTAGGACCGGGCCGCGTAGCCCACGGCCCAGCCGACACAGGAACTCTGCCTGCCTTGATGGCGGGCGACGGGGAACCGGTCGCGCAAGTCAACGTGTTCGGGAAGAAACGCCCGGAACAAGAGCGTCCGGGGCTTGTCCGCAAGCTCCTCCGCCGTCTCGAAGACCGCTCCGGTCGCGTAGACTGTGGTTTGCGGGTCTTGCGTCCCCTGGGCTTGCGCGCCTCCCGACAGGGCGAAGGAAAGCAGGGCCAAGACCACAGCCGCCGAAAAGGTTATAAGCCGCGCCATATCAGGGTGCCATGCCGCCGTCCTTCCACGCTTTGAAGAGTTCCACATCGGCAGGTGGCCAAGGCCCATCAGTGGGCATCGTGCCATCACTGAGCCGTTCGTAGATAGTGGACGCATTAGCCTTTACGTCGTCATAGTTGTGGAGATCGAAGCCCGCGAAGCGCATACAGGTCACGTCGCGGGTCCGGAACAGTGGCTTGATGTCGGCCTCGAACCTTGGTTCGGTTTCAGCCGACGATTGGTCGGATACAAGAGACTGTACGGCCATAATGCGCGGACCAGGCATGTGGCCGTGCTCGCTTAGGTGAGCCTCCTTTGCATTGGCAACCGAGTGAATGCGCACACCTAGTAGTGGCTTGCCCTGACCCCAGAAATCCTCGATGTTCACCGGGTCGAGCACATGATCGGTCCCGATCGGTGTCAATACCGGTAACGTGATAGTGTCCGGTTGCGGCAGCCTAGCCAACAAATCGAATTCCTGCACGCTATCGCTGAGTATGTAATACGATTTTGTTCGCATTAATTTCATTTCACATTCGATACACTGTACTTGGCGATGCGTAGTCGGGCGGTTGACTGGGGTTCTGGAATTTGGAGCAGCCCCAGATCCTTCAACACGGCAACCAGTTCCAGAACACTCCCCCGTGGCCCGCCAGAGGAAGACTTGTCGGCCGTGGGCGACGACCACGGCTGGATCATCCTGCCGCCGAGACGCCATTTCGCTGTATGGGCATGGGATTCCCTGTCCCTTGCCGTGCGCGCCAACGACAAGAGTGGAAAACTGTATTGCAGTTGAAAATCAGACCAGCTCGAGAATGCGCGAAGGCGGACCGTCTGACCGGCGTGCGCCCCTCCGAGTGGACGGACAGAGGCCGTGGTTTTGACAGGCCGGGGTGTGTGGCCGGGGCGTCTGGCCCCTGTCAGCTCGTCGATGCGGTCGGCAATCCGCTGGCAGGTTCGCGCAATTGCTCCACCGTCCAGTCCGCGGCGTAGCCGTCGGTCACATCGCGGGCCGTGCGTGGTTCACCAGACGTCAAACCCGTCTGTCTGACTCCGGAACCGTTTGGTGCTCGTCTAACGGTTGTCGTGTTCGCGTTTGCTTACTTCCTGGGCATCGGCGCGGCTTCGCGATACTCATGCTCCGCGGCCTGGAGGCGTTCGGCGATTTCCGGCGCGAGTTTGCGCGCAGCCCTCTCGCTTCTCGCCCGCTCGACTCGTTCGGCCAGTTCTCGTGCCTGACGGCCTAACACGGCTTCGTCGATGTGCGGGCTCTCGCCATTCTCCAGCACGACGTTGCCGCCCACAAGCACCGTGTCGACGCTGCTTCCGTTCTCGGAATAGACGAGAGCCTGCGCCAGGTCCGCGGCCGGCCACATCCGGGTGCCGGGTTTCAGGATGCAGACGTCGGCCAGATGGCCCGGCGCAATCCTGCCGGTTCGCAGCCCCAATGCCTTGGCCGCGCCGATGGTGGCCATGGCCAGACTCTCCGTCGCGGTGATCCAGCCGTTGAAGTCCGGCTCGCTTGGGCGCCGCATGAGCGCCGCCATCTTCATCTGATCGAATATGGAATAGCCGTCGCTGGTGTCGCCGCCATCCGAGCCCAGGGCCACGGTGATGCCCCGGTCCAGCATTTCGCGGATGCGCGCGATGCCGCTGCCGAGCTTGGCGTTGCTGCACGGGTTGTGGACCACCGCCGGCTGTTTGTCCTTGAGGAGGTCAAGCTCCCGGTCGGTGAGGTGCACCGCGTGGGCCAGGGAAGTCTCGGGCCGGAGCAGGCCGAGCCGTGACGCGCGGTCCACCGTGGTTTCGCCGCCAGCGGTGCGCTGGGTGGCCTCAACCCGGGTTTCCAGGAAATGGGTGTGCATGAGCAGGCCCCTGTCCTCGGCCATTGCCAGGCAGCGGCCCAGGAAGTCGTCCGTGCAGGTGTGCGGCGAGCTGGGCGCGACAACGCCCTTGACGGTCGCCGGTCCGTCGGCGACGAGGTCCAGGGCTTGGCCGAGACGATCGAGTTCCTGGAGTGCCGCGGCGGACGCCTCCTGGGCCGGGACGACGCGCCGCCAGCCCACGTCCGCTACCGAGGGCGCAATGAACGTGCGGATGCCGATACGGTCGGCCGCCTCGATACAGGCCCGAATCTCTTGCAGGTCCACGGCGCCGCGCCGGGACAGGTGGTGGAGCACGGTGGCGGCGCCGTGCTTCAGGTTCTCCAGGAGGGCGATGTGGTTGGCCGCCAACAGGTCGTCGTAGCCGAGGTCCAGGGCGTCCTCGATGCCGCGCCGTTCCGGGAGCCAAAGCTCGAAGGGAACGCGGTCCCGAAGGCTCCGCTGCAACACTTCGGTGTGGTGGCAATGAGCGTTGATCAGGCCGGGCATGACGACCTTGTCGCGCGCATCGATGACGAGCGCACCGGTGGACGTTTCCGGCGGCGCGGGCGGCAACGGCTCGACGCTCTCGACAACGTCCCCGCGGATGCGGATCAGCCGGTCCCTGAGCACGGGCTCCGAAGCCGAAGTGAGCAGGGTTCCGGCCAGGATGAACTTTGCGTCCGTCATGCGTGTCGCTCCAATCCGGCGAAGCCGCCTGACTCGGAGATCGTGGCGACGGAGCGCGGACCGGAAAAGGCGCCGTGCCCCGCCGCGGCAGGCGGCAGTTTGTCACCGCGCCGCTGTCGCCGCCGCTTCCCGGTAACTCTCCTCCGCGGCACGCTCTCTCTCCATTACCTCGGGGTCACGCTTCCGTTCCGCCCACTTCTGACGTGCGCTGTCGACCTTCGCTGCCAGCTTCTCGGCCTGACGCGCCAGCTCGGCCTCGTCGATGCGCAGGCTCCGGCCGTCCTCCAGCAAGACCTCGCCGCCCACCAGCACGGTGTCGACGCTGCGGCCGTTCTCGGAGTAGACGAGGCTCTGCACCAGCTCGGTGGACGGCCACATGCGCGTGCGGGGCTTGAGGATGCAGATGTCAGCGAGGTGACCGGGTGCGATGCGGCCGGCCTGGATGCCGAGCACCGCGGCCCCTCCCGTGGTGGCCATGGCGAAGGCTTCCCGCGCCGTGATCCAGGACTCGAACTCCGTGACGCTGCAACGGCGCATGACCGCCGCCATCTTCATCTGGTCGAACATCGAATAGCCGTCGCTGGTGTCGCCGCCGTCGGAGCCCAGTGCGACGGTAACGCCTCGATCCAGCATTTCCCGCACCCGTGCCAAGCCGCTCCCGAGCTTGGCGTTGCTGGACGGATTGTGGACCACCGCCGGCTGCTTCTCGCCCAGGAGGTCCAGCTCCTCATCGGTGAGGTGCACGGCATGGGCCAGGGACACGCCGGCCTTCAGAAGCCCGAGGCGCGCGGCTCTTCGAACCGGCGTTTCGCCGTCCGCCGACCGTTGTTGCGCCTCCGAGCGGGTTTCCATGAAGTGAGTGTGAACGACGAGGTCCCTGTCCTCGGCGATGGCGAGGCACTCGGTCAGGAAGCTGTCCGAGCAGGTGTGGAGCGAAGTGGGTGCGACCACGCCCATGACATGGTCCGGGCCCTGGGCGATGAGGTCCAGCGCCCGCTTCACGCCCGCGATCTCCGCCGCGCCGGTCTCGGACGCTTCCCGCGCCGGGACGGCGCGCCAGCCGCCGTCGGTGGCCGACGGCGCGATGGCCGTGCGCACGCCGAGCCGTTGGGCGGCATCGATGCAGGCCCGGACCTCGGTGAGGTCGATGGCGCGTCTTCTGGAGAGATGGTGCAGGACGCTGGTGGTCCCGTGCTTGAGGGATTCCAGCAGGGCGATGTGGTTGGCGGCGAGCAGGTCGTCGTAGTCCGGATCGAGGATGTCCTCGGTCCCGCGCCTTTCGAAATGCCACAGCTCGAAGGGCAGCGCGTCCCGGAGGCTTCGCTGCAGGATCTCGGTGTGGTGCGTGTGCGCGTTGACGAAGCCGGGGATGACGACCTTGTCGCGCGCATCCACCACGTCGCGTCCATCCGCCGGGAAGGTGTCCGGCAGCGGCTCGACGGCGTCGATCCGGTCTCCTGATATCCGCACCAGCCGGTTCCGGAGCACGGGCTCGGATGCCGAACACAGCAGGGTGCCGGCGAGGATGATCTTCTCGGTGCTCATGAGGTGGGCTCCCAGTGAGTCAGGCGCCGGCCGACGGCGCTGACGAGGGCGTCGAACCCGATGGAGATGACGCCCAGCACGCCCAGGCCGACGAACATTTCCGCCAGGCGGTAGTCCCTGGCCATCTGGTAGGTAAAGAACCCGATGCCGTTACGCGCCGCGACCATCTCCGCCAGGACGATGATGACGACGGCCACCGGCGCCGTGATGCGCGCTCCGCTGATGATGTAGGGCAGCGATCCCGGCAGCACCACGTAGCGGATCAGCTCGTAGCGGGAGAACCCCATGGAAGCGGCCGCCCACAGGTAGCGCTGGTCGATTTCCTTGATGCCGGAGAAGGTGTTGACGAAGAGCTGGTAGAAGTTGTTGGCGAAGACCACGAGTATCTTCGCCAGCTCGCCGATCCCGAACCACACCACGAAGAGCGGCAGGAACGCCACCTTGGGCACGGGAGCGATGGTGCCGATAGACGGCACCAGGAAGCTCTCCGCCCTGCGGCTCAACCCCGCGGCCGTCCCGCACACGACGCCGAACGCCAGGGACAGCGCGAACCCGGCGCCGATGCGCACGATGCTGATGCCGATGTCGCCGTAGAGGGAAGAGTCCCGCACCAGGAGCAGCCACGCTTCCTCCAGGACGGCGCTGAGCGGCGGCAGGAAGTAGCGGGGCACGAGGCCGCTTTGAGAGATGCTCTCCCACACCAGTGCGACAACCGCAAACGAGGTCAGCCCCGGACCCAGACTGCGCAAACGCTCCATCACGCGACCCTGTCCTTTCTCGCGAAATCCTGGTGAACGCCACGCCGTCGGACCGCTCCTAGCGGTTCCAGGGCGTGGTCCAGCGCCCCAACGCTTCGACGGCGCTGTCCAGCAACAGGCCCATCAGACCCAGGAGCACGATGCCGGCGAACATCTTGGCAAGCTCGTAGGTCTGTCCCGCGATGATGACCAACTGTCCCAGGCCGGAATAGGCTCCCACCATCTCGGCCACCACCATCATGGTGACGCTCATGGGCACCGCGATGCGGAGTCCGCTGATGATGTAGGGCAGAATCGAGGGAATCTTCACGAGGCGGAGGATCTCCCGGTTGCTGTAGCCCATGGAACGGGCGGCCCAGACGTGGGACTCGTTGACGCGCTTCAACCCCTCGTAGGTGTTGATCATGATGGGGAAGAAGGCCACAGAGACGATGACCACCAGCTTCTGGGTCTCGCCCAGTCCCAGCCACACGATGAAGAGCGGCAGCAGGGCCGACCGGGGAAAGGCCTGGGACCCCACCAGGAGGGGCATCAGGTAGGCGTCCCAGCGTTTCGAAAGGCCGGTCCACAGACCGAAGGCCACGCCCAGCAGGCAGGCGATGACCAGGCCGCCGGCCACCCGGAACAGGCTCACGCCGGTGTGCCACAACAGCTCACCGTCGCCGAGGCCCCGCCAAAGGGTTGCGAAGACGTAGTCCAGGCGCGGCAGCACGTCCTCGCCGATCAGCTCGAACGCCGTGCCGATCTCCCACACGGCGGCCAGGATGAACAGCGGGTAGAAGTAGAGGACGCCGTCGAGCAGGGCGCGGCTCATTCTGCGCATGCTCAGTCGAACCGGACCTCGTCCCGGATCAGCTTCCACAGCAGCTCCCGTTTCTCTTCGTAGCGCGGGTCCCGGCGGTCCCGCGGGTACCGGAGGTTGACGTCCACGATGCGTTTGACGCGCCCGGGCCGGGCGCTCAGCACCACCACCTTTTGCGCCAGGAACACCGCCTCGTCCAGGTCGTGGGTGACGTAGACGACGGTCTTCTCCTCCTTGAGCCAGATGCCCACGAGCCACTCCTTCATCAGCTCGCGCGTCTGGGCGTCCAGCGCGCCCAGGGGCTCGTCCAGCAGCAGCACGCTCGGCTGGTAGATGAGGGTGCGCGCGATGGCCGCCCGTTGCTGCATGCCGCCGGAAAGCTCTCTCGGGTACAGCCGGCGGCTCTCGCCGAGGCCCACGGCCTTGAGGTAGGTGTCGATCAGTTCCTCCGCACTGCCTCCGGTAATCCCCTTGGGGCGCAGCGCCGCGCGCAGATTGTCTTCCACCGTCATCCACGGGAACAGGGCTTCGCGCTGAAAGACGATCCCCCGGTCGGGGCCGGGGCCGCGGATATCCGAATCGTCGAGGCGGATGTTCCCGTCGGTGAGCTCTACGAAACCGCCGATGCAGTGGAGCAAGGTGCTCTTCCCGCAACCGCTCGGGCCGATGAGCACGACGAACTGTCCGGCACCCACCTCGAAGGTGACGTCCGACAGGGCGACAACGGCTCCTTCCCGCACCGGGTATGACTTCGATACCGACTCTACGGCGAGCCGGCCCTGCGTGGCCATTCGTCCGCCTTCCCTCGGTCAACGCCCTCGATCCGCGAGCAACACGCACGGTCAGGCGCGGCATCCCCCGTGAGGGACGCCGCACCTGATGCAGTCGGACGTGGGATCCGTTGCTGCCCTCTACGGCAAACGCTTTGCAGCGCGCAACTCGTCGTACGCCCGTTTCATGACGGATATGTCGATCAGCGAATCGAGGAATCCGTCAGGTACGTTCTTCACGACCTTGAAGTCGCGCATGATGTCGACGTGAGTCTTCACCGCGTCCTTCACGGCACCCGGGTCGTAAACGAACAGGTCCCGCAGCATCTTGTACTTCGCCAGGTCCGGCAGTATGGAGGTGTCGCCCTTCCAGAGGCTGGTGATCAGCTCGATATACTGCTCGTTGCTCATACGGGACAGATCGTAGGTCGTCAGCAGAATAACCTTCATCAGCCGCAACGCCGCGTCGGGTCTCTTCTCCAGGAACGAGTTGTTGGCGATCCAGCCCTCGCGAGCGAACTTCGGGATCACGTCCGATGTCTTGGCCAGCTCGTGCCCGTACCCCTCGTTGTAGACCTTCGCGACATACGGCGGGAAGAACGCCAGCGCCTGGACTTGGTTCCGCTTGAGGGACGGCGCCATGCCGCCGAACGGCAGCTCGATGATATCGACGTCCTTTCCGGGCTCGAGGCCGTTGGCCTTGAGGAGGATGCGGGCGGTAATCTCGCTGAGGGAACCCAGCCGGTGGGTCCCCAGGATCTTGCCTTTCAATCCCTTCCAGTCCTTGATTTCGCTCCGGACGGCGATCACGGTGCCGGTCCGGTGCTCGCTGTCCTCGAAACCGTAGATGTTGATGATCTTGATGGGACCGCCCTGCAGCGCCACGTTGACCACCGGGGAAATGGAGGTCATGGCCACGTCGGCCCGTCCGGACGCGGCCGTGGTCGCGTTGTCCGCGCCGCCGCGGACCGGAATGAGGCTGAGCTCGAGGTTGAATTCATCCAGGTGGGGCCCCATGGCCTTGAGGAAGTCGAGAATCCCGATCACGAACCCCGGAGGGTGCGATACGACGATCTTTTCCTTCTTTTGCGCGAGGGCGACATCGGAAAACGTGAGGAACGGAAACACGAATGCGGCTATGAGAACGATACCCGTCAGCTTGCGTAGGCGCTTCATGGTCTTCTCTCCTTTCGGACTCACGTTACTTGGGCATTTGCCTCCCGATAAGTGGTGCGGCCCGCTGTCGACGGTGGTGCCAAAGTCGTTGCCGAGGGTCATTGAGGTCGTCCCATGATGGTCGGGTCCCGTCACGCCAGGATTTCATTTCAACCGCTTCTACGAACCTCCTTTCCGTTCGATGCGCCGGCTTTGCCGCGCGAGAGCTCCCTTACAACATGTTCGGCAGCCACAACGCGATGCCCGGGAAGGCGATCAGCAGGACCAGCACCACCAGGTCGCAGGCCAGGAAGGGCAGCGCGGAGACATAGACGTCGCGCATGGTGGTGTCGGGCGGCGCCGCGGCCTTCACCGCGAAGAGGCTCGTGCCGAAGGGCGGCGAGGTCAGGGCCATCTCGGCGTTGAGCAGCATCAGCAGCCCGAACCACACCGGATCGAATCCCAGGGCGATCACCACAGGCATGAAGATCGGGATGGTGACCATGAAGATAGTCACCACCTCCATGATCATGCCCAGGATGAGCACGACGATCATCATGCCGATGATGATCAGGATGGGCGCTACCTCGAGGCCGGCGACGAAGTTGCTGATCCCGCGGGTGATGCCCGCGAAGGCCATGATCTGGCTGAAGGTCGCGGAGGAGGCGAAGATCATCAGGATCATGGTGGACACCCGGACGGTGCCGCGGAGCGACACCTTCACCAGGTTCCAGTCGAGCTTGCCGTAGAGGGCGGCGAGGATGAACGCTCCCAGGGCGCCGGTGACGGCGGACTGGGACGGGGTCGCTACGCCGAGAAAGATGAGCCCCAGGGTGAGGAAGACGATCAGGCCGAGGGGTACGACGTAGACCACGGTATCGTACACGCGGCGCGGCAGCGGCGGCAGCTCCACCGCGTAGGCCGGAGCGAGGTCCTTCTGGATCGCCGCCCGGGTGACGATGTAGATCATGTAGAGGGCGGCCAGCATGAGCCCGGGGACGGCCCCACCGATGAGGATCTTGGCCACGGAGATCTTGGCGATGGCCGCCAGGATGATGGCGAGGCCGCTGGGCGGGATCATCATGGCGAGCCCGCCGCCGCCCAGGATGGGTCCCAGGCTCATGGGCTTCTTGTAGCCCTGCTTCTCCATCTCCGGCGTCAGCACGGTGGCCATGACCGTGGAGCTGGCCAGGGAAGAGCCGCTCATGGTGGCGAACAGGGTGGCGAAGGCGATGCCGAGGATGGACAGGCGTCCCGGTACGGCTCCCAGCCAGTCGCCCAGCACCCTGAGCATGGTGTTGCCCATGCCGGAATGGAAGATCACCATGCCCATGAGGGTGAATTCCACGATCGCCAGCAGCGTGAACGTGGACAGCGCGGTCTGTATGTTCAGCACCACCAGCTCCATGCCCGGACCGCCGCCCCAAAGGGTCAACGCGCCGCCGGCGGTCACCAGCATGAACACGAAGGCGATGGGCAGGCCGGTCATCAGCAGCACGACGATGACCGAGAAGAACGTCAGCAGCAGGAGCGGCCAATCCATGGCGTTAACGGAGGATGAAGGGGTTGGAGAAACGCGCGTTCATTGCCCGCCCTCCGGCGTCCGTGCGTCTTGCCAGCGGCGGTAATAGCTGCAAGTTCGGCGCATGAACTGGATGCACAGGGACGCGGCGCCGACGGGGATGGGGATCAGCAGGGGATAGAGCGGCGGCTTGAGGGGGCTCTCGTACATCTTGGTGCCGGCCATATACTCCATGACGGTGGTGGTGGTGGCGAAGTAGGCCAGAACCCCGGTGACCAGCACGCCGACGGCCGAAGTCACCATCCCCAGCAACGCCTGGTTCCTGGCGCCCAGCACCTCCACCACCACCTCCACCTTGACGTGGCCGTCCTCCCGCAAGAGCCAGGCCGCGCCGAAGAATGCCAGGTAGAGGAGGCAATACTCCGCGAGCTCGATGGCCCAGCCCAGGGCCGAGGCGAAGAACTGCCGGCTCGCGATGTCGGAAAGCGTGAACAGGGAGGCGAGGACCACCGCCACGGCGGAGATCACCAGGGAAACGTCCAGGAAACGGTCCCAGGCGACGCCGAGTTTCGTAAGGAATACCTTCACCGCAGCCTGACCCTTCCGGCGGTAGGGCGCCGAGAGCGCACGTGAAGCGTGAATGAGAAACAGGAAAGGCA
This sequence comes from Deltaproteobacteria bacterium, assembly GCA_028818755.1. Taxonomy (GTDB): domain Bacteria; phylum Desulfobacterota; class Binatia; order UBA9968; family JAJDTQ01; genus JAJDTQ01. The sequence continues at coordinate 26,722 of JAPPNF010000171.1, read as the reverse complement.
GACCCCGCGGCCGTCCGTCCGGCGTCGACGGCGCGGAGGCTGCCCTCCTGTCAGGTGTCCGACCCGAGCCGGGTCACCGGCTCATCAAGGGCCGCATCTTGTCGACCAGCTCCTTGCCGACGCCCTTCTCGACCCGTGCCCAGGACTTCTTCATGACTTCGTTGAAGAAGTGGTCGTTGACGTCCTTGGGCCAGTCGATGCGCACCATGCCGTTCTTCTTGGCAACCTGCCAGGCCGCGTCGAACTCCTTCTTCTTGAGGCTGACGAGGCCCTTCTCGGTCTCCGCCGCGGCATCCATCAGGACTTTCCGGTGGTCGGCGGACAGACTCTTGAACTTCTTGAGGTTGACGCAAAGCACCGTGTTCTGGGCCGTGAAGAAGCCGGGGCCCACCCAGTACTTGAGGACTTCGTAGAGCTTCCCGTCCACCACGGTCGCCATGGGGGCCGGTCTCACGTCAATCAGGCCCCGCTGAAGGGCCGAATAGACTTCCGGACTCGCCACCCGTACCTTGCGGCCTCCGGCCTGCTCGATGATCGGCTCGTAGATCCCGGAGGTTCGGAACCCCAGACCCTTCAGATCTCCCGGCTTCTCCGCCTTCTTGGTGCTCACGAGCACGTAGGGTGTGGCTGTCGAGGTCCGGCCCAGATAGGCGAAACCGCTCTTCGCGAACTCCGCCGTGAGAAAGTCGTGGAGCCCGCTCGTCCGTTCCTCCGCCGGGGTGAGCTGGGAGAGGTGCATCACCTGCGCCGCCTTGACGTGGAGCACGTAGGCCCAGGCCACGCTCATGTCCAGCACGCCCTTCTGGACCGCCGCGGGCTGCTTCCTGCCCGGAGTGATCTCCGGTCCGCCGATCCAGTCGACCTTGAGCGTGCCCTTAGACTTCTCCGCCACCAGCTCGATGAACTTGGGTATGGCGGACAGGGTCACGGCCGTCTTCGGGTCATAGGTGGCCAGCTTCAGCGTGACGGTGTCGGCCGCGGCGGGATTCCAGCCGGAAAACGCCAGCACCACGGTCAGGATCAGGCCCGGTACGAAAAGCTTTGCATACTTCATGGCGATACCTCCTCGATGCGTCCTTGAAGATTCAATGACGGTCCGGAAAAACGGCCCGACGTTACTCGCAACGCCGAAAGTTTGTCAAGCAGGGTTTCCGCCGGCCGCCTACCCGCTGGCTAGCCGGCAAATTCGAGAACGTCGAGCCCGCACAGCCGGTCCAGCAGGTACAGCCGGCCGTCGGAACGGTCGAGGAAAACGTCGTTGCTCTGGACGATGGACTCCCCCTGGCCGGGTTCGGGCATGTAGTAGCCGGTCTCCCGCGGACTCCAGGGGTCGCGGATGTCCACGGCGCGGAGTCCGCCGGCGAACCAGGTCACGAAGATGGTGTTGCCTTCGACCTGCTCCTGCGGTTGATGCGAACCGAACCATTCGTCGGGGTTGAACGGTTCGTCGTTGGGCACCCGGAAGGTGGCGATGGGCACGGGTTGCGTCTCCTCGGTGATGTCGACGATCCACATGAAGGCGTTGGGCGCCGGCGTCAGCCGGTCCACCACTTCCTCGTCCGTGACCACCAGCAGCCTCCGCCCCTGGACGGTCTGGGGGATCGGCAAGGCGGTGTGAGTGGGGCAAGGGTAGGGCGGGCTCCAGTCGAGGCCGCCGACCCTTTGCGGGCGGGTCATGTCCGATATGTCCAGGATGACGAAGCCGCCGTGCCAGTAGCTGGTGTACAGCCGGTCGCCGAGCCGGAGCGGGTGGTGGCAGCGGTGCCGGACGCCCTGCCAGCTCGGAGTCTCGCCGCCTGCGGTCCACTGTCCGGGCATCCACCAGCGCCCCACCTCCTCGGGCCGGGCCGGGTCCTTCAGGTCCAGGATCATCACGATGTTGCCGACGTAACCCTCCACCTGCGGCGAGAAGTAGGCGTAGTCTCCATCGAAGTCGAAACGGTGAACGCCGGTGCCCGCGGCGCGGTAGAAGCCGATCTCGCGTGGGTTGGCCTTGTCGGCCACGTCGTAGATCCTGAGACCGCCCTGAAAGCCGTTCTTCGACGGCCCGCCGTAGCGTTCGTTGTTCACGAGCATGACGTCGCCGTGGACCCGGACCTTGTGCGAGTGGGTCCCCTCGGGGACCTCGACGCGCGAGACCACCTTGAGGTTCCGGGGGTCGGAGATGTCCACGATGGTTGTGCCGTGGGGCGGTTCGATGTGTCCGACGTAGGCGTAGTCTCCCTGCACCACCACCTGTCCGCCGCCCGGGATGTCGATGTGCCCCAGTCGTTCGAAACCCTTGCTGCTGCCGTAAGGTTCACGTTGTGTCATGACGAGCCTCCTCCTCAGGGAAACTTTGACTATGCCCGGTTGTTCGGCGTCCTTCGACTCCGCTTCGCTACGCTCAGGACGAACGGTGGTAAGGGTATTGTCAGAGTTTCCGTCAAGTCTTGCGCGCCAGCGCCGCCACCACGCCGCCGCTGGCCGGGCCCTGGTGCTCGGCGCCCGCGGAGACGTAGCACATAGTGTCACCGGTGACCGAGGCCACCACCGCGTTCACCGCGCCGCGGATGTGCCGGGTGTAGTTGATGTCCGAGTCCTCGAACACGACGTGCCGGCGGCCGCGGGTGTTGCCGGACGGGTCCGGCTCGCACTTGACGAACATGTTCACCAGCCGGTCCTGGTCGCGCTCCGACAACTCGCCGTTCACCTCGAGCCCCACCTTGCGGAGCGCTTCCCGCACCGCCGCCGCGTCGATGGCGTCCCTCATCACCGCGTGGTCGATGATGAGCCCGCTGGTGGAGCGCGGCGAGTTGCCGAGGACGACGACCTCGCAGTTCATCAGCTCGATGCCGGAAGAGGCCGAGGCCACGTTGGAAAAGATGGCGAGGTCCTGCCCGATGACCGCTTCGCTGACGTTGCCGGCCTCGATCTCGCCGGTGGCCATGCCGATGCCGAGGGCGGCCACGCTACGGGCGTAGGACATGGACTTGTAGGTGTCGGTGGTGACGACGCGCGCGTTGCGCGACCAGGCGTCCTTGATCCGCTCGGTGGTGAGCGCGCCGGTCTTGATCTGGACGAAGTGGATGTCCGACGGATCGTCGATGCCGGCGTCCTCGATGGCCACCTTCACGCCCTCGGCCGCGGACCGCACGTGGGTCATGGTGCCGAACTCCTCCGGCGTCATGTCGCGGGTATAGGCGGTGCCCACGGTAAAGCCCTTGCCCTTGCCGCCGCCGTCGCCGTCCGGGTCCTTCACGAAGATGGTGGCGTGGGGGCTCATCAACCCCTCGGTGCCGCCCGACCAGATGATCGGCACCTTCCTGGCGATGTCGTCCATGCTGAGGCCCGACTTCTCCGCGATCAGCAACTGGAAGCACTGGGTGGCCAGCGCCCGGGTGTAGTCGTTGACGCCGCCGTTGCCTTCGGTCTTGCCCAGGATGGCCACCACGTGCTCGGCCCGGAATGCTCCCGCGTCCAGCAGCTTCCGCCCTTCCGACACATCGTCGGGGGCCCCCATCGCTACCTTGAATGCGCTTACGTTCATGAGAGGACTCCTTGTCGGGTTGTGAGTTGTCCGTCTTCCCGAAGCCGTCGGGCCAACGCGGTGACCGCTTGTTCCATGCATTCCAGCGGCGCCCGGGTGACCCCGGCGCCGATTTGGCCGATACCCGCTTCACGGTGGGCGATGCCGGTGTTGATGACCGGCGCGATGCCGGTATCGACGCACTTGCGCACGTCGATGCCTGCTGGCGTGCCCTGGAAGTCCAGGACCGGCAGGGTCCACGCCGGGTTCCTTCCCAGTGTGATGTGGCCCATCTCGGCGGTGGCGCCGAGGGCGTCAGCGGCGCAGCCGCCCACGAACTTCACGATGGCCGGCGACGCGGCCATGGCGAAACCGCCGATGCCCGCGGTCTCGGTGATGGCGCTGTCGCCCAGGTCGGGGGCCGCATCCTCCACGCTGTATCCCGCGAAGAAGAGCCCTTGGACGCGCGGCGCCGGAGTCGTGAACCAGGCGTCTCCGGTGCCGCTGACCCGGATGCCGAACTCCACTCCGTTGCGCGCCATGGCGGTGACCATGCTGCTTCCCGGGAAGCCGTGGGCGGCATCCAGCATGGCTTTGCAGGCGGACATGGAGAGGTTGAGGAAGAAGTGGTCGTTGCCGGTGATGAAGCGCACGGTCTCGGCGATGCGGGCCTGCGGCGCACCGCTCTCCAACAGCGCCGGCAGCAGCGCCCGGAGCAGTAGGGAAGAGGCCGCGACGTTGCGGTTGTGCACCTCGTCGCCCATGTGCAGCGCCTGCGCCATAAGGGGTTTGAGCGGCAGTCCTTCACGCTGTTCCAGCGCGGCCTTCAACGTCGGCGCCAGCGCCCGCTCCATCCACCGCAGCCTCTTCAGCACCTCCCCATCGTACGCGCCCATGCGCAGCACCTTCCCCAGTCCCTCGTTGAGGTTGCAGCAGGTGCTGTGGCCGTGCTCGGCGTCGCGCACGATCCACACTGGCATGGACGGGCTCGTGACCCCTGCCATGGGGCCGACGCAGGCGTGATGGTGGTTGGGTTCGAAGATGATCCCGCCGCTGGCCGCCAGCGCCCGCGCGCCGTCGGGGTCGTCAGCCCACCCCTCCAGAAGGATCGCTCCGGTGACCGCCCCCTGCATGGGGCCGCACATGCGCTCCCACGTCACCGGCGGGCCGGCGTGGAGGATCATGCGCTCGCCCATTCCGGGGACAGCGTCCCTTGCCGTGCCGATGCCCTCCAGCACCGGCTGCGCGGCGAGGTAGGCGGCGAACGCACGGTCGTTGGCCTTCTCCACCTCCGGGAGGTTGACCAGGGAGGCGAGGGCCGCGCCGGTTTCCCGGTCCCCGGCCGCGGGCGGACGCCAATCGGTCCGCTGCACGGCGCCGCCGCCGGCGCTGATGGAGTCAGCGAAGATATCCAGGCCGACGTTGAAGACCCGGAGTTCATCGCGGAACAAATGCTCGATCATGGCTCCCTGCACTCGGCTGTCGATGTCCTCACCCGATGAATCAGACACCACACTGCCCTATTCGTGCCGCTCGTCGCGCGCAAGCTCCAACGCCATCCGGACGGCCTCGGCGTTGCTGCGGCCCAGGATCACACCCGCGTCCTCCAACCTGCGTTCCTGTTGAGGCGCGTTCTGCGGATCGTCGGGGGTCCCGCACACGGATGCCACGAACGAGAGCCGTTTGCCGGCCCGCTTCGCTGCCTGCGCCGCTTCGCGGATGACTGGCGCCAGCGAACCCGCGGGATCGTCATGGGCGCCGTGACCCAGCACCACGTCCAGGAGGATCACGGCGGCCTCCGGGTCGGCGGCTTCACGCAGGATGCGTTCGGCGCGCAGCCGCGGATCGATCATCGGATGCGGACGTCCCCGCGTCAGCCGCGCGTCGCCCAGGTCCACCACCGTGTGTCCCTGACTCTTCCAGATATCATTCAGGAACGGCGGCATGGAAGTATTGCTGTAGACCGGCCCCAACGCCTCACGCATGAGCAGCACCGCCTCGGCGGCCAGCGTGCCGCCGCTGTAGAGCCCGCGGATGAACCGCCGGCCGGGTGTCCTTGGGCCACCTGCGTCCGCGAGCCTGTCGTCCGGTTGGGTCCGACGTTCGGGCGTAGTGTCGGGTGAGAACGCAACGCCCTGGGACAGGGCCACCGCCGCCCGGGCGGCCTCCTCCAGGGTCCGTGCCGAGACGAGACCGGGCGCCGGTGGGACGTCCGGGGCCGCTCCGAGAAAGTTCACCACCACGGGCTTGCCGGCGCGCCGGGCCCGCTCGAGGACCCGTGCGGCCACCTCGGGGTCCGGGGGCTTGGAGACCAGCGCGATGACGCGCGTCGCCGGGTCCCGGGCCAGAGCGTCCAGGGCCTGCAAGGTGGAGAGGCCGCCGACCGCACGGGAGAGGTCCCGTCCGCCGGTCCCAACTACCTGGGAAAGGCCGCCGCCGTACCGGTGGATGAGCGTGGTCACTTCCTGAAGGCCGGTGCCGGCGGCGCCGATGCAGCCGATGTCACCGCGCCGCACCACGTTGGCGAACCCCAGCGGTATGCCGTTGATGATGGCCGTGCCGCAGTCGGGACCCATCACCAGCAGGCCGTTGGCGTTGGCGTACCGTTTCAGCGCCACCTCGTCCGCCTCGGACACGCCGGCGCTGAACAGCATGACGTGGAGCCCCAGCCGCAAGGCCTTGAGGGCCTCGGCGGCCGCGTACTCGCCCGGCACCGAGATGAGCGCCAGGTTGCCGGGTGTCTCCTCGAGGCTCATGGCCAGGCTGCGGGGCAGGGCGGCATTGGCGCTCGCGGCAGCGCGGGTTGCCGGCGTGGCCCGGCTCAACTCTTCTTCGAGCGCGGCGAAGACCTGCTCGATGATCTTCCTGTCGTCACCCCGAACCACCACCAGCATGTCGTCGGCCCCGGCATCGGCCTCGCCGGCGAGGAGACCCGCGTCGCGCAACAGCGCCCGGTTGCCGTCGGTCGCCATCACCACGGCCGCGGCGTCCACGCCCGATGTCTCGGCCGCCCGGGCAGAGAGCTGCATGAGCGACAGGGAGTCGCGGTAGCGGTTGGGGATGACTCTCGTCAGAGTGATCATGGTTCGCATCGGCGAGGGCGTTCTCCGACTTGGGATGGCCGCCGCCCTCTTCCGTGGTCCCGCCGGGACTCTACTACGAAACCCGTGGAGGGTCCATTTCAGTTGGATTTTGGCCGGATATCGCCGAAACTTGCCCTGCAATCCAAACCCACCGGGAGCAACCATGAGCGAACCATCCGATCTCTTGATACGGAGGGCGCGGCTGCGGCGCCGGCCCGAAGCGTTGTACGACATCGCCGTGCGCGCGGGACGAATCGAGGCCATCGAGGAATCGTCGGACTTGCCGGCCACGGTCGTGCTGGACGCGGCCGGGGGTCTCGTCACCGAGCCCTTCGTCAATCCCCACCTGCATCTCGACAAGGTCTACACCTTGCAGCGGCTGGACGAGGAGTCGTCCCTGCTGGCCTATCACGGCGAAGGTATGGGCAGCGCCATGAAAGCCATCGAGGCGGCGTCGCGGGTCAAGGAATCGTACAGTCAGGACTGGATCGCGGAAAACGCCAGACGGGCGCTCCGTGCCGCGGCGGTCCACGGCAACACCCACATCCGGGCGTTCGCCGACGTCGATACCAAGGCGCGTCTCGAGGGCGTCAAGGCGTTGCTCCAGGCCAAGGAGGAATTCCGCGGTTTGGTAGAGCTGCAGGTGGTAGCGTTTCCCCAGGACGGTGTCGTGCGGGAGCCCGGAGCGGCCGACCTGGTGAGGGAGGCCGTGGCCATGGGCGCGGACGTGGTGGGCGGGATTCCGTGGATCGAGTACACGGATGCCGCGGCCCGGGAGCACGTGCGCCAGATGTTCGAAATCGCGGTGGCCAACGACCGGCCCGTTTCCATGCTCGTGGACGACGCCGGCGACCCCGGCTTGCGCACGCTGGAGATGATGGCGGTCCACGCCATCGAGAGCGGCTGGCAGGGACGCGTGCTGGCGCATCACGCCCGCGCTATGGCGCTCTATCCCGAGCCGTACTTCCAGAAGCTGGCGGCGCTCCTGCGGCAGGCCGGCATGCCCGTTGTCACCGACCCCCACACCGGCCCGCTCCACGCCCGCGTGCGCGACCTTCTGGCCGCCGGCGTCGTCGTTTGCTTGGGCCAGGACGACGTCTCCGACGCCTACTACCCCTTCGGCCGCAACAACATGCTGGAGGTCGCGTTCCTGGCCGCGCACCTCCTGTGGATGACCACCGAGGACGACATGGAGCGACTCTACGACATGATCACTGTGGACGCCGCCCGCGCCATGGGGCTCGACGACCTGCGTCTGGAGGTTGGCGCCCCGGCCGACATGGTGGTGCTGGAGGCTCCGTCCGTGCTGGAAGCCCTGCGCGAGCACCGGGCGCCGGCGCACGTGATACGGAACGGGAGGGTGGTGGAGTCGTCGTGATCTCGCCGGATTGCTTCAGGCGACGAGCTTCTTCAGCAATACCGCCGGTAACCGCTTCAACTCCTCACTACGCGGGTCGACCTCGAAACCGCCGGACTCCAGCGCGGTGACGCCGAGCAGCGGCTGTGCGTCTTCTTCGCCGTAAACGACCGTCCCGCCGACGATTTCCCCTTCGAATTCGATCTCGGCGACCGTGATGTCCAAGGCGGTGGATTTCCCGTCCGCAAGTACATAGTCGCGTCGTCCCCTCGGTTGAAGCCCGATCTCTTCGAGGTGCCGCCTCGGAACCAGCGAGTCGAAGGCTCCGGTGTCGACCAGGAATTTCCCGGTCCAGTTTCGCCGCCGGTCCGCGGGATTCCGGATGGTGACGTCAACGTAGGTTGTACCCATTGATGATTCTCCTGCGAAACTCCAGAGGGAAGAGCAGTCCGGACCAACGGACCGGACTGCTCTTCCCTCTGGAGTTATTCATAGCCTAAGCCTGATGCCGTCCGAAGTCCACTTCCGTAACGGGCGTCCATGCCGGCATTACAAATCAAGTGTTCCACTATAGTTACTCGGCCCTTGATCTGCAATTCTTCCCTTGAAACCCGTCGCCATGACCGGGACGGAACTCGAACCCGCCGGGGATACTTGACACCTGTCCTTTCCGGGTCCTATTTTGGGTGCCATGCTGGTCATCGACGCCGACGCCCACGTGGACGAAACCGAGGATACCTGGGCCTACATCGACGAGGCCTACAGGCGGTACACCCCGGTCACGGTGATGCAGGACCCCGCCAGTTCGGGAGGCACACAGCCGCAGGGGTACAACCGCTACTGGTGCGTGGACGGCCGCTTCCTTGTGCGGCGCGTCAGGGACGACAAGCGCACCGAGACCACGGTGGAGACGCGCGAGCTGCTGGACGTGCCGGCGCGGCTGCGCCACATGGACGAGCTGGGCATCGACGTGCAGGTGTGCTACCCGACCACGTTCCTGCTGCGCTGGAGTCCGCGGGACGACATCGAGCACGCGTTGCGCCGGGCCTATAACCGCTGGATGGCGGACCGGTGGAAGCTCAGCGACAACCGCTTGCGCTGGATCTGCCTGCTGCCCATGGGCGACATGGACGAGGCGGTGAAGGAGATGCGCTTCGCCCGCGAGAACGGGGCCTGCGGCTGGATGAAGAAGGGGCTCGAGTGCGGCAACAGGCGCGCGGGCGACTCCTACTTCTTTCCGCTCTACCAGGAGTCGGAGGCCCTCGACATGGCCGTGTGCGTCCACACCGGCACGGGCGACCCGGCCCTCACCGACGCCGACGCCACGATCCTGAGCCTTCACAACATCACGACGCCGGTCATCGATGCCTTCAACTCGCTGGTCATGGCCGAGGTGCCGGGGAAGTTTCCCAAGCTGAGGGTCGGTTTCATCGAGGCCATGGCCTCGTGGGTGCCGTTCGCGCTGGCGGAGTTGCGGGCGCGTCACGAGCGTGCCCGCTGGCTGTTCACCTTCGACATGAACAAGAACCTGCTCAAGGAGTCGCGGTTCTACGTGGCGTGCCAGACGGTGGAAGACCTGCCCTACATCATCCAGCACTGCGGCGAGGACAATCTCGTGGCCGGAACCGACTACAGCCACGCGGATCAGTCCGCGGAGATCCGTACGTTGAACGTGCTGAGGGAGATGGGGAAGGAGGGCTTCATCACCGCCCGCCAGGCCGACAAGATCCTGCAGGACAACCCGGCGGCCCTGTACGGTCTTTCATAGGGAAGCTCTGATTGATTTCTGCCGGCAAGATGGCACCCTTCGACTTCGCTTCGCGAAGCCTGTCCTGAGCTTGTCGAAGGGCATAGGGCGAACGGGAGCTTGATCAGAGTTTCCCTGGACGTCGCCTGGCGTGATATCACGCGCTCTCAAACGAATCATCCGGGAGGTTCAATCCGTGTCGATCCTGCAACGCGATGACGTAGAGATCTACTACGAGGTGACCGGCGAGGGTCGTCCGTTCGTCTTCATCAGCGAAACCGCCTGCGACGGCGAGGTCTGGAAGATGTACCCGGTGCCGGAGTTCTCCCGGGACCACATGTGCATCACCCACGACTACCGCGGCACCGGGCGCTCCGGGAAGCCGTCCATCCCGTACACCACCGACATGTTCGCCGACGACGTCGCGGCCATCATGGACCACGTGGACGCCAGGGATGCCGTCGTCTGCGGGCACTCCATGGGCGGCCGGGTGGCGCAGCTCCTGGCCCTGGACCACCCGGGGAAGGTGAGCAAACTGATCCTGGCGTCCAGCGGCGCCTCCTTCCCCAATACCAAGGGGATCCCCCTCAAGCTGGCCAAGGAGATGGTGGAGATGGGTTACGAGCGCTACGTGAGCGACAGCTCCGTGGCGGTGGGCTTTACCGACGACTTCGCGAAGCAACACCCGGAGCGCGTCCAGGCCTATCTTGACGTGCGCATGGCCAACCCGTGCCCGCCGGAGTTCTACCTTCGTCATGTCATCGCGCGACAGGGGCACGACACGAGCCACCGGCTCAAGGACATCACCGTGCCGACGCTGGTCCTGGTGGGGGAGGACGACCGCAGCGTCACCAGCGACATGGACCACCGGACCTCCGCGGACATCCTGGCCGCGGGCATCCCGGGCGCGCGCCTGGTGGTCCTTCCGGGCGAGCGGCACAGCTATTTCTTCGCCAACCCCGAGGCGTCCTTCAAGGCCATCCGGGACTTCCTGTAGGGCGAACCGTTTCAATTCTCACAAACATCCTGGAGGAGGCATCCATGGCGGATTTCACCGTAGCGCAGTTCAGGGACGTGTCCGGGGGCCTGCAGGAGGGTCAGTTCGCCATCGGCGAAAGGAAGAAGGCCGGGAGCCTGGAGGACCTGGACCCGACCTACAAGCAGTTGCTGGACATGCCGATCACGGTCACGCTGGGTCTCACGGGTCCGGATGGGCGGGTGAACCTGACGCCCATGTGGTTCGACTACGACGGCGACAAGGTGCTGGTGAACACGGCCTCGCACCGGGCCAAGTGCGGCTGGATCCGGAAAAACCCGCGGCTCACGATGCTGCTGGTGAACCCGCAGAATCCGTACCATTGGATGAGCATCAAGGCCACCGTGGTGAACGAGATACGCGAGGGCGAGCCCGGCGGCGAGCGGGCCGGCGAGCACATCGACCGCATGTGGACGAAGTACACGGGCCAGGAGCCGCCCTACGGGCTCAGGGATCCCGTCATCGACGAAAAGCGCGTTCTGTTCGAGTGCCGCGTGGACCGGGTGGCCACGTTCGGGAAACCGTAACCCGCGCGCCCCGCCGGTCAGTCCCGCGGCGGGAACTCGAACGTAACCTTGCCGTCGTCGTCGGTGGTGAGCCAGGCGGCGAACGAGCGGCCGGATTTGGATGAGACGAAACCGGGCAGGAGATCGGTCTTGCCCTCGTCCAGGAGCTTGGCCATCTGGACCCGCTCCAGGGGCTGCTCCAGGATCACCGTGCCGGCCTTGAAGCGGCACGGCTTCTTCTCGGCCTGGAACTTCTCGCACACGTACTGCGAATCCCACTCGAACACCCGGCCGCCGCAGCGCGGGCATTTCCCAAGCGGTTCCTGACCCGAGAAGTCCGCCTTCGCCGCCGCCTTGGCGCGGGCGGGCGCGGCTGCCTTCCTCGGGGCGCGAGGCTCGAACTCGAAGCCCACCTTGCCGTCCTGCAAAGCCAGGAACGCCTTGAACCGCCGCCCGGTGCGCGACGAAACGAAGCCCGGCAGGAGGTCGCTCTTGCCCTCCTTCAAGAGCTTGACCATCTGCTCCCGCGCCACCTCCTGCCGGAGGATGATCTTGCCGGAGCTGAACTCGCACGTCCGTGCGTCGCCCACGGCGTTCTCGCACACGTAGCGCATGGGCAGCTCGAACACGCGCCCGGCGCACCGGGGGCACTGCCCCAGGGTTTCCTGGCCGGTGAAATCCGCGCCCGGTTCGGATTCGCCGTCTCCGTTCCGGGACTCGTTGCCGAAGTCGAAGGCGATGCGGAACTCGGGGGACAGCTTCAGCACGGCGGCGAAGGGCCGTCCCTGACGGCTGCGGAATCCCTGCAGCGGCCCGATCTGGCCCTCTTCGATCAGCTTCTCGATCTCCTCGGCGCTCAGCAGCCGTCCGGCCAGGATCTTGGGCAGGCTGACGTCGCAGTTCACGCACTGGTAGTTCCGGTAGCGCTCGTGCAACTCGCCCTGGCACTTGGGGCACGGCACCGAGAGGGAGCCGAAGTCGCCGGGAATGGTGTCGTGCTCGTACTGCCGCGCCCGGTCCACGATCTGCCGGGTCATCTGGGCGATCTCTCCCATGAACTCGTCGCGGCTCTTCTTGCCGCCCTGCATCTGGAAGAGTTGGTACTCCCAGTTGCCGGTGAGCTCCGGCTTGGTGAGCTCCCGGACGCCCAGGCCGTTCAGCAGCTCCATGAGCATGAAGGCCTTGGAAGTGGCGTGCAGCTCCTTGCCGTCCCGGATAAGATAGTCCTCGTCCAGGAGCCCTTCGATGATCGATGCCCGGGTGGCGGAGGTGCCGAGCCCCTTGCCCGCCATGGCGGCGCGCAGGTCCTCGTCAGTCACGAGCTTGCCCGCCCCTTCCATGGCGCCCAGCAGCGTGGCCTCGGTGTACCGCGCCGGCGGCCGGGTCTCGTTCGGCTTGACCTCTGCATCCAGGGTTCTGACGGTGACGGCGCCCTGGTCGGTCCGCGCGCCGGCGTCGTCGACCGGTGCCGGGGTGTCTTCGGCGGCTTCGACTCTTACGGACGTCCCCGTGCCTTCCGCGGCCTGGGCTCGCAGGGGCGCCAGCGTCTCGTCGCCCTGCTTGTCCCGTCCGTGGACCTCCAGCCAGCCCGCCTTGACCATGACCTTGCCGGTGGTCTTGAAGGGCTCGTTCTCGACCCGGGTGACGCGGGTGGTTTCCAGGAACTCCGCTGGCGGGTAGAAGATTGCCAGGAAGCGCCGGGCCACGAGGTCATAGATCCTCTGCTCGATATCGTTGAGCCGCTTGGGCGCCTCGGTGGTGGGGATGATGGCGAAGTGGTCCGATACCTTGGCGTCGTTGAAGATGCGCTTGTTGGGTTTGACCCAGCCCTGCTCCAGGATGGTGTCGGCGAACCGCGCGTAGTCCGTGCCCTTGAGCATCCCGAGCGAGTCCTTGACCGTGCTCACGTAGTCTTCCGGCAGCGCCCGCGAATCGGTGCGTGGGTAGGTCAGCACCTTGTGCCGCTCGTACAGCGCCTGGGCGATCTGCACGGTGCGGTTGGCGCTCAGTCCGAAACGCGCGTTGGCCTCGCGCTGAAGGCTGGTCAGGTCGAACAGGGGCGGCGGCGCCTGGCGCGTGGGCTTGCTCTCCTCCGTCGCGCTGCCTTCCTTGCCCGAGCATTTCTCGCGGATGGCCTCGGCCGCTGCCTCGTCCCAGATCCGCTCGGGCCGGGCGTTGGGCTCGTTGTCCTTCTTCCGGAATTTCTCGTCGAACCAGCGTCCCTCGTACTCGCCGCCTTCCCCCCGGAACGTGGCCGTCACTTCCCAGTAGGGCTCGGGCCTGAAGTCCCGGATGGCGGCCTCGCGCTCCGCCACGATGGCGAGGGTGGGGGTCTGCACCCGGCCCACGGTGGTCTTGTAGAAACCGCCGGGCTTGGAGTTGAACGCGGTCATGGCGCGGGTGCCGTTGATGCCCACCAGCCAGTCCGCCTCGGAACGGCTCAGGGCGGCGTCGGCCAGGGGTTGCATCTCCTCGTCCTCGCGCAGCTTCACGAACCCGTTGCGGATGGCGTCGGGGGTCATGGACTGGAGCCATAGCCGCTTGACGGGCTGCTTGGCCTTGGCGTGGCGGACGATGTTGCGGAAGATGAGCTCGCCTTCCCGTCCCGCGTCGCAGGCGTTGACCAGCGCGTCCACGTCCTTGCGCTTGATCAGCTTGACCAGCGTTTTCAGCCGGGAGGCGGTCTTCTGGATCGGCTTGAGATCGAAGTAGGGCGGTATGACCGGCAGATTGGCGAAGCTCCACTTGCCCCGCTTGGCCTCGGTCCCCTCCGGGGGAATCTGCTCCAGCAGGTGGCCCACGGCCGATGAGAGCACGTAGTCGTCACTCTCGAAATAGTCCTGGTGCCGCTTGAAGCCCCCCAGGGCCCTGGCCACGTCCGCGGCCACCGACGGCTTCTCCGCGATGATCAGTGCCTTGCCCATATGGATGTCTCGACCCGGTAGCAACCCGCAAAGCGAACGGCGTCCGCCCCTCCAGGCGTCCAGCGGGAGCGTGTGAGCCGTGTGAACAGTGCATATGTTCCAATTGAGGATACCTGTCAAGACGGGAAGGGCAAGCCGTTAGCGGTAAAGAATGATTCCGTGTAAGAAGTGGGCCATTGATCCCATGGACCGTCAGAGGGCTGATTTCCCGCCCGTTCAAGGAGGATTGAACCCATGCCCAACGTGAAGCTTGCCACCGGCGTCGACCTCTATTACGAGACCCACGGACAGGGGGAGCCGCTGATCTTCGTGCCCTCTACGGCCTATTCCGGCGAGGTGTGGAAGCCCTCGCAGATGCCGCTGGCCGACGAGATCAGTCTCATTTTCCATGACCCGCGGGGTTGCGGGCGTTCGGTGGCGGAGCAGAGCGTCTACACCATCGAGCTCATGGCCATGGACATCGTGGCGCTGATGGATCACATCGGCTGCCCGTCGGCCCACTTCATCGGCCACTCCATGGGAGGGCGCATCGCGCTGTCCCTGGCGCAGAACTTTCCCGGCAGGATCAAGAGCCTGATCATGGCGGCCGCGGGCTCGGGCACCGCGGGCCGTGCCGGACCGGACTGCGTTCCGGGCCTGCCGCACCAGCTCGTCTACGAACTGGTGGAGATGGGCTTCGAGAAGTTCGTCCGGGACGAGATCGTGGACTCCGACACCTTCTTCACCGCGGACTACCGGGCCAGCCACGGCGCCGAGGTGGAGGCATTCTACAAGCTCGCCTGGGAAACCCACGCCAGGCTGCCGGAGTTCGTCCACCTGGTCATGGCGCGTCACAGCTTCGAGGGCACCCACCGTCTCCAGGACGTAAAGTGCCCGACCATGGTTCTGATCGGTGACGGCGACACCGTGGGGAGCAACCACGTGGCCCAGGCCCAGGTGCTGGCCGACCGCATCCCGGGCGCGGAACTGAAGGTGCTGGAAGGGCAGACCCACGGGTTCTTCTGGCAGGACCCGGAGCTTACCAACGATGTGATCCTTTCCTGGGTGAAGCGCCACGCCTGACAACGCCCTCGGTCACATCCTCGGCGGCAACCACTCCACGTCGGACACCGAAGCCTTATGCCGGATCAGGCCAGGCCGAGTTTCTGGACGCGCACGTTCATCCTGCTGAGCGCGTCGCAGTTCCTGGCCTACGGGCATCACGCGGTCCTGACCCCCACGCTGCCCCTGTACCTGGACCACCTGGGCAGCTCGCCCTTCATGGTCGGGCTGCTGCTGGCGTGTTTCAGCGCCACCAGCATCGTGATCCGGCCGCTGGTGGGCACGTGGGTGGACTCCGGGGGAGAGCTCCGGGTCCTCAGCTTGAGTTGCATCGGTCTCTGCCTGACGGTGCTGATCTTCGTCGTCCCGAACGTGGAAGGCGCCTTCACGGCCAACGTCCTGCGGGGCTTTGCCTGGGCCGGCATCAACACCAGCGGCTACGCGTTGCTGGCCGCCGTGGTCCCCACCGACCGGCGCGGCGAAGCCAGCGGCTACTACTCCGGCATACAGAGCAGCGCCTCCTTGTTCTTTCCTCCGGCGGCCTTGTGGATCATCGGCCTTCCCGCCGGCGGCTACGCCGCGGTGTTCGCGTTGTCGAGCGCCGTGGCGCTCTTCGCCGCCGCCCTTGCCCAGGTATGCGGCAGGGGCGTCAAGCAGGAACCCTCGCCCCCCGCCGCGCCACCCGGACCGGCGCCTCCGGCGGCGGGCGGCGGGACGGCCGGCGGCCGTCTCAGGACCTACTCCCGGACGTACTTCGACCGGGGAATCCTGTTCATCGCCCTGTTGCTGTTTTGCATGAACCTGCCCTGGTCGGGCCTCAACTCCTTCATCGTCCTCTACGCCCGGGAGGTGGGTATCGAGAGCCTCGGCTGGTATTTCGCGGCCATCGGACTGGCCAGCGTCGTGGGCCGGCCGCTCCTCGGCCGGGTGTCGGACCGGCTCGGCCGGGCGCCGGCGGTGGCGGCGTCGTATGTGCTGGAGATCGCCGGCGTCGCCTTGGTGTTGCTGGCCTCCGACATCACTCTGATGGCGGTCGCCGGAGCGTTGTATTTCTTCGGTTACGCGCTGGGCGTCTCGACGACGCTGGCCCTGGCCATGGAGCGCGGCGATCCCAAGCGCCGGGGCGTCACCATGGCGACCTTCTCCATCGCTTTCCCGCTGGGGTCGGGGCTGGGATCGGCGCTCTCCGGCGGCGTCATCGCGCTGGCCGGCTACCGCGGCATGTACATGAGCCTGATCGGCGTGCTGGCGACGGGGCTGCTGCTGTCCCTTTGCTACCGGGGAGGCCTGACCGTGCAGCCGCGCACGGGTGCATGAGGAGACGTCTTTTTTCTCGGGCGAGGCTTGTGTTAGCCTGTCGGCTGGTTTAAGACGGCTATCTTTACGTAAACCAATCAGGCGAAGGAGGTTTTCATGTTTGCAGAGGCATTAACCAGAAAGAGCCGGTCGCTGCGACTCTTCGGCGGGCTGTTCGCCGCGGTGCTGGCGGTTTCGCTGCTGGTCCCCTCCGGCGCGTGGGCGCAACGCTCCGATGCGGAGTTGAAGAAAGTCTTCGAGTCCAAGCCGGTGAACATCATCGTCGGCTCGGCGCCGGGCGGCGGCTACGACACGTTCTCCCGGCTGGTGGCCCGTTTCGTGGGCAAGTTCCTGCCGGGCGACCCGTCCTTCATCGTCCGCAACGTCCCCGGAGCCGGCCAGCTCCGCGGTCTGCGGCGGGCCATGAAGGCGAAGCCGGACGGCATGACCCTGGGTCTGCTCCATCCCCGCTTCGTCCAGCGCGAGTTGGCGGGCAAGGACGTGCCGGACTTCGATCTCAAGACCGTGCGCGTGCTGGGAAGCCCCAGCGCCGGCGAGGTGCCCCGCATCTGGTGCGTGCGTCGCAGCATCGGCTCGACCTACGCGGACTTGGTGAAGCGCGGCAAGCCCGTGACCAACGGCGGCAACGCCCCGGGCGCGGCCTTCGGCATCGGACCCCAGTTCGTGATGGAGATGGGCGGTCCGATCAAGATGGTCTACGGCTACGGCGGCACGTCGGAGATCATGGCCGCCTTTGACCGGGACGAGGTGGAAGGCGTCGACCGTTGCGTCGAGGAGAACGTGCCTCGGCTGTTCCCGAAGTGGATCACCGACAAGAAGGTGGCGCCCATCTTCTGGTGGGAGAAGGAGCCTTCCAAGGACTGGATCGGCAAGCTCGGAGCCACCAAGGTGCCGCACCTCTTCGAGGTGGTGAAGTCCACCGAGGAGCAGCAGAACGCCTTTCTCGTGGCCCAGAGGTTCAACACCTTCAGCCGCATCTACGTGCTCCAGCCCAAGGTGCCGGATGACATGTACAACGCGTGGAAGAAGGCCTTCGAGGCGACCACCAAGGACGCCGGATTCCTGAAGGCCGCCGGGGTCGCGGGCTACGAGGTCGCGCTGGGCACCGCGGAAGACTTCAACGACGGGCTCAAGCGCTACCAGTCGCTCACGCCCGATGGCGAGAAGCTGCTCAAGAGGCTGATGGGAATCAAATAGGCTGGCGGCACCCCTCGGGGGGCATCAAGGAAAACGGCCATCCGTCACCCGGCGGATGGCCGTTTTGCGTTGGGGTCAACCCCAGAACAGCCTGAGAAGCGGCGGGTCGTGCCAGGTGGCGTTCAGGAACCGGTCGTAGACCCCCACGATCAGGGCCAGGAACAGGAGCCCCAGGATCGTGGACCAGATCCATCCGGCCCGGCCCCAGACCTTTACGTAGAAGAAGACTCCGAGGGGGATGGCGATGTGGAACCCCACCAGCCAGATGGCGGCGTAGAGGCCCACGATGTAGAGACAGATGCGGGCGAAACGTACGCGTTCGCCCCGTGGATCGGCGCCGGTGCGGAAACCCAGGTCCATGATCATGTCGGGCGAGGCCTCCCGGGTGCTGCGGACCAGGCTGATCAGGCGGGCGACCCAGAACGGCGTGCCGATCACGATGGCGATACGCGGCATCAGGGCCGAGCCCGTGGGCCAGGAGAAGGACTCGATGAACATGTAGAGGAAGAGTGCGCCGACGATAACCAGCAGGATGATCTCCCCCACCACCTCAAGGGAGAAGCCGCGCCGTGTCGCACCCGCCGGATCGTTGCCCGGGCTCATGTTCCCGCCTCCCTCCATCAGTCGTCATCCAGGTCGGGGTCCTGCCTCTCGCCCGTGGACTCCTCCGCCGCCCTCTTGGCCCCCTGCTGCATCCGCAGGCTCACCACCATCACCGCGATCATGATCACGACGATGGACAGGAACTGCGGGCGCCCGAACATGGACCAGCCGTAGGTGTTGGCCGAGAGCCACAGGTACTTCTCCACGATGTCGGCCAGCACCACCGCGATGAGGATCGGCGGGCGCGGCCAGCCGTAGCGCTTCATGAACAGGCCCAGCACGCCGAAGGCCAGCACCAGGCCCAGGTCCTCCATGGAATAGGTGGCCTGGAAGGCGGCCAGGGTCACCAGCCCGATGATGATGGGAGCGAGAATGTTGGGGGAGATGGCCGCGACGCGGGTCAGGGTGGGCGCGAAATAAAGCATGATGGGCACGACGATGACGTTGCCCAGCACGATGGTGTAGACTAGGCTCACGGTGAGGTCGAGGTTCTCGGTCAGCATGGACGGACCCGGCTGCACCCCCGACAGCACCAGGATCGCCAGCAGAATGGCCATGCCGCCGCTGCCCGGTATCCCGAACACCACCGTGGGTATCAGGACGCCCCCGTCCACGGAGTTGTTGGCCGAGTCCGCGGCGATGACGCCGCGCACGTCGCCCGTGCCGAAGGTTTCCATGGCGCCCTTCTCGGTATGACGGGCCTGGGCGTAGGCGATCCAGTGCGCCCCGCTGGAGCCGATGCCCGGCATCATCCCCACGAAGGTGCCGATGAGCGACGAGCGCACCAGCAGCCACTTGTTGTTGAGGGCCTCCTTCATGCCCTTGTAGACGTCCTTGTCCGCCTCCTTCAGCATGGTCTCCAGCCGTTCGCGGGCGATGGGGGTGTTGGACACCACCAGGTCCACCACCTCGGGCAGGGCGAACAGGCCGATGACCACCGGGGCCAGGGGGATGCCGTCCCAGAGGTAGTCGATGCCGAAGGTGGTGCGGGTGTTGCCGCCGATGACGGAGAAGCCGATCATGGAGATGGCGAGCCCGAAGCAGGCCGTCAGCATGCCCTTGACGAAGGCGCCCGAGCTGACGATGGCCACGCACATGAGGCCCAGCAGTGACAGCAGGAAGAACTCGGCGGCGCCGAACAGCCTCAGCAGCTCACGGGAGATGGGCAGCGCGAGCAAGAGCGCCATCGCGCCGATAATGCCGCCCACCAGCGTGCACATGTAGCTGGCGCCCAGGGCCACGCCGGCAAGGCCCTTGCGGGCCAGCGGGTAGCCGTCGAGGATCGTCGCCTGGGCCGAGCGGGCGCCGGGAATGCCCATGAGGATGGAGGGGACGGGCTCGGTGATGTCGCTGGCCGCCAGGAAGAAGACCACGGCGGTCACCGTGATCCACGGGTCCACGTACCCGGCAAACCCCAGCAGCACCACGGCCACCGGCAGGTTCCCCCCGGGCATCAGGCCCGAAACCAGCGCGATGGGCAGCATCAGCAGGATGACCAGCAGCGGCCCGAGGGAAAAGAGCTTCTCCGCCGCCTCTATGGACGCTTCCCACATGTGATCCTCATGAAGTCTCGTTCAGGCAGTCCCGAATGCCTGGAATGCGAAGTGCTGACTTGCCATGACCGGCGTGCGCTGTCAACTTCCGTGTCTCTTCAGCGTTTCCCGTGGAGTGTTCGCATTTTCCCTTCATCCGGGTTAGGCCCTGAAACAGCGGTATCGCCTCCGGCGCGCCACGCCGATGCCGTTCCTGCTCGCCTGCGTCCGTTGGGAAAGAGATGTCCGCCGAACTGCTCGCGCTCCTCACCGCCTTTTCCTACGCCACGTCGAACATCTCGGCCCGGTGGGGGATGCGGTATTCGACGCCCAATACCGCCACGCTCTTCTCGTTGTCGATTCACGCCGTCGGGCTGCCCGCGATCGTCCTGTTCACCCAGGGGATCCCCGCCGTTCCCGGCACCGCGCTCTACCTCGTGGCCGCCACCGGCCTGTTGCAGGCGGTGCTGCGCACCTGCCACTACCTGGCCATTTCCAAGGTGGGCGTGTCCCGGGCTGTCACCCTGCGCAATACGCACCCCATGCTCACGGTGGTGATCGGCGTCACCGTGCTGGGGGAGCAGACCAATGCCCTCAATCTCGCGGGCGTGTTGCTGATCGTCGGCGGCACGGCGCTCACCTCATGGAGAATGGACGAGCAGATCCCCGACTTTCGTCCCTGGTACCTGCTGCTGCCGGTGGCGACGTCCGTCATGACCTCCACCGTGCATCCCATCCGGCGATACGCCATGCTCCTGGCCGATGAGCCGCTCTTCTTCGCCGCGCTGGTGGGGATCGTCTCCCTGGGCTGCTTCACCACCTATCTGGCGCTGCCGCTGCCCCGGGACCCCATCGTCTGGCACCGCAAGGCGATACTCCCCCTCGCCATCTCCGGCGCCTGCGAGACCCTGGCGATCCTGCTCCTGTTCTTCGCTCTGGCGGCGGGTCCGACGGTGGTCGTCTCGCCCATGACCGCCACCTCGCCGGTATGGACCGTGCTCCTGGCCAGCATCGTGCTGCGCCGAGTCGAGAACACCACCCCGGCGGTGGTCTTCGGCACCTTGCTGGTGGTGTCGGGCGCCATCTGCGTGACGCTCGGGCGGCACTGGTAAGGCCGGTGGGCCAGCCGCGATTCCGTCGCCGCCCGCCTCGGCTCATCCGGTTCCTTGGCGAGCCCGGGCGTGCCGGGGTGCTGCTCTCGTGCTGGTTCGGCCCGGCTCCCGACGGCACGCAACGCCGGTCACACCGCCGTCAGGTGACCTGTCTTGGTGTAGAAGATGCAGCCCGCGCGGGTGCGGGGCACGTGTGAGCTGCCCGGAGGGTTGCGAAGCCAGGTTCCCTTGGGGTAGGCGCCCTCGTCGTCCTCGAGAACGCCTTCAAGCACCCATATCTCCTCGCCCGCGGGATGATGGCGCCGCGCCAGGCGCGTCCCCGGCTCGAGCTTCATGAGTGCGACGGTTTCCCTGTCCGTGGAGTGGAGCGGCATGATGAAAAGACCTCGCTGGCTCGCCGGAGACCACGGCGCGGCCGCGGTATCGACGCGCACGAATTGGCGGTCCTCCGCGTCCATCTGCCGGAGCTTCACGAACAGCGTACAGCCGTCACGGCTGTGGGGACTGTGCCGGGAGCCCGGCGGGTTCCGCACGTAGGTGCCGGCAGGATAGTCTCCGTGCTCGTCGGAGAACACGCCTTCGAGCACCAGGAACTCCTCGCCCAGCCCGTGGGAATGTGCCGAAAAGCTGCGCTCGGGCGCGTAGCGGACGATGCTCGTTGCCCGCGCCACCTCCTCGCCGTCGCGCTCCAGCATGCGCCGCTGGACCCCGGCAAGCGGCGAGTCGGTCCACGGCATGTCCTCCGTGTAGACGACCACGCGTCGCGATATGTCCGTGTTCAGAAGCATGTCGGTGGTTCCCGCATCGTGGGTCGTGGTTGACCTGTCCCGCCGGCTCATATTAACTTTCGTGGCTCGTACAGACAACGACGGAACGCTACGCGCGCGACGACACAGGAGGAATCCAATGGCCAAAGCCAAGGTGTTCATATTCGCTCCCAACGATGAGAAGGGTGACTCCCACCGGAAGCTCGAGGACAACGGCTGCGAGCTGGTCCTGGGCAAGGCCGGTTGGCACAACCCCCAGGGAGACAACGAGGCGGAGATGGTTTCCATGGCCCAGGGCGCTCATGCGCTGGTGGGAACCTCCATCCGAAGCTCTCCCATCAGCCAGGAGATCATGAAAGCCTCCAAGGATCTCCGGGTGGTGGCCAAGTACACCATCGGCGTGGACGACGTGGACGTGGATGCGGCCACGGAGATGGGTATCATGGTGTGCCACGCGCCCACGGAGTCCAACTGGGGCGGGGTTGCCGAGGGCACCATCACCGGCATGCTGACCATGCTCAAGCGTACGCGCGAGCGTGACCGTCACCTGAAGAGCGGCGGCGAGTGGCGCGACCTGAGCCACCAGGGAACTTACGTGGGGTCCCGCGAAATGGACGGCTACCCCGGCATCGTGCTGGGCATCATCGGGTTGGGGCGCATCGGCACCCGCGTGGCCAAGCTCATGAAGCCCTGGGGCATGCGCATGATCGCCTGCGATCCCTACGTGCCCGACGAGAAGTTCGAGGAAGCCGGAGTCGAGAAGGTGGACTTGGCGACGCTTCTGAAGGAGTCCGACGTGGTGACCCTCCATGTGGTCCTCACCAAGGAGACCCGCCACATGATGGGCAAGGAACAGTTCGCGCAGATGAAGAAGGACGCCATCTTCATCAACACCTCCCGCGGCTACTGCGTCAACGAGTCGGAGCTCACCGAGGCGCTGGAAAACGACGTCATCTCGGGCGCGGTCCTCGACGTGTTCGAGGACGAACCCCTGTCCATGGACAGCCCGCTCCGGAAGCTCGGCGATAAGGTGATCATGTCGCCCCACATGGTTTCTTCCAACAAGGGCAGCGGACTCCACCCCGGCGTGGTGTGGGCCACCAGCTCGGTCCTGACCGCCTTGCGCGGCGAGGTGCCCGACAACGTCTACAACAAGGAGGTCATCGAGCAGTGGAAGAGCCGCTTCGGCGGCAAGAGTCTGCTGTGACCCATGTCGGCGCGCTTTCCGACGCGGAACTGCAGGCGCTCCACGCCTACTGGCGAGCCGCTAACTACCTGTCCGTCGGGCAGATCTATCTGCTCGACAACCCCTTGCTGAAGGAGCCGCTGGCCGCTGCCCACATCAAGCCGCGGCTCCTGGGCCACTGGGGCACCACCCCCGGGCTGAACTTCATCTACACGCACCTCAACCGCGTGATCCGGGCGCAGGACCTGAACGTCATCTACGTCGCCGGCCCGGGCCACGGCGGCCCCGGGCTCGTGGCCAACACCTGGCTGGAGGGAACCTACAGCGAGGTCTATCCCGACGTGTCCCGGGACGAGGCAGGGATGCGGCTGCTGTTCAAGCAGTTCTCGTTTCCCGGCGGCATCCCCAGCCACGTGGCCCCCGAGACCCCGGGCTCCATCCACGAGGGAGGCGAGTTGGGCTACGCGGTTTCCCACGCCTACGGCGCGGCCCTGGACAACCCGGACCTGATCGTCGCCTGCGTGGTGGGCGACGGCGAGGCCGAGACCGGCCCGCTGGCGGCGGCTTGGCACTCCAACAAGTTCCTCAATCCCGCGCGGGACGGCGCGGTGCTGCCCATCCTCCATCTGAACGGCTACAAGATCGCGAATCCCACGATCCTTTCGCGCATCGGCCACGACGAGCTGGAGAGCCTGTTCGTGGGCTACGGCTACGAGCCGTACTTTGTGGAGGGCTCGGACCCACCCGAGATGCACCGGCTCATGGCCGAGACTCTGGACGCGGTCACGAGCCGGATCAGCGCCATCCAGCAAGAGGCGCGTGGCGCCGGCGTCACAACCCGTCCGCGCTGGCCCATGATCATCCTGCGTACCCCGAAGGGCTGGACCGGCCCGAAAGAAGTGGACGGGCTCAAGACCGAGGGCTCTTGGCGCTCCCACCAGGTGCCCCTGGCGGAGCTGACGGTCAAGCCGGACCACTTGAGGCTGCTTGAGGAATGGATGAAGAGCTACCACCCGGAGGAGCTTTTCGACGAGGCCGGACGGCTCGTGCCGGAGCTGGCGGCGCTCGCCCCCGAGGGGACGCGGCGCATGGGGGCCAATCCCCATGCCAATGGCGGCCTGTTGCTTCGGGACCTGAAGATGCCGGACTTCCGCGACTACGCCCTGGAGGTGGCGCGGCCCGGCGCTGCCGTGGGAGAGGCGACCCGCGTCATGGGGCGTTTCCTCCGGGACGTCATGGAACGCAACCTGGAGAGCCGGAACTTCCGCGTGTTCGGTCCGGACGAGACCGCGTCCAACCGCCTCGGCGCCGTGTTCGAGGTCACCGACCGCGCCTGGATGGCGGATACCATCCCGGGGGATGACCACCTGTCTCCGGACGGCCGGGTCATGGAGATCCTGAGCGAGCACACCTGCCAGGGCTGGCTGGAAGGATACCTGCTCACCGGGCGGCACGGCATCTTCTCCACCTACGAGGCGTTCGTGCACGTGGTGGATTCCATGTTCAACCAGCACGCCAAGTGGCTCAAGACCACCCGCGGCCACATTCCCTGGCGGCGCCCCATCGCCTCCCTCAACTACCTGCTTTCCTCCCACGTGTGGCGCCAGGACCACAACGGCTTCAGCCACCAGGACCCGGGCTTCATCGACCACGTGGTCAACAAGAAGGCGGACGTCATCCGGGTGTACTTCCCGCCCGACGCCAACACGCTGCTCTCGGTCACGGACCACTGCCTGCGCAGCCGCGACTACGTCAACGTCATCGTCGCGGGCAAGCAGCCCGAGCCCCAGTGGCTGGACATGGACGCGGCGGTCAAGCACTGCAGCGCGGGCATCGGCATCTGGGGATGGGCGAGCACCGACGAGGGCGCCGAGCCGGACGTGGTCATGGCCTGCTGCGGCGACGTCCCCACCATCGAGACCCTGGCGGCGGTGGACCTGTTGCGCGCGCACGTTCCCGACCTGAAGGTCCGGGTGGTGAACGTGGTGGACCTGATGAAGCTGCAGCACGCGGAGGACCACCCCCACGGGCTCGGCGACCGGGAGTTCGACGTACTCTTCACCACCGACCGCCCCGTGATCTTCGCCTATCACGGCTATCCATACCTGATCCATCGCCTCACCTACCGGCGCACCAACCACGGGAACCTTCACGTCCACGGCTACAAGGAGGAAGGCACCACGACCACCCCGTTCGACATGACCGTGCTGAACGAGCTGGACCGCTTCCACCTGGTGGAGGCGGTCGTCGACCGGGTCCCCAGGCTGGGGAACATTGCCGCCTACGCCAAGCAGGCGGTGCGCGACAGGCTCATCGACCACCGGCAGCACATCGCCCGCTACGGCGAGGACCTGCCGGAGATCCGCAACTGGACCTGGTCCCGCTGATGGGAGTGGACCCGGGGAATTCCATACTGTCGCTCAACAGCGGCTCCTCTTCCCTCAAGTTCGCGTTCTACGAGGCGGAACCCGCGGGCGAGAGGCTGCTGGCGTCCGGCGCGGCGGAGCGCATCGGCTTGGCGAAAGGGCTGCTCTGGGTGCGCGGTGCGGAGGGAGGCCGACCCCTCCTCCTGGAGCGGAAGGAGGACTTCTCCGACCATGAGGCGGCGGTGGACGCGGTCTTCGGGGCGGCCGCCCGGTTGCGCCTGCCGGAGCCCGGCGCCGTCGGACACCGGGTGGTGCACGGCGGCGCGGACCACTCGGCTCCCGAACGGGTGGACGGGCGCCTGCTGGCGGACCTGCGCGCCCTCGTCCCCTTGGCGCCGCTGCATCTGCCCGGCGCCGTCGCCGGCATCGAGGCCGTGGCGGCGCGTTTTCCTCATCTTCCGCAGGCGGCGTGCTTCGATACGGCCTTCCACCGCCGTATGCCGGAACTGGCCCAGCGTTTCGCGCTGCCCGACGCCCTGTGGGAGGAGGGCGTGCGCCGCTACGGATTCCACGGCCTGTCCTACGAGTATGTCCTGGACGCACTGGGGGACGCGGCGCGCGGCCGGGTCATCGTCGCCCACCTGGGGAACGGCGCCAGCATGGCGGCGGTGCGCGACGGCGCGCCCGTGGACACCACCATGGGCTTCACCCCGGCCGGCGGCTTGATGATGGGAACGCGCAGCGGCGACCTCGACCCCGGCGTCCTCATCCACCTGGTGCGCGAACGCGGCTGGGGCGCCGACGAGATCGAGCGGCTGGTGACCCGCGAGGCCGGCCTGATGGGCGTTTCCGGCCTGAGCCCCGACATGAAGACCCTGCTGGCGGCGCGCGAGGACCCACGAGCGGCGCTGGCCGTGGACCTCTTCTGCTACCAGGCGCGCAAGCACGCCGGCGCCCTGGCCGCCGTCCTCGACGGCCTGGACACCCTGGTCTTCACCGGCGGCATCGGCGAGCGCGCCGCCCCGGTCCGCCGGCGGATCTGCGAGGGCCTCGCTCACCTCGGCATCGAGATCGACGCCGAACGCAACCAGGCCCACGCCGGCACCATCAGCACCCCGCGCAGCCGCTGCACCGTGCGCGTCATCCCCACCGACGAGGACCTGATGATCGCGCGGCACACGCGCCGGCTGCTTTTTCCAGGGGACTGACGCAAGTCCCCGAGGATGAAGTCCACCTCGATACCGCTGGGGAGCCGCC
Organism: Deltaproteobacteria bacterium; assembly: GCA_028818755.1. GTDB lineage: Bacteria > Desulfobacterota > Binatia > UBA9968 > JAJDTQ01 > JAJDTQ01. The sequence goes on along the minus strand of JAPPNF010000171.1, from coordinate 183 downwards.
GTATCCGTCCGGATAGTATTGTCTTAGGAGGGTGCTTTTGCCGCCTGTCGCGGCCCACAAAGGAAGAACGTTTCCGTCCGGGATTCCGGAAATATGAGCATAAGCTGGAACACCAACTTCCAAGTATCATCAGTAGTGTCCGACACGTTGGCGTGTAGGGGGCTGTAAGGTACTGAAATGCTG
>JAPPNF010000116.1 GCA_028818755.1 Deltaproteobacteria bacterium | reverse complement strand
GGATCGCGGGCGTGGAGCCGGATTCGCTCCGTCCGTCCAGGACCTTCGACCCCGTGGTCCGGGACCGGGTGAAGCGCGACGCGGACGCGCTGATGGAACAGTTCGCCGGCTACTTCCCGGCGCAACGGGTCGAACCGGCGCGGGAGGTGGCGTGATGGCCGCGAACGTCCTCAGCGAATCGGCGCTCCGCATGAGCGACTGCGTGACGGAACTCCTGCGGAAGCAGCCCTTCTTCGGGAGCCTCGTCCTGAGGCTCCCGCTCCGCGCCGATCCGACGCGCCAGACGCTCGCGAGCGACGGGCAGGAGATCCGCTACTCGCCCGACTGGGTGGCTGAGACCGATGCGCACCTGATCGAGACCGCCATGGCGCGGGTGGTGATGGCGTGTGCCTTGAAACACCACACGCGCCGGAAAGAGCGCGACCCGCAACGCTGGCAGACGGCCTCGCAGCTCGTCACCCACGCGCTCCTGCGCGATGCGGGCTTCACGCTCCCGCCCGAAGCGGAAGCCTGGGAGGACCTGAGCGTGGATTTCCCTGATCGGCGGTTTCCTACGGGTGCAAGCGTGTGCCGGCAGGAAGTCCATAATATATTGATTTATTTGAGAAAATGCTTGTCACAATGCTTGTCACAACCGGGCGGATGAGGATCCGGAGATCCGGCGCGAACCTCTCGGTTCAACACTGATGCAACACCGATGCAGGGATTCATCACCCGGCGCAACCGTGTCGTTCCACGGCGCGGAATCGCGGACCTCGATGCCTTTCGGGGGGCGCGGGGGCTTTCCTGCCACAGGGCTTCGACATCGGTTTTGGTGGCGAGGTTGGCGTTGGGGCGGGCGACGTGCTCTTCGGCGAGGGTCTCGGTCTGCTTCTCCGTGAAGCCGCTCTCGGTCAGACGCGTGACGAAGCGATGAGTGTCAAGGGCGATGGCCTCGACCATGGTGCGAGCATGGCAACCCCACCGGCACGGGACAAGGACATGTGGGCGTCATGGACACTGTCACAAACCCCGCAAGTACGCGTCCTCCGATGGAGGAAGCTTTGCTTCGTTCAGTAAACTGGGACCGCTGGTCACCCGTTCGGGTGGGTTGAGCCAGTGCCCGGTCTCCCCGACCGAGCACACTCCGTGCATCAGCAGCTCGGGCACGCCGTACGGCGTTCGCCCATGACACCATCTATGGATACGCACCGCCGCTCTGCCATGGTGCCGTCTTCGGTGATGGTTGTGGTCATGAATTTCTGTCTCTTTTGCCCATCATCGCCTCGGTCGCGTCCGCGGTGAGTGCCGCCTCAAGCGCATCCGGCATGCGGGGATCGAGGACGATACGCTCCTGCTCGAGCCAGAGGCCGCGCGTAGCGAGCTCACGAACCTGAGCCGGAGCAAAGTCGAGGTCGAGGTTTTGAGGCCACGTGGCCCGGAGCCCACACACGTCTGCAAGCTCGAACCAGAATTCGGGAAGAAACCACTTCAGATTCGGTGCCTGCCTGCGCAAGTGCAACATGATTCGAACTCCGTTCGGATCTAAATCGCCAAAGTGGATGACGGGGGTGCCGGAGAGGCGATTGAGCAAGTGAACGACGGTGGCGGTGTCCCAGCCCGGCACATGGGCCAGCAGCCAGCCCAACGGTGGAGACAGGTCGCGCCACGCTCCCAGGTTTTCAACGAGGAGCACGGCGCGAATGGTTCCCTCGAAGGCTAGGCCGTCGAGCAAGGCTCGCTCCGGGATTGAGACTTCGCCAAGCACCGCGGCTATCGCGCTGAGGTCGACAGCCCCTGTTGCCGTTCGTGCTGACAGCCCAGCCGGCGGGCGTAGCCGGATCGAGCCGTCATGTGCAGGCTCGGTCTCACGGAGCGTGCCTCGTCGGGCTTCCGTGAGCGATGCCTTGGAGTGCGAGGCGGTGAGGGCGGCGGCGGTGCGTCGGTTGATGCGTTCCGGCAGCTCGGGGATGGCGGTGGCGCGTTTGCTGTCGAGGAGCCGGCCGTAGCCCTGGGGGGTCGGCGGTAGCCCCGCGGCCGCCAGATCCACGAGCACGCTGCGCCACGCCGGCCAGACCCGGTCGATTAAGCCCGCAAGCTCTATCCTGCGTTCCGCGACCACGCCGATCTCGTCGCGGCGACCAGTGGCGCGTGTCCAGGGAAGCTCGGCGAGGGTGTCGTACGCTTCGGCCTGTGCGTGTCGGCGTTTGAGCCTGCTGCGCCAGAGCAGTTCCAATAGCGCCAGGCGTGCGTTGTCGTTCTCCCAGATCACCCCTCGGTCCTCGTTCTCCGCCCGCTGACGAGCACTTCTTCACGCCCGTCTGCGTCGACGCGTCGAACCAAGTGATAAGTTGTGTTCCCGTCGGCCTTGGCCACCTCGGGTGCGGCGATGAGCAACTGCAGGTCGAGCGTCTGGCACAGGTCGAACAGGACTCCGAGGTTGTCGTGGGAGAGGCGGTTGGCCTCGTCGAGAAACAAGAAGCGCAGCGACCCGTGTGCCCTCTTCCCGCGCAGCAGGTTCGCATCCCGTTCCCACTCGGTGAGCACCACCATCATCAGGGCAGCACCGACGCCGATCGCCTCGCCGGTGGAGAGACGGGTGGGATTCGCAATCTCCCAGTCGGTGCCGACGGTACGACGAACCTCCACCTGCAGGTGGACGTATTCACGATAATCCAACAGTTTCTGGCCACCCGTGCGCCCGCCCCCGTAGCGCCGAAAGATCTCGTCCAGGGCTTCCTCGAAGGGCAGGTCTTCTTGAAACAGCAATCCCTGCACGGCGCCTTCCCGCAATGCCCGAAGCACCTGCCCCATCCGCTCCACCGGCTGGACTTGCACCCGGATCGTCTTGATGCTGCCGAAACTGACGCTCCGCAGGTTCTGGTTGAGGCGGTTGAACTGACCCCGCGCCTTGCGGATCTGAACGTCGATCCCACGGGCCACGTCCTCGCTGGCGCCACGGAGATCGTTCTCCTGTCGAGCAAGACGCTCCTCGAGCCCGGTCAGCTGGTCGCGCAGTCGCAACAGTGCTTCTCGCGGGTCGCCCACTTCCGCTATCTGCGCGGGCAGACGGCGGTGCAACCAGTCGCGCACCGCCAGCCAGAGATCCAGATAGGCGTCAGCAAATTCGATCTCGGCGTCCGCTACGTTCTTGTCGTGCTCGGCGAGCAGTTCCTTGGCCCCTTGCGCGACACGCAGCCGCTCCACGAGCACCGCCCTCTGCTTGTGCGCCTCCTGCACGAAGTTGACGTGGCCGCGGATCCCGCTGACTCCGCTGTTGCCGGGCGAAAGGACGCTGGTGAGCAACTTGTTCTCCGCAAGAGTCGCTTGCAGGCGTTCCCATCGCTCGAAGGCTGGTGCGGCGTCGCGACGTTCGATGGTGACCTTTTTCTCCGCCGCATCGCGCTCTCCTGCCGCTTGCTCCTGTTCTGCCTCACGACGCCCCAGGGTGGTCTTCAGGCCGTCAAGTTCCGTAGCGATCACCTTTGTCTCAGCCTTCATGCGGCGGATTTCGCCACGCGCGGTTTCGATGGCGGCCTCGGTAGGATCCGGGATGTCCATCTCGGTGAAGCGCCGTTCCGCAGCCCGTAGTTGTTCTACAGCCGCACGGCGACGACCGTCGGCATCGTGCCAGTTGGTCGTGGCGCACTCGAATTCATCCTCAGCGACCTGGACCACTGCTTCGGCCTCAGTACGCGCTTCCTCCGCTCGGCGTAGCTGTTCCTCGAGTGCGGGAACGAATGAACGGTTCGCCTGTAGTTGCTCAGGTGCGTCGTCCCAACTCAGTGCCTCGGCGTTGGAGGCGACGAATTCCATGTCCTCGATCGCTGCATCCAGTCGGTTACGCTTATCCGAGAGCTGATTCAGCTCCTTTTCGAGCTTCGCGACCCCTGCCTCGGAAAGGGGCGGTCGCCTCAGAACGTCGAGCCTGTCCTCCACTACCCGGGCAGCGTCACGGCATCGCTGCATCTCGGCCTGCGCCGCCAGAGCTGCATCATGATTCCGCTGAAACTGGTCACGCCGTTGCGCATGATTCGGGGGGTCAAGCAACTCCGCCGTGCCGAGCAGACCACGCAGCAACTTGATTCGTGGTTCAAGCTCCCGTGCAGCCGTCCGATGTTGGGCCACCGCCGCGCGGTGGCTATCCTGTCGCTCTTCCACCTCCGCGAGTTGACGACGGATCGCTGCGATCTCGGGTGCAGGGTCGCCGGCCAGCCACACGGCCTGATCCGCGAGCAAAGCTTCGCCATCTTCCGTAAGGCGCTCAAGCCGCCGTCGATCTGCTCGGGAGGTCTCGACCCGAGCGTCCAGCGCGTCGGCTGCCGCACGGAGCTCCGCTGCGCGCTTCTCCCGCGCCTTTCGACCGAGGCGAGGACGACTCGGGATCCGAGAGACCCGGATGGCCCGCTGCTCCGAGACGACTACATGAGTCTCTTCCGAAATCTGGGGAGCCGCATCTGTGCCGAACTGTGCGGCGTCCTCGTCGCGGCTTACGAGCCACACGTTGGAAAGCGACTCCGAACTGTCATGGACCTGACTCGCTGCTCGTGTGGGGTCATCGACGACAAGCGCCTGGACCAGTGGCCCCAGCCTAGCTTCCAACCCGGCAGCATCTTCGAGCGAAGCATCCTCGAATGCCCCGGCTAGGAGTTCGGCACCCAGGGCGTCCTTGAGGCGCAACAGCTCGGGATCGAATGGTCCGCCGGCGGCCAGGAGCTCCCGCGCCTCCGATTGCAGGCTCTCCCGCTTCTCGGTGAACTCGCTTTCTCTCGCCCTCACGTGGGTAAGTTGTTGCGCCACGAGCTCGCGCGCGGCTTGAAGCTCGGGAAGCGAAGCCACGGATCGATCAAGTTCGTCCGCGAGATGCTTGGCGCGAGCCGCGAGGTCACGCCACATCGGCTCGCGACCGCTGAGTTCTCTTTGCTGCGCGCGCGCAGTGTCCAGCGTTCGCTGACAGTCAGCCACGACCGTCTGGGCCATGCGCTCCAGTTTCGCGAACTGCTCCCGTTCCTCGTCCGCGCGTTCCAGATGCTCCATGACCTCCATACGAGCCGGCCGCTGCCCCGATAAAGACAAACCTAGATTATCGGCCTGCTGCCTAGTCTCGGCCTGACGGCTGGCGAGCTTGCGAGCCTCGGCGAGGTCAGCGGCGATGATGCTCTGCCGGTCTGCCAAGGCCCGAAGGTCTCGAAACCGGCTAACGTGCTGTAGAGCTGCCGGATGGGCTCCACTCGGCTCTATCGCCGCATTCGCCATCAACTCGAGCGCTGCAAGCGCCGTTCCGTGCTCTCGCCGGTGATTACCGGCGTCAGCGAGCCGCTGCTTCGCGTCGCGCCGAGAGCGATCCACTTGGTCAAGCCGCGTTTTGGTCTCAGCTATCTGGCCAGCAATGGCGCCGATGGCGAGCACGTCGACCTCAAGCAGCCGCTCTGCCCGGTCCTTGCGACCCACGACCTGCCTGTACAGCCCGGCTCGACGATGGATCTCGTCGAGACCGCGCTGATGGTCGGCGAGGCCCGCGGCGGCGAGTTTGTAATCATTCTGGCAGCGACGCAGAGCCTCCCGGTGCTGATTTCGGACCTTCTCCCGCGCCGCGCGCCCCTCAGCGACAATTCGAGCGTCTTCTTCAGCCAAAGACAGCTCTTCGCGCCGGCGCGTCACCTCTTGGCCGGCCGAAAGCGCCTGTTCAAGTCGCCGGAGCCAATCCTCGGCAGCATTGACCTCCTCTGCCAGAGTCTCCTGGCGAGCCCCCTTGTTGGCGAGTTCATCGCGGACGCGGGTGAGCTGATCCTCGGCGTCCACAAGCCGTTGCTGTGCGTTGCGTTGTGCTTCCTCCGCTTCGGCCAAACGGCGTCGCAACTCATCGGCACGCTCGCGGGTCGCCAGGAAGGCCGCCGCAAACATGGTCTGCCCGGCCTCGAATACGTCACGGATCTCCCGCTCGAGCCGACTCGATTCCTGGACCTCGGTGCGCGTGCGCCTGCATGCATTGAGGTTGGCCTTCATACGCTGCAAGGTATCGGCGAGCCCACTTTCTTCCTTTAAGAGGAAAGACCGCAGTTCCGAGGTGAGCGCACGCGAGATGCCGCCCGTCATGCTGGTACGCAGCATCTCGTTGAGCTTGTTACGCTCCTCGTCCGTGCCCAGGCGCAGTGGCGTAACACCGTGATCGAATAGAGCAGCGAAGTAGTCGCGCGCGGTGCCGAGGACCTGCATGCGCCCTCCGAGGCGAGTGGCATTCTCGCGCAGCTCGTTCAGTTCCGGAACGACTTCGTGGTCACCTTGAGATAGCAAGAGCACGTCTTGCAGGCGAACGTCCGTGTCGAGACCCGAGATGATGAACGGTGTTGGCTCGACCGATGGCTCGCCCTTCCTTTCCAAGTGCACGCCCGCAATGAGCCGTTGATCGGGTGCGAGGGCGAAGTCGATGGCGGAATAGGCAGGGCGGCCAGGTTCACCGAGGCGTCCCCAGATGCCCTTGTCCCCGCCGGTCGCGCCGGTTTCTCCGAGATTCGTGAAGCGCAGCCGAGACATGTCCGGCAGGAGCACGACATAGGCCGCGATCATCACTGTCGTCTTGCCGGCACCATTGGCCCCTTCGAGAGCAGTCACGTGCCGGTCGATGAGATACCGCTCGTAGAAGACCCCCTTCCAGTTAACGAGCACGAGGGCTTGGGCACGCGTGCGGTTCATCCGCCCATTTCCTCGTCGTCGTCGTCCTCGATGCCATTACGGTCGTCGTTCACGTCCTCGTCGTCAGCGTCGCCAAGGACAATCTCACCGCTCGTTACCAGTTGCTCCAACGCGGCATGCGGGCTGCTCAGGTCACGGACCGGCTCCGCGAATCGCATCAACGCGGGGCGTAGACGAAGCATCGTGTCGTCTACCACATCGATGAACCCAAGGTCCGCGAGTTGCCGAAGGGCCTCGGCGACCTTGGTACGGACGGTCTCGGCGGCAATCCGTTCGTCGAATTTCCTGCGCCGCGGGTTGAGAGTGCGGACAAGTGTTTCGGTCCCCAACAACCCCGAAAGCCTGCCCAGAAGCGCCTCGCGCTGCGCCATGCCGCCGTGCTGCAGGGTAGCGGGATCCAGGTACATCAGCGCCAGTGTTTGGCCGACGAGCATCTCGCCAGCGGATAGTTGGCGACGCCCGAGGCGATCCCCCGAGGGGAGCAAGTAAAAGTACCCATCAGTCCGCTGCACCAGTTCGCAACCGAACCGACGGTAGAAGGGCTCGAGATGGTCAAGGGCATCGACGAGGTAGTCGTAGTCAGTGCCGTCATCGCGTCCGACATGCCGCCCGCGGCGTAGGGCGAGGTCCACCTCAGGGAAGTGCCGGTCGGCAATGACCTCCTCGAGCGATTGAAAGCCGGAGGCCGTCATCTTAGGCCCCCGTCTCTCCAAAAGTCCCAATCCTCCAACTCCAGGTTCGGAGCGACGGTCCGCCAAGGGCGCTCGTGGGCGCTCCGCGTCCGGGTGACGCGAGCGAGCACGTCGGCCACGCGCCCTGTGATGGCGTAGCGCAGGTGAGGCGGGAATTTGGGCAACACCCACCCGGCAACCTCGGCCAAGGACTTAGTGCCGGCGGCCAGGGCCTCTTCGACCAGAGTCTCGATGTCTAGGCCCGCTTCTTCAGGATCTACCAAATCGGGTGAGGCCTCCCGATCCGTGCGTGGCCTGGTTACAGGCGGTCGCTCGGCCCTCGACTCGAGGGAACGAAGCAGTCGGATCGACCGTGCTGATGCCACCAGCAAATGGAACTGTGTCGATGGCCAACTCGCGATCTGATCGCGTAGCCGCTGACTCAAGGCTCGGTCCGGGTCGAGCCGCACGACGTCGCGAAGATAACGATGGACGTACTGATAGTAATCCGACCACGCGTGCTGCCTTGCGCTACCCCAGTCGGCGATGCGATCGACATGCTCGATAACGCGTTGCACGGCGGCTTCGGACTCGGCCTGCGCCGACTCGGAAGCCAATGCCTGTATCTCTTGCAGCAGCGCGACGAAGTGATGAGTATCGCGAAGGAGGATCTCATTGAGTTCTCGCAGCGTATCGGTGGTCCTGTCGAGCAGCGACTGGCATTGCTCGACTGCGCCGAACCAATCAGCCTGCAAGACTTTGGAGATCTCCGCCTGCACCTTTTCCTGCTGAGAATCAAGCCCACGTTGCCGCCGCTCGATTCCGCCAACAAGTTCGCCAACGGTTACCCGCAGCGGAGCCACCACACGCTCCCGCCAAGCATCCTCGGTGTCAGCGCGTTTGGCTGCCCCGAGGATTTCGGCGAGTTGAGCGCGCAGCGTGCCGGTCAGCAGGGTCAAACTCTCGCGGGTGAGTGCTTCGTCCGCAAGGAAGTACTCAACGACCGCAGCGGCGAGTCGCGTCAACGTGTACTCACCGGACCGAACGATGCCCGCCCCGTCCACCCGGGCCAACATGCGCTGGTCGCGGAGCCGTTGAATGGCGTGCGTCGCCCGCTTGCGCGGTCGCTCCGCGCCCGGATCGACCACGTCGCATATCTGCTCGAACATGTCGATGAGCACGTCCTCCTCAAAGGACGCAAGCGACGCCCGATTAGCCTGCAGATAAAGGCCTGCAAGGAAGCACAGGTCAAGCGTCTTCAGATCCAGATTGATCCGGTCACGCGCGAGCGCGGCAATGAGGCGGCTCGGATCAGATGACATCAGCAGTTCCTGCCGATCTTCGGAAGCGAAGGCCCGGGACAACGCGCCGGGCTATAGAAGTTTGACGAGGGCGACGATCAGGCCGCCCTGGGCGATCAGCGCGCCGAAGAGCCATTTCAGCAGGTCGGCCTTCACGGCCTCAATCTGCGCATTGACCTCTGCGATGTCCCCCTTGGTGGCGAGGTTGGCGTTGAGGAGGGCGACATGCTCTTCGGCGAGGGTCTCGGCCTGCTTCTCGGTGAAGCCGCTCTCGGTCAGGCGCTTGACGAACCGATGAGTGTCGAAGGCGATGGCCTCGGCCATGATCCGATCATAGCAACCCGGCCTCCCCCGGACAAGGACACCGCGGACACTCCGCAGGCCGACGCCGCATTTCTGGCCGGGTCGTGTCCCCTTCGGTCTACATCGGGTAGACCGTCCCGTTCCCGCACAGATGCCAGTACTGGAAACCATAGGACGTATGGCGGGCGAGCAGGCAGAGATCGTCCGGGGCCGTCTCCACGCACTCGCCCATCATTCCCGCCAGCCACTCCACCACCGCCGGATCGTCCCGCCCGTGGCCGTCCTTCCAGATCATGCAGCGCACCCGCGCACGTCCCGCCAGGAGCCTGTGGAAGTCGTCCCGGATCCGTCCCGAATCCGCGCCCGCGCCTCCCCATTCGCACTCCAGTATCAGAACCACCTCGTTCAGGCAGTCGCGGTCTTCGCCATACCGGAGCCAGCAGACATCGTGCAGCCACTCCCCGTCGTCGGCGTCTTCGACTCCCGAAGCGCAAACGCGCAGCCGCGGCTGTTGCGCCGCTCCGGCAAGGCACAGTTGCGTCTTGATCTCCCGGGTCCACTCCTCCGCGCCGGCCTTCTTGCCGCGCAGGTTGGCGAACGCCTCGTCGAGGCATTGGCGCACCACTTCGGAAATGCTCTCCCGGTCCATGCTGGGGTTCCTCCACCCTCGAACCGTCCCTTGCCGCCTCACACTACGTCCGCGTCCGGCGCGGCGGCAAGCACCGGACCCCGGACCATCACCCGGGCTCTCCCTTGCGCAATCTGGCCCGGAGCGTCTTCCCCGCCCTTGAACGACGGCGTCTTCGACGCCGTGATGGCGACGCTCTCCCCGGTCCGGGGGTTCCGTCCCGTCCGCGCCGACCGGCTCCTTTTCGAGAACCTGCCGAACCCGTTGACCGACACCGTGTCCCCGTTCGTAAGGGCGTCCCCGATGACCTCGAAGACCGCGTTGACCGTGCTCCCCGCCTGCGCTTTCGTCAGCGAGGCGCGGCCCGCGAACTCGGGCGCCAGATCGGCTTTCCTCATTGCTTCTTCCCTCGCGAAAAGCTTTCCTTCCTGATGGACGGCGACGGCACGTCCTCGCGTCTCTCCGTATCACTGCAATGGCTTCACACCAACCCCTCCCGGCGAGCTGCGACGGTTCATGGCTCGCCTGCATCCCATCCGGTGCCGCGCTCCATCTCCTCCAGCGCCTATGTTCCCTTCCTGTCGGTCAGGTCGATCAACTCCGCGTCCACAGCATCGCGGCGTTTCGGCAACGCCCGTGTCGCCCTCAAGGACATCGTGCGCCTCGACTCCGACAAGGGCGTGCCGGGCATGCTGTCGCGGCATGGCCGCACCATTCTGTTCACCGGCGACTTCTGGAATGTCCAACACATCTGCAACAGCGTGCCGTGGAAAGGCACCATCTCTCAGCGGGTGCGAATCCCGCCCG
>JAPPNF010000035.1 GCA_028818755.1 Deltaproteobacteria bacterium | reverse complement strand
TGACCGTGACCGTCACCGACGACGGCGCCGGCATCGAGGACCCCGCGGTCCTGCTGAGCTTCGGCGAGAACGGCTGGAATGACGACCTGGTGGCCCGCGAGGACGCCGCAGGCATGGGGATACTGAGCCTCGCGCACCGCGGCTGCCGGATCTCGTCACGGCCACGCACGCCGGACGGCCATGTCGGGCATGGCTGGTCCGTGGACCTTGAGCCGGAACATTTCATGGGCCACAGCGACGCCCAGGTACTGTACGACGACGGCGCGCCGTATCCATCCGGCACCGCCGTGCAGTTCCAGGCCACGGTGTCCGCGGACATGATCCGCTCCGCTATCGCCAGCGCGGCACGCCACTACCCGCTGCCGGTCATGTTCGAAGGCGAGACGCTGGAACGCCAGGCCTTCCTCGACGGCGCCGTCCACGCCGAGGACTGGAACGGCCTCGTCTTCGGCGTCTACCGGGAACGCAACCGCGGCTACCTCGATCCCGACCTCAACTTCTACGGCCTGACCGTTCCCGTCCGCCTGTCCACGGTCGAGACCGTTCACCGCGGCATCTGGTCCGTCTACGCAGACGTCGTGGACTGCCCGGGCCTCGAACTGCAACTGCCCGCGCGCCGGGAAGCCGTGGAGAACGCGTTTCTTGCGGACATGCGCGAGGCGGCGCGCCTGGCGGTCTACCGCGCCATGGCCGCCGATTCCGATCCGCGGCCCGCCTTTGCCGACTGGAGTCGGGCGCGCGACGCAGGCATCGAGCTTGCGCCGCCGGCGGCGGTCCTCCGTCCCTGGCGGCCCGCCATCGCCGACATAGACGATTGGCGAGAACCGCCCAAGCCCGCGCCGGCCAGCCCCGATGCGCTGGTCATGGCCTGCGATCCCGAGCCGCCCGAGGCGCAGGCGCTGTGGCGCGCCTCCGAGCGCGCCGGCATGGCGGAAGGGCTCTTCGAGGCCGACAAGCGCCTCCAAGGCTACGGCTGGTACGACCGCCTCGACCGCGTCACGGGCATCGACACCGAGGTCACCGCAGCCGACGGCAAAACGTGGCCGCTCCACGAGTATCCCGTACCCGAGCGAATGGGAGCCACCGCCGCCCCGCTGGCGACGCGGCCTGACGCGATCCGCATGTCGCTTGCCGTCAAGACCGCCCGCGCTCGAAGCCTCACGATCGTTCTCCCCGCCGATCTCGCCTTCGCGGGCGAAGAGTGGTGCTGGGTTGACGACGCGATGCCGCTGGTCACCGCGGACAGCACCCTGGAACCGCGCCGGCTCGCGGAGTTGCTGCGTTTCTCCTTCTTCTCGTTCTCCGACGATGCGGACGCCGACAGCCACGAAACTCAGGCCATGCGGTTCGACCAAGAGGCGCTCCACATCGCCAACAGGCTCCTGTGCAGCGAGGATTCGGCGCTGGAGATCTCCATCGCCGAGACCGTCCGGCGCGAGCTCTTCTGGCTCGTTCCGCAGAATCGCACGGTGGAGATCTCCATCACTCGCCCGGACATCCGGGTCACCCTGGGCGATCCCTCGGAAACCGCGGCCTGAGCCGTCGGCGGCCGTTGCCCGCGAACGGCCGGAGCCCAGCCAACGATCGCACACCTGTCGTCAAGTTTTCGACCCCGCCGGGCCATTCCGCCCGAGCATCCCCATCCCCTGCGCGCCCCGCCCCGGCCACCCGGCCAGGACGGGGCGCTTTCATTTCAACCACATGGAGATTGCCAATGCCCGCGGCCACGACGCCGGCGCTGGGATGCGATCCCCCGGCACTCATTTTGCACTACCTGAACCCCTGACGGGGCCGGACGCCGGATCGGATGACCCCGGCCGGAAAAGAGAACGCCATGGAAATCCCAAACCCGATGGAAGCACTGCTCGGCGCGAACGGGACAGCGAGGATCACCGGCCTTTCCCTGCTCGACCTCGACTCGATGACGCTTCGGGAACTGCGGTCGCACGGACTCACCGCGGCGCAGGCCGGGAGGGTCAAGGCCGCGTTCGAGCTGGGCCGGCAACTGCTGGAAGCCGAATCCTGCGTGCACGAGAACGCTCCCATGGTCAGAACTCCCGAGGACGCTTACCGCTACATGCGGCCGCGCTACGTGAACGAATACCGCGAACACTTCGACGTCTTGTTGATGACCAACCGGAACAGGCTGATCCGCCGCCATCGGGTTTCCACCGGCAGCCTCACGGCGTCCGTGGTCCACCCCCGGGAAGTGTTCCACCCCGTAGTCCGGGAGAGCGCCGCTTGCGTCATCTTCACCCACAACCACCCCTCGGGCGACCCTTCGCCTTCGCGCGAGGACATCGACATCACTCACCGCCTCCGCCAGGTGGGCGAGGTGTTGGGAGTCCGTATCCATGACCACGTCGTTTGCGGGCACGACCGCTTCTTCAGCTTCAGCAGGGAGGGCTTGCTATGACCAGTCAGTATCCGGCCGGCCCGCCGCCGGCCATGCACCCCATGGACCCGCGCTGCGGCCGGGACCTCTCACCGATGTTCTCGGCGTTCCTTTGCTGGCTCCTGGGCCTCAAGCCCATGACCAGCCCGGCCATCACCAACGTCGCCGTCTCCGGCAACTGCGTGCTGGCCGCGACCGACGAGAACCCATTCTTCGACCGCCATCTCGGATCGCTCGATGATTTTGAGTTGAACATCCGCGGCTGGGGCGAAGCCTGCGGCGCCGGCGCCGACGTGGTGGAAGACCTCCTGGCCCGCGTGCGGAGGGCAGGCCAATGAGCTTCCCCGATCTCCCCGAAGGCTACGACCGCCACGAGGACGCCCTCGCCATCGTCGATCCCGGCGCGTCGAACCCGGCGGGCGTCGCACTCGCCATCCACCAGGCGTGCAGGCAGGTCATCCACGAGGGCGGCAATCAGCGGGAAGACCCCGCGGTCCGCCTCATGACCACGCAACTCGCGTACCTCGTCCAGGGCGATTCCGATCTCGACCCCGCCGAATACTGCCGGCTGATCGCCGCCTGCCGCACCCGCGCGGTCGAACGGCGAAACGCTCCGAAACCCGCCACTACCGCCTCCCCCTGATCTTCCGCACGTCCGCTCCCCGCCGCGAGGAGTCCGGGCAGCCGGCCCGGGGCAGGCCGCGGGCGCGGCGCGGAAGGATTCGTCCCGCGCCACGCCCCGGCACTTTCACGCACTCCAGGAGGGAGAGATCCATGCTCGACGTCCACACGGCGCCGGACGCGTCCGCGCGCCTTCCCGTTCCCCACGCCCTTCCTTCCGTTCCCGCCTCCCAGGGCTCCAAGCCTTCCACCCATGACGCGCTGTTCACCGCGGCCACAACCCTGGTGCCGGTCCTGGAGGCCGGCCGGGCGCTCGACGCAGCGACCCTGCGGGACGCCATGACGCGCGCCTTCGGCGCCACGGATGCCCGGGGCGCCTGGGTCTGGAAGGACGCCTACGAGGCGGCCGAGGCCGCGGTCGTGCTCTTCATCCGCCGCCACGGCCACGCCATGCGCCGCCACGCCGGAGCCGGTCCGGACGGACCCTCCGTCATGCTCAGGATGCTCGAGGCCGTCGCCGCGCTGGAGCCGTCCCACACCAAGCGTTCGGAAGAGCAGGTCCGCCTCCAGCAGTTCTCGACGCCCCTGCCGCTCGCCTACGCGGCGTTGCAGGCAGCAGCGATCCGGCCGGGGGACGCCGTGCTGGAGCCCTCGACCGGCACCGGCATGCTGGCCGTCATGGCGGAATGCGCGCTCGGAAGCGGGGCCGGGAACCTCCATCTGAACGAGATCGCGGACGCACGCCGCGCCCTTCTGTCCCAGCTGTTCCCCGAAACCCTGGTCACCGGCGTGAACGCCGAGAACGCCGCCGACCGTTTGCCCGGCGCCCGACCCACCGTTGTCATCATGAACCCGCCGTTCTCGGCCACGCCGGGCGTCCACCACATCCGCCACGACGCCGACCTCCGTCATGTGCGTTCCGCCTTCTCCATGCTGCCGCCGGGAGGCCGGCTCGCCGCCATCACCTCGGCCAACTGCATTCCGGGCGATTCCGACTGGAACGGCGCCTTCGGCCGCCTCGATCCGCCTGCCCGCGTCGTCTTTACCATGGCGATCGACGGCCGGGTCTACGCGCGTCGGGGCACGGGCTTCGACACCAGGCTCACCGTGCTGGACCGCACAAGCCGCCCCGGCATCGACGTCGATCCCGGCGCCCGCGCCGGCACTGCGGCGGAGCTGCTCGACGCGGTCATCGCCCAAGTTCCGCCCCGCCTGCCGGTGGAAGTCCGTACTGTCGGGGGCATGCCGGCTCCGGATCTCTTCGGCAACGCAGCCGCGCCGCGCCAATCGAAGCGAAAGACCGCGCCTGCGCCAGCGGCGCCCGCTTCCGAACCGGCCCACGACTGGGGGCTCGTGTCCGAGCTGACCGTCGAGACCGGCCCGGCGGATGCCGCCGCGGACGCCAGCGGCTCCGTCTCAGGACCCTACGAGCCCTGGAGGGCGGGCGCCGTCCGGATTCCGGGCGCGGTGGCGCATCCGACGCCGCTCGTGCAGTCCGCTGCAATGGCGGCCGTCCCGCATCCAGCGCCGTCCTACCGTCCCATGCTGCCGGAACGCACCGTCACGGAAGGCCTCCTCTCGGACGCCCAGCTCGAGAGCGTCGTGCTGGCGGGCCAAGCCCATGAGGGCCACCTAGCCGCCACTTACCGGATCGGCTCCGGCTGGGAGACCGTCCAGCGTTGCGGCGACGGGGACCAGGGCGACGCCACCGTCACGGACGAAGGCGAGACCCTGTCGGCGCCGGTCCGCTTCCGCCGGGGCTGGATGCTGGGCGACGGCACGGGCTGCGGCAAGGGACGCCAGGTGGCCGCGGTCATCCTCGACGGCTGGCTCCGCGGGCGGAAGCGGGCGCTCTGGCTCAGCCAGTCGGACAAGCTCCTGGAAGACGCGCGCCGGGACTGGACCGCGCTCGGCGGACGCGAGGACGACCTGGTCCCGCTCGCGGACTTCCGCCAGGGCGCCGAGATCCCGCACTCCACGGGAATCCTCTTCGCCACCTACGCCACCCTGCGCTCGCCGTCCCGCCAGGGCCGCCCCTCGCGGCTCGACCAGATCGTGGGCTGGCTCGCCGGAGGGCTCGATGAGAACACCCGCCACGCATTCGACGGCGCCGTCGTCTTCGACGAGGCCCATGCGATGGCGAACGCCGCGGGTGGCAAGGGTGCGCGCGGCGACGTGAAGCCCTCGGCCCAGGGCCGCGCAGGCCTGCGGCTCCAGAACGCGCTGCCCGACGCGCGCATCGCCTACGTGTCGGCCACCGGCGCCACCACCGTGCAGGGACTGGCCTACGCCGGCCGTCTCGGGCTTTGGGCCGCGACCGAGACGCCGTTCGAGAGCCGGAGCGACTTCGTGTCCGCGATGGAAGCGGGCGGCGTCGCCGCCATGGAGGTGGTGGCGAGGGACCTCAAGGCCCTGGGCCTCTACCAGGCCCGCGCGCTGGCCTATGACGGCGTGGAGGTGGACATCCTCGTGCACGAGCTCTCGCAGGAGCAGGGGCGCATCTACGACGCCTATGCCGGAGCGTTCAAGATCATCCACGCCAACATCGAGGACGCGCTCGAGGCCACGGGCATCGTGCAGGAGGGTTCCACCCTCAACAGGAACGCCAAGTCCGCCGCGCTGAGCGCATTCGAGGGCGCCAAGCAGCGCTTCTTCGGGCATCTGTTGACCGCCATGAAGTGCCCCTCGCTGATCCGCGCGATCGAGGCCGATCTTGACGCCGGCCGCTCGGCCGTCATCCAGCTCGTTTCGACGGGCGAGGCCCTGATGGAGCGGCGCATCGCCGAGATACCGGCGTCGGAGTGGGACGACCTGGGCATCGACCTGACGCCCCGCGAGGCCGTCCTCGACTTCCTGGCCCACGCTTTCCCCGTGCAGCTCCAGGAACCCTTCACCGACGCTGACGGGCACCTTATGAGCCGGCCCGCGGTCGACGCTGACGGTAATCCGGTCCTGTGCCAGGAGGCGCTTGCGCAGCGCGACGCGCTGATCGAAAGACTCGCGTCCCTGCCGCCGGTGCACACGGCCCTGGACCAGATCATCCAGCACTTCGGCCACGAGGCCGTGGCGGAAGTGACGGGCCGATCCCGCCGGGTGGTGAGGATCTCGGACGGGACGGGCGAGCGCCTGGCGCTCCGCAGCCGGCCCGTCTCCGCCAACTTGTCCGAGACCGCCGCGTTCATGGACGGGACCAAGCGCATCCTGGTGTTCTCCATGGCCGGCGGCACCGGGCGGAGCTACCACGCAGACCTCTCGTCCGCCAACACCGAGCGCCGGGTCCACTACCTGCTGGAGCCCGGCTGGCGCGCCGACCAGGCCATCCAGGGCCTGGGCCGCACCCACCGCACGCACCAGGCCTCGGCGCCCCTCTTCCGGCCGGTCACCACGGACGTGAAGGGCGAGCGGAGGTTCATCGCCACCATCGCGCGGCGGCTGGACAGCCTGGGCGCCATCACCCGCGGGCAGCGCGATTCCCAGACCGCCATGGGCGGCAGCGACGCTACGCTCTTCCGCGAGAGCGACAACCTCGAAAGCGTCTACGCCAGGGCGGCCTTGCGGCGGTTCTACCTCGCACTCTGGCGCGGCGACATCTCCGGCTGGTCCCTGGGGCGCTTCGAGGACGCCACCGGGCTGAAGCTCACCTGGGAAGGCGCACTCAAGGAGGACCTGCCGCCCATGCCGCGCTTCCTGAACAGGCTCCTGGCCCTGCCCATCGACGAGCAGAACCAGATCTTCGCCGAACTGGAAGACCGCATCGACGCCGGCATCAGGCAGGCCATGGAGGCCGGCACCTACGAGGTCGGCGTCGAGACCGTGCGGGCCGATTCCCTGTCCGTTGCCGGCAGGGAGACGCTGTACGAGCATCCGGGCGCCGGAGCCGCCACCGAGCTCGTAGAAATCGTGCGCCGCGACAGGCTGGAGCCCACCTCCGCCGACGAGGCCCTCCGCATCGGCGAACAGACGGACGGCGGCCCGGTCCTGATGGTCAACGACAGGTCGGACCGGGCCGCGGTCGTGCTTCCGGCTCCGTCCCGCATGTTCGACGACGGCGGCGTGCAGGAGCGCGTGCGGCTCCTGCGTCCCGCCGCCCGGGATCCCATGGCGAAGGCCGAACTCGACGCCTCCAACTGGCGGAAAGCCGCCGAGGCCGAGTGGCGCGTCCTCTGGGACCGCGAGATTGCCGGCCTGCCGACGCATAAGGAATCCCGGTTCTGGCTCGCGGCGGGGCTCCTGCTGCCGGTCTGGGACCGTCTGCCCTCCGAGAACATGCGGGTGCGGCGCCTTCTGACCGACGACGGCGAGGCGCTCATCGGGCGCGTGTTCGACGCCGGGCAGGTCCGCGCCGTGCGTTCGGCCTTCGGCCTCGCGGGCGGCCCCGCCATGACCGGCGCCGAAGCCTTCGAGGAGGTCATGGGGCGCGGTACGGCCCTCGCCCTTGCCAACGGCTGGCGCCTTGCGCGCCGCCGCATCATGGGCGCCGACCGGGTCGAGATCGAGGGACCCACGGATTCCGACACCGCGGTCCTGAAGCGCATGGGCTGCATCGTCGAGATCATCTCCTGGCGGACGCGCATCTTCGCCCCGGGCCCCGATCTCCTCGAACGCGTCATCCAACGCTGGCCGCTCGCCGCCTGAGCCCATCCCATCATCCGTATCGCCGGCTCGCCGCCCGCAGCGGGGGAGCCGGCCGGCCGCCGTCCACCCGCTGCCGGCCCGCCGGGGCTACGTACCGCCGGCCTGCCGGCGGCGGGCTTCACTCAACCGAGGAGCATCGCCATGACCGCACAGAACCTGCCCGACGACCCGAACTACGCGTTCTGCCCAAGCTACGAGCTGGGCGAAGAGCCGCAGCAGATCCGCATCATCTTCGAGGGCCTGCAGGGCTACGTGCCCACGGCCCTCGTTGCCTTGACGGTAGCCTCCGCCGAACAACTATGTGATCGCCTGAACGCCAGGCTCGGACACTCAAGGGAAGACTGGATGGCCCTCGCCGCCCGCTCCATGCGCACCTGGGCCCCGGCGGTCGACGACGAATCCCTGCACTGAACCGGACGCGGGCCGGCGGCTCAACCGCAACGGCAGGACGTGCTAGACAGGACCTCGGCGGCAACCCCGAGTGCATCCTGCTTCTGCCGCCATCTGCATGAAGGAGGCGCCATGAATCGAAGCCGGTTCGTTCTCCGTTGCGTTCTGTTCGCCGGTTGCCTCGGCCTGGGCGTTGCAGCGCATGGTCCAGGCGCCGAGGAGTGGCGCGGCCTGGCGGTTGCCCCGGAGCACCGCTGCGCTCCGTACCGGTCCAAGGACTATCCCTACCCGCAGGCGGTGGAGCTTCGGATCATCACTCAAATGGGAGGCAGGATCTACGGCCCGTACACCGGCCGCTACTTCTCCAGCCGCCGCATGACCGACATCGAGCACGTCGTCGCGAGGTCCGAAGCGCACGACAGCGGGCTATGCAGAGCGGACTCCGCCACGAAGAGAGATTTCGCACGCGACCTCCTGAACCTCACTCTCGCGGCGCCCGCGGTGAACCGGTGCGGACGAAACGGGAAATGCGCTCATGACGCCGCCGGGTGGCTGCCCCCAATGAACCAGTGCTGGTTCGCCGGCCGGGTCCTGGAAGTCCGGCGCAAGTACCGGCTCACCGTGGACCGCCGGGAAGCGGCCGCCCTGGACCGGGTGCTCTCCGGCTGCAACTCCACGGAAATGGTCTTCATGAGCCGACCGTCCGCGCCGGACCCTCCGCCCCGTGTGAGCCGCCCGCCTTCCCGGACGAGCCGCCCTCCCTCCCGCGAAGCCCTTCGACGCTGGGACGACAACGGCAACGGCCGGATCACCTGCAAGGAAGCACGCCGCCACGGGATCGCCCCGGTCCGCCGCGGCCACCCGGCATACCCCTTCATGTGGGACCGGGACGGCGACGGGATCGTCTGCGAGTAGGCGGCCCACGGCAGCGGCGGCAGCCGGAGTCTTCGCCGCACCATCAATCCCCCGGTTTTCCACATCGCCCGGCCCGAATCCCGGCGCCGTCTCAGGTCCGCTCGGACGTCCTGCCGGCCCGTGTTCGAGGACAGCGGGAGGCGGGTGAGAGACGCGCGGAGAGAGAGGCGCGGCTCGAACCACCAACCGGGGGGACCATGACATGACCACGTTGACCTATGCCGGCATCGGCGCCCGAGCCACACCGCCCTCCATCCTGACCGCCATGACCGTGATGGCCGGCTGGCTCGCGCGGCAGGGCTGGCATCTGAACAGCGGCGGCGCGGCCGGGGCCGACAGTGCGTTTGCCGAAGGCGCGCCGGCCGGCCAACGGACGCTGTACCTGCCCTGGTCCGGCTACAACGGGCGCACGGGGCCGGACTGCCGGGTGTTGTCGCCGTCCGAGCTCGAATCCTGCATGGCCATCGCCGCCCGCCTGCATCCCGCCTGGAATCGCTGCTGGCCCGCCGTCCGCAAGCTCCACGCCAGGAACGCGGCGATCGTCGGCGTGGGTCTCGGCCGTCCCGTCGATGCCGTCGTGGCCTGGACGCCGGGGGGAGCCATCACCGGAGGCACGGGGATGGCGATCCGCATTGCCATCGAGGCCGGCATCCCCGTGCTCAACCTGGGCGCAATGCCTCCGCGTGCGGTCTGCGAGCGCCTCCTGGCCATCCGCCGGTCCCGATCCTCTCCATAGAGCCGGAGAAGAGCGTCCACGAGGCGAAGGCCCGGGAGGGGAGAGGGAGGTGGTCTCCCTCACGCACTCCGGGCAAGGCAGGCAGCCAAGGAGGACGCAGACATGTCCGGCATCGACTTCGACATCCCAGAAACCCTGACCGGCAGCGAGGTGCTGGCCGAGATCGGGCTCGACCCCGGCGCCGTCCGGGACGTCATCGACGACGACCTTGCCCGGAGCTGTCCGGACCGGTGGAGTGAGAGGAGGGCCTGGGAGAGGTGACCGGAAGGGGGCCGGGGAGGGAGGACCCCGGTCCCTCGACGCTCGCAGACCATCGTCACTAACCAGCACGGAAGGAGAATTCCCATGGCTTTCGGACTCAATCGCGTAGAACTGATCGGCCGCCTCGGCGCCGACGTCACCGTCAACCACCTGGCCAGCGGCGGCCGCGTTGCCAACCTGAGCATCGCGACCGACGAGTCGTACATCCACCGGCAGACCGGCGAGCGGGTCGACAAGACCGAATGGCACCGCGTGGTGACCTTCCAGGACGGTCTCATCGACATGCTCGAGAAGCACGCCCGCAAGGGCCGGCTGGTCTTCGTCGACGGCAAGCTCCAGACTCGGCAGTGGTCGAAGCCCGGCGAGGACAGCGTCCGCTACTCCACCGAGATCCTGCTGGTCCCCGGCGGCCGCGTGCAGTTCCTGAGCAAGCCAAACGGCAACGGCGTGCAGGCCCCGGCCGACGCCGCGATGCAGGACACCGCGCCCGCATCCCCGGACCCCGACGACGACATCCCGTTCTAGGCTCCTCCGCCTCCTTTCCTCCCACCCAGGGCCGGCGCCTCGCGCGTCGGCCCTTTTCTTATGCTGCCCGTTCCGAGCAAGCGCCTCCGGGCGTCCCGTGTCCCTTGAAGGAGAGCCGCCATGCACTACGCTCAGTCTCCCGCCTCCGCCGTCGCCGCCGCTCTCGCCGAGCGCGCCGAAGAGGTCTGCCAGCGCTACCTCCCCCACGGCCGACGCCAGGGCCGCTACTGGGTCGCAGGCGACCTCGACGGCGCCCGCGGGCGCTCCCTCTTCGTCCGCCTGCACGGCCCCGGCAAGCCCGGGAAGTGGACCGATGCGGCCGTCGGCAGCCACGGCGACCTGCTCGACCTCATCCGCCACCGCACGGGCGCGCCGACGCTCCGCGCGGCGCTCGACGAGGCCCGCGCCTTCCTCGCCCTGCCGGCTTCGCCGGCCGCGGGCGATACAGGCGACT
>JAPPNF010000109.1 GCA_028818755.1 Deltaproteobacteria bacterium | reverse complement strand
CAAAAGGGGACATCTCTGCTTTGTCAAAAGGGGACATTTTGGCTTTGGTTTGACAAGAAAATGTCAACGGGGTCCGCCCGTATCAGCCGAAATTCGCTGCCTCGTCACCTCGTAGGCGAAGACGCCCCAGGCGACGCCGACGTTCAACGAACCGATCCTGCCGCTCATGGGGATCGAGACCAGGAAATCGCAGTTTCGCCGGATCAACGGCCGGATGCCACGCTCCTCGCCGCCCAGCACCACGGCCAACTTTTCCGGATAGACCACGTCGGAAGCCCGGCTCTCCGCCTCGGCGTCGAGCCCGACCAGCCAGTAGCCCCGTTCCCGCAACGCCAGGAGCCCCCGCAGGAGGTTGGGAATACGGTAAAGCCGGACGTGGTGGACGGCGCCGGCGGAGGCCTTGATCACGGCGCCGGTAACGCCGGCGGCACGGTCCCTGGGAATGACGACGCGGCCGACGCCCATGGCCTCGCAGGTGCGCAGGATGCCGCCGAGGTTGCGGGGGTCGACGACTCCGTCCAGGAAGAGCACGCAATCGGCGGCCGCGGACGGCGGCGCGGCCAACAGCTCGTCGAACGACCCGTAGGCGAAGGGCGCCACCCGCGCGGCGACTCCCTGGTGGTTCGCCCCGCTGGTCAGCGCGTCCAACAAGCGCGCGTCGACCGCCGAGACCCGGCAACGCTCCCGGCGAGCCGCCTGCTCCACCCTGCGCACGGAGGAACCGCGGTCGCCGGGCACCAGCAGCACCTCGATGACGTCGCCGGGCGCGGCCTGGAGCTTCTCCAGCACGGGATGGATCCCGTACACCAGCGCGGATTCTTGGTTAGTTCTCTGTATTGAGGAATTCATCAAAGAAAGCTACCATGCCGGTGTGCATCGGACCCTGAGCGTCTATGTAGCCGGTCAGATCGTCCCGCCCTTCCTGGTCGGACTCTTCGCGTTCACCCTCGTATTCCTCGCCGGCCGTATCGTCCGTCTCGTCGAGCTCGTCGTCAGCCGTGGCGCGTCCGCGGGCCAGATCACGAAGCTCTTCGCCCTCATCCTGCCGACGCTCCTGGAAACGACGTTGCCCATGGCCTTCCTGCTGGGAATTCTGTACGGCTGCGGCCGCCTGACGCGGGACAACGAGACGCTGGCCTTGAAGGCGTGCGGCGTCGGTCCGTTCCACTTCCTGATCCCCGTGGGCCTGGTGGCGTTGGCGGCCTCCCTGCTCACCCTCGGTTTGTCGGTCTTCGTAAGACCCGCCGCCAATCTCGCCGTCAAGCAGGAGCTTTACACGATTGCACAGAGCCGCGCGGGAGCGTTGCTCAAGGAGAAGGTGTTCAACGACGTCTTCCCCGACGTGCTGATCTACGTCGACAGGATCGTTCCCCCGGGAAACACCTTCCAGGGAGTGCTGATCGTCGACCAAAGGGACCGGAACGCCGAAAATATTATCATCGGACGGGTCGCGCTGCTACTTTCCGATCCGGGCTCCATCGGCCTGAGACTGTACGACGGCACGGTCCACGAGCGAAGGAAGAGGCGTGCCGGCTTCAGCCAGACGTCGTTCAACGTCTACAACCTGCACCTGGAGCTGGATCCCCTCCTGACGCCGTTGACCCCGGGCCGGCGGAGCCCCGAGGATATGTCGTTGCCGCGGCTGCGAGACGCCATACGGTCAAAGGCCGCGCAGGGGGCGGACGCCGTACAGGAAATCATGGAGCTGCAGCGGAGATTCGCTTTCCCGTTCGCGCCGCTGGTCTTCGCCCTCCTGGGCATCGCCATCGTCCTGACGCCCAACCGGCGGCCGGCGGGACGTTCCCACGGGGTTGCATCGTGCCTCGCCTGGCTGTTCGCCTACTACGCCCTGCTTTCCACGGGCACGGCCATGGCGGAGACCGGCAGGATCCCGCCCGGCCTGGGGCCGTGGCTGCCGAACCTGCTCGTGGGGCTCATCTCCATCTACCTGTTCGTCAGGGCGCTGAAGGAATCGCCGTCACGCTTCCGGCGCCGGGCGGGGGACCTGCTCCGGTCCCTGGGCCGGAGACTCACGCCGGCGCGCGAGGTGCCGGAGAAATGATCCACTCCAAGGGCCGCTTTCCGAGCCCGCCCCTGGGAAGCATCCTCGACAGGTACCTGCTGGCGCTGTTCTCGCGCGTCTTCGTCGCCACGCTCGCCGTGGTCGTCCTGTTGCACCTGGCGGGCGACCTCTTCAATCGGGTCGACAACCTGATGGGGAGCGACGCGACGCTGTCGACCTCCGTTCAATACTTCATCCACCGGCTGCCCCTCCTGGTCTCCCGCGGCATCGGCTTCGCCGCTCTGTTCGCCGCGTTCCTGACCCTCGGTTCGCTGTCGCGCCGGCACGAACTGGTCGCCATCCGCGCCTGCGGCCTCAGCCTGCATCGCGTCACGGCGCCGTTGCTGCTGGCGGCTCTCGGAATCAGCGTCGGGACGTTCTTCTGGAACGAAACCGCGGTGCCCTTCGCCACCAGGACGGCCAAGCAGATCTACGACGTGAAGGTGCGGGGGAAGCAGCTCCAGTCCGTGTTCGGCAACCGAGAGATCTGGATGCGCAGCAACGGCGACTTCATCAGGGCCGACGACTTCGACACCGACCGCGACCGGCTCCACGGCCTGGTGATCTACCGCATCACCCCGGAATTCAAGCTGGGCGGAGTCATCGAGGTGCCCGCCGCAAGCTGGGACGGGACCCATTGGGTCCCCGAGGGGGGCACGCAGTGGCGTTTGCCGGAGGACGGAGCCGTCAGCCGCCTGCCGGTGGGGGCGACGCTGCCTCTGAAGGAGGGACCCGACGACTTCCGGATTTTCGCGCGTTCGCCCGACGAGTTCAGCTACTTCGAATTGAAGGCCCGGATCGGCGACCTCCGGAACAAGGGCGTCGACACGGTTCGCGACACCGTCAACCTGCACGCCAAGGTGGCGATCCCGCTGGTCATTCCGCTGACCATTCTGCTGGCGGTGGGGTTGGCGACGAAACCCGGGAGAAAGGACAATCTCGTCGTAAACTTCGGATTGGCCGTCGCCTTCGGGTTCGCCTACTGGGTGCTTCTGGGGTTCTGCGTATCGCTGGGCAAGGCGGGGGCCATGCAGCCGTGGCTTGCCGCCTGGTCGCCCAATCTGCTGGTGGGATTGTTGAGCCTGTATCTCTACACGGGCTCGGAGTGAATGATGGAACCGGTCAGCGCTTGGAAAACTGCGGCCGTTTCCGGGCCTTGTGCCGCCCGTACTTCTTACGCTCCACCGCGCGCGGGTCACGGGTGACGTAACCGGCCTTCTTCAACGGGCTGCGAAAACCCTCGTCGACCTTCATCAGGGCCCGGGTGACTCCGTGCCGGATGGCGCCGGCCTGACCCGAGCTTCCGCCGCCCTTGACGTTCACGACGAGATCGAAATCGCCCAATGTCCGGGTCACGTGGAAGGGTTGGCGAACGATCATCCTGGCGGTTTCACGGCCGAAGTAGTCTTCCAGCACGCGATTGTTGATCCGGATATCTCCCTTGCCGCGCTTCAGGTAGACCCGCGCCACCGAGGTCTTGCGTCTGCCGGTTGCGTAAACGAAGTCTTCTGCCATATTCGTGGACCTGTTTCCTGGCGCCTGCCCTCACCCCGGCCCTCTCCCAGAGGGAGAGGGAGTTGTTCGCTCTCCTTGCGGGAGAGATGGGGTGGCTCCTACGCGATATCGAGGGGCTCGGGCAACTGGGCCCGATGCGGGTGCTCCGGGCCGCCGTACACCTTCAACTTGTTGAGCTGACCCCTTCCGAGGCGGTTCTTCGGAAGCATGCCCTTCACCGCCAGCCGCACCACCGCCTCCGGCTTCTTGGCCCGCATCTCCGGCAGAGTCGTGGTCCGCAGCCCCCCGGGATAACCGGTATGGCGATAGTAGCGCTTGTCGGTCTCCTTGGCCCCGGTCAGCCTGACACGCTCCGCGTTCACGACAATGACGAAATCGCCCGCGTCGACGTGGGGACTGAAGGACGGCTTGTGCTTCCCGCGCAATACTCTGGCGATTTCGGTCGCCATCCGTCCCAGCACCTTGTCCTGGGCGTCAACGACGTACCAGCGGCGCTGAGCAAGGGACTCCGCCTTTGTCATTTGTACCGTTCGCATATCGCAAGTTATGGCGGGGCCGACGAGACTCGAACTCGCGACCTCCGGCGTGACAGGCCGGCGTTCTAACCAGCTGAACTACGACCCCGTTTTGTAAAAGGAATGTAACGGTAATCCGGGGACAATGCAACCGCAGACCCTCACCCGGCCTTCAGCCACCCCATCTCGCCCGGAGGGAGAGCAAACAACCCCCTCTCCCTCAACCCCCTCTCCCTCCAGGAGAGGGCCGGGGTGAGGGTCGGCGCCACGAAACAGCTGGTTGTACTTGTCGGGTGCTGGGAATGGGCGGTACAGGACTTGAACCTGTGACCCCCGGCTTGTAAGGCCGATGCTCTCCCAACTGAGCTAACCGCCCGAAGGCCCCGGACGGAAACCCGTCCGGGAGTGCAGGGATCCTGCCGCGGCGCGGCAGGCCGGGATCATGCCCCGGTCACTGGGGAAGGCTGGGCCTGGGCTCGGTGTCCTTCTTCTCGAACCCGGCGGGCGCATCGGCCGGAACATCGTCCAGTTCGTGGGGGGCGAACAGCGCCTCGGGATCACTGACCACCAGAGCCCGCTTGAGGACGTCGTCCATGTGCGAGACCAGGATCAACTCCACGCTCTTCAGGATGGCGGCCGGAATCTCGTTGATGTCCTTCTTGTTCTCCTCGGGAATGAGGACCGCCTTGATGCCGCCGCGATGAGCGGCGAGGACCTTTTCCTTCAACCCGCCGATGGGCAGCACGTTGCCCCGGAGCGTGATCTCGCCGGTCATCGCCACGTCGTGATAGACGGGGATGCGCGTCAACGCCGACACCAGGGAAGTCGCCATGGTGATGCCCGCCGAAGGCCCGTCCTTGGGAATCGCTCCCTCCGGCACGTGGATGTGGATGTCGTTCTTCTGGTAGAAGTCCTTGTCCAAGCCCAGGTCCTGTGCCCGCGAGCGAACGTAGCTCATGGCCGCCTGGGCCGACTCCTGCATGACGTCGCCGAGCTTGCCGGTGATGGTCAACTGGCCCTTGCCCGGCATGATGGACACTTCGGTGGACAGCAGCTCGCCGCCGAGCTCGGTCCAGGCCAGCCCGGTACTGGTGCCGACCCTGTGCTCCTCCTCGGCGATGCCGTAGCGGAACTTGTGCGGCCCCAGGTACTTCTGGAGGTTCCGGGCGCCCACGGTGGTCTTTGACGCGCGGTCGTTCTTGACCACGTCCACCGCGACCTTCCGGCAAATGGATGCGATCTCGCGCTCCAGGTTCCGGACCCCCGCCTCCTTGGTGTAGTGCCGCACGAGACCCAGAATGGCGCTGTCCGACATGAGGATATTCTCGTCGTTCAGCCCGTTGGCCTCCCGCTGCTTCACCACCAGGTATTTTTTCGCGATGTTGAGCTTCTCCAGCTCCGTGTAACCCGCGATCCGGATGATCTCCATGCGGTCCTGCAACGGCCGGGGAATGCCGTCCAGGGTGTTCGCCGTGGTGATGAACATGACCTTGGAAAGATCGTAGTCCAGGTCCAGGTAGTGATCGTTGAAGGCTTGGTTCTGCTCCGGGTCCAACACCTCCAGCAGGGCCGAGGACGGATCTCCACGGAAGTCCATGGACATCTTGTCCACCTCGTCCATCAGAAAGACCGGATTGCTCGACCCCGCCTTCTTCAGGGACTGGATGATCTTCCCCGGCAACGCGCCGATATAGGTGCGGCGATGCCCGCGAATCTCGGCTTCGTCACGAACGCCGCCGAGCGACACGCGAACGAACTTCCGGCCCGTGGCACGCGCGATGGAACGCCCCAGGGAGGTCTTGCCGACTCCCGGAGGTCCCACCAGGCACAGGATCGGCCCCTTGATCTTGCCCACCAGCGTTTGAACGGCCAGATACTCGAGGATCCTCTCCTTGACCTTGTCGAGGCCGTAGTGGTCGTCTTCCAGCACGGTCTCGGCTTCGGTGATGTCGAGCTTGTCGTCGGTGTACTCCGACCACGGCAGACTGAGTATCCAGTCGATGTAGTTCCGCACCACCGTCGCCTCCGCGGACATGGGCGACATCATCTTGAGCTTCTTCAGCTCCTTCTCGACCTTGTCCTTGGCTTCCGCGGACAGCTTCTTCTGCTTGATCTTCTCCTCGATCTCCTGCATTTCGTTCTTGAACTCGTCCTTCTCGCCGAGCTCCTTCTGGATCGCCCGCATCTGCTCGTTCAGGTAGTACTCCTTCTGGGAGCGCTCCATCTGCTTCTTGACGCGCGACCGAATCCGCCGCTCCACCTCGAGGATCTCGATTTCCGCCCGTAGATGGCCCAGCACTTTCTCCAGCCGCTCGGTGGCGTTGACGGTCTCCAGCAGTACCTGCCGTTCCTCCAGCTTGATTCCGAGATGTCCGGTAATGGTGTCGGCCAGCTTGCCGGGTTCCTCGATGGAGGACACCGACATGACCATCTCGGGGGGAATCTTTTTCTTGACCTTGACGTAGTTCTCGAAGGCGCTGTGGACCTCGCGCACCACCGCGCCCACCTCCGTGCCCTGCTCCACCACGTCGTCCAGCTCGTCCACCTCCACCAGAAAGAACTCGGGATGCGTCAGGTACCGCGAGATCCTTCCACGCCGCTTGCCTTCGACCAGGACCTTGACGGTCCCGTCCGGCAGCTTGAGCATCTGGACGACGTTTCCGAGCGTCCCGATGGGGTAGATGTCATCCTCGCTGGGCTCGTTGGTTCGCGCGTCCTTCTGCGACGCAAGAAAAATCGCCGTCTGCTTCCGGGACGCCTCCTCGAGCGCCCGGA
This sequence comes from Deltaproteobacteria bacterium, assembly GCA_028818755.1. Taxonomy (GTDB): domain Bacteria; phylum Desulfobacterota; class Binatia; order UBA9968; family JAJDTQ01; genus JAJDTQ01. The sequence continues at coordinate 4,169 of JAPPNF010000109.1, read as the reverse complement.
TCGATTTCTGCCGCCCCACGAAAAGGGGCACGACCATGTGCGGGAAGACGATGATGTCCCGAAGGGGCAGCAACGGTGCCTGCACGGTGTCGTCCACTCCCTGCTCGTCGTCGTCCTTCTTGTCGCTGCGAAATAGCATGGGCACCCCCGGTTACGCGCTCTCCGCCGCCTTCGAGTAGACTACCATGGGAGGTTCGTTGCGGGCCATCACCTCCTCGGTAATGACCACCTCTTTGATGTTGGGCTGGGAAGGCATCTCGTACATCACGTCGAGCATGGTGTTTTCCATGATCGCTCTCAGGCCCCGCGCCCCCGACTTCCGCTTCATCGCTTCCCGTGCAATAGCCCAAAGCGCCTCGTCTGTAAAGTTGAGATGCACGCCCTCCATCTCGAACAGTTTGCAGTACTGCTTGGTGAGGGCGTTCTTCGGTTCCTTGAGGATCTGCACCAGCGCCTCTTCGTTGAGCTCGTCCAGCGTGGCGATCACCGGCAACCGGCCCACGAACTCCGGGATCAGGCCGAACTTGAGAAGATCCTCGGGCTGCACGTCGTGGACCACCTTGGCGTCGGGACGGATCTCGACCTCCGTCTCGTTGCTGCCGAACCCGAGCCGCCTGCGCCCGGTGCGCTTGCGGATGATGTCCTCGATCCCCACGAACGCGCCGCCGCAGATGAACAGGATATTGGTAGTGTCGACCTGCAGGAACTCCTGCTGCGGATGCTTCCTGCCGCCCTTGGGCGGAACGCTCGCCATCGTGCCCTCGATGATCTTGAGCAGCGCCTGCTGCACGCCTTCGCCGGACACGTCCCGGGTGATCGACGGGTTCTCCGACTTCCGCGAAATCTTGTCTATCTCATCGATGTAGACGATGCCCCGCTGCGCCTTTTCGACGTCGTACTCCGCGGATTGAAGCAGGTTGAGAATGATGTTCTCGACGTCTTCGCCCACGTAGCCGGCCTCCGTCAGGCTGGTGGCATCCGCGATGGTGAACGGAACCTGCAGGAGCCGGGCCAGCGTCTGCGCCAGCAGGGTCTTGCCCGAGCCGGTGGGACCCAGCAGCAGGATGTTGCTCTTCTGCAGCTCCACGTCGCCGGTGAGCATCTGGTTGTCGATTCTCTTGTAGTGGTTGTGCACGGCCACCGCGAGAATCTTCTTGGCGGGATCCTGGCCGACCACGTACTGGTCGAGGACGCGCTTGATCTCGACGGGTTTCGGGACGCCGGACGACGACGCGATGGAGTCCTCATGCTCACACTCTTCGGCGATGATGTCGTTGCACAGATCGATGCACTCGTCACAGATGTAGACGGTCGGGCCTGCGATCAGCTTGCGCACCTCGTCCTGGCTCTTCCCGCAGAACGAACAGACGAGACTGCCGGATCGATCATCCCCGTGCTTTGGCATTGAAAGCTCCCCTTCACTCCTTCGCGGTTACGTCAAGGCGGCTGGTGATCACTTCATCCACCAACCCGTACTCCAAAGCCTGCTGGCCCGTCATGAAGAGGTCCCTGTCGGTGTCGCGCTCGATCCTCTTGAGCGACTGGCCCGTATGCTTGACGAGAATCGCGCCGAGCTCTTCCCGCATCCGGAGAATCTCCCTAGCCTGGATGTCCACGTCGGCCGCGGTCCCCTGAAAGCCGCCCAGCGGTTGATGAATCATGATGCGCGAGTGCGGCAGCGCGTAGCGCTTGCCCTTCTCGCCGGCGGCGAGCAGGACGGCGCCCATGCTGGCCGCCTGACCCAGGCATACCGTGGAGACCTGCGGGCGGATGTATTGAATGGTGTCGTAGATGGCCAGGCCGGCGGTCACCGAGCCGCCCGGAGAGTTGATGTAGAAGTAGATGTCGCGTTCCGGGTCCTCGGATTCCAGGAACAGCAACTGGGCGGTGATGAGGTTCGCCACCTCGTCTACGACGGGGCTCCCGAGAAATACGATACGGTCCTTCAGAAGGCGGGAATAGATGTCATAGGCGCGCTCCCCGCGTCCGGTCTGCTCTACGACGAAAGGAATGAAGTTCATGTTGCTCAACCCGGGTGGCGACGCCACCAGAAAAGTCTAGCCTCTTTTGTATTCGTCAGCAAACACTTTCCGGCGGGTCCACCACCGTGACGTCGGCCTGCTCCAGCAGGAAATCCAGCGTCTTTTCGGACACGAGCTGGGAGCGCATCGTCTCCCGTGCCCAGTCCTGACCGTACTGCTCGCGCACCGTGGCGGCCTGCGCGCCGCTTGCCCGGGCGAGGGCTTCCACGCGGGCGTCGACCTCCTCTTCGGAGGCCGTGATTCCTTCGGCGGCGGCTATCTTCTCCACCAGCAGCATCATCCTGACGCGCTGTTCCGCCCGTGGCGTCAGCTCTTCCCTGAGCTCCTCCGTGGTCGGCTCCGGAGCCTCCGCTCCCGACAGTTCCCGCTGGCTCCTGGCCCGCCGCATGAGATACGAGAGCTCCCGATCCACCATGGAAGGAGCGACCTCGAAGGAGTGCGCCTCGATGAGGCGCTCCATGATCCGGTCCTTCAACGGACCGTTCTGAAGGGTTTCGATCTCGCTCTGCAGCTCCGCGCGGAGCTTCTCGCGCAGTTCCTCCAGCGAGTCGCACTCGCCGTAGTCGCGGGCGAACTCGTCATCGAGGGGAGGCAGGATCTTGTGCCGGATGTCCTGCACCGTCACCTGGAAGTCGGCCGTCTTCCCCGCCATGCGCTCGTCGTTGGCTTCCGCCGGGATATTCACCGCGATGTTACCGGCCACCCCCCGTTTCATGCCCACCAGGCCCTGCTCGAACTCCGGCAAGGACTGGCCCGCGCCGATTTCCACCGCGTAGTTCTCGGCCGTGCTCCCGGGAAACGGCTCGCCCTCCACCGACCCCGAGAAATCCACCAGCACGTAGTCCCCCTCCGCCACCTCGTCACGCCCCTCCACCGGCTCCAACTGGGCGTTGCGATCCTGAAGCGCCTTGAGGGCGCGCTCCACTTCCTCGTCGCCCACGTCGGCGCGGATGCGCTCCACGGGTACGGCGCGGTAGTCCTTGAGCTCGATTTCCGGCTTGACCTCGATGACGGCGGTGAACGCGAACGGCTGGGTTTCGTTCAGGTCGCCGGCCTCCAGACGCGGCTCCGACACCGGCTCCAGTCCCTCGTCCGCCACCGCGCCGGCAAGCGACTCCTCCACCAGCTCGGACAGGACCCGTGCCTGGATCTCGGTGCCGTAAAGGCCCCGCAGCACGTGTTGCGGCACTTTGCCGGAGCGAAAACCGCGCACCTTGGCCTGGCGCCCGAACTGGCGGTACATGCGCGCAAAGGCCTTGTCCACGCGGTCGGCCGGTATCTCCACCCGAAGCCTCCTCTGGGTGGGGGTCAATACGTCAACTTCACATTTCATCCCTGATCCGCTCCTGAGCCCTCACCCGGCCTTCGGCCACCCTCTCCCGTGGGGAGAGGGGTTGTATTTGATTACTCGGACAGGCCTGGACCGGCTTCGCGATGGTGCGAGAGGGGGGACTCGAACCCCCACGGTTGCCCGCTAGATCCTAAGTCTAGTGCGTCTACCAGTTCCGCCACTCTCGCGTGCCGGTGTAGTGTGCTGTAGCAACCCCACAAACCGCAAGTCAAATAACGGCCCGTGGGGCTTATGGGAAGGAAGGAGTGGGCCGCCAGGGATTCGAACCCCGGACCCGCTGATTAAGAGTCAGCTGCTCTACCACCTGAGCTAGCGGCCCGCACGACCTTTTTTTGATTGGGGTGAGTGAAGGGACTTGAACCCTCAACCCCTGGAGCCACAGTCCAGTGCTCTAACCAATTGAGCTACACTCACCAGAACGCAACCTGCTTCCGACACCGATTGATGGCGCGCCAGAAGGGACTCGAACCCCTGACCCACGGCTTAGAAGGCCGTTGCTCTATCCACCTGAGCTACTGGCGCGTCGAACCGTTCCTTCAAGGCCCGCTCTCCCGGCGAGTCGCCGGCTCCCGCCAACCGCGGTATGCCCGGCTTGCCGGCGTGGTCGGGGCGAGCCGATTTGAACGGCCGACCCCCTGCTCCCAAGGCAGGTGCGCTACCTGGCTGCGCTACGCCCCGTCACGGTGTCTGATTGTACCTGATGCTGCGCCGATATCAAGACTGTGTTAGCGCAAAGCGATAATGTCCCCTTTTCAACAAAGCTAAGATGTCCCCTT
>JAPPNF010000124.1 GCA_028818755.1 Deltaproteobacteria bacterium | reverse complement strand
CCCCCCCCCCCCCCCCCCCCCCCCCCCCCCCCCCCCCCCCCCCCCCCCCCGCAGCATGACGCGCGCGGTCGCGCCCTTGCCGACGCCGTCGCTCGAAAGGTCGATCCGCCCACCCGAACCGACGACGAAATTGGCGGCCGAATGGAGACCGAGCCCGGTACCCGATTCTTTCGTGGTATAGCCGGCGGCAAAGAACTTGCGGGTGTCCCTGCCGGCGAAACCTATCCCGTTATCGCTCACCTCAACGCTGAGGAACTCCCCCTCGATGCCGGCACGTATCCGAATGCGGGGGTCTTCCTCGGGTCCGTCCGAGTCCGCAAACTGGTGGATCGCCTGCACCCCATTCTTGATCAAGTTGACCATCAACTGATGAAACTGACTCTCCTGCGTCCTGATCGTTTTCGGCGCCCCCACGCAGTCGACGTCGATCCGGATCCCGCCGCTGTCAGGCAGGTCTCGCACGACCTTGACGGCATCGAAGAGCGCATGCTCGAGGTTGACGTCTTTCCGCGCCATCCCCGCGCTGCCAGGGGACTTTTGGGTACGCACGATGTCGGCGATGTGCTGCGCCCTGTCTCTGACGCGCTCAACCGTCCTTGCCAGTCTTCTGCTGTGCCTGGCGAAGTCCCGGGCGAGGGCGATAATGAACGGCCTCACCTTCTGGCCCTGCGGGTCGTTCCTGATGTAGTCGATCCAGTCATCGGCGTGCGGCTCTATGGCGTCGGCAAGGGCGCCGAGGCGGCGCACGAGCCGATCGTCCATGAAATTCCGTTGAAGGGTCTCGGTCCCCGTGGTTACGCTGTTGATGGCGTTGCCGACGTTGTGCAGAATCGTATCGACCACCTCCAACCGTCCTTGCGCGAATGCCTGCGTCAAAGCCTCTTCGGCCAGCACCTCATGGGTGACTTCGCGGAAGATGATGACACCTCCCCTGATCCCGCCGTCTTCGTTCAGGAGCGGCCTTGCGGACGCGCGGAGGAAAATGCCGCCGTTCGAGTGGTTCGGCCTGCGTACGAATATGTGCATGTCGTCAGTGGCCTCGCCCTTGAAGATGGCGCGGGGAAGCGGCAGGTCCTCGTTCTCGATGGGCGTCACACGATCGGGATAGTAATAGATGAATTTGGATTTTTCCGACCATTTGCCCCGGCGCCTGAGGAAGTATTCCTGGTCGAGAATCGCCTTGGCGCCGGGATTGATGTACAGGAACTCTCCGCTGTTATCGCTGACGATGATGCCTTCCTGGATGCTGTCAAGAATGGTCCGCAGCAGCTCGCTCTGCTCCCCAAGCTCGACGATGGTCCGTTGCAGGCGGGCTTCCGTCGCCTTCCTGTCGTTAACGTCCTGAAAAACGACGACGCCTCCTCCCGGCCCACCGGAGTTGTCTTTCAGGGGCCGGCCGTTGACGCTGACGTAGATCCCCTGTGGCTGCACCTCATTGCGCACGAAGACCTCATACCCGTTCGTCTCCTGACCGCGCATGGCGAGCACCATCGGATTCTCATCCACCGGCAGGAGCGTTTCCTTGTCGGGACGATAGATGCCGTGCAGCGCGGCCCATTCATCGATGTTCCTGTTGGGTTCACGCAAGCCGCCGAGCCGTACAGCGCCTTCATTGAAAAGCAGACGGTCCCCTTGTCCATCTAGGGCGATGACGCCCTCTTCCATACTGTTGAAAATGGTCTCCATCAGATCGACTCGATTCTGCAACTCGTCGATTCTGCGCTCCAGGCGGCTCCTGGTCTCTCCATGTCCGCTTTCCCGCTCGCGCAGCGAGAGGGCCGTCAAGAGGTTCAGGCGTAGTTGCCGCCCGTCCAACGGCTTCAGCACATAGCAGAGGGGATAGGCCGTTGGAGCCCGTGGAGAGGGGTTTCCCCCGGCGCCGTCCGTTACGCAGACCACGGGAAGGCCGAGTTCGCTTCCGATCCGTTCGGCCGCTTCCAAGCCGCTCACGTCCGCTCCAAGGTCGAGATCGATCAAGGCTGCGTCAGGAGCCGTTTCCGCCGCTTTTTCAATAGCCTCGGACGCGGACGCGGCCACCGCGCATACGTCGTAACCCGAATCTCGCAGGGATTGCTCCAAATCCCCGGCGTCCGGACCGTCGCTCCGCACCACCAGTACCCTTGCATTGGTCATCGCGCCTTCGTTCCTCCAGGCTCCCCACGCCTTTCGATGGTGTCCCGTCCCATGCGAATAGCGGGGAAGGATAAAACAATTATCCAAAAATGCAAGTTTACCCAACAAAATACATTAACTCGCTAATTTTGAAAAAGTTTTATCTATCCCGAAGCCTCCGGGCCCCGCAGTCCCGAGGCGGCCTGGAACCCCCTCGCTGTCGCGGAGCCGTCACCTCCGCGTGTTGAAAAACCCGCTCCGATCTGCGAACATTCCGCACCAAGTCGATATTGGGTCTAGGAGGCACTCATGGAAGTGATCAAGGTAGACTTCAAGGGCACCAAGGGGATTCCGCCGTCCGGACTGTGCGTGGGCGTGCACCGCGCCGGCGCCATGCACCAGAAGATGGTGGAGAAGTACGGCAAGGGCATCGCCGTGTGGTCCCTGAGGCCCGAGAACGACTTCATCGCCTTCAAGTCGCTGGAGGACGAAGAAGGCATACGCTCCACCAACGACATGGACTCCATCAAAAGCGAGAAGCTCATCTACGGCGTCCGCGGCGCGCCTCCGGAGATCCGCAGGCAGGCGAAGGAGCAGGGACTCGAGCTCCTGGCCGACGCTACCTGCCCTTTCGTCGTCCAGCAGGAGGAAGCCGAGCTGGAACTGCTGGACCAGGGCTGCCACCTGGTGATCCTGAGCAGCCGCACGCACCACGGCATCCCGCGCCTCATGGGCATCGCCAAGGAGAAGGAGCGGGAGGTGTTCATCGTCGAGAAGGCGGAGGACGTCGACGACATCCGCCTTACCCGGTTCGAGCCCGTGGGGGTCATCGTCCAGACGACGTTCTGGATGGAGAGCTACACCGGTATCATGACCCGGATCCTTGAGCGTTTCGCCAACGTGCGCATCCGCAACACCGCCTGCATCGACTCGCTGCAAAGGCTTCCCAAGGTCGAGGAACTGGCGCGCGATGTGGAGGCGGTGGTCATCTTCGGCTGGACCGAGGGCATGACCAACCGCATGGAGGAGGTGGCAAAGGCCTTCAACGACAACGTCTACCGCATCGAAAAGCTCGAAGACCTGGACCGGTCCTGGTTCACGGGCAAGTCCCGGGTCGGCATCATCGGCGCCAACGAGACCACCGACGACCTCGTGGACGAGGCGGTGGAACGCATCAAGTCCATGGCGGCCTGAGGGCGGGCGGAAACATGTCCACGGTCGCCAACATGGAAGCCAGACTCCCTTACCACGATCTTCGCGAATGGATGGCCCGGGCCGACGCCCTGGGCGAGCTCCGCACCGTCACCGGGGCGAGCTGGGAAGAGGACATCGGCCTCGCCGCCGACGCGGTCATCCGCGTCGACGACGGCCCTGCCGTGCTCTTCGACGAGGTCCCCGGCTGTCCCAGGGGTTTCCGGGTCCTGATCAACACCTTCGCCGGCAAGCGCCGGAACATGACGCTGGGATTCCCCGAGCACCTCACCAAGCAGGAGCTCAGCCAGGCCTTCTTCGACCACTACATCAAGGTGCAGCGGCGATTGCCCCACGTGGTGGTGGACGACGGGCCGGTGTTCGAGAACATCCTCACCGGCGACGACGTCGACGTCATGAAGTTTCCCACCCCCAAGTGGCACGCGGACGACGGCGGCCGCTACATCGGCACCGGCTGCTTCTGCGTCACCATCGACCCCGAGGAGCGCTGGATCAACGTCGGCACCTACCGGGCGATGGTGCAGGCGAGGGACTCGGTGAGCCTGCTGTTCGTGCCCGGGAAGCATGCCTACATGCACCGCAAGAAGTACTTCGACAAGGGCCAGCCCATGCCCGTGGCCCTGGTGGTGGGCAGCGACCCCATGTCGTTCTTCGTGGGCGGCACGGAGTTTCCCTACGGCGTGTGCGAGTTCGACGTCGTCGGCGGACTTCGCGGCACGCCCGTGGAGGTGGTGCGGGGCAAGGTCACGGGACTGCCCTTCCCCGCCAACGCGGAGATCGTGCTGGAAGGGTTCCTCACCGAGGACAACCGCGCGGTGGAAGGGCCCTTCGGCGAGTGGACCGGCTACTATGCCGGCGGCGCCAGCGAGCAGCCTACCCTCGACGTCCGCGCCATCTACCACCGCAACGACCCCATCATACTCGGGGTGCCGCCGCTCGGGGCCGGGCCCGACGAGATGGCCCGCTACCGCGCCATCATGCGCTCGGCCATGCTCAAGCAGGAGCTGGCCAACGCGGGCGTTCCCGACGTGACCCAGGTGTGGTGCCACGAGGTCGGCGCCTCGCGGCTGCTGCACGGCATCGGCATCAAGCAGCGCTATCCCGGCCACGCCCGGCAGGCGGGCACGCTGGCCTCGACTTGCGGCTCGGTGGTGTACGGCTGCAAGTTCGTCATCGTGGTGGACGACGACATCGACGTGTCCAACCTGGACCAGTTGGTGTGGGCGATGCTCACCCGCTGCGACCCGGAGACTTCCATCGAAATCCTGCGCAAGATGCGCACCTCGCCCGCCGACCCCCGGGTCACGCCGGAGCAGCGCAAGACCAGGGACATCACCAACTCCCGCGTCATCGTCGACGCCTGCCGTCCCTTCGAGTGGTTCGACAAGTATCCCAAGGTCAACGCGCCCGGCCCGGAGGTGGTCCGCAAGGCCCATGAGAAATTCGGCTACCTGCTGGAGTGAGCGAAGCCGCTAGTGTGGTGTCTGGTTCATTGGGACACTGGGACAAGTGACTCCCGGCACCAAACGTTTCGCCCAGGCCGCGCTGGTGGGGGACTCCGACGCCTCCTACGACAATCTGGCTTTGGCCGAGGAAGCCGGCGAGATGCTCGCGCGGCGCGGCGTCACCCTGATCACCGGCGGGCGCGGCGGGGTCATGGAAGCGGCCTCCCGGGGAGCGGCCCGGGCCGGGGGCCTTACCGTCGGGATCACCCCCGGCACCGACGCCAGGGCGGCCAACCCCTGGTGCGACATCGTCCTGCCCACCGGGCTGGGCCACGCCCGAAACGCCCTGACCGCGCTGGCCGGCGACTTCGTCGTGGCCGTGGGCGGCGGCGCCGGCACCCTCTCCGAGCTGTGCTTCGCGTGGATGCACGGACGGCCCATCTACGTGTTGCAGGGATCGGGCGGTTGGTCCACCCGCCTCGCCGGCGGCGCGCTGGACCACCGCGCCTCATCGGTGATCGTCGACTGTGACGGCGTCGACGCGTTGGAGCGCGAGGTGGTGCGCTTCTGCGCCGAGCGGGACCTGAGGATCCGGGAGGCGGACACGGAATGACGGACGGGTTCGAAACTTGGCCGTGGAGGGTCTGTCCTACCGCCTGAAGCCGTCCTTCCTCACCTGCCCGCTATCCTGCGAACCGCACTCACCATGCGGCCGATTTCGCGGAACGCCGTCTGCATGGCCTCCGGATCGCTGTTTTCGACGAAGGCATGGTCCGCGGAACTTGCGCAGGCGGTAAGCCGTTCCTGCAACTCCTGTTCCTTGGGGTGGCCGCGAGGCACCGCCGAGACGGTGAACACGGTAATGCCTTCGGCCTTCGCGAGCTCACAGGCTTCCACCAGCACCGCGTCCAGCGCGGCGCGGTCTTCGCGGTCATGGGCGAGGCCGGCCAGTCGGCTCCCAGGACGGTATCCTTCCTCGACAGCGCCGTTTCCGGCCCGTCCGTAGCCGGTATAATGCGACGAATACTCCCTGTGGAAGACGCCGCCGTGTTGATAGTTTCCAGGATAGGTGCCGTTGTCGTCGTGGGCGTTGTTGAGGCCGTCGGTCAACAGTACAATCACCCTCCTCCTGCCCTGCTCTTCGTCGTGCCGCGGCAATCCCCATGCGACTTGCCATTCGGGAGCCAGAAGCCGCCTTCCCCACGTGACTCCGAGGTGGGTCATGGTGCCGCCGCCCCGCCAGGACTGCAGGGCCTGAACGGCCCGGCCTATCGCCTCGCGGTCAGTTGTAAGCGGAATGATCTGGCTGCGCGGACATCCGAAGTGGGGACTGGGGTGATAGTTCACGTGGGGATTGCCGGCGGACCAGTCGTTCTCGCCGCGCACCGCCTCGCCGATCTGTGCAGCGAGCGCCGCGCGTTCCGCTGGGCGGTATTCCAGCGTGCTCGGCCAAAACCACGCCGTAAAGGGCGCCTCGCTTGGCGTGGCGAGGGAGAGGTCCAGGCCGTCTTCCCGGTGCTCGATACAACCGCTCCAGGGGCCGAATCCCGCGGGGATCACCTTGTGTCCCTGGCCCAGGTCGCTCACCCAGTCCTGTCGCTCCGCGCCGACGTTCACGGTCGTGTTGAACGGCACCAGCCCGACCGCGACGTGGCCGCTTTCGACCTGTTGGTCGTATAGTGCGTGAACGAGGACCTGCGCCGCTTGCCGGACGACGCTGATCCGACGGTGCTCCTCAGGAAACGAACTCCCCGCCCCCTGATAAATGCTGTAGTTCATCGAACCCGTAACGTCGATAGCCAGCACCACATCGACGGGAACCACCATACGCTGGGTGACGCTTGACGCTGTGGTTCTTTTGACAAGCCTGCCCCACAGATACCGTCCGACAATTGCACCGCCGAGGTCCGCCTTCACCTCAATGTCAACAATTCCGGCACTGCGGTCCGGCAAAATCTGCAGGTCCAGAGTCCCATCTGCCGATTGGCGCATCCCTTCGGACAGATTGGCCAGAATGTAGCGCCTTACCAGCGGCGTCAGTTCCTGGAGCACTTCGTCGCGGGTGAGTTCGGAAGGAAGTTCGTTCAGCCGCTTTATCGCCGCAATGTTGGCCGTCGCCACGGCGGCACGCAGACTATTGCGTTGCCGGAGCACCACGATGTGGTCGTTAACCATCGCAAGGGCCGTAAAAGACATCAGTGCAACCAGAACGGATGCGCCGATAATTGAGCCCCGGTTTTCGCGTAGGAATCTGACGACCAACCTCTTCTCCCTTCGGGATGGGCGAAGGCCCGTGCTGACAACAAAGGGGCGAGTGTACACATCCTGAGTGTTTCGGCCGTGAGTTTCGAAAGCCGAACAGTATGTTTTTCGCGTTTCTTCGTAAGATTTCGTGACGTAGGTGCCATGTGCAAGCTCCGGCCGCCGGACTCGCCCCCACAGCATAGGTTTAGTGTGTGAACCGAGCGTTGGAAGGTGCACTTATCGTAAATTCACGCTAGAATTCGCGTTCAAAGGGATCGACTGCTTGGCAGACCCTGGCCTCCTCACCGTGAACACGGGCGGGGCTGAACCGGATTCGCACACCGGCCGGGAGAGGGAGAATATTGAAAGAGCAAGAGGTGCTGAGGCGGGCGAACGAGACACTGAGGCGTGAGAACGAGGCGCTGCGCGAATGCATCTCCACGCTCAGCGCGGTCGTGCTGCGCATGAGCGGAGGCCTCGACCTCGACACCGTCCTGCATGAGGCGATAGACGGCGCACGCGCTCTCACCGGGGCGGCCTGCGGCGTCATCACCATCCTTGACGATTCGGGGCAACCCGAGGACTACGCCACCTCCGGGTTTACGGAGGACGAGCGCCCGCAACTGCCCGACGTCCGCTCACTCGCCGATTCGGCGGACCTGATGGCATCGAAGACCTTCCACCGAACGCTCCTGCGTCACCAGGGCCGGCATGTCGGCGACATCCTCCTTGCCGACAAGGACAGCGGAGGGGAGCCCCCCGAAGACGAACAAACGGTGCTGGTGCTGTTCGCTTCGCAGGCAGCCACGGCCATCGCAAACGCGCGCGCGCACCGTGAGGAGCGGCGGGTGCGCGCCGACCTCGAAGCCCTGGTGGACACCTGCCCGGTGGGCGTGGTCGTGCTCGATGCCAGGACCGCCCGTCCGGTCTATCTCAACCGGGAGGCGCGGCGGATCGCCGAGGGCCTGTGCCTGCCGGACCGAGCCCTGGAGGATGTGATCGACGTGCTGAGGTGCCGGTTCTCGGATGGCCGCGAGGTTGCGCTCCACGAGTTCCCGCTGGTGCGGGAGTTGAGCAACGCCCAGACGGTGCTCGCCGAAGAGATCGTGCTCTTCGCCCCGGACGGCCGCAGCGTCAGGACGCTGATCAACGCCACGCCGGTCCGTTCCGGGGACGGCGTGGTCGAGTCGGTGGTGGTGACCATGCAGGATCTTGCGCCGCTGGAGGAACTGGCGCGGTTGCAGGCGGAGTTCCTGAACATGGTGAGTCACGAACTGCGCACTCCGCTGGCCGCCATCCAGGGATCGGCAGGCAACGGGTTGCGCGTAGCGCCGGCCCTGGACCCGGCCGAGGTGCACCAGTTCTTCCGCATCATCAACGAGCAGGCGGATCACGCGCAAGACCTGATCAGCGACCTGCTCGATGCGGGCCGCATCGACTCCGGCACCCTGTCCGTGGCGCCCGAGCCCTCCGAAGTCGCCGAGCTGGTGGAGGGGGCGCGAAACGCTTTCCTGGGCGGCGGCAGCCGGCATGCCGTGCTGATCGACCTGCCGCGGGACTTGCCGCGGGTGCTTGCCGACCGGCGGCGTATCGTACAGGTCCTGAACAACCTCCTCTCCAACGCCGCCCGTCACTCTCCGGAGTCCTCGCCCATCCGGGTGGAGGCCGCGTGCGATGGCGTATACGTAGCGATCTCGGTCTCCGACCAGGGCAGGGGCGTGCCGCCGGAGCAGTTGCCGCACCTCTTTCAGAAGCATACCGTTCTGGCAAAGGGCGAGGATCAGCGCGGGCTCGGGGCGTCGGGACTGGGGCTGGTGATCTCGAAGGGGCTGGTGGAGGCCCATGGCGGCCGCATCTGGGCCGCCAGCGGCGGCCTCGGACAAGGCATGCAGTTCACTTTCACGGTTCCGATGGTCGAAGAGGCCGGGGACGCCTCCGGCTCCGCCCCGAACGGTTCCCACCGGCTTGACCAACGGCACGAACCGGCGCCGATCCTCGTGGTGGACGACGATCCGGAGACGCTCCGCTACGTCCGCGACGCTCTCGCGAAAGCCGACTACTCCCCCATCGTCACCGGCGACCACCGCGAACTCTCCCGCATCATCAAGACCGAGAAGCCCCGACTGGTGCTGCTTGACCTGCTGCTGCCCGGCACCGACGGTATTGAACTTATGGAAAGCGTCCCCGAACTGGCCGATCTGCCGGTCATCTTCATCTCCGCTTACCGCCGTGACGAGACCATCGCCAGGGCATTGGAATCGGGTGCCGCCGACTACATCGTCAAGCCCTTCTCGCCCACCGAGCTTACGGCCAGAATCCGGGCGGCCCTGAGAAGGCGGGCCGGGCCGGAGTCCTTCGTGCTCGGCGATCTCGCCATCCATTACGAGGAGCGTCGGGTGAGCGTGGCTGGCCGTGCCGTGAAGCTGACGGCCACCGAGTACGATATGCTGCGCGTGCTGTCCGTCAATGCGGGACGGGTCACGACCTACGAATCCCTGTTTCGACAGCTTTGGGACGGGCAGGAGTTCGGCGACCCGCGTCTCGTGCGCAACTTCATAAAGAACCTCCGCCGAAAGCTCGGCGATGACCCGGCGCGGCCCATCTACATCCTGAACGAGCGCGGCGTCGGCTACAGCATGCCGGCGCCCGAACTCTCATAGGGGCGCTCTCCGTCCGGTGCGAGACATACCGAAACCTCATGGGAGCGCGGCGCGGTGAAGGTTGGAACTGTGGATTCCCCCGCGCCTTTCGCGGCCGCGCTGCGGCGCATCGCGCTGTGGGCGCAGGCCTCCGAGGGCCGCAAGGGCAGGGGCCTCGCCCTGCTGGCCATCGCCGTCTACCTCCCGGCGTTTTCCAACGGCTTCGTCTGGGACGACTGGATCTTCGTCACCGAACCGCTGATCCGCCGCCCCGACGGGATCGCCTCGATCTGGCTCTCGCCCTCGGAGATCCGGTACGAGAACCATTACTGGCCCGTCGTCTACACAACCTTCTGGATCGAGCACAAGCTCTGGGGACTCCACCCCGTCGGCTACCACACGGTCAACGTCGTGCTGCACGCGCTGAACTCGGTGCTGGTGTGGCGCCTGCTGCTCCGCCTCGCGGTCCCGGGCGCATGGCTCGCGGCCGCGGTGTTCGCGGTCCACCCGGTGCACGCGGAGTCGGTGGCATGGATCATCGAGCGGAAGGATCTCCTCTCCGCCTTCTTCTATCTTGGCGCGGCCCATGCATGGCTACGGTTCACGGAGAGGCCGGCTCCGGGCCGCTACATGCTGTCCCTCGCGCTCTTTGCCGCGGCGCTGCTCTCGAAGTCCATCGCGGTCACACTGCCGGCCGCTCTCCTGCTGCTTCACTGGTGGCGGGAGGGCCGCGTCACGTGGCGCGACGCCGTGCGCCTGGCGCCGTTCTTCGTGCTCGCCTTTAGCGTCACACTCGCCGATCTCGCCTTCTACCACGGCCGGATCCCCCACGCCTTCGACTACACCCTGGTGGAGCGTGCCCTCATCGCGGCACGGGCGCTGTGGATCTATGTCCGTCAGATCGTGTGGCCGTCGTACCTGCCCGTTTTCTATCCCCGCTGGGAAGTGCACTCGGGCGACATCCTCGGATGGCTCGCCCTTGCCGCCCTCGTCCTCCTCGGCGCGGTGCTGTGGCTCGCGCGGGGCCGGACCGGTCGCGGCCCGCTCGCCGGCGCGCTTTTCTTCGCGCTGACCCTCTCCCCGGTCCTCGGCTTCGTGGACTTCAGGTTCATGCAAATCGCCTTCGTCGCCGACCGCTTCCAGTACCTGGCGATGATCGGTCCGCTCGCGGTGCTGCTGGGCGTCGCGGTCCACTGCGCGGGCCGGCTCCCTCTCCGGGGCCGCGCCGGAGCGATGGTAGTCGCCGCGGCTGCGCTCGTGGCGCTGGGTGCGCTCAGTTGGCGGCAGGCCGGGATTTACCGCGACGACCTGACGTTCGCCCGCCACGCCGTCGCGCTCAATCCGCACAACTACCTCAGCCAGGTCCTCCTGAGCCACGGCCTGAACGCGGCGTTCCGCGACGACGAGGCCCTCGCCGCGGCCTCGCGAGCAGTTGAACTCTCCGAAGGTTTCAGAGGGAGCCTCTTGCAAAACCTCAGCGTTGACTGGGTGCGATTGCAGCGGACGCACGG
>JAPPNF010000011.1 GCA_028818755.1 Deltaproteobacteria bacterium | reverse complement strand
GAACGACCCCACGTCTACAAAATCCCCCTCACCCGATGGGTTTTGCAAGAGGCTCCCTTGATAAACCCCAAGATGTGGGTAATTGAAAGCTCCACGTGACGTTTACGTTGCGGGAGCAGGATACACGGATCCGCATTATCTCGGCCCGAGATATGAGCCGCAAAGAGCGAGGCCGCTATGAACAAGAAACGTAAGACCCTACCTTCTTTCAAGAACGAAGAGCAGGAGCGCGCTTTCTGGGAAAGCCACGATTCCGCCGGCTACGTAGACTGGAGCCGTGGCGAACGCGTCCGTTTCCCCAACCTCAAACCCTCCAGCAGGGCGATTTCGCTGAGGTTGCCCGTGGACCTGCTTGAACGGATCAAGACCGCGGCCAACAAACGGGACGTTCCCTACCAGTCGCTGATCAAGATCTGGCTGGCGGAGAAGGTAGACGCCGGTTGAACCCCCAGCTCTGCTCCCCCACCCCTGCCTCGCCCTGGATTCCCGCTTTCGCGGGAATGACGATTTGCGCGCGCCAGCGCCCCTTTCGATACCAACAACGTGGCAGACAATAACGTGGCAGAGCTTCGTCGAACGATTACATGAACTGTGGGATGACCTCCGTGCCGAGACGCTTGAGTTGTTCATGGATGGCTTCGGGCGGACAGGCGGGGCGGGCGACGAACTTGGAGGCGCCGGCGTCGATGAAGCGCTGGATGGCGTCGGCGATGTCCTGAGGGGTTCCCAAGGCCGAGGTTTCCGCAAAGTCGACGTCGGTGCGGTTGCGGAGGGCGTAGGGGCGCGCCAGTCGGGCAGCATCCTCGGAGTCCTTGGCAAAGCAATAGTTGAAGAGCACGCCGAAGTGATCGTCGTCGATCCGGCGGCCGTAGTCGGCGGCGTGTTTTCGGATGCGCGCGATGGCGGTTTCCACTTCCGCGGGAAGCATCTGGGACGCCAGCCAGCCGTCGGCCAGGCGGGCGGTGCGCCGGAAGGCGGGGCCGCTGCGGCCCCCCACCCAAATCGGCGGATCGGCTTGGGCGGGCTTGGGTTGAATGGACACGTCCTCAAGCCGGTAGTACTTCCCCTGGAAGCTGACCCCGTTCCCCGACCACAGCGCGCGCAACAGGTGCACCATTTCCTCGGTGCGGCCGGCGCGCTCGGAGCGGTGGATGCCGCACGCCTGCAGCTCGGTGTCGTCGTCGCGTCCCAGGCCTACGGCCAGCAGCAGGCGCCCGCCCGACAGGAAGTCCAGAGTGGCGAGCTCCTTGGCCAGCACGGTGGGGTTCCTGAGCGGGAGTGCCATGACGCTGGTGCCGAACTTCATCCTGCGGGTGCGGGCGGCCACCCACGAAAGCGCTACCACCGGCTCGAGGCTCAGCGTCTCGGACACCACGCGATCGCTCAGCCACAGCGAGTCGATGGCCAGGTCTTCCGCCAAGTCCACGGCGCTCCAGAACGCCTCGGGGTCGGGCTCCCCGAAGGGCCAACCGGTGAAGCCGATGCCAATGCCGATTCCCATGTCCCCTCCTCCCCTTCAAGGTTCGGTTCTGGACACTACCAGATCGCGTTGCGGGTCATCCACCGCCCGGCGGGATCCGGGCGCTTCAAGCACGCGCGCCTCACCCCGGTGGCGGGACCGTCCGCGACGCCTCCTCGGGCCGGCGTTCCACGCGCGAGATTGACCGACGGCGGGGATCGTACTATTCAAATACAGACTTCGGGCCTTCCCGATCCATCAAAACACACCGAACCGGAAAGACGCACTGCCTATGAAACCCATCGTGTGCCCGACACCCGTCAATCCCTCACCACTGGCTGGTCGAGGACGATACGGGCGGGGAGAATCTCGCCGCGCGATTTCTGACCCATCCCTGCATCCTACGGGCCGGGCGGCACGCTAGTCGCGCTCCGAATCCCCATGATCTACCTGGAATTGGCCGGCGGCTTCGTCCTGCTCCTGGGCGGTGCGGAGTTCGTGTTACGCGGCGCGGTGCAGCTCGCACGGCGTCTCGGCGTCTCGCCCCTGATCATCGGGCTCACGGTGGTCGCCTACTGCACCACCATGCCGGAGCTGCTGGTGAGCCTGGAAGCCGCCATTCGCGAAGCGCCCGGCATCTCCATCGGAAACATCGTCGGCAGCAACATCTGCAACCTGCTCCTGATTCTCGGCGCGGCCGCCTGCGTCTGTCCCATGGTGGTGGACCCGCGCGGGGTCCGTTTCGAGGGCGCCGCCGCCATCGGTGTGGCCGTACTGTTCCTCGTGCTGGGAATGGTCGGCAATCTGAGCCGTCTTGACGGCGTGCTGCTGCTGGCGTGTCTGGCAGCGTTCACCGTGATTTCCTACCGGCGGGCTCGCCGCAACCCCCCCGAACCCCAGGCGGAGGAGGATGCTGCCGGCCGGTCAACCTGGATGGTCGTCGGCACGCTCGCCGTAGGCCTCGGCAGCGTCGTCCTGGGGTCGCACCTGCTGGTCGAAGGCGCCATCGGGCTCGCGCGCCTGCTAGGCGTGTCGGAGGCGGTCATCGGCGTGACGGTGGTCGCGGTCGGGACCTCGTTGCCCGAGCTTGCGACGGCGGTGGTCTCCGCCTACCGCGGGCATTCCGAGGTGGCTGTGGGCAACGTGCTCGGCGCCAACATCTTCAACCTCCTGGCCATCGGCGGTCTCGTGGCGGTGGTCCATCCGCTCGACATTCCCGGGCACCTGCTCCACCTCGCGGTCTGGACGATGATGGGCGCGACGATCGTGCTGATTTCCTGGCTGGCGCTTCAGGGGCGGCTCGGACGTCCGGCGGGCGTGCTCTTCCTCGCCATCTATGCCGTGTACATCATCCTCGAATACGGTCCCCTCACCA
Organism: Deltaproteobacteria bacterium; assembly: GCA_028818755.1. GTDB lineage: Bacteria > Desulfobacterota > Binatia > UBA9968 > JAJDTQ01 > JAJDTQ01. The sequence goes on along the minus strand of JAPPNF010000011.1, from coordinate 76,813 downwards.
ACGTTTGACCGCGCGGGCGTGCTCCGCCCTTTCACGAGTCGAGGGACGTGCCGCGGTACTTGTCCTTGAGATCGTCCTGGACCGTGCCCTTCCAGAACTTCACGCCTACCTGATAGCCGGCGCGGCCGATCATGTGCGCCGAGACGGGCGCGGTGAGGAAAACGAACAGCGTGATGGCCAGGACCCGGACGGTGACCCCGATGTCCGGAAAGTAGAGCGCCACCGACACCATCAGGCAGGCTACGCCCAGGGTCGGCGGCTTGGTGGCGGTCTGCATCCGGGTGAGCAGGTCCGGCATGCGCAGGACGCCCACGCACCCCAGGAACATGAAGGCCGTGCCTATGATCATGAACGCGGCGCAGATGATGTCAGTCACCATGGTGTGCCCATTTCTCGATGTAACGGGAGAACGTGACCGTTCCCAGGAAGGCCACCAGCGCCAGCACGATGGCCACGTCCAGGTACACCGGCTCGTCGAAGGCGATGCAATAGAGGGCGGCGATGCCGACCCCCACCGTGGTCAACAGGTCCAGCGCTACCAGGCGGTCCGGGATGTTGGGACCGCGCAGCAGGCGGATGAAGACCAGCACGATGCCGATGCTCAGGACAGCGAGGAGAACCAAAGCCAGGGTCGTCATCGCAGCAACTCCATGACGCTTTTCTCGAAACCGTCCTTGATGGACCGGCGCAGCTCCTCGGCGTCGTCCACGTACATGGCGTGAATGTAGAGCACTCTCCGGTCATCGGATACGTCCAGGCTGAGAGTGCCGGGAGTCAGGGTGATGAGGTTCGCCAGCAGCGTGATCTCGGCGTCGGTCTCCGCGTCCAGCGGGATCGCCACTACCCCGGGCTTCATGTTGTGCGACGGGGTCGCCACCTCGTAGGCGATGCGCAGGTTGGCCAGCAGGAGCTCCCAGGCGAACAGCGAGCCAAGCCACAGGCCCTGCCACAGCTTCTCGAAGTACCGGGAGGGCCGCAGCAGGCGCCGCACCGCGTACAGGATCAGGAAACCGAGGACGAAGCCGGTCGCGAGGTTCAGCGCCGTCACCTCTCCGATCAACGCGGCCCAGCTCACCGCCAGCAGGATGTTCCACAGGAGAACGGTCATGATCCTCCTCTAGAGTCGCGTCCCATGATTTCCTGGCATAAGTTGCGCAGGATTTTTTGTCGTCGGCAAGGCGCGATGACGAGCAGTGGCGGGTACCACGCGAGGAAGAGCAACGCAGCCGACGGCGAAAAAGACAAGCAAATTATGGCAGGAAATCATGGGACGCGACTCTTGCCCCGAGCACCGCACGGATGTAGGGCTCGGGGTTCGTGAGCTGGTCTCCCGCCTGTTGGGCCAGCTCGAAGAAGGGTCCGGCGACCACGCCCATCACCACGGCCAGCACGGCGAGGGTCACGATGGGACCCAGCATGAGCGCCATGCCGGCGCCCGGCTCGTTCACCGCGGTCCCGTCCGGCAAGGGCTTCCAGAACGCCTCGGCCCAGATCTTGGTCATGGAGAAAAGCGTCAGCAGGCTCACCCCCAGGGCCGCCGCCACCACCACGAACTGCTCGAGGCCGAGCCCGGCCTTGACCAGCACCAGCTTGCCGAAGAAGCCGGAAAGAGGCGGAACCCCGGCCAGGGAGAACGCCGACAGCAGGAACAGCATGGAGACCCACGGATGGGCGCGGTAGATTCCGCCCAGCTTCTTCAGGTCGTAGGTGCCGTGGAACCGGTGCGAGACCCCGCTCACCAGGAACAGGTTGGTCTTGACGAAGATGTTGTGGACGATGAAGAACACCGTGCCGCTCAGCGCCAGCGGGGTGAAGAACCCGAGCCCCATGACCATGTAGCCGATCTGGCTCACGATGTGGAAGGACAGCAGGCGGCGGAACTCGTACTGGGCCACGGCTCCGAGCACGCCCGTCACCATGGTGATGGCGCCGACCCAGAGGATGATCGTGTGGGTGTAGTCGACGTTGTTCAGGAACAGCAGCGTGAAGACGCGGATCAGCGCGTAGACGCCCACCTTGGTCAGCAGCCCGCCGAAGATGCCGGAGATCGCCACCGGCGGCGTGTGGTAGGAGGCCGGCAGCCAGAAGAACAACGGGAAGATGGCCCCCTTTATGCCGAAGGCCACCAGGAACAGGATCGCCAGGGTGGTCACCAGCCCCGGCTGCGCCACGTCCCCGAGCCGCACCGACAGGTCCGCCATGTTGAGGGAGCCGGCCATGGCGTAGAGGATGCCCACCGCCGCCAGGAAGAATGCCGACGCCACCAGGTTTAGGGTCACGTACTTGATGGCGCCCTCGAGTTGAGCGCGCTCGCCGCCCAGGGCCAGCAGCACGAAGGACGAAATCAGCAGCACCTCGAACCAGACGAACAGGTTGAAGATGTCGCCGGTCAGGAAGGCGCCGGACACGCCCATGATGAGGATGTTGAAGAGCGGATAGTAGCCCCAGGATTCCCGCGCGCGGTCCATGCTGCCCAGCGAGTAGACCACGATCACCAGCGTCACCACCCCGGTGGTGGCGATCATGACCGCGCTGAACATGTCCGCCACGATGGTGATGCCGAAGGGCGCGATCCAGGCGCCCTTCTGCACCGCCTGGATCCCCTCCGACGCCACCCGCTCCAGCAACACCACGGAGACCGCGAGGTAGACGATGCTCCCCGCCAGGGTGAGGATCCGCTGAGCGGCCACGTAGCGCCACACCACCACGCAGCTCGCCCCCACCAGCAGCGGAAGCAGGATGGGCAGGGCGATGAGCGAGTTCACGTGTCCGTAGCCTTCATGTCGTCGAGGTCGTCGGTGCCCACGGTCTGGTACGCGCGGTAGGCGAGCACCATGGCGAAGGCCTGCACCCCGAAGCTGATGACGATGGCCGTCAGGATCAACGCCTGGGGCAGCGGGTCCGCCACCACTCCGGTAATGGCCTTCTCTCCGTAGGGGATAACCGGAGGCACCGCGCGGGTGAGGCCCGCCGCGGTGAACACCAGCAGGCTTGCGCCGTGGGCCAGCAGCGCCAGCCCGATGATGAGCTTGACGATGCTCCGGCGCATGAGCATGTAGACGCCGGAGGCATAGAGCACGCCGATGACGATGGCCAGCAGGGCTTCCACTAGTCCTCCTCCTCCACTTCCTCCGCCAGGCTCATGATGACGATGAGCACGACCCCCACCACCGTCAGGTAGACGCCGATGTCGAAGAGCAGCGGCGTGCCCAGGTGGAGGTCGAGGCCGAGGATGTAGACGTGCGCCCACTGGCCGGTCATGAACGGCTGCCCCTTGAACATGGACCAGACCCCGCTCCCGGCCGCGGCCAGCAGGCCCCAGGCGATGATGGTCTGGGCCCGGCAGGGCAGGAAACGGCGCATGGAGCGTACGTCGTAGGCGATGGCGTAGAGGGTCAGCGCCGCCGCCAGCACCAGCCCGCCGACGAAGCCGCCGCCGGGGTCGTTGTGCCCCCGCAGCAGCAGGAAGATGGAGAACTGGAACAGCAGGATCAGCAGGAAGCGGCTGGCCGTCCTGAGAATCAGCGAGTTCACGAGTCCCCTCCCTTCCCGAGCCTGAGCCGGATGAGCGAATAGACGCCGATGCCGGCCACCGCCAGCACCGTGATCTCGCCCAGCGTGTCGAAGCCCCTGAAGTCCACCAGGATCACGTTGACGATGTTCCGCCCCTGCCCCATCAGGTACGAGTTCGCCGAGAAGTAGGTGGAGATGGTCGGGTGCCACTGCACCGAGGTCGCCACCAGCACGAGCAGCGTGAAGAGCGCGCCCACCGCGGTGCCGATGGCCGCGTGGCGCATGATCACCGGGCGCGTGGAGAAGCGTTTGAACGGGGGCATGTAGTAGAACACGAACACGAACAGAATCAGCGACAGGGTCTCGATGAGGAACTGCGTCATGGCCAGGTCGGGGGCGCCGTAGAGGACGAAGAACAGCGCCACGCTGTAGCCCACCACCCCGAGCGCCACCACCGCGCGCAGGAACGTCTTCGCCCTGACCGTGGCGATGGATGCCACCAGCGCGACGATCCCCAGCACCCACTCGTGCACGCCAATGTCGCCCCAGTTGAACTCGATGACGCCGGCGTCCGCGTGCGCGAGGAAAGTGTACCACGCGAGCACCGCGGTGACCGTCATGATGGTGGCGAGGTAGAGCCGCAGGTAACCGTTCTGGAGCACCCGGGTCTGGCCCACCGCCGACCAGTTGAGGAACCGGAGCCACAGGGCGTACCACTGGGACGGGCCGCGCCGGACCACGGGCAGGGCGAACTCCGTGACCCTCTGCAACCTGGCAAGGTTCAGGTAAACCAGCACACCCAGCGCGAACGTCACCAGGCTCAGCACCAGCAGCGCGTTGAAGCCGTGCCACAGCGCCAGGTGCATGTGCACTTCCTTGGCCAGCACCGACCCCGCGGCGGCCGACAGGAGGTTCTCCGGTAGCGCCGGCATCAGCCCGAACAGCACGCTCAGGCACCCCAGGAACACCGGCCCCAGCCACATGGTCCAGGGCGGATCGTGGGGGTGTTTGGGAGTGTGGGTCTCCTCGCCTGAAAACGGCCGGATGCCCGCCAGCCATGCCACGGCAAAGAGCAGCATGCTGGTCAACACGCCGACCACCGTCACCAGCACGTTGTCGTGGGTCAGCGCCTCGTAGAGCGCCTCCTTGCCGACGAAGCCGAAGAAGGGCGGCAGGCCGGCCATGGAAAGCGCCCCCACCGCGGCGCCGGCGCAGATGATGGGCATGGTCTTGCGCAGCCCGCCGAGCTGCCGCACGTCACGGGTGCCGGTCTCGTGGTCGATGGACCCGGCCACCAGGAAGAGCGCCGCCTTGTAGAGCACGTGGGCCATGAGGAAGACCATGGCCGCCTGAATGGCGTACTTGCTGCCGAGGCCGAGGAGCATGGTGAGGGTGCCCAGGACGCTCACCGTGGAATAGGCCAGGATCTTTTTCAGGTCCGTCTGGTAGAGCGCCTGGTAGGCGCTCACCAGCATGGTCGCGGCGCCGAAGCCGGTCACCACGTAGAGCCAGATGTCGCTGCCGCCGAGGACCGGGCTGAGCCGCGCCAGCAGATAGACGCCGGCCTTCACCATGGTGGCGGAGTGGAGGTACGCGCTCACCGGCGTGGGCGCCTCCATGGCCGACGGCAGCCAGAAGTGGAACGGCACCTGGGCGGACTTCGTGAACGCGCCCGCGAAGACCAGCGCCAGCACCAGCGGATAGAGCCGGTGCCCCTGGACGGCGGCGTTGTCCGCGGCCAGCGCCGAGATCTCGAAGCTGCCGCCGATCTGCCCCATGAGCAGCACGCCCGCCATGAGCGCCAGGCCGCCGGTGCCGGTGACGATCAACGCCTGCAGCGCGGCCGCCCGGGCGGTGTCCTTGTCGTGCTCGTAGCCGATCAGGAAGTAGGAGGTGACGCTGGTGAGCTCCCAGAACACGAAAAGCGCGATCAGGTTGTCGGACAGGACGACGCCCAGCATGGACGCCATGAACATGAGGATGAAGAGATAAAAACGCGGCAGCGACGGATGGCCGTGAAGGTAGCTGCCGGCGTAGGTGATGATCAGCGTCCCCACCACCGTGATGGCCAGGGCGAACAGCAGCCCCAGGCCGTCCAGGTTGAAGGACAGCTCGAGGCCCATGGCCGGGATCCAGGGATAGGTGAACCGGATACCGTGGCCGCCCACCACCTCGCCCATGTGGCTCAGGAACCACAGCGCCAGCACGGCGGGAAAGATAGAGAAGACGCATCCCGCCCAGCGCGCGCTCAGCCGGTACAGGGACGGCGCCAGCAGGGCCAGGACGAAACCGGAGAGGACGACGACAATCATCGAGATCGATCCAGGGGATTTCCGGGACGCGTCAGGACGTCCATACCCCGTCCGGGTCGTACTTTCGCACGGCCAGGAGCTCTTCCCGGGACGGCGCCGGGGTCTGCGTGACGTCCGGGGCCGACTTCAACGGCCAGTCCGTTTCGTCCCGGATCTCCTGCACCGTCACGCCGGGATGATGGGATTCGACCTGCATCTCCCGCGTCTCCGCGTCGAACGAGAAGATGCCCAGGCTGCTGATGGTCCGGCTGGGCCCTCCGCCCGGCAGACCGCGCCGTTCGCGCCAACCGGCGCCGTCGCCGTAGCCCGGGGACGTGATGTACTGCACCCGAGGCACGAAACGGCGCCGTTCGTGGTTCATGATGATGACGCAGCGCCCGGCCAGGGTGGCGATGTCCGCGGCGCCGCCGCTGCCCGGTAACCGCAGCCGTCTGCCGTCGTCCCCGACCCAATGGGTGTTGAGATTGCCGTGGCAGTCCACCTCGGCGCCGCCGATGAAACCCATCTCCACCCGGCCGCTCTGCAACAGGCTCATCACTTCGATCAGGCCGCAACAGAAGAGCGCGCCGGCCACGTTGGGCGGGTCGCTCATGGTAAAGATCGGCTCCAGCGCCGGCCAGTCGCGCAATACGCCGCTCTCGAAGATGCCGATGGCGTTGGGCGCGTGCAGTTCCTTGGCCACGGCGAACCCCAGGAGCGGAAGCCGCATCCCCACGAAAACGCGCTCGCCGTCGCGAATCTCGCGGGCCGCTGCAATGACCATGAGCTCTCGCCGCGTGTAGTCCATGGGTTTACGTAACGGAAGGGTCGCGATGCTCCACCGCCTCCACGTTCCACTCCGGGTAACATTCCCCGCGCCGCGATTCAATGGCCCCGGCCGCAGTGGCGTCCTTCGACTTCGCTTCGCTACGCTCAGGACGAACGGAAGACAACCACACCACCGTTCGTCCTGAGCGTAGCGAAGCGAAGTCGAAGGACGCCACTCATTACGCCGCGATGTTCCAGCTCCCTAGTACCCATAGCTCACCGGCGCCGCCATGTGGTCGCCGTGCGGCCTGAGCCCGACCACCCGCTGGTCCCCGAGCCGCTCCATGTAGCCGTCATGACCGTCCACCCCCAGCACCCAATGGTTCAGCCACCCGTCGAACCCGGCTCGCTCCCGTGACTGCCGGTGATAGTCGAAGTAGAAGCCGTCGTCGCGGCGGCTGTAGCCCTGGGTCGGCGAAGGATGGGAGCCGAACGGAACGCAGGTGACCGCCTCCACCAGGAATCCCGGCACCAGCGTCCGGTTCGGGTCACTGAGGATCACCTCGTGCGGCACGATCTCCTCGCAGGTGAGCACCACCTTGCCGGCGGCCATGGCCGCGTCCTGCGTGACTCCCAGGTTGCCCCAGACGTGAGCATTGCCTTCCTCGTCGGCGCGCTGCACGTGGAGGATCGCGACGTCGGGCTTGACCGCCCGCACCGCCAGCAGACTCTCCTCGGTGAACGGACAGGCGACATCGGCGAACGACGCCTCGTCGCGGAAATCACTGCCCAGGAGCGTCCGCGTAGGCAGGAACGGCACGCCCATGGCTGCCGCCTTGAGGCCCAACGCCATCGAGAAGTTGGAATGGTTCTCCACCGCCAGCGGCGCCGGCTCCCCCCGCTCCACGGCGCGCCGGTAATTGTGTCCGAGGCCGGCCGCCACGTTGCCGACCCAGGCGCCGCACACCTTGCCGGCGCAGCCAGCGCCGATGAGTTGGTCGAACTGCATGTCGGAAATGGTGGTCATCAGCGTCAGGTCACGCTTGCGCTGGCGGATGATCTCGTAGCCGGCGGCAAAGGGGATCAAGGACTCCAATGCAGCCCCCATGAAGACGGACATGCCGTCCCGGACCTCGCCGGCGATGGCGTCTCGAAGGCTGCGGAGCTTCGGCATGGCAGAAGGTTCTAGCGGGTTGCCCCATGTGAAGCAAGGCGCCCCCACTCCTCCCAGCCTGGATTCCCGCTTTCGCGGGAATGACATGTCCCAACGGTCAGCGGTTTGACTGCCCGGAGCGCAGGTGGATATATAGCCGCTTGGAGGCACTCATGCGTTACGGATTTGTCATCGACCAGAACCGCTGCATCGGCTGTCACGCCTGCACCGTGGCCTGCAAGGACGAGCACGACGTCCCCGTGGGGGTCAACCGCACCTGGGTGAAGTACATCGAGAAGGGCGCCTTCCCGGCCACCAGCCGCCACTTCGCGGTGCTCCGGTGCAACCACTGCGACGACGCTCCGTGCATCGAGATCTGTCCCACGGTGGCGCTCTACCGGAGCCCCAACGGCATTGTCGACTTCGACAACGACCGCTGCATCGGCTGCAAGTCGTGCATGCAGGCGTGCCCCTACGACGCCCTGTACATCGACCCCGACCACAACACCGCGGCCAAGTGCAACTTCTGCGCGCACCGGGTGGAGCTGGGGTTGCAGCCGGCCTGCGAGGTCGTGTGCCCGACGCAGGCGATCATGTCCGGCGACCTCGACGACCCGGAAAGCCCCATCGCCCGCACCGTCGCGACGCGCAAGGTCTCCCTCAGAAAGCCCCACAAGGGCACCCACCCCAAGCTCTTTTACGTGGGCGTCGAGGAAGACGCGCTGCAGCCCACCATGACGGAGACCGAAGAGACCCACTTCTGGGCCGACAAGTACCCCGGCGAGGACCTCTACGCCCTCTCATCCTCCAGGCACGGAAGCCCGGTCCCGGGGGGCGCCCGCGAAGTCTACGACGTGCCGCACCCAAGGCCCTGGGGACCGAAGATCGCCGCGTACCTGTGGACCAAGTCCATCGGTTCGGGAGTCCTGCTGGTGGCGGCGTTTCTGATGGCGCTGGGCCGGCTTCAGGAAGGAGCGGTGCTGAACATCGTGAGCCCGGTGATCGCGCTGGTCTTCACCGTGCTCACCACCGGCCTCCTGGTCTTCGACCTCAAGCGGCCCGACCGCTTCTACTACCTCCTGACCAAGCCCAACCCGCGCTCATGGCTCGTGCTGGGGGGCTACATCCTCATGGCCTACTCTCTCGCCAGCCTCCTGTGGCTGGGCTACGGCATCGGCACGGGCGGGATGCCGGGCTGGGTGGTGGCGGCCTGCGTGGTATTCGGCATCGGCGCCGCCGGCTATACCGCGTTCCTGTTCGCCCAGGCCAAGGGCCGCGACCTTTGGCAGAGCCCGCTGTTCTTCTGGCACCTCGTGGTCCAGGCGGTCAGCGCCGGCGCCGCCACGCTGCTCCTGGTGGGGCTGGTGGCCGGCCTCGACGCCCAGGTCATGACGACCGTGAGCATGGTCCTGCTGGTCTCGCTGGCCATGACCGGCGGCCTGGTGCTCGGCGAGGTGTTCCTGACGCCCGTCAGCGAGGACGTCCGGCGCGCCACCGAGCTGCTGACTTGCGGCGCGCTGCGCGAGAAGTTCTGGGGCGCGTTCATGGCCGTGGGCGTCCTTCTGCCGGTGATCTTCCTGTTGTGGGCATGCGTACAGGCACAGGCCGCCTGGTTCCTGCATCCCCTGTCAGCGCTGCTGGCCCTCGTGGGACTCTGGGTCTTCGAGAACCTGTGGGTGGAGGCCGGACAATCCGTACCGCTGAGCTAGGCTCCTGAGAAAGCCGACCCGGCTCGGACAGACTTCGAACAAGGAAATCCCTCGCGATGAAGAACGAACCGCAACCCCTGAGCCCCGACGCCGCCAACCTCGAGCCGCCCCAGGGCGGGCTCCGCAGCTTCCCGCCGCGGGAGCGCTGGTCGGACTGGACCGAATACGACGCCGCCGCATGGCCCAGGAAGGTGGAACGGAACTACGACTTGGTCCCCACCATCTGCTTCAACTGCGAGGCGGCCTGCGGGCTGCTGGCCTACGTGGACAAGCAGACGTTGAAGGTCCGCAAGTTCGAGGGCAACCCGGAGCACCCCGGGAGCCGCGGCCGGAACTGCGCCAAGGGCCCCGCCACCATCAACCAGGTGTACGACCCCGAACGCATCCTCTACCCCATGAAGCGGGTGGGCGAACGGGGCGGCGGCCAATGGGAGCGGGTGAGCTGGGACGAGGCGCTGGACGACCTCGCCGGACGGATCCGCAAGGCCATCGAGGAAGACCGCCGCAACGAGATCATGTACCACGTGGGACGCCCCGGCCATGAGCTCCTCTATCACCAGCGCATCATGCACGCCTGGGGCATCGACGCCCACAACAGCCACACCAACGTCTGCTCCGCCGGCGCGCGCACGGGCTACGCCTTCTGGTGCGGCATCGACCGCCCCTCGCCCGACCACGCCAACGCGCGCTTCATGCTGCTGCTGAGCTCGCACCTGGAGACCGGCCACTACTTCAACCCTCACGCCCAGCGCATCATCGAGGCCAAGGAGCGCGGCGCCAAGGTCGCCGTCATCGACACGCGGCTGTCCAATACCGCGTCCAAGGCCGACTACTGGCTCCCCACCTGGCCCGGCACCGAAGCCGCGGTGCTGCTGGCGATCTGCAACGTGCTGCTGCAGGAAGGCCTCTACGACCGGGAGTTCGTGAGGAAGTGGGTCAACTGGGAGCAGTTCCTGCGCCAGGAGCATCCGGACGCCCCGCAGACCTTCGAACGGTTCGAGGAGGAGCTGAAGACCCTTTACGGACAGTACACGCCGGAGTTCGCGGCGGCCGAGTCCGGGGTGGACGCGGCGATGATTGTGGAAGTCGCCCACGAGGTAGCCCGCGCCGGCTCGGCCCTGGCCACCCACGTGTGGCGCAACGCCGCCGCCGGCAACCTGGGCGGCTGGGAAGTGGCGCGGGCGCTGGAGTTCCTGGTGGTGCTGGCGGGCGCCGTGGGCACTCCCGGGGGCACGACCCCCAATGCCTGGAACAAGTTCATCCCGGCGCCGCCGATGATGCCGCCGCCGGCCAAGGTGTGGAACACGCTCATGTACCCGCCCGAATACCCGCTGGCCTTCTTCGAGATGAGCTTTCTCCTGCCCCACCTGGTGAAGGAGGGCCGGGGCAAGCTGGCGGTGTACTTCACCCGGGTCTACAACCCGGTGTGGACCAACCCGGACGGCATGAGCTGGATCGAGATGCTGAGCGACGAGGCCAAGGTGGAGCGCCACGCGTGCCTCACGCCCACCTGGAGCGAGACCGCGTGGTTCTCGGACTACGTGCTGCCCATGGGCCTTGCGTCGGAGCGCCACGACCTCATGAGCCAGGAAACCCATTCGGCGCGCTGGATCGGCTTCCGCCAGCCCGTGCTCCGCGTCGCCCTTGAACGGCGGGGCAAGACCTTCGACACCACCTGGGAGGCGCATGCCGAGGCCGGGCTCGGAGAGGTGTGGGAGGAGGACGAGTTCTGGATCGAGCTGTCGTGGCGCATCGATCCCGACGGCTCGCTGGGAATCCGCAAGTACTTCGAGTCGCCGTACCGGCCGGGCGAGAAGCTGACCGTGTCGGAGTACTACCAGTGGATGTTCGAGAACAGCGTTCCCGGACTGCCCGAGACCGCGGCGGCGGAGGGCATCTCGCCGCTGGAGTACATGCGCAGGTACGGCGCCTTCCTGGTGGCCGAGAACATCTACAGCAGTCACGAGACCGCGCTCAAGGAGCCGGACATGGCGGAGGCCACGGTGGACCCGGTCACGAAGCTGGTCTCCAAGGGGGGCGCGGTCATCGGCGTGGAAGTGGACGGCAAGGGCTACGCCGGGTTTCCCACGCCCTCGCGCAAGCTCGAGTTCTATTCCGAGACCCTGAAGGACTGGAAATGGCCCGAGCACCGCTATCCGGGGTACATCAAGAGCCACGTCCACCACTCCAACATCGACGCGGAAAAGGGCGAGATGCTTCTCCTTCCCACGTTCCGGCTCCCGACCCTGATCCACAGCCGGTCGGCCAACGCCAAGTGGCTCTACGAGATCTCTCACAAGAACCCGGTATGGCTGCATCCCAAGGATGCCGAACGGCTCGGAGTGGACACCGGCGACCTGGTGAAGGTCCACACCGAGATCGGTTATTTCGTGGACCGGGTATGGGCCACCGAGGGGATCCGCCCGGGCGTGGTGGCGTGCTCGCACCACCTGGGGCGCTGGCGCCTCCAGGAGGAGACCGGCGGCGGCCGATTCGCCACCGCCCTGGTGAACCTTGAGCAGGTGGAGCCCGGGCAGTGGATGATGCGCCAGCTTCACGGCGTCCAGCCCTTCGAGAGCGCCGACAAGGACTCCGCACGGGTGTGGTGGCAGGAGGCCGGAGTGCACCAAAACCTGACCTTCCCGGTACAGCCCGACAACATCAGCGGCCAGCACTGCTGGCACCAGAAGGTGCGGGTGGAGAAGCCCGGCGCGGATGACCGCTACGGCGACATCTTCGTGGACACCAACAAGTCCCACGAGGTCTACAAGCGCTGGCTCACGCTCACGCGGCCGGCGCCCGGACCGGGGAACCTCCGCCGTCCGCTGTGGCTGCTGCGGGCCTACAAGCCGGCGCCGGAGGCGTATGAGTTCAAGCCGTGAGGCCCAAGTTTCAGAAACGCTGTTTTTTCATCTATAACTTGGGACTCGAATCCACGAACTAGGAGCGTTACGTGTTCGAAGCAATGGCCGATGGCCTCACCGCGCTGTTGAGCGTGGAACGGTTTCTTTTCATGATGTTCGGCGTCCTGGTGGGAATGGCGCTGGGTGCCATTCCCGGCCTCGGGGGCGTCGTCGGCCTCGCCCTGCTGCTGCCGTTCACGTTCGACATGGACCCCACCGCGGCCATCGCCATGCTGGTGGCCCTTTCGTCCGTACCCGTCACCACCGACACCATCCCTTCGGTGCTCTTCGCCGTGCCAGGGACCGTCGGCTCCCAGGCCACCATCCTGGACGGCCACCCGATGGCCCGGAAGGGCGAAGCCGGACGGGCCTTCGGGGCCGCCTACTTCTCCTCCCTGCTGGGAGGCGTCGTCGGCGCCGTCATCCTGGGGATGCTGATCCCCATCCTGAAGCCGCTGGTGCTACTGTTCAGGGCCCCCGAGCTGTTCTCCCTGGGCATCATGGGCATCTCCATGGTGGCCATCCTGAGCGGCCGGGTGCCGCTCAAGGGCATCGTCGCCGGCGGCATGGGACTGCTCTTGTCGATGATCGGCATCGACAAGCAGGAAGGGCTGCTGCGCTGGACCTTCGATTCACTCTACCTGTTCGACGGCCTGAACATCATCGTCATCAGCCTGGGGATCTTCGCGCTGCCCGAGTTGGCGGACATGGTCATCGAGGGCAAGCAGATCAGCAGCGTGCCCAAGCAGGCCATGAAGGGCGTGGGGCACGGCATCCGTGACGTGTTCACCAACTGGTGGCTGATGCTCCGCTGCGCCTTCCTGGGAACCTGGGTGGGCATCATTCCGGGCCTGGGCTCGGCGGTGGTGGACTGGCTTGCCTACGGGCACGCCAAGTCCACCTGCAAGGACGCGGCCCTGACCTTCGGCACGGGCGACGTGCGCGGCGTGATCGCGCCGGAGAGCGCCAACAACGCCAAGCAGGGCGGCGCGCTGGTGCCGACGCTGGCCTTCGGCATTCCCGGCAGCGCCTCCATGGCGCTGCTCATCGGCGCCTTCATGATCCACGGCCTGCAACCGGGCCCGGCCATGCTGGAGCAGCACCTGGACATCACCTTCGCCATCGTCTGGAGCACGGCCATCGCCAACATCATGGCCACGGTCATCGCGCTGTGCTTCACCAACCAGCTCGCCAAGATCTCTTCGGTACGGATCAACATCCTCGCGCCGCTGGTGACGGTGGTGGTGTTCCTGGCCGCTTACCAGGCCACCGCCAGCATCTTCGACCTGGTGACGGTGCTGCTCTTCGGGCTGCTGGGATGGGTCATGAAACGGTGCGGATGGCCCCGGCCGCCGCTCCTCCTGGGGTTCCTGCTGGGCGGGCTCATCGAGCGGTATCTGTTCATCTCCGTCCGCGCCTACGGCGCCTCCTTCCTCATCCAGCCGCTGGTCCTGGTGGTTCTCGCGGTCACCATCGCGACCATCTACTACAGCGTCAAGCAGGAACGTAAGGTCCGGCAGCTCACCGGCGACACGCGGGAGGGAGAGTAGCCATGCGCGCTACACCGTCGCTCCTGTTCACGCTGTTCGTCGCCGTGGTGGCCGCCGCCATGGTCTACACCGCCCGGGACTGGCCGATGGGCACCGGCCTGTTTCCCCTTTCCGTCGGCGTCCCGGTCCTGGTGATGGCGCTGATTCAATTGGTCATGGACGCCTACCGCTCCATGAAGCCGGCCGGCGGACAGGAACGGGAGACCGGCGACCTCCAGGTGGACTGGACCATGTCGGCCGCCGAGGTGGCGGCCCGGGGCCTCGCCTTCGCCGGGTGGCTCCTGGGCATGTTCTTCGGCATCCTGCTGATCGGCTTCTTCATCACAGTGCCGGTATTCACCCTGCTGTATCTCAGGTACCAGGCCAAAGAAGGCTGGACGCTGACCCTGTCGCTGACCGCCATCATGCTCGTGTTCTTCGTCGGCGTGTTCGACCAGATCCTGCACATCCACTGGCTTGAGCCGGTCATTTCCGGGCCCGAGAATTTCCTCAGGGTGCTCATGCCCTGGCTGGGGTGACTGGAATACGAAAGGGCGCCGGGGACTGCATGGCCCCGACGCCCTTCCTTGTGACTCCGATTGTTCTTGATGGGTGCTACTTCCCGCCCTTGGGATTGAATATCTGCGACACGATGGCCTTGTCTTCCGGCGAGGCGGCGATCGAATCCTTCCACATCCTCTGGAGATCCGCGCCTTTCGTGGGGTTGACTGGCCGCTTGAGCTTCTTGGCCTCCGCCAGGAACTTCGGGTCCTTCATGGTGTCGTCGAAGGCCTTGCGCACCAGCGCCACGCGTTCCGCGGGGACTCCCGGCGGAAAGGTGTACGGACGCCCGTAGCGCGAAAGCAGGAAGGTGGCCCGCACCAGGTTCTTCTGCTTCTCGGTCTTGGCCAGCTCCTCGAGCAACGGAGCGTCGGGGAACTCGGGAGCCTTCTTTCCCTCCACCGTGCCGGTCTGGGCGAGCATGACGAGCTTCCCTCCGTGCCACATGTCTCCGAGCTGATCCAGGAACGACGAGGTCACGTTGCCCGAGGCGTCCACCTCGCCCTGCCTGAGCGCCAGGCTGTACTGGCGCGCGCCGGGATAGCCGAAGACGTACTCGAACAGCTTCTCGCCCCGCAGCTTCTCCAGGATGTTCCCCATGACGAAGCCGCCCGACTGGTTTCCGCTGATGCCGACCCTGGCCAGCTTGCCTGACTCCTTGATTTCGTCCAGCGACTTGAACCGGTCCTTTCGCGTGTAGAACAGGCCGTTCTCGATG
The DNA here is from genome assembly GCA_028818755.1 of Deltaproteobacteria bacterium. GTDB lineage: Bacteria > Desulfobacterota > Binatia > UBA9968 > JAJDTQ01 > JAJDTQ01. The sequence continues at coordinate 61,668 of JAPPNF010000011.1, read as the reverse complement.
ACGATGACGCCGATAGCCTGCATCTTGTTGAAGTCGAACTGGCCGCCACGGGCCTTGTCACCAACCACCTGCCAGTTCCACACGCCCCAGTTGATCTGCTCCATGACGGTGCCGTCGCGCCGCGCCTTGTTGTAGAGATAGCTTGCCGCCCGGACGCCGCCCGCTCCCGGCATGTTCTGCACGATGACCGTCGGGTTCCCGGGAATGTTCCTGCCGATATGCCGCGCCAACAGCCGCGAGTAGGTGTCGTTGCCGCCGCCGGGTGAAGACGAGACGATCAGGCGGATCTTCTTGCCCTCGTAGAAGTCCGCCGCCCCTGCCGAGCCCGCGCCGAACAGGAACAGCGCGAGCACCACGAGACTCATTACTGCCTTCATTGTCACCTCCCAGGACATTTTTCGGAATCCTGCATCAAGCACCCGAAAAAGACAACACGGCGAACCTGCCGCCAAACGCGAAGGGCGCCGGGAACTCGATGTCCCCGGCGCCCCTGGCTATAACGCAACACCCTGCAGCCGGGTCAGCGCTACTTCTTGCCCTTGGGGTTGAAGATCTGCGACACGATGGCCTTGTCCTCCGGCGAGGCGCCCAGCGAGTCCTTCCACATCTTTTGCAGGTCCGCACCGCTGGTGGGGTCCACGTCGCGGCCGAGCTTCTTGCCTTCCGCGATGAACTTCGGGTCCTTCATGGTGGCGTCAAACGCCTTGCGCACGAGCGCGACCCGGTCCGCCGGGACTCCCGGCGGAAAGGAGTACGGACGGCCGTAGCGAGAAAGCAGGAAAGTCGCCCGCACCAGGTTCTTCTGCTTCTCGGTCTTGGCCAGGTCCTCGAGCAACGGAGCATTCGGGAACTCCGGGGCCTTCTCGCCCTTCACCGTGCCGGTCTGGGCGAGCATGACGATGTCCCCCGCCTTCCACATGTCCCCGAGCTGATCCATGAACGAAGAGGTCACGTTGCCCGAGACGTCCACCTCGCCCTGCCGGAACGCGAGGCTGTACTGGCGCGCGCCGGGATAGCCGAAGACGTACTCGAACAGCGTTTCGCCGCGCAGCTTCTCCAGAATGTTTCCGATCACGAACCCGCTGGACTGGTTGCCGCTGATACCCACCCTGGCCAGCTTGCCCGACTTCTTGATGTCGTCCAGCGATTTGAAGCGATCCTTGCGGCTGTAGATCAGGCCGTTCTCGATGATGATGACGCCGATGGCCTGCATTTTGTTGAAGTCGAACTGGCTGCCACGAGCCTTGTCACCCACCACCTGCCAGTTCCACACGCCCCAGTTGATTTGTTCCATGACGGTGCCGTCGCGCTTCGCCTTGTTGTAAAGGTAGCTCGCCGCCCGCACGCCGCCCGCTCCCGGCATGTTCTGCACGATGATGGAAGGGTTCCCCGGTATGTGCCTGCCGATGTGCCGCGCCAGCAACCGCGAGTAGGTGTCGTTGCCGCCCCCGGGCGAGGACGAAACGATCAGCCGGATCTTCTTGCCCTTGTAGAAGTCCGCCGCCCCCGCGTTTCCAGCTCCGAACAGAAACAACGCGAGCGTCGCGAGACCCAATACTGCCTTCATTGTTACCTCCCAGGTTTTTGCCGATGTCCGGGGCCCTCCGCAAACGAGAGCCCCCGCCCGAATCGTTACGAACCGGGCATTATAAGGAGCCGCCCGCGAGCCTGTCAACAACAACGCCGGATGCCGCAACGAGAAAGCGCCGGGAACTTTCGCTCCCGGCGCCTCCTTGCAGTACCGTCGAAATGAGGTCGCGGTACCCTACAGCCAGATGTCCTTGATGATGGCCACGTTCTCGGCCGGCGCGCTGAGGACGTCCTTCCAGAGCTGCTGGAGCTCGGCCCCCGTGGACGGGATGATGTCGCGCTTAAGCCGCTTGGCCTCCGCCAGGAACTTGGGGTCGTTCATGGTGGCGGTGAAGGCCTTGCGCATGAGCTCGACACGGTCCTTGGGCGTGCCCGGCGGCATCGCGTACGGACGGCCGTAGTGCGTGAGTCCGAAGGTCACCTTGATGAGTTGCCGGTGCTCGTCAGTCTTGGCGAAGTCCAGCAAGGTCGGCGTGTTCGGGAACTCCTTGGTCCTGCCTCCCTCGGGCGTGGGCGCCTGCACCAGCATGGCAATTTTGCCGTCGTCCCACATGTCGCCGAGCTGGTCCCTGAACGAGCCGGGGGTGTTGCCGGAGGACTGCACCTCACCCTGCCGGAACGCGAGACTGTACTGGCGCGCGCCGGGATACCCGAAGATGTAGTCGAAGATCTTCTTGCCGACGAGCTTCTCCATCACCTTGCCCATGGTGTGGCCCAGCGACTGGCGCCCGCTGTTGCCGCTGGTGATGAGCTTCTTGGAGGCCATCACCGACTCCCAGGTGGGGAACTCGCTCTTGCGCGTGAACAGGATGGCGCTTTCGATGGCGGCGACGCCGAGGGCGTTTATCTTGTTGAAGTCGAACCGCGCGCGCTTGTCGCCGACCACCTGGTGGAACCACACGCCCCAGTTGATCTGCTCCATCACCGTGCCGTCCCGCTTGGCCTTGCGGTAAAGGTAATCCGCCGCCATCACACCGCCGGCGCCGGGCATGTTCTGCACGATGATGGAAGGATTGCCCGGAATGTGCCGGGAGATGTGTCGGGCGATCAGCCGGGAGTAGGTATCGTTACCGCCGCCGGGAGACGACGACACGATCAGGCGTATCTTCTTGCCCTTGTAGAAATCCGCGCCATGGAGCGGACTCGATATCATGACGGCCAGAAACAGGGCCGCCATGGCCATGAATAGTCTCATCTGTACCTCCTGATAGGGTTGATCTCTCGCACCGGGAGACTTTTTTCACGTATCTCACGGAGTGTCAACCCGATGGGCGCGCATCCCTCTTTTTCGGAAGCGACGCGGCTCCCCGCGGCCTCCGCTCGATACCCCCACGGGCATGTGATATGACGACAATGACTTCGCGGAGCCCGCGGACGTCCATTCCGAGAAGAGACGAACATGGCTGAGATCGTTCTGGCGCTGGCGACTTCCCACACGCCTCAGTTGAGCATCGCCGACTGGCGCCTGCTGCAGGTCAAGGACGAGACCGACCCCCGGCTTGACTATCTCGGACTGGCAGCCGCCGCGCGAGCGGACATCGGGCGGGAGACGCAGGCCGAGAAGTTCCGCGAACGCTTCGAGGCCTGCCAGCGCGCGCTGAAGGTCCTTGGGGAGAAGCTGACGGAGGCTGAAGCGGACGTCGTCGTGACCCTGGGCGACGACCAGCACGAGCAGTTCCTGGACGACAACATGCCCACCTTTGCCGTGTACCACGGGGCGGATCTGCCGGTTCCTCCGCGCACCGGCGCGATGCCCGAATGGAAGCAGGCGGAGCAGCGGGGCTGGGCGGAGACCGCGCCGGTGTATTCCAACCATACGGAGTTGGCCGAGCACCTTATCGCGTGGCTCTCGGACCACGAGTTCGACATCGCGCGCACCAACCGGCTGCGGGAGGGAATCGGCCACGCTTTCAGCTTTCTCTACCGGCGCATCCTGCCCGGCGGCACGCTCCCGATGGTGCCGGTGATGGTCAACACCTACTATCCTCCGAACCAACCCACGCCGGGGCGCTGCTATGCCTTGGGACGGTGTATCCGCGAGGCCATCGAGTCGTGGGATTCCGATCTCCGGGTGGCGGTGATGGCCTCCGGCGGCCTGAGCCATTTCGTGGTGGACGAAGAAATCGACCGGGCCACCTTAAAGGCGCTGGCGGAGAAGGACGTGGACGGACTCCGTTCGCTGCCGCGGGAGAAGCTCCGGAGCGGCACCTCGGAGATCCTCAACTGGGTAGCCCTGGGGGGAGCGGTGGAGTCCATGGAGATGACGCTGGTGGACTACGTTCCGGGATACCGGTCGCCCGCGGGGACGGGCTGCGGGATGGGCTTCGCCTACTGGGGGTAGGAAACCGTATCGACCGGCAGCATCGCGCGGACGCGGGCGGGTTGGAAACCCACCCCTACAACATGTGATCCGCGGCGCGGTCTCCGGCCTCGCATCCCGCGGGAAGGACACATGGCTGGCGAAAACAACATCGTTGAACGCCTTTCGCGGCTGGACACCTGCGCCGTATCCGACGCCCTGGACCGTCTGGGCCTGCGCGGGGCCACCGCCGGCGTCGGCCCGCTCTGGCCGTGCCCGAGAATCTGCGGCCGCGCCGTGACCATGAAGCTCAAGCCCGCCGGACTGGACCAGTCGAAACAGCACCTCGGCACCCGCGCCATCGAAGCCGCGGAGGCGGGCGACATCATCGTCATCGACAACGCCGGGCGCGCGATCTCCGCGTGGGGTGGCCTGCTGTCCCTCGCGGCCAAGCAAAAGGGCGTCGCCGGCGTCCTCGTGGACGGCGCCTGCCGCGACGTGGACGAGAGCCGGGAGCTGGGGTTTCCCGTGTACGCCAGGAGCGCCGCGCCCATGACCGCCCGCGGCCGTATCCTGGAACAGTCCTGCAACGAGGAAATCCAGTTCTCCGGCGTCCAGGTGCATCCCGGAGACCTCGTCATCGCCGACGGCAGCGGCATCGTCTTCATTCCCCGCCAGAAGGAAGCGGAAGTGCTGGCGGAGGCCGAGAAGATCGCGCACCGGGAGAGCCTGATGGCCGCGGAGATCCGCAAGGGCCGCGCCGTCAGCGAGGTCATGGGCCTGAGCTACGAGTCCATGCTCAAGGACGGAGGCGAGCAATAGGCCTCCCCCACCCTGCCATCGAAGACGCCTTCCGGAAGCAGGCCCCCGCCGTCTTGCTGATGGCGGCGATCTTCCTGCTCAACTTCACCGGACGCGTGATCCTGGCGCCCCTGCTGCCCACCGTGGAGGAGGACCTGGGCATCTCCCACGCCCAGGCCGGCATGTTCTTCCTGTTCATCTCCGCCGGGTACCTGACCGCCATGTCCGGGGCCGGTTACGTATCCGCCCGTTTGATGCACCACCGCACCATCGTGCTGTCCTTCGCGCTCCTGGGGCTGTCGACACTGGTGGTGGCGCAAGCCTCCACGTTGACGGGCATACGGTTCGGGCTTTTCGCCATGGGCCTGGGCGCCGGCCTGTACCTGCCGTCGGCCATCGCCACCATCACCTCCCTGGTCACCCGGCCGCACTGGGGCAAGGCCATCTCCATCCACGAACTGGCGCCCAACACGAGCTTCATCATCGTGCCGTTGCTCGGGGAGCTGCTGCTCAGAAGTCTCTCCTGGCGGGCCATCCTGTTCTACTTCGGACTCGTCAACTTCCTGGCCAGCGGGCTCTACGCCGTCTTCGGCCGCGGCGGCAGGTTCGCAGGCGAGCCTCCCGTCCCGGCGGTGGTCTGGCGGTTTCTGAAGGACCCCATGCTGTGGATCGTCCTCGCGCTCTTCATACTGGGAGTCGCCATCACCCTGGGCGTCTTCACCATGCTCCCCCTCTACCTGGTATCGGAACGCGGCCTGGGAGAAGCCTGGGCCAACACGCTGGTTGGGCTTTCCCGGGGCGCCTGTCCGGTCCTGGCCCTGGTGGCGGGCTGGGCGGCGGACCGCTTCGGCGCCCGCCGCACCCTGTCGACAACGCTGACCCTGAGCGGCGTCACCGTCGCCCTCGTGGGGCTGGTCCCGGATTCCTGGCTGACGTTGGCGGTGGTCATCCAACCCATGGTCGCGGTGGGCTTCTTCCCGGCGGGCTTTACCGCCCTGTCCACCCTGGGCGACATGCAGACCCGCGGCACCGCCGTGTCCCTTGTGGTCCCCATGGCGTTCGTCATCGGCGGCGGCGCCACCCCCTGGTTCCTGGGCCTGTGCGGCGACCTGGGCGCCTTCGACATGGGCTTCGTCTGGGTCGGCGTCTTCACGCTTGCAGGGGCATTTCTGGCGCGTCTTTACACGGCCCGGCATACGGCGTAATCCTCTTTGCGGAAGAGAGGTGAACATGGACCAACCAACCGGGTACAAACGCGACGAAACAGAGGAGCAGCCGCCTTATCTGCATCCCGAATACCGCTCCACAGCCCTGCGGGCGCCCAAGCGGCCGCTGGTGCCGTTGCCCCACACGCTGTCGGAGATCACGGGGCCGGTGTACGGGCACGAGAAGGTGGGGCCGCTGGACCACGACCTCACCCGCCAGCATGACGGGGAGCCGCTAGGCGAGCGGATCATCGTGCTGGGCCGGGTCGTGGACTCGGACGGCAGGCCGCTGCCGGACGCGCTCATGGAGATCTGGCAGGCCAACTCGGCGGGACGCTACCGCCACGACGCTGACAACCACCCGGCCCCGCTCGATCCCAACTTCAGCGGCGGCGGCCGGTGCGTCACCGACGCCGACGGCCGCTACCGCTTTATCACGGTCAAGCCCGCCGCCTATCCCTGGGGCAACGATGCCAACGCCTGGCGACCGGCACACATCCACTTCTCGCTCTTCGGCACGGCCTTCGCCACCCGGTTGATCACGCAGATGTACTTCCCGGGAGATCCGCTGCTAGCGTGCGACGCGATCTTCAACTCCGTTCCCGACGCGGGAGCAAGGGATCGGCTGGTGTGCAGGCTCGACCTGGAGCACACGGAGCCGGAATGGGCGCTGGCCTACGAGTTCGACATCGTGCTGCGGGGACGGGAAGCGACCCCGATGGAGGGTTGAGGGAATGTCGGCACGGCGCGGAACCACACCCTCCCAGACCGTCGGACCGTTCCATCGCATAATGGTGCCGTGGGAAGGAGGCGCCGAGTTGGTGCCGCCGGACGATCCCCACGCCATCCGCATCGAGGGGCGCATCCTGGACGGCGCGGGACAGCCCGTGGACGACTCGGTCGTGGAGGTCTGGCAGGCCAACGTCCACGGCCGCTACGCTCATGCCGAGGACACCCGCGAGGTGCCGCTGGTTGAAGGATTCGACGGCTTCGGCCGGGCCATCGCCGACGGCCACGGCCGCTTCACTATCGTCACGGTGAAGCCGGGCTGCGTCCCCGGGCCCGGCGACACCGTGCAGGCGCCCCACATCTGCCTGTTGGTTTTCGCCCGCGGACTGTTAAAGCAACTGGTGACGCGAGTCTATTTCGCGGACGAGGCCGCGGCCAACGAGCAGGATCCAATGCTGCTGTCCATCAAGGAGTCCGGTCGACGCGACACACTGCTGGCCGTCAGGCGGGAAGGCGGAGGCGGGCCTCCCGTCTACGAGTTCGACATTCACCTGCAGGGTTCCCGTGAGACGGTGTTTTTCGACCTTTGACAGACCTCTCCACCCGGGGAGCTTGAATCATGCCGCCGAAAGTCCGAGACTTGATCGTGATGCTGAGGAAGGCAGGCTTCGTGGACCGAGGTGGGAAAGGAAGTCACCGCAATTACGTTCACCCAAACGTATCCAGACCCATCACCGTGTCGGGCCGCTTGAACGACGACGCCAAGCAGTATCAAGTTCGGGCTGTCCAGCGCGCTGTAGAGGAGTCTCTGTCATGAAAGACAGCGCCAGATACGTGAAGATCGTCGAATGGTCCGAAGAAGACCGATGCTTCATCGGAAGTGCGCCTGGGTTGATTTGGGGGGGTTGCCACGGCGACGACGAGAAAGCAGTCTTTGAAGAGCTTTGCCGAATCGTAGACGAGGCGATACAGATTTACCTGGAAGACGGCAAACCTCTCCCCAACCCGACGTGTGGCCGTGACTTTGTCAACAAACTACAGTCCGTGGCGTAAATGTCCCCAACTGGCGAACGGTCAACTTCCGGAAAACTGAACCTCTGGAAAACTATCCCAACTATCCCTTCTTCGTCATCCCCACCCGCTGGTCCACGCCGGTCTCGGCGTAGCCCGGCTCCACCAGCGCATCGATGACGTAGCGGCCGCCTCGGGCCACGACCTTGGCGCCGCGTTCCAGAGCGGCCGCCAGGTCCTCGGACGTGGACACCGGGGCCTCGCCGTCGAAGCCCTGCGCGCGACCCATGGCGATGAGGTCCACGGGCGGATCGTCGAGCCGCTGGCCGATCCAGCGGTTCTTTACCGGCCTCTTGCGGATCTGCGCCACTCGCTCCTGGTGCATCTCGTCGTTGTAGTAGGAACGGTTGTCGGCGATGATCACCAGCAGGGGCAGATCCATGTGCGTGGCGGTCCAGAGCGCATTGCAGCCCATCAGGTAGTCGCCGTCGCCCAGGACGGCCGCCGGCAGCCGGCCTTTGCCCTTGAGGGCCAGCGACGTCCCTACCGCGTGTCCCGGTCCGCTGCCCACGCCGCCGCCGCCGTCGTTGCCCATGAACGACAGCGGGCCACTGTGCTCCGCCCCCTCTCCGGGCCAGCCGATGGGGAGGCGCGCGAAGCTGACGGGCCTCGTGCGGGCGAAGTCACGCACGGTCAGCGCCATGTCCATGAGTGTCATCGGAGTGCCCTGCCTGGGCCGCGCCTTGCCGGTAGGCGTGCGCGTCCAGTGGGTGATGCTCTTCAAGCCTGCCGCGGCGCGTTTGCGACCGAAGCCGTCCAGCAGTTGCTCGACGAAAGTGTCCGAGGTCGACGCCACCGGGATGTCCACCGCCGGGAGCGCCTGGTGGTCCATGCTCCAGCCGTTGGTGCGGTAGCTGTCCATGGAGCAGTGGATGATGGTCTTGTCGGGCGGTGACTGGGTCTGCGACGACCCCAGGCAGCCGCGCAGGAAGCCCGCCAGGTCCAGCCAGTCGAGGCTCAGGATGACGTCGGCCTTCTTGACCAACGCCGTCGCCTGTTTCGACGGCCGCAGTCCCGGCGGCGCCAGGTGCAGCGCGTGCGTGGTGGGGAAGGACGACGGATCGTTGGAGCTCGTCAGCACCGGCGCGTTCAGCGCCTCGGCCAGCTTCACGCGGCGGTCCCAGTCCGCCTTGCTCCGGGAGACGCGCCCCATGAGGATCACGGGGAACTTGGCCTTCTTGAGCAGGGCCCGGACGCGCTTCACCGTAGCCGCCGGCGCGCACGGTGGGTCAGCCGGAGCGTAGCGGGAGGCGTCCGGGATCAGCACGTCCTCGGTCAGCGCCTCCTCCTGGAGGCCCACGTCGAGGCAGACGTAGGTCGGGCCGCACGGGGCGGTACGGGCCATCTGGTTGGCCCGCAGCACCGATTCCACCGCCGCCTGCGGCGACGCCGGCTGGTCGTCCCACTTGGTGTAGTTCCGGATGATCGCGCCCTGGTCCGCGGCGGTGTGTATCCAATCGATCCACGGACGCCGCTTGTGGGCGTCCACCGGCCCGGTGGCGCCGAAGATCACCATCGGAGTGCGGTCGCACCAGGCGTTGAAGATGGTCATGGTGGCGTGCATCAGGCCGACGTTGGAGTGAAGCGCCACCGCCATGGGCTCATCGGTGGCCTTGGCGTATCCGTCGGCGATGGAGACCGAGTGCTCCTCGTGGAGACACGTGACCATCTGCGGGTTCTCGTTGCCGAGGTAGTTCACCAGGCTGTCGTGAAACCCGCGGTAGCTCGCCCCCGGGACCAAAGCGATGTATTTGAGGTCCAGCGTGCGGGCCACCGCCGCCACCACGTCGCTGCCCCAACGCATTTTCGGAGTCCCCAGATCCGCGGGTCGATGCTTGAGTGCCGTGCTGTTGCTGCGTTTTGCCACTGTTTGTTCCCCCTTACGTGTCGTTAGTGTCTGCGGTCATCATCGTTTCTCGGCCGCGACCTTGTCAAGGCGCGCCGGCCGAGCCCGTCAACCCACCTTCTTCAGCGCCTCCCGATCGACCACCCCCGGTCCCAGCCCTTCTTCCCGCAGCAGGTTCTTCTGCACCTTGGAACTGGGCGTCTTGGGGAGCGCGGCTCGGTAGTCGAGGAAGCGGGGGATCTTGAACGGCGCCAAGTGCTGGGCGCAGAACTCCCAGAGTTGCCCGGCCGGAAGGTCCTCCGGCAAAGCCCCCTCCGCCAGCACGATGCACGCCTTGACCTCTTCCTGGCGGATAGGATCGGCCACGGCCACCACCGCGCACTCGGCGACGAGCGGATGGGAGCTCAGGACCCGTTCCACCTCCGCCGACGCGATGTTCTCCCCGCTGCGCTTGATCATGTCCTTCTTGCGGTCGACGAAGTAGAGAAAGCCGTCCTCGTCCAGGTGGCCGAGATCGCCGGTGTGGAGCCATCCGTCCCTGAAAGCGGCGGCCGTCGCCTCCGGGTTCTTGTAATAGCCCATCATCACCGCCGGGCTCTGCTTGACGATCTCGCCGAGATCGCCGGGTCCGCAACTCTCCCCTTCGTCATCGCGAATGCCCAGCCGGTGCACCTCGGGAGCGATGGCCACGCCGCAACTGCCGAGCTTGCGCACCGAGTCCTCCAGCGGACCGATGACGCTCAGCAGGTCCTCGGTGAGGCTGTACGACGGCACCGCCGTGACGCCGAAACGCCGCTCGAACTCCAGGTGCACGTCCGGCGGCAGCAACGCCATCACCTGCCTCAACGGCGTGTCCGCGTCCGCGGGATCCGGCGGCAGATTCAGGAGGATCCGCGGAATCGTCTGCATGATGCTCGAGGTGGTGACACCGTGCTTCCTGACGTCGGCCCAGAAACGGGAGGCGCTGAAGCGCTCCTTCAGGACCGCCACCCCACCAACCGACATCATCGCGATGGTCATGTGGCAGAGCGCGTTCACGTGGAACAGCGGCATAACCACCATCACCCGGTCGTCCTCGGTCCATCCCAGCGCCCGGGCCCTGTGGCTGGGGGCGAAGGCGAAGGCGTAGTGCTTCAGCATGACGCCCTTGGGGCGGTCGGTGGTGCCGGAGGTGTAGATGATGGAGGCGAGGTCGTCCGGCGACACGTCGGCGAGCTCCGACCCACGGCGGGCCGATCCGATGAACGCATCCCATCCCATCACCGCGTCGCCGCCTCTGCCATCGAGCGTGATGACGTACTCCAGGTCGAGACAGTCGCGGCGGATCGAATCGATCACGGGCATGAACGCGTGTGTGGTCAACAGGTAACGCGCTTCGGAGTGGGCCAGAAGGTACTGGAGCTCGTCCGCCGTCTGCGCCGTGTTCAGCGGAACGAAAACACCGCCGGTGCGGGCCATGGCGAACACCGTCCAAAGGAACTCCGGACAGTTGGGCAGCAGCAGCGCCACCTTTTCCCCGGGCCGAAGCCCGAGGGCCGCAAAGGCGCGCGCCACACGCCCGACCTCCGCAGCGAACTCGGCGTAGCTCCAGCTCCTGTCCTCGTGGATCAGGCAGGGACGGTCCGGGCGCTCCGCGGCCTGATGCGACAACAGCTCCTCCAAGGTCGTGTACGTGCTCATGAGCCCGCTTGACCATAGATCAGGGTTGCGGCCGTTTCAATTGCGACCGTTGACACCGTGCCGCGTAGGCGGTTTACACATTCGCATTGACGGCTAGTATGAAAGGATGACCATGGACGAATCGTTGCAAACCCTCCGCCGCAAGATCGCGTTGGGCACCCGTATCCTCGCAAACCAGGGGTGCCTGGGCGACATACTGGGGCACCTGTCGGCGCGCATTCCGGGCACGGACGAGATGTTCATGCGGCTGCTCGGGGACGAGGAGAAGGGGCTTCTCTACAGCGACGTGCGCCACGTGCGCCGGCTGGGCTTCGACCGCACCGTGGAGCAGGTGGACGGGTACCGGGTGCCGCTGGAACTGCCGATCCACGGCGAGTTGTACAAAGCGCGCCAGGAGGCCGAGGTCGTTCTTCACGCCCATCCCTACCACTGTCTGATCGCCACCATCGCCGGCATCGAGCTCAAGCCTATCTACGGCTCCTACGATCCCCTGAGCCTGAGTAGAGCCATCCAGGGGATTCCTCTCTATCCGCGCTCGGTGCTCATCGATACCCCGGAGCTGGCGGCGGAGTTCATCGCGGCCATGGGCGACCGGGACTGCTGCCTCATGCGCGGACATGGCCTCACCGTCATCGGACCCACCGTGGAAGCCGTCACCCTGTTGACGCTTCGCCTGGAGATGCTGGCGAAGATCACCCTGGACGCCGCCCGCGCCACCGGCGGCCGCCCCTTGGAGCCGCTTCCCCAGGCGGACATCGACGCGTTCTCGTTCGTGGTGGAACAGGGCCTTCAGGCCGCGGTATCGAAAGTCTACGAGTGGACCTGGAACCACTACGCGCAACGGGTGGCGGACACGGTGGGGCTGCCGGCCGAGGAGTAGAGCCGCACGAGGCCTCTCACCCCAACCCGCTCCCAGAGGGAGAGGGCGCCGGAAGTGGTGACCCGCCCAGGGGTCGGAGCAACGACGGTCAGGTCTTCGGCGGGACCACCTTGACGTCGTCGGCGATCTCGAAGCGCATCAGGTCCTCGCCCATGACCAGCTCGCCCGAGTAGCCTGCGTTGGTGCGTTCCACGATCTCGCTGCGCTCGACGCCGTACGTGACCACGTGGGTGAAGGCGGCGACCTTGGGCTTCACCTGGGAGAAGACCGATGCGGCTTCCTCGGGCGAGGTGTGGTGGCCGATGACGTGGGCCAGCCGCTCGGACCGCTGCAATTCCGCCGCCGGGGCGGCCGCGACCTCATGCACCAGCAGGTCCACGCCGCGTGAGAACTCGATGAGGTTTTCGCTGTACCGGGTATCTCCGGAAAGGACCGCGGAACGTCCCTTGTAGTCGATGCGGTAGCCAAAGGCGGGCTTGACGGGCGCGTGGTCCACGTCGAAGACGGTGATCTTGAGGCCGTCGTCCTCGTAGACGAAGCCCTGCTCCACGTCCTTGGCGATGACCTCGACGCCGCCCGGGTCGAGCCGCTCGTCCACGTCGCGGCGCAGGTGGATGTCGTACTCGAAGGCCTCCGCCAGCTTGGACATCATCCGGCTGGTCCCGTCCGGTCCCCAGACGTGCAACGGCCGGTCCCCGCGCCCGAAGATCCACGGGGTCAGCCAGAAATCGGGGATGCCGACGATGTGGTCGGAGTGGAGGTGGGTGAGGAACAGGTACCGGAGCTCTCCCATGGGGACCCCGGCTTCCTCCAGGCGCTGCAAGGTGCAGCGGCCGCAGTCAAAGACGAAGTACTTTCCGGCCGCCTCCACCATGGCCGCCGGGCCCGTGCGCCCCGGCTGGGGCTTGGGCCGTCCCGTGCCCAGGAGCGTCACCCGGAGCGCGTCCGTTCCTTCGTGCGCGCGCTCCATGTTCACGACGTCGCGGTGTCTTCCAGGAGCAGCAGGCCCATGCCGGTCAGCATCGGCGCGTAGTAGTTCTGGTGCACCAGCCTCACCTCGGGGGACATGGCGCCGCGCATGCCCAGCCACATGATCATCTCCACCGCTTCGGCGCCGCCCTGCACCATGTAGTCGTGGTGCGAAAGCTCCACCAGTTCCTCGGGCCCATTCACGATGCGCTCCATGAAGCGCCGGTCCCACTCCTCGTTGCGGAAGCCGAAGCGCTCGCCGTGGAGCTGGTGCGACAGCCCGCCGGTGCCGAGGACGGCCACGCGGATGTCCTCGGGGTAGCTCTCCACGGCCAGGCGCAGGGCCTGCCCCAGTTTCCACAGGCGGCGCGCCGTGGGCAGCGGATGCTGCACCACGTTGACCGCCACCGGCACCACCTTGATGTCCCACCGGGGCTGGTGTGCCCAGAGCATGGGCAACGGCGTCAGCAACCCGTGGTCCACCGTCAGTTCCTGGCACACGGTCATGTCGAACTCGCTCTCGCGGATCAGCGACTCGGCCACGTGCCATGAGAACTCCGGATCGCCGGGAACCGGCTCCAGCGGGCGCGGGCCCCAGCCCTCGTCCGCCGGCGGGTAGCTGTCCGCCACGCCCATGGCGAAGGTGGGGTACTTGTCGAAGAAGAAGCCCGAACCGTGGTCGTTGTAGATGAAGATGGCGACGTCGATGCGGGCTTCCCGGAGCCACTCCATGGCCGGCCGGTAGCCGTCGAACAGCGGCTTCCACTCGGGAGCGTCCTGCTTGCCCTGGTCGAACGCCGCCCCCGCGGCGGGGACGTGCGACGACCCGATTCCTGCGACGATCTTGCCCATGTTACCTGGCCCCCTGGACCTTTCGCGTGCTGAGGAACTCCTCCAGCGTCTCGCCGCGGAACGCCGCGCCGATATGCTGGAGGCTGTCGCCCGTCACCGAGCCCATCTTGTACATGAAGTAGATGTTGGCGCCGCCCTCGCGCGCCAGCGCCAGCCAGTCCTTCTCCCGCAACTTCTCCTTCTCCCACTCGGACAGGCCGAAGCGGTCCATGAGCGCCTCGGCATCCTCCTTGTAGGCCGCACGGTTCTCGGCCTCGTTGAGGGAGAAGAAGAACTTGTTGAGACGGTAGCCCTTGCGCGACTGAGCTCCGTCGAACACGTAGGTGCCCTCGATCTTCGCCGAATCCTCCCGAGACTCGCTCATGGCCGCGTCCTCCCCGAAACAGTCTGTTTCGCCCATGTGAACACCGAGCTTAAAATGCTTCGTGTGGCCGGTCAACTCCGCTTCCTGGGTTCGACCGTTGGAGCATTGCTTCGTTCGAACGTTGACTTGACATGCCGACGAGACGGTTGTTAAGTCTGCGGACTTGCGCCCTCTTGGTGACCCCCACAACACACGGAGAATGCGAACATGCCGGGACCTCAATTCGAAGACGTGACCGTGGCCAACGGGGCCGAAGCCTTTCTGGCGCAGCTTAACGCCAATCCCGACGTCGACTACATCTTCGCCAATACCGGGACGGACCACGGCCCGATCCTGGAGGCGCTGGCCAAGATGCACCGCAGCGAGTCCAAGGGAGCGGAGATCGTGGTCGTGCCCCACGAGCAGGCCGCGGTGTCCATGGCCCACGGCTACTACTGCGCGTCGGGCAAGCCGCAGGTGGTGCTGGTGCACACCCTGCCCGGCACCGCCAACGGCCTGGGCGGGCTCATGAACGCCAAGGCATGCCAAGTGCCGATGCTGTTCGTGGCCGGACGCACCCCGGTGACCGAGGGCGAGGTGGCGGGCGGCAAGAGCCGCCACATCCACTGGCGCCAGGAATCCCGGGACCAGGGCAGCATCGTGCGCGAGTTCGTGAAGTGGGATTTCGAGAACCGCGCCAACGAGCAGCTCGGCGCCATCGTCCCGCGCGCCTTCAAGATCGCCATGGCCGAGCCGCGCGGACCGGTGTACCTGTCGCTGCCGCGCGAGTGGCTGTACGAGTCCATGGAGACGACTCGTGTGTCCGCGGAGGTGTTCGAGCCGCCGAGCAAGATCCAGACCCCCGTGGGGGACCTTGAGCGGGCGGCGGAGATCCTCATGGGCGCGTCCGACCCGGTGATCGTGACGCGCTACGTCGGCAAGACCCCCGCGGCGGTGGCGCCGCTGGTGGAGCTGGCGGACCTGCTGGCGATTCCGGTGGTGCAGCATCCGCAGTCCCCGTACATGAACTTCCCGTCGAGCCACCCGTGCCACGCCGGCCACGACATTGCCGACCACGTGAAGACGGCCGACGTGGTCTTTCTCGTCGACATCGACGTACCCTGGACGCCCGCCACCCGGGACATTCTCCGGCGCGAGGCCACGGTGCTGCAACTGGAGGTAGACCCGCTGTTCTCGTCCATTCCGGTGTGGGGCTTCCCCGTGGACCACGCCATGACCGGTTCGTCCGACGTGACGCTACCGGTGCTGAACGGCCTCGTCCGGCAGAGGCTGGACAGGTCGGACACGCTACGGAAAAGCGTGGAAGCGCGGCGGGGCCGCATCAAGGCCGCCCACGACGAAACCCGGGCAGAACTGGCGGCGCGGATCGAGAAGGTCAAGGACGAGCGCCCCATCCATCCTTTGTGGGTTTCCCGGTGCATCGCCGACGTCGTGGACGAGAAGACCATCGTGATGGGAGAGGCCGTGACCTCGCCCCTGGGACCGGTGCTGGGTTTGGAGCGGCCCGGATCGTTCTTCGACCAAGCGCCGGCCGGCCATCTCGGCTGGGGGATGGGAGCGGCCATCGGCGCCAAGCTGGCCGCGCCGGACCACACAGTCATCGCCTGCGAGGGGGACGGCTCCTACATGTTCTGCGTCCCCACCGCCTGCCACTTCACAGCGCAGAAGTACCAGGTGCCGTTCCTGACGGTCATCTACAACAACCAGGCCTGGAACGCGACGCTGAGCACCGTGCGCGAGTTGTACCCCGACGGGGTGGCCCACCAGACCAGCAACTTTCCGGGCACGGACCTGTCGCCGTCGCCGCAGTTCGAGCTGACCGCCCAGGCCTGCGGCGCCTACGCGGAGCGCGTGGACGACCCGGCGGACCTGCCCGCCGCCCTGCAACGCGGCCTCAAGGCCGTCAAGAAGGAAGGGCGGCAGGCGCTGCTGAATGTGATATGCCGTAACCCCGCCGGCTGAGCCGTACCTCACACGCCTGCCGGCAAACTACTGTTTCAAGGAGGGATCATGCGTTTAGTGAAACTGTTGGCAATCGGCCTGGTTTCAGGGGCGTTGGTACTGGCGAACGCTCCGGAAACGCCCGCTGCCTACCCGGACAAGCCCATCACCATCATCGTGCCGTTCGGCGCCGGCGGCGCCTACGGGCGCCTGGGACGCAAGATGGGCGCGGACCTCGAGAAGAAGCTCGGCGTCCCCGTGGTGGTCAAGAACAACCCGGGCGCGGGCGGACGCAAGGGCGCGGTGGTCCTGTTCAAGTCGAAACCCGACGGCTACACCATCGGCTTCGTCCACTTCATATCGTTCCAGTCCAACGAGATCCTGCGCGGGAAGAAGGCGTCCATCGACTACAACCAGTTCAAGATCATCACGAAGATTTCGGACGCGAAGCAGTTCGTCTACGTCAACAAGAAGTCGCCCATCAAGAGCCTCGCGGATCTCAAGAAAGCCGGCCGCCCCATCAAGTTCGCCACCACCGGGGTCGGTGCCGTGACCTGGGTGGAGGCCAACGCGCTGGGAGCCACGCTGGGCTTCCCGGTGAAGTTCGTCACGGGTTACAAGAACCTGCCGAAAGCCGCCCTCGCGGTGGCCCGGGGCGACGCCGAGGCGGGGGCGGGCGGATACGTCCACGTCCGCAACGTGCTGAACGACCTCCGGATGCTCGCCTTCATCTCCGACAAGAAGGATCCCAACCTGCCGGACGTCCCCACCACTACGGAGCTGGGGTACTCGCAACTCTCGGTCCTGGGAGTCCCGCGCATCATGGGCGCGCCGCCGGGAACACCGGACGACAGGCTGCAGGTCATACGCAAGGCGATGGGGGAGATCATGGCTGACGCCGCCTTCAAGGAGTGGGCCTTGAAAGGCGGTTTCTTCCTCAACCCCGAGGGCCCCGACGCAACCTGGAAGGTGTTGAAGGCCAACGCCGAGATCATGCATGGGCTCAAGCCTTTGTTGAAGAAAAAGTAGTAACTCCCGGATAAGCAAGCGTCTCCACGGACGCGATGCAGACGGCACTCGCAGAAGCCGCCCTGAGGGTGACCGACCCGGCCGCCGTCCTCATGCTGTTCATGGGGACGACCCTGGGCGTCATCTTCGGGGCGCTTCCCGGGCTCGGAACCATCACGGCCCTGGCGGTGGTGCTCCCGTTTACCTTCGGCATGGACCCCATGCTGGCCATGTTCATGTATTCGGGCATCATCAGCAGCGGCACCTTCGGCGGCTCCGTGCCTGCCATCCTCCTCAACACCCCCGGCACCCCTCCCAACGCCGCCACCTGCCTCGACGGCTATCCCATGACCCGCAGGGGCGAAGGCGCCCGAGCGCTCGCCGTGTCCGCCACGGCCTGCTTCGTGGGCTCCCTGGGCGGCGCGGTGATCCTCCTCGCCCTCCTCCCCGCGGTCAAGCCGATCGTCTATGCGTTCGGCCCTCCGGAGTTCTTCTGGCTCGTGGTGTTCGGCCTCGTCACCATCGCGTTCGCGGCCAAGGGCAACATGGTGAAGGGGCTGGTGGGCGGAGGCCTCGGCATCCTGCTGTCGCTCATCGGGTACACCGAGATGTACGGCGTCTACCGCTACACCATGGACAGCGAATACCTGTGGGACGGCCTGCCCATGGTTCCCTTCGTGGTGGGGATGCTGGCCGTGAGCGAGCTCATCAGCTACTCGGCGAGCGGCGGCGTGACGGCGAGCGCCGCGGCCGGCGCCACCGGCGCCGACTGGCGGCGCCAAACCCTCCAGGGAATCCGCGATACCTTCTCCAGACCCCTCGCCGTGGCGCGCGCCACCGCCATCGGCGCCGGCATCGGCGTGATCCCCGGGGTAGGAGCTGGTGTCGCCTCTTTCCTTTCCTATGTCGTCGCCATCCAGGGCTCGGACAAGCCGGAGACCTTCGGCACAGGGAATCTCGAAGGGATCATCGCCAGCGAGACCGCCAACGACGCCAAAGACGGCGGCTCCCTGCTGCCGACGGTGGCCTTCGGCATCCCGGGCAGCGCGGACATGGCCCTGCTGCTCGGGGCCTTCGTGCTGCACGGGTTGCAGCCCGGGCCGCTGCTGCTCCGGGACCACATGGACCTCGTCTACGCGCTGCTCCTGGGGATCGTCTTCAGCCAGGTCCTCACCAGCGGCCTGGGCCTCATGGCGGTGCCCTGGCTGGCCCGGCTCAGCACGCTCCCCTCGCGGGCTATCGCACCGTTCGTTCTCGTGCTGGTGTTCGTCGGCATGTACATGCTGCGGACCAGCATCTTCGACGTGGGGCTGGCGGTGGCGGCCGGGGTTTTCGGCTACTGCATGCGCCGCTACGGTTTCCCGCTCATCACCGTGGTGATCGGTTTCATCCTGGGGCCGCTGGCGGAACAGGCATTCCTGCAATCGCTCATGATTTCCGACGGCCGTTATGACATTTTCTACACGCAGCCCATCGTGATCGTCCTCATGATCCTCACGCTCGCCACTGTCACGCTGCCTTTCGTCAAGTCGCTGCGCCGGTGGGTGGCGGGGAAAGGGGCCGGAGGCGTATGAGAGGCTCCCTGCTCTTCACCGCGGTGGTCGGCGGCTTCATCACCCTCCTCCTGTGGACCGGGCTCGGCTATCCTCCGGAAGTCCAGGTGCTGCCCCTGGTGGTGGGCCTCCCTACCCTTGCGTTGACCGTCGTGCTGCTGGTGGGCGAGTTCCATCCCCCCGTCATGCAGTGGCTCGACTCGGCGTTGGACGAACTCTGGGGCGGCCGGCAGGAAACGTCCGATCCCGCCGTAACCCAGCCGGCAAGCCCCTGGGGACCGGTCCTGCGCATGATGGCCTGGGCCATCGGCTTCTTCGCGGCCGTCTTCCTGCTCGGGCTGTTCGCGGTCCCGCCGCTCTTCATCGTGGCCTACCTGGTGACGGAAGCACGCATGCGGCTCGTCGCCGCGCTGCTCGCGAGCCTCATGGCCTCGACGTGTCTCTACGCTGGCATGGCGCTCCTGGGAGTGGACCTGTGGACCGGGAGCATCGCCGAGATCGTGCCCGGCATTCTCGGCGGCGGCATCATTCCGCCTCTGTGAAACCGCCGATTGCGACCCGCGCGGTTTCGCGTCTACAATACAGGCAGTGAACACGTCCGCGAGGACACGGCTTCGACCCCGCGGTTCTCAAATCGCTCAGTCAGGAGGAAACCATGGTCTGCAGAATTTTCTGGGGCAAGCTTCGACTCGGGAAATGGACGGAATACGAGCGGTACTACAACGAGGTGGTGGTGCCCGCCACCGCGAACATGCCGGGCTTTCGCGGCCGCCAACTGCTCCGGAGTTCCGAGAATCCGGACGAAGGGATATCCCTCACCTTCTGGGAAACCAAGGAAGACATGCAGAACTACGTCACCAGTCCGGCCCGGGCCAACATCGCCAAGGGCGCCGAAGGCATGTACACCGGCGAGTACTGGGTCAAGGACTTCGAGGTGACGTCGCTGTCGCTCCTGTCGCTGGGGAACGTGTGACCCGCTCCCTTCCCGGACAGGCGACCGACACTTCGCGTGGTGGAACATGAAACGCATCGGCCTGATATCACCCAACATCAGTGAGGAGTTCCTCACCGACGTCTACACGATCCTGCCGCCGGACATTACGGTGGAAGGCCGCGGCCTCCGGGTGCGCGAGTTCACGGACCAGGAGTTCGCCCGCGCCGAGAGCGAGTTCTTCGGCCTGGTCCGGGAGCTGACCGAGTACTCCCTCGACTTCCTCATGGTCACCGGCGAGCTGTTCCTGTCCTACAAGGGACCCGGCTCGGACCGCCAGTTGCTCCAGGCCGTGGGCGAAGTCACCCCGGTGCCGGCATCAACGGTGCTGACCTCCGTAACGGACGCCTGCCGTGCGCTCGGGATGAAGCGCGTGGTGATGGCGACACCCTTTCCGGAAGACCAGGACGCCCGGTTGATCCGTTTCCTGGAGCACGACGACATCCATGTCGAGGCCTTCCGGGGCCTCGCTTGCGCGAACTCCCGGGAGATATGGGCTCTGCCCGCGGAGTCGGGGCTGGAGGTGGCGCGCCCGTTGCTTCGGGAACACTCTGATATCGACGGCCTCTACATGCCCTGCAACAAGTGGCGGATCACGCCCATCATCGAACAGCTCGAACAGGAGTTCGGCAAGCCCGTGGTCACCAACACCCAAGCGTGGATCTGGACGGCGCTCAAGGCAATGGAGCTGAACCAGCCGGTGGAGGGGTACGGCGAGCTTCTGACTCAGCTTTGATTCGAGCCCAACGCAGGAATCGGCCTATCAACGATCTGACGTCGAGAACTGGCTAGCGGGTTAGCTGGGCGCCTACTCAGGTTTTCGCAGCCGTAATGGATTGAATCTTCCGCGTGTAGACGTTGGTCTCACTTGCCGTCATTAACAAGCATTCGCGGGCACGTGTCATCGCGACATATAGCTCGCGTGTTTCCTCGGCGATGTCGTCTCGTTCGGTCCGTAGTTTTCCCAAGCCAACAAGAACCACGCGCGAAAACTCCAACCCCTTGCTGCTCTGTTGTGTCAGAAGCACCACTTGATCGGCCTGTGGATTGTAGCGCTTCCTCGTTGCGGACGTGTGAAGTAACTGGAAGGGAATACCTCGTTCTCCGAACCTCTCCGCCACGGCTTTGCCCATCCAGTGCGCGTCGTAAATGATCGCCACCTCCCGCCACGGCACACCGTCCTCGTGCCACTTTTTGACGCAGTCGGCGGCGAAACTGGCTTCTCCTTCGAACGAACCCAATTGCTTGAATATCGGCAAGGGGCCGTCCACCCCCGCGGCTTGTGGCTTGATCAACGGCACGTGGTCGTCGCCGGAACTCTTCTCCTGAAGCACCTCCTTGGCGAACTCGTAGGCGAAGTTCAGGATTTGGCTCGTGTTGCGGTAGTTGAGCTTGAGAATCTTCGTGCGGCCGCGCGCCTGCACGCCCACGCTCGACAAGGAGAACCCCAAGTCGCTTCGACGGTAGATGGACTGGGCGTCGTCGTACAACAGCAACAGCGAGTTTGTATTCCGGTCGACCATCCGGACGACGAGTCGTAGCCAGCTTTCTTCGAAATCGTGGCCCTCGTCGATCAATAACGCGCCGTATCGCCCGGGTGAGATCTGTCCCTTCTCGACGCCGGCGATCACGCTGTCCACCTGTCGTTCCCAAACCGGCTTATCGCCTTTAGCAACGTCCACTTGATGGGTTCTTAGCTGCTCTCCGCACCAGTCGTGAAAGTGGTAGACGTGCACCTTGTCGGCGATGCCCTTGCTGCGCATGTGACTCCTGAGCTTCGCCGCCAGGGTGATGTTGAAACATAGGACGAGAATCGGCTTTTTGAGCAACTCCGCCAGAACCTCGGCGCGGAATTCCAGAATCAGGGTTTTGCCGGAACCCGCCACGCCGTGAATGACGCGATGCCCGTCGCCAAGGCCGCGGGCCAGTTGTTCCTGATGGATGTCCATCACCTTGACTACATCCGGGACGGAACCCTGTCGGGGCACCTTCTCCTGCGGGAAAAGCTCCAGGTTGTCGATGCGGATTTCCGGGTACAGGTGCCAGCGGATGCGGTTCAGATCGGGCAGGGTCAGCGACTTCTTGAATCGATACTCGAACATGTCCCAAAGACGCTCCTGAAATGTCTCCGGGTCGGTGTCCTCCAGCATTTCGTCCTTGCAGATCAGCAGGCGACTTGGCAGCACCCGTTCGGATACGTCATCCGGCGCCACAGACTGGATCTGCTTGCGGGTGATGTTCGTCAATACCACGCCATGGCCGTAAGGGCAGATCAGATTCCCCTTGTACTGGCCTTGTTTCTCCTTCAAATGCGGATCGCATTGGAGCATGTCTATGGTCTGCAAGGCTCCTTCGCGCGCTTGTTTGACCGGATTGACCGTGGCTTTCAAGCCACTGGCGGTCTCCAGTTCAACTCTGTCGTGGTCGATGCGGTTGATCGAACTCAGCTTCCAGTCCTTGACTTCCAGGAACAGCAAGCCGCACCGGGGATGCACCAGGATGAAATCCGGATAACGCCGCCGCTTTCCCACGGGTATGTCGTAGAAACACAACCACTCGTCGTCGAGCAGAGACTCCAAGCGATGCGCGAAGCGCTTTTCGCCGGGGGTAGCTTTCGCGTTGCCCAGTCCAAGATTTGGGATAATGATCGCCATGGAATGATTCACACAGGCGGCCCGCAGCACCTGCCCACTGTGCCAGAAATTCTCTCCCCTATGTAATTTGATGAAACGAATATGTTTCTGGATAAAATATTTATCTATGTCAAATCCAAGATCGAACAAGACCTCCACAGCGTGTCGGGCTTAGGTGGGAGGAGACGGGACAAGATGCCGTTACTTCACGGCCTGTCGTGGAAACGGGAAGAACAGGTGGACCACCGAATGATGGTCCGACGGCGCGAAAATTTGGATAGCGCCTCGTCTTGAGAGTCGTTCGGAGGGTGCTATTTCCAGGTCAAACGGGACCGTCCTCGCGGTCAGGAGCGGCCCACGATTCCAGTTTGGTGCGGCAGGGCCTCCTACGCGAGTTTCTCCTTGAGCCAGCCGTCGAGGGCGTCGATCATGAAGTCCTCGCAGCCGGCGTAGAAGTGGTTGGCGCCGGGGACGATGATGCAGGTGCAGTTGTCGGGTCCGGCCGCCTCGTCCAGTTCATGGGCATACTCGCGGAAATAGGCGGCTTCGATCTCGCCGGCGGTGACCAGCAGGGGGCAGCCCAGCTTGGCGGCGTGGGGACGGACGTCGTTTGTCTCGTGGCGGCCGTACTTGCTGACGTAGGTCCTGTAGGTGAACAGGCCGGTGGCGCCGCTTGCCGGCGCCCACAGGTATTCCTCCCCTTCCCCTCCGGCCACGCGCCCCTCTGCTTCCGCCATGCGCGCCTCGAACTCCGGATCCTCCGCGCAGCGGGCGGCGTAGAACTGCTTGGGAGCGGAGCATGAAATTACACCCACCACGTCGTCGCGTTGCCGCGTGCCCTGGTAGTAGAGGGACTTGACCGAGCCGAGACTGTGCCCGACGAGCACGAAGCGGGCGTAGCCTTCCTGCTGCAACCGCTCGATGGCGGCGTCCACGTCCAGCAGGCACTCCTCGAAGTTCTCGTAGGTGGCGCCCCGGAAAGCGGTGAGGTCGCCGCCCCGGGAGATCCAGTCATGTCCGCGCGTGTTGATGGAGAAGCCGTGGTGGCCGCGTCCGGCCAGGGCCTCGGCGAACGCCGGCAGCGGGCCGGTGTAGAAGCTCATCGCCACCCCGTGAATCAGCACCAGCGCCAGGTCGGGGTGAGGCGAATCTTCGGCGCGAAACAGCGCGCCGTGCAGCGTCTCCTGGTCCGAGGTCACGAAGGACAGCAACTCGGCATTTCCCGCCATGAAGTATCTCCCTTTCTCGTTATGTTGTCCGTGCCGGGCAATGGTGCGGGCACGGGCGGGTTTGAAACCCGCCCCTACGGTGCCGGCTCATAAGCGTCGAGCCACCCGGCGATGGCGTCGCCGTCCCGCTCGAGCCACAGCGCGTTGGAGCGGATACGTTCCAGGGACTGCCGTACCGTGCGCGTCGCCGCGGGCGCGGGATGCGATTCGAAAAAGGACTCCACCTCCGCGGCCTTCTCCAGGGTGGTGAAGTCCTCGGTGGTGATGGACACGATCCGGGCGATGATGAACCCGCCCTGCCCGTAACGGTCATCGAACTCGGCCCATTTCTCGCGCAGGAAATTCCAGGCCAGATCCCGTCCCAACGGGTTCATGGCGACGCCGGCCACCGCCAGCGGCGTGTCTTGCCCGCGGACCTCGTCGGACAGCGAGAAGTCCAGCGTCCGCCGCAGCAGATCCAGATCCGTGCTGCACCCCAGGGCCCGCAGACAACGGTTCTTCTCCTCGTGAAGCTCGGCCTCGCGGTAGACCCGCAGCACGGCCTCGTATCCCTCCAGCCCGCGGCTCTCCACGACCTGACCGTAGACCGCCATCCGGAGATCGGGCGCCACCGGTGTCGCGTCCCGGATCCCCTCATCGAACCGGCGCAAGGCTTCGGCGTTCACTTGTGGATCGCCGTAGCGTCCCAGGAGCCCGATGACCATGGGCCGGAGCAGCTTGGTGAGGTGGCTTTCCCCGGGCCGGGCGTCCCAACCCAGGCTGGTGTGAATGGTCTGGTACAGGCTCCGAGCGTAGGCGCGAAACGACTCATGGCAGGACCGGTGCGACAGGAGGATGTCGTAGGCCCGGAGGTTCTCCGACAGGTCGGCCCACACCGTGTAGTCGGTCTCGTTGCGATAGGAAGACGCCAGCGCCAGGGGCCGGCCCGGATCGAGGTAGCCGGCCCGCGCCAGGGCGAAGGCGTCGTTCTGGAGACCCAGCCGGTCGGTGGCGGAGGGAAGCTCCCCAGCCCCTACCGCGGCCGCCAGCCTGTCCCAAAGCTCGGCGCTGTAGTTGCTCCGATAGAAGCCGGTCTGATCGGGGTTGACCTTCAGCCATTCTCTCCTGCCGCTACCCGAATCGACGGTGGTCCTCTCCTCCTCGAATACCCGAAACGTGTCCTGTCCCCCCTCCGTCCGGATGCCCAGGGGAACCGACCACCGGCTGGTGTCGTCCCGATCCGGGACGCCGCTCAGGAAAAACCGGGTCTGGTGAAGTTCGACCTCTCCCTGCTTCATGTTCACGGACAGCAGCGGATAACCGGTCTGCTTGGTCCAGGTGTCCATGATCTGCTTCACCGGCTTCCCGGACTCTTCCGCCAGCGCCTGCCAGAGGTCCTCGGTGGTGGCGTTGGCGTACTGGTGCCGTTCGAGGTAGCGCCGCAACCCGCTGCGGAACGTGTCCGCGCCCAGGTAGGCGGCCAGCATCCGGATCACCGAGGCGCCCTTGCTGTAGCTGATGCCGTCGAAGATCTCGCTGATCTGCTTGGGATCCCGCACCTCTATCTCGATGGGGTGGGAGCTCTTGAGTCCGTCCAGCGACAGGGCGCGGCCGAAGTCGCTGTAGACGAACTGCGTCCACATGTCCCATTCCGGGAACATGTGGTCCACCGCCAGGAACTCGATCCACGAGGCGAACCCCTCGTTGAGCCACAGGTGCGTCCACCACTCCATGGTGACGAGGTTGCCGAACCACTGGTGCGCCAGCTCGTGGGCGACGATGATGGCCACCCGCTGCCGCGTCCCCGCGGACGACTCCTCCGGATCCACCAGTATCGCGGTCTCGCGGTAGGTCACCGCCCCCCAGTTCTCCATGGCGCCGGCGGCGAAGTCCGGGATCGCCAGGAGATCCATCTTGGGCAGCGGATAGGCGATGCCGAAGTACTCGTCGAAAAAAGACAGCGTGCGGGCGGCCACGTCCAGGGCGAACCGCCCCTGTTCGCGTCTGCCCACCGGCGTGTAGACGCGCACCGTTACGCCTTCCGTCGTCTCGGTCTCGACGTAGTCGAACTCGCCCACGACGAAAGCCAGGAGATAGGTGGACATCACCGGGGTATCGGCGAAGCGCACGGTCTTGAGCCCGTCGTCCCCGGTCTCGACATCGGTGGGCGGCATGTTGGAGACCGCCACCCGGTCCTCCGGCACCACCAGGGTCACCGCGAACACGGCCTTTTGCGCGGGCTCGTCCCAGCACGGGAAGGCGCGCCGGGCGTCGGTGGCCTCGAACTGGGTCACGGCCATGGTGCGCTTCTCGCCGTCCTGATGGTAGACGCCGCGGTAGAAGCCGTGCATCTTGTCGTTCAGTAGCCCGGTGAACTCGATGGCAAGACGCGCCGGACCCGGGTCCAGCGTTTCGCCGAAGACGAACGCAACGGTCTCCTCCTCCTCGTTGGCCTCGATGCTCACGGGCTCGAGGGTGGCCCCGTCCCGCTCCAGCGCCGCCGAGTGGATCTCCAGCTCGGTCGCGTGCAGCACCACCCGACGGGTGGGCGCCTTTATCTCGATCTCCACGGCCTCGCTGCCGCTGAAGGCAAAGCGCTCGAGGTCGGGTTTCAGGGTCAGGTCATAACGCTTGGGAGATACGTCGTCGGGCAAGAGCACCCGTTCCCGTTCAGCCATGCATAGTCTCCGATCGGCGTCCTTCGACTTCGCCGCGCTGGCGCGCGGCTACGCTCAGGACGAACGGTGAGGGTCGTTGCTCCACCGTTTCTCCCGTACAAAGGACAGTTCCACCACCGTTCGTCCTGAGCGTAGTGAAGCGCTAGCGGAACGAAGTCGAAGGACGCCTACTACCGTCACACCGGCCAGCCGTGCTGCGACAGGTCGATAAGGTTGCCGTCCGGGTCCTGCACCCGATACTCCGACTCGCGGTTGGGCGGCCGTTTCCTGACGTCGTCGGCGCCGCCCATCCGGTCCGACATCGGTTTCAAGGCCTGCACGTCGTCCACCTCGAAACCGATGTGGTTGAGGCCGCTCTCCAGTGCATGCCCCTCCACCTGCTCCTCCGGACCCTTGGGGATGATGGCGAGGTTCACGTGCCCGTCGGAAAGGTAGGTGGCGGTGCCCACGCCCTTGACAATCTTGAGCCCGAACACGCTGGTGTAATACTCCACCAGCTTCTCCTTGTCGTCCGTGAGTATGG
Source organism: Deltaproteobacteria bacterium (assembly GCA_028818755.1). Classification (GTDB taxonomy): domain Bacteria; phylum Desulfobacterota; class Binatia; order UBA9968; family JAJDTQ01; genus JAJDTQ01. The sequence continues at coordinate 34,847 of JAPPNF010000011.1, read as the reverse complement.
CGATGTGACGAATGCGTGCCATGTCGGCGTCCTCTCTGTTCCGTGTCCTCTCTGTTCCTAGAGGTGTTTCTGGAAGAACTCCATGGTCCGCTTCCAGGCGGTCTCCGCCGCGGCCTTGTCGTAGTTACGGCTGTCGGCATTGGCGAAGGCATGCCCCGCGTTGGGATAGATGAAGACCATGTGGTCGCCCTTGAGGGTCTTGAGCTTCGCCTGGAACTCGCGGACGTTGTCCACCTTGATGCCCCTGTCCGTCTCGCCGAAGTGTCCGAGGATCGTGGCGCGCATGCGGCTCAGGTCGTCGGCGGGGTTGAAGCGGCCGTAGTAGATGACCGACGCCTTCACGCCGAGGTCGTTCTTGGCCATCTGGTAGGACCAGCCGCCGCCGAAGCACCAGCCCACCGAGGCGATGCGCGCCGGGTCCACCTCCCCCTTGAGGCCGCTCAGGTAGCTCACGGCCTGCTTCAGGTTGGCGAACGCCGCGTCCGTGTTCTTGCGCACGCTTCCCGCCAGCTTGCGGGCACCGTCCGGCGTCGTCGCCATCTCGCCGTCGTAAAGGTCCACCGCCAGGGCCACGTAACCCAACTCGGCGAACGCGCGCGCGTTCTCCCGGATGTTGTCGTTGAGCCCCCACCACTCGTGGATCAGGATCAGCCCGGGACGCGCCTTCTTGTCCGCGGGCTTGGCCAGATAGCCCTTGACCTTGGCGTTGTCCGCGTCGTAGGCCACGTCCGCGGTGGTGATCTTCATGGCCTGCGCGTGGACGGCGGCGGCCGCGAAGAGGATGGCGAAAACGACGGATGCCGTGCAGATGAACGCTTTCTGAAGTTTCATGTCTCTTCTCCCTTGCAGCGGGCGGAGAACCCGGGCCCGCGAGTTTCGTGAAGTCGCTGTAACCCGAGAAGTTTCCCTCATGTCCTATCCGGCGTTCAAATCCTCGCCGGCTCGCTTGTCCAGCCAACGGTTCCGTTCACGATGACGCCTTCCACCTGCGTCGCCGCGTCGAACGGCGGACCCGACAGTACCACGACGTCCGCGTCCTTGCCCTTCTCCAGGCTTCCCACCCGCTCGTCGATGCCCATGAGCCGGGCAGAATTGAGCGTCAGCGCCTTGAGTGCCTCCTCCGGGCTGACGCCGTGCTCCACCGCCGTCATTCCCTGCATCCTGTGGTTCTGGATGGGGATCACCGGGTGATCGGTGGAGAAGGCGGTGAGCACGCCGTTCTCCACCAAGATCCGGGGCGAGTCCGGGCTGCGCCCCGACTGCTCGAGGTTGCCGCGGGTCTTGAGCCACGGGCCGTGAACCACCCCGACCCCGGCTTCCGCCAGCTCTCCGGCCACCTTGTACCCGTCGGTGCCGTGCTCGATGATCAAATCGAGGTCAAACTCCCGCGCGATGCGGATGGCGGTCATGATGTCGTCGGCCCGGTGCGCGTGGGCGCGCAGCGGGATCTGCTTGCGGACCACCGGCACCATGGCCTCCTGCCGCAGGTCCCGCCGCCCGTTGCCGTCGGCCGCGTAGAGCTGGGCACGGGCCAGCCCTTCCCGCAGGATGGCGGCAATGCCCATGCGCGTCATCGGGCTCTTCTTCATGCCGCCGTACACCTGCTTGGGACGTTCCCCGAAGGCGATCTTCATGCCCACCGGGGCGCGCACCAGCATCTCTTCCAACGTACGCCCCACCACCTTGACCGCGGCGGGCTGGCCGCAGATGACGTTGAAGCTGCCGGGCATGACGCCCACGGTGGTGACCCCGCCCTTCAGGGCGTCCTGGAAGGCGATGTCCTCGGGGTTGATGGCGTCCAGCGCCCGCAGGTGCGGGACCACCGGATCGCCCACTTCGTCCTCGTCGCTCTGGCTGGCCCCCACGCCGTCCTGGCACAGGCCCAGGTGGGTGTGGGCGTCGATCATCCCGGGGATGAGCACCTTGCCGCGCAGGTCCTGGACCTCGGCGTCCTTGGGCGGCCGGACATCGGCGCCGACGGCTTCGATGGTCCGCCCCTCGATCACGAGCGTGCCTTCCTCGATCACCCCGTCGGACGCCGTCATGATGCGGGCGCCCATGAGTGCCAACGCCATGCTTCCCTCCTGTCTTCACTGCCCGGCGGCAACCGCGGAGACGCCTCCCCGAATGCCCGTATCGCCGCTAGCGCGGCGCACACCCGGGCGGGTTTGAAACCCGCCCCCTGCGGCGTAGGCTGCCGGGCCTCCTGTTCGCCGCCGGCCGTGGACTACGACCGTTCGAACACGAGGCGGCCGTCCACGTAGGTGCGGTCGACCTTGATGTCCCGTATCGCGGTTGGCTCCACGCTGAGAATGTCCTCCGAAAGGAGCGCCAGATCCGCCGCCTTCCCCTCCTCCAGCGAACCCGTCCGATCTTCGTCAAAGGACGTATAGGCGCAGTTGTAGGTATAGATCCGGATGGCCTGCAGCACGCTCACGCCCTCGTCCGCGTTGAGCACCTCGCCGCCCTCCTCCGGTCCGAAGCGGTGGTTCACCAGGATGTCGATGCCCTGCAGCGGATTGTACAGGCCCACGGGCCAGTCGGAGCCGCCGGAGATGATGACGCCGCGGTCGGTCAGCGACTTGAACGGGAACGCGTAGCGCGCCCGCTCGCCCCACTGGCCGTGGACTCCTTCGCTGCCGATGCTCTCCAGGATCGGTGGCTGCGTGTTCCAGATGACGCCAAGCTCCGCCATGCGGTCCATGACTTGCGGGTTCCAGAGGTAGGCGTGCTCCAGCCGGTGGCGCAGGTCGTGCGCCGCCACCTTCTCGCGGCCGTGGGCGATGGCCTCCAGCGACCGGTGGATGCCGTGGTCGCCGTGGCAGATGAGCCCGGCCTGCCAGTCGTTGGCCTGGACCTGCGCCATGAAGTCGTTGGCCACCTCCTGGGTGAGCCGGAAGCTCCCGAGCTTTTTCCCCTCCGGGTCGTTGCTGTAGGGCTCGAACAGGGCCGCGGTCTGGCCGATCACGCCGCCGTCGATGCCGATCTGGAGCGCGCCGAGCTTGAGCCACTCGGTGCCGTAGTTGGTCGCCAAACCGGTTTCCCAGATCTTCCCGGCGGCGCCCTCGAGATCCCAACCCGTCCCGTGCACCGGGTACGGGCCCATGACCACGCGCAGGCTCGGCGCCGCCTGGCGGTGCAACCGCTGCAAGGCCGCCGTGTCCCTGCGGTAGCGGATGGCGGCCTCGAACGCCGTGGTGACGCCGTAGCGATTCAACTCCTCCGCCATCCATTGAAAACCGTCCATCATCTCGTCCACGTCCCACTTGGGCAAGACCGGCATGATGAACACGGTTCGGGTGTTGTCCCACATGGGACCCAGCGGACGGTCCTGGTCGTCCCGTTCCATGGGGCCGCCGGGAGGGTCGGGCGTATCGTCCTGGACCCCCATGCGCCGCAACCCCGCGGTGTTGAAGGTCCAGCCCATGGACTCGCGGTTGGAGATGGCCACCGGGTTGTCGGGCGACACCGGATCGAGGTCGAAGCGGTTGGGGTTGCGCCGGTCGGTGAGGCGCGTCGCCTGGAAGCCCCGGCCCCAGATCCACTCGCCGGGCTTGACCTGCGCGACGCGCTCCTTGACGCTGGCGACGATGTCCGCGATGGACGGACAGGCGGCGTAGGTGCAGTCCACCCAGTGGCGCTGCTGACCGTTGGTCATGTGGATGTGGTTGTCGATGAACCCAGGGGTCACCGCGCGTCCGTCGAGGTTCACCACCTCCGTCTCCCGGCCGATGGTCTGCTCGACGTAGGCCCGGCTGCCCACCCGAAGGATGTTCCGGCCGCGGATCGCCAGCGCCTCGGCCACCTCGTCGCGGGCATTGACGGTTACGATGGGGCCGCCGACAAAGACGACGTCGGCGGTGGGAGTCGGTGTCGACACGCTCGATTCTGGCATTGGACACCTCCTGGAAGGGCGTGAAAAGCGCCTTCAATTGGCCTTGATGGACAATAACGGCTCCCCGGTGGATGCGCAAGCTTGCCTCCAGGAAGCGGAACCCGTCATTCTCGCGGAAGCGGGAATCCAGGGGTGGAGAAGGGCGGAAACGGACCTGATTCCCCGCCTCACCCCTCCTGGATTCCCGCTTTCGCGGCAATGACATGGTTGACACATTGAGTGAGAATTGGCGCCTAACGCCTTGTAGGATCGAAATAATCTCTCAGCCCATCACCCAGTATGTTGAATCCCAGAATGAGCAGCGTAATGGCCATTCCAGGGAAAAACGCGGCCCATGGAGCCCTCTCCACGTAACCGTAGGCTCCGGTCAGCATGGCGCCCCAGGAGGGCGCCGGCGGCGGGTGCCCTACGCCGAGGAAGCTCAGGGACGATTCCGCGAGGATGGCGTAGGAGAAGGACAGGGCGAACTGCACCAGCAACGGCGCGACCACGTTGGGGGCGATGTGGCTGCGGATGATGCGCGGATGGGAGCCCCCCAGCACCTGGGCGGCCTCCACGAACGGCTGGGCCTTGATCGCGAGGGTAGCCCCGCGCGCGACCCGGGCGAAGTGCGGCGCCTGCACCACGCAGAGGGCGATGATGACCGGCACCGAGGGCGGCATGCCCCCGCCGGTGAGAAACGCCGCTACCGCAATGGCAAGGAGGATCGTGGGAAACGCGAAGACGAGGTCGATGAGCATGGTGACCCCGCGGTCCAGCAAGCCGCCGTAATAGCCCCCGAGCACGCCGATGAACATGCCCACCACCGCGGCGCCCGTGGCCGAGAGCACCCCCACGACGAAGGCGATGCGGGCGCCGTAGATCACCCTGCTGAGCACGTCCCGTCCGAACTCGTCGGTGCCGAACCAGTGGGCGGCGTCCGGCCCTTCGAGCCGCGGCCCGGCGCCCATGTCGAGCGGATCATAGGGCGCCAACACGTCAGCCAAGAGCGCGGCCAGGAGATACACCACTATGACCGCCAGGCCCACCACGGCCGGACGGTGGCGCACGAAGCGGCGCCACGCCCGCCCGGGGCCTTCGCGGCGGCGCGTCGCCGGCTGCTGCCGAATACCAGTGGTGTTTGCGCCGTCCGCCACGGGGTCAGCTCCCTCCCCCAACCGGGTTGATATTCGCGCGCGTGGTCATGGCGCTCCCAGGGGACCCTCACCCCTACCCTCTCCCAGAGGGAGAGGGAGTCAAATTACCCCCTCTCCCTCTGGGAGAGGGTGGCCGAAGGCCGGGTGAGGGCCTAGTCATACCGCACCCGTGGATCCAGCAACCCGTAGCCGATGTCCGCCAGCGTGTTGATGATCACGTAACTGCCGGCGATGACGATCATGGTGGCCTGAAGCACCGGGTAGTCCCGGCTCAGCACGGCTTCCACCGCATACTGGCCGATGCCGGGGATGGCGAAGATCTGCTCGATGATGAGCGAGCCGCCAAGCAGCTTGCCGGTTTCGGTGCCGATCAGCGTCAGCACGGGGATGAAGGCGTTCCTCAGAGCATGTCTGGAAAACACGCGGCGCTCGCGCACTCCTTTCGCACGCGCCGTCCGGATGTACTCATGGCCGAGCACGTCCAGCATGGCCGAACGCGCCATCCGCATCACCGCCGCCGCCATGGTCGTGCCCAGGGCGAGGGACGGCAGCATCAGGGAAAGCGTGCTCTCGACGGGATCTTCGAACAGGGACACGTAGCCGACGGAGGGAAGGATGTTGAGGTAGACCGCAAAGACCAGCACCAGCAGCGTGGCCAGCCAGAAATGCGGCATCGCCAGCCCGAGGATCCCGGTGGTCGTGACGATCCCGTCGATCTTGCCGTTGGGGTACCGCGAGGCGATGACACCCAGGGTCACTCCGAAGATGACGCTCCACGTCCCCGCCATGAACGACAGGTGCAGCGTCACGGGCAGGCGCGAGAAGATCTCGTCGGCGATGGGATAGCCGGAAATCAGGGAACGCCCGAAGTCGAGTTGCAGCACGCGGCCGATCCATTCGACGTACTGGACCACGAGCGGGCGGTCGAGTCCCCAGAGCGCGCGGATTTCTTCGATGCGCCCGGAGCTCATGTACAGTCCATAGATGTAGTCCACGGCGTCGCCCGGCACCAGGCGGATCATGTAGAAGACCACCACCGAGATGCCGAACTGCACCAGCAGCAGGGAAATCAGTTTCTGGACGATGTAACGGTTCACAGAGACCCCGTCAGGTTTCCAAGGAGGAAACGCGATGACTTGCGCGGGCGGGTTTCAAAGCCGCCCGCGCGACGACGGTCGTCTGCTCGAACGCCGGACGGCCGATCTCCGACGAGCCCCTGCATCGGAAATCAGCCGCCGGCACGTGCCCTACCCTACTTGTCGAGCCAGACTTCGCGAAGCGAATACTGGCTGGCGTTCGGGAAGGGAGTATAACCCTTGACATGGGTACGCATGGCCTGGAAACGGTCGAACGCCACCAGGAACACCCAGGGCTGCTGTTCGGCCAGGCGCTTCATGGCAACCCGGTACGCGGCCTTGCGATCGGCGATGGTGGTGGCCACCACCCCCTTGGCAAGCAGCTTGTCGAACTCCGGGTCGCAGAACTTGCTGTTGTTGTAGCTGCCCTCGCAGGTGAAGAGCGGCGTCAGCGCGCCGTCCGGGTCAACGAAGTCCGAGCCCCACCAACGGATCGGATACATCTGGAAGTTGCCCGTGCGCCAGTCGCGTGAGGAGCTGGCGCTGTCCGTCGCCTTGATCTCGACCCGGATGCCGACCTTCTTGAGCTCGGACTGGACTACCGCGGCGAACGGCGCATGGTAGGAAGTGGTGCCGATCCGTATGGCCACGTCGACCCCGTCGGGGTAGCCGGCCTCCGCCAAGAGCTTCTTGGCCTTCTCCCGGTCCAGGTTGTAATACTTGTCGTCGTTTCCCGCCCAGTACGGCGGAATCAGCGGCGGCCCCCAGAGCGGCTGGGCGAAGCCGTCGAAGCCCTTTTCCACCATTTCCTTGCGGTCGATGGCGTAGGCCACCGCCTGCCGCACCCTGACGTCGTCGAAGGGCTTCTTGGCCACGTTGAGCGAGATGTTGACGAAGCTTATGTTCGGCCCCCCGGCCACGTTGATCCTCTTGTCGCGCTTGAGGGCGTTGACGTCCTTGGGCGGCACCGGCTCGATGTAGTCTACCTGCCCGGCCCGGAGCGCGTTGGTGCGCGCGGTCTGGTCGATGAGCGGAATGAAGTGCAGCTCGTCCAGAAGCGGCACCGACTTGTCGTAGTAGTCGGGGTTCTTGACCAGCACCAGCCGCCGGCCCTTGATGTGCTCCTTGAACATGTAGGGGCCGGTTCCCGTCATCCCGTCCTTCAGACCCACGGGCATCGGCTTCACCGTTTCCTTGGCCACCATGGCCATGGCCGGCAGCGACAGGTTGGTGACGATGGCGGCATCAGGCCGGCTCAGGTTCAGGACGAGCTTGTACTTGGAAGGCGTCTCGATGGAGGCGATGGACTTGATGGTGCTCGCGTAACCTGCCGGGACGTTGGGGTCGAGAATCCGCTCCAGCGAGTACTTGGCGTCCGCCGACGTGAACTCACGGCCGTTATGAAACTTCACGCCCTGGCGCAGCGTGAACTCCAGCCGGGTCGTCGTCTTGAACTCCCAACTCGTTGCCAGATCCGGCCGCGGCTGGATGTCGGTCCCGGCCCGGACCAGCCCCGAGTAGACGTTCTGCATGATGTTGATGTCCCAACCTATGCGCGTGGTATGGGGGTCGAGATCGCTCACGTCCCGCTCCCCGCCGATGCGCAGGATGCCGCCGGACTTGGCGGCCTGCGCCGCGGAGACGCAGACAACGGCAAGGACCACGGCGATGGCAAGCACCCGAGACCACCGCCTCGGCGAAGAATCAGAACGGCCCAACCTTCTCATGAGGTTCGTGCGTTTCATCTTGGTTTCCTCCTCGGCGGGGCCCCCATCCGAAATCGCGGGGCACAGGGTGGAAACACCGCCCGTTACGCCGGCGCCGCGCTACGGCACTGTATCGAACCGACCGTCACTCCCTCAGTCCTGTTTCGGGCGCGATACTCGCACACGCTCTCCGGGGGTGTCAAGGTTGCACGGGACTCGCGAAAAATTGTATGGGCGAAGGATATTCCGGTGTCGACGTCGTCATGGGGGCGATACGCTCGCCAGTACTCGCGACACCGGGCTACTAGCGTGAATCGACCGATGGCGCCATGCGGACGCGGGCGGGTTTGAAACCCGCCCCTACACCCGGATCGTCCACGGCGCGGGCTTAAAGGGAGGAGACTCATGGCAAACGCCACGCGGCGCGACGCGGACCTGGCGTTCGTCAACGGACGCGTGATCACGGTGAATCAAGGGGACGACGTAGCCGAGGCGGTGGCCGTGTCGGGCAACCGCATCGTCCGGGTTGGCTCCAACGAATCCGTCGAGGCACTGGTCGGCAACGAGACCCGGGTCGTGAACCTGGCGGGGCGCGCACTGACTCCCGGGTTCGTCGAAAACCACATGCACATCATCAACGCGGTGGAGGACCGGAAGTGGATCGACGTCACTCCCGAGGTCGCCTCCTCCATCGACGAGATCGCCGCCGCAGTCAAGAAGCGGGTGGACGAGACCCCCGCCGGCGAACTGATCGTGGGATGGGGCTTCGACCACCACCGGCTGCGGGAGCGGCGCTACCCCACGCGCCGCGACCTCGATCCGGTATCTCCCGACCATCCGGTGCTGCTGCGCCAGCGGGAGTCCATGAGCTGGACCGCCAACACCGCGGCCCTGCGGCGCATGGGTATCGAGGACGACACCCCGGACCCTCCCGGCGGACCCATGCTCCGGGACGATCAAGGGGCGCCGTTGGGGCCCATGTGGGACAACTGCCGGGTGGTGTACATCTTCCCCGCCATCACGCCGCCGACGCTGGAAGAACTCGCCGACGGCTACGGGTGGGCGTGCCGGTACCTCAACCGGCTGGGGATCACCAGCGTGGACGAGGCCTCCATCCGCAACGAGCAGGAATCCCACGCGTGGCAGCTCCTGCGCAGCCGGGGCGGCCTTACCGCGCGCGTCTACCTCAACATCTATCCGGTCTACGGCACCAAGTGGGACGTGGAGACGGCCGCCTACAGGATCTTCCGCTCGGGCATGCGAACCGGCTTCGGCGACGACTGGGTCCGCCTCGGGCCCGCGGTCATCGGCATCGACGGCGGCGTGCAGGGGCAGACCGCTGCGCTCTTCGAGCCCTACTCCAACGACCCCGAGGGCAAGTTTCGCGGCAGCTTCCGCTGCTCCCAGGAAATGGCGGACGAGTTCTGCCTCGAGGCCCACAAGGCAGGCTTCCAGATCGCCGCCATCCCCCACGGCGACCACGGCATCACCGTCACCCTCGACGCCATCGAGAAGGCCCAGCGCGCCTACCCGCGCCCGGACGCGCGGCACCGCCTGGAGCACGCCTACCTGTGGAACGCCGAGCTGCTCGACCGGGCCGCCAGCCTCGGCGTCGTCTACAACGCCCAGCCGCCGATCCTGGAGGTGCTGGGCGAGGCCTGCACCCTGGAGCCCTGGGGCGAGGAGCGCTCGCGGTACGCCTTCCCTATGAAGTCGCTGCTGGACCGCAGGGTGATCTCGTCAGGCGGCTCCGACATGCCCATCGTCACCGCGAATCCCATGGTCGGCATCGACTGCCTGGTGAACCGGCGCCTGGACCCGAGCCCGGGGAGCACCGTGCTGAACCCCGATGAGCGCCTGACGGTCATGGAGGCGCTGCGGATCTACACCTACAACGGCGCCTACGCGCACTTCGAGGAAACCGCAAAAGGCTCCATCGAAGAAGGCAAGCTGGCCGACCTGGCCGTGCTCTCCCGGGACATCCTGACGGCGCCGGCGGAGGAGATCCGGCACATCAACGTGGACATGACCGTGGTGGACGGCAAGGTCGTGCACGAGGCCGGGTAGGAACACCGCACTATAACTGAGGACACACCATGGATGACCTTCAGAAGCAGGTGCTGGCCGGGATCCGCGAGGACGAGCTGGTGACCATGGCCATGGACCTGGTGAGCATTTCCAGCCCGCCGGGCGCGGAGGCGCCGGCCGGCGACTATCTCGCCGGACGGCTGGCGGAGCTGGGCATGCGCGTGCAGCTCCAGGAGGTGGAGCCGGGCCGCAACAACGTGGTGGGCCGGCTGCCCGGCAGCAAGGGCTCGCCCACGCTGCTCTTCAGCGGACACTTCGACACCAGCACCACCGGACGCGAGGCCGAGGTGTTGGGCAGCGGGTATACGGCCGACATCGTCGGCGGCGGCGTGCCCCAGGCCACCACCGCCGACGGGTGGATCCACGGGCTCGGCGCCAGCAACATGAAGGGCGCCTTCGCCGCCTACTGGGGCGCGGTGCGGGCGCTCCAGCGGGCCGGCGTGGAGCTGGCCGGCGATCTCCTCATAACCGGCGTGGTGGGCGAGACCGAGAAGGCGCCGGTGGACCAGTACCAGGGGGCGGAATTCCGCGGCGGCAAGGTGGGTTCGCGTTTCCTGGTGACCCATGGCGTCACCGCCGACTACGCCGTCATCGGCGAGCCCACCGGCATGCGCCTGCAGATCGGCGAGACCGGCTACTGCTTCGTCAAGGTGACGGTCTACGGCCGGTCCCAGCACACCTGGTCCAAGGAGCACGGCATCGACCCCATCGAGAAGATGATGCGCGTCTTCACCGCGCTGCAGGCGTGGGAGCCCGTGTTCCGGGAACGCCATCCGCATCCCTTCATGGAAGGCCGCATCGGCATCGGCGCCATCCAGGGCGGACACCCCTACAAGCCCTCCAAGTGCCCGGCGCCCTTCTGCAACCTGTACGTGGACGTGCGCGTGGTGCCGGGACAGAGCTTCATGGAGGTGAAAAAGGAAATCGAGGCGGTACTGAACGAACTGAAGGCCGATGACCCGGAGTTGCAAACCGACGTCGAGTTGTACCTGACGGGGAACGGCTTCGAGCTCGAGCGCGACGAGCCCCTGGTGAAGGCCATGGAGCGGGCCCATCAGAACGTCTACGGCGAGCCCGTCCCCTATGCCGCGCCCAACCGCTATGCCGTCTCCAGCGACGCCGGACCGATGTTCGAGTACGGCATCCGGGGCCTGACCTACGGCCCCGGCGGCATCTCCACCGGCGGCCAGTTCGCCAACTACGACCCGGCCCATAGACACAGCGAGGTGCTGAAGATAGAGCACCTGGTCAAGGCCGCCGGCGTATACGCCCTGGCCGCCCTGGAACTGTGCGGCCCGACGTCGTAGCGGACAGGGGACAGCGATGCCGGAGGAACGGAGCATGGAACCTCTCATCGGGTATTCGGCCCTGATCGAGCGCCCTCCCCTGCGCTGGCCGGACGAAGCCCGGGTGGCGCTGTGGGTGCAGATGAACCTGGAGCACTTCGAGATCGACGCCCCGGGCATGAGCCTGCCGCCGAGCCGCTCGCCCGGCCCCATCCCCGACCCCAAGAACGCCGGCTGGCGCGACTACGGCGCGCGGGTCGGTATCTGGCGGCTCATGGAGATGCTGGACCGCTACCGCCTTCGCGCCTCGGCCCCCACCAACGACCAGGTGTGCGACTATTATCCCGAGATCATCCGCGAGGCGGTGCGGCGCGAGTGGGAGCTCATGGGCCACGGGTTCAACAACTCGCACACCTTGGGCGGCCTCTCGCCCGAAGACGAGCGCGCCGTGATCCAAGCCAGCGTGGCGAAGCTGAGCGCGGCCGCCGGGCGCCCCACCAAGGGATGGCTCGGCCCCGGGCTCGTGGAGACCTTCAACACCCTGGAGATCCTGGCCGAGGCCGGCATCGAGTACGTCTCCGACTGGTGCAACGACGACCAGCCCTACCCCATCGAAGTGAGCAGCGGCCGGCTCATCGGCGTGCCCTACTGCATGGAGGTCAACGACATCTACGCCTTCGTGGGCGCCGGCATGGACGGCGAAAGCTTCTATCGGATGATGTGCGACCAGTTCGACGTGCTGCACGCCGAAGGCGCGGAGACGGGCCGCATCCTGGGCCTTTGCCTGCACCCCTTCATCGGCGGCCAGGCGCACCGCGCCAAGTGGATCGACAAGGGCCTGCAATACATCCTCGGGCACGACGGCGTGTGGGCCGCCACCGCCGAGGAGATCTCGGACTGGTACTACGAACACTACTACGAGGATGCGCTGGCGCGACTGCGAGAAGGGGCGCGGACCGCACCCGGCAAGTAAGGCGCAGCGAAGCAATGATCAGGACAATCACCGGATCGACATAGTCGAAAGGGAGGGAAGCCGTGGCACTTCGCGAAATCAGCTCCGTTGATGTTCCCGCCGGCGGAGGCGCCGCCTGCACGGTGCAGACCGGCCAGTACGTACGGGTCGTCGACGTCGAAGGCGGTCAGGTGGCCGACTTCAACGCCTGGACGCTGCCCGACTACAAGGAGCAGTTCTGGTCCGGGCGCACCCGGATCGTGGAGGGAGCGCACCTCTCCACCGGCAACCGCCTGTTTTCCTCGCCCAACATGGAGGTGCTGTTCACCATCACCGACGACACCGTGAAACGCGTCGACTCGCCACTCGGCGGCATCTCCCACGATCTCATCTACGCGCGCTGCAGCTCGGGACTGTGGAAGCTCCGTGGCGTCGACAACGCCCCCAACTGCCAGGACAACCTCGTGCGAGCCATCGAATCCTACGGGCTCACCGCGCACAACGTCCATGACGCCTTCAACATCTTCATGAAGACCGGCATCGGCAAGGACGACCGCCTGTTCGAGGAGCCGGCCGAGTCGACCGCCGGCGACTACCTTGAACTCAGGGCGGAGAAGGACTGCCTGGTGGCCGTGTCGTCCTGCCCCGGGCGCGGCAACCGCTTTCCGGAATGGCAGAGCCGGCCGTTACGGGTGGAGGTGCTGGCGGAGGGATGAAGAGGGGCACCGTACCCTTCAGGCAACCGGCCAGAGCTCCCGCGTATACGGCCCCCAGGGCTCGCGGCCGAAGATCGTCCGCATCCTGGGCATGAAGTGCTCGACGGGCCGGGTCTCGTAGTCCGGATCGAAGGACACCTGGTCATAGTCGCGGCAGAAGCGCTCGGTCATCTCGAAGGCGGGATGACCCCGAAACTGCTCGCGCTCGTCCTTGTTCCGTCCGATCTTGTCGAAATAGTAGTAGCCCTGGAAGATGCCGTGTTGCCGGAGCATCCAGTAGGTGTACTGGCTCACGTATGGGCGCAGCACCTGGGCGCCGATCTCCTCATGGTTGTAAAGGGAGATGGTATCGCCGATGTCGTGCAGCAGCCCCGCCACGACAATCTCGTCGCATTCACCGGCGTTCTCGGCGCGGGTCGCGGTCTGAAGCGAGTGTTGGTAGCGGTCGATGTGATTGCCCGGGTAGCTGTCGCGCAAGAGCTCCAGGTGCGCCAGCGCACGCTCGACGGCGGCGCCCTCGAACGGCTTCCGAAGCTCCTTCAGTAGCGCGTAGTCCTCCACCGTGCCCTCGTCCATGCGCGTGTAGCGCGCCTTTCTTTCGTCGATGTGGTCTTGCATGTTCGTGTCCTCAAGCAGTCCGGGTTACGTACATCAACCATCACTCTTGGTTTTTGCCCCGAGAATCCGGCGAATGCGAATACGTTGCGGAAGCCTCTCTGCTTCAAACCTGTTGAGGAAACTACAAGATGCAAGGTGGCGCGCCCGAAGGGAGTCGAACCCCTAACCTCCAGATCCGTAGTCTGGCGCTCTATCCAGTTGAGCTACGGGCGCAAGTGTCTGGGGGGAGTACTGAGCAATTAACCATACCGACCGGGAAACCGCAACGCCTCAGCGGTCATCGCGATGCAGCCCTTCCTGTTGAATCGGCTTCGCCCTTAGGATACCATACAGTCCAGTATCGGGGAGACAAGACCCACCACGGAATGGCACACGGTCGAATCGTGAGTTTGCGGAAGACTGCGGACCAGTCCTCCGGAGACGTAGCGTTGACCGGTTCGGCCGTAAGGGATCGGGTATGGAAACAGCACAGCACTATGCAACCCGCGAGGATTTGGCCAAACTCGAAACCCGGTTGGTGGAACGGATAGCCGGCGTTGAAACCCGTCTGACGGCACAGATCTCTCACCTCACATGGCGCCTGCTCGGCTTGTTGACAGCCGTTGCAGCGGTCGCCGTTGCCTTCGTCAAGTATCTGTAGCGTTCAGCCCACACGCACCACGACGAATTACTCTTGGCAGCGCTCGAAATGAACCACTACGCAACACGTGAAGACCTGGCGCAACTGGGAACCCGCGTTGTGGAGCGAATCGGCGCCCTCGAAAGCCGTCTGGTGCGGGACATGAGCGAATCGGAACGGCGTGCGGCCAGCCGGGAATGGCGCATATTCGGCATCGTGGTCGGCATCGCCGCCAGGGTGCGGCATCTCTGCTAACCTCGTAAACTGTCTAGAAAAGCTGTTGAAGGAAGGGTGGCGGAGAGAGAGGGATTCGAACCCTCGGTACCCTTTTGGGGTACACACGCTTAGCAGGCGTGCGCCTTCGACCGCTCGGCCATCTCTCCGAGGCAGCTGACGAACCGGAAATATGGCACACCGGGAGGACCGGGTCAAATTTTCGGTTCGCGCGAATAACCGCCCACATCGACGGGGTGGCAAGCCGGTCAATTTGACAAGGCCGGAGCGCGCCCGTAACAAATACACTCACAGATCACACAGCCATGAGACGGTCGGACGCACCCGACCCTGGCGGTCCGCTCTCGAAAAACTGGAATACAATGCCTGAAGTCCGAACCCGTTTCGCCCCCAGCCCCACCGGCTACCTTCATATCGGCGGCGCGCGCACCGCGCTGTTCAACTACCTCTACGCGTGCCACTGCGACGGCAAGTTCGTCCTGCGTATCGAGGACACGGACCGCCAGCGCTCTACGCCGGAGGCCATCGACGCCATTCTCGAGAGCATGGAATGGCTGAAGCTGGAGTGGGACGAGGGGCCGTTCTATCAGACCGAGCGGATGGATCTGTACAAGGATCGCATCCGCACCCTCCTGGACGCGGGGGACGCCTACCCCTGCGTGTGCACACCGGAGACCCTGAACGCCAAGCGCGAGGCCGCGCTCGCCGAGAAGCGCAAGCCCATGTATGACGGCACCTGCCGGCCTGCGGAACGGGCGCCGGTGCCGCTGCCGGAAGGGGTTCCGTACACCATCCGCTTTCGCTCGCCCGAGAGCGGCGCCACGGTGGTGGATGACAAGGTGAAGGGGCCAGTCGAGTTCGACAACACCGAGCTGGACGACCTCATCCTCGCCCGCTCGGACGGGAGCCCCACCTACAACTTCTGCGTGGTCTGCGACGACATCGACATGGGCATCACCCACATCATCCGGGGCGACGACCACCTGTCCAACACACCGCGGCAGATGCAACTCTACCAGGCCCTGGGGTCCGAGCCGCCGGTGTTCGCCCACGTGCCGCTGATCCTGGGTGAAGACAAGAAGCGGCTCAGCAAGCGCCACGGCGCTACCTCGGTCACGGCCTACCGGGACATGGGCTACTACCCCGAGGCGCTGAACAACTACCTAGTGCGGCTGGGCTGGTCACATGGCGACCAGGAGATCTTCGACGGCGGGGAGTTGGTGGAGAAGTTCGACATCGACGCCGTCGGCGCGTCCTCGGCTGTGTTCAATCCCGAGAAGCTGCTCTGGCTCAACGCCCACTACCTCAAGAACCGCCCGGCGTCCCAACTGGCCGAAGACGTGGCCCCTTACCTTGCGGCCAAGGGTTATACCGTGCCCGGCGACCGCGCGTGGCTGGAGAAGATGGTCGAGACTCTGAGAGAACGGGCCAAGTCCCTGGTGGAGGTGGCGGACATGGCACACTACTTCCTCACGGAGACGGTCGAGATCGACGAGAAGGCCGGCGGCAAGCACCTCGTTCCCGAGGCAAAGAGTCTTCTCCAGGAGGTTTCCGTCAAGCTCGGGAACCTGGCCGACTTCAACCAGGCCGGCATTGAGCAGGTGTTCGGCGACATCGTGGCGGACCGGGACATCAAGCTGGGCAGGGTGGCTCAGCCCGTGCGCGTGGCTTTGACCGGGTCGACCGTGAGCCCCGGCATCTACGAGGTCATCGACGTGCTCGGCAGGGACGTGACCCTGGCGCGGTTGGCGGCGGGAGTCCGCTACATCGACGCCCGCCTGTCAACTGAAAACTGAGTGACACTTCCGGGGAAAGCCCGGGCCTTGTCCTTGACCTACTCGAGCACGGTCACGAATTTGATCTGGCGCCGGACCGCAGGACCCGCTCGTGGTTCAGCACGTAGAGGCCGCCGCCGCAGACCAAAGCCATCCCGGCGTAGGTCACCGCGTCCGGCCAGTGGCCGAAGAACAGCACACCCCAGAACACCGACATGGGCAACGCCACGTACTCGAACGGCGCCAGCGCCGCGGGCACCGAGACGCGGTATCCTTGGGACATGAGGTAGGCGGCGACTCCGTTGAGAGCGCCGATGCCGAGGAACAGCGCGCCGTCCGCGAGCGACGGGACCGTCCACGCCCGCAGCAGAAACACGAGGACCGCGCTGTCGTCGGGGGCGAACCGCCCGTCTCCCGCCACCACTCCCATGGTGACGCTGGCGATGATGAATGCCACCTGGGAGTAGAAGGAGATGGTGGAGGCGCGATCGGTGGTCCCGAGGCGGCGGGTCATGATCTGCATGGCCGCATAGCAGCAGGCCGCGGACAGGGGGAACAGTGCCACCAGCCGCACGGCGCCTTCACCGGGACGAAGTATCACAATGACGCCCGCGAGGCCGACGCACACCGCGGCCCAGCGGCGGAAGCCCACGGGCTCCCGCAGCACCAGCGCCGTCAGCGCGGTGATCAGCACCGGCGCGATGAAGAAGATCGACGTGGCCTCGGCGATGCTCATGGAGGCCAGACCGAGGAAAAACGTGCTGTTGGCGATGACCAGCAGGGTGGAACGGGCCAGAATCAGACCGACCCGGCGGGTGCGCCACAGCCGGAAACCGCCTTCGAGACGCATGGCGAACAACGTAACCGCCACCGCGCTGCTCGCCCGCACCAGGATGACCTCATGCAGCGGATAGGTCCCGCTCAGCCACTTGATTGTGGCATCCTGGAGGATAAAGAGGGTCACCGCGCTGACGACGCAGGCGATCCCCAGCATGCGCTGGTCCATGGGCCCGCGAACGTCATGGCGCGTCTCGTGGTGGGTGGCCATGCCCGGACTAGCCTGACACGGAGCGTCACCGATTCCCACCTTGACGCCCAGGACCGATTGATTTATCCTTGGAAATTACATTGAGGAGTCGGCTAATTGGTAAGCCACCTGACTCTGGATCAGGCGATTGTAGGTTCGAGTCCTACCTCCTCAGCCACGGTCCCATCGTCTAGCGGTTAGGACGCTGGCCTCTCACGCCAGAAACACGGGTTCGAGTCCCGTTGGGATCACCACCCTAACTTCTTGTGCATCACTAGGCGGGGTTTTTCACGGCCTCTTCGACCCTGGCAAGTCGAACGTCGATCTGGTGAACTTCCTTGCGAAGTTCGGCGATGTCGTCGCGGAACGGCTTCAAGGCGTGCGCCATCATCTGGTAGAAAAGCCCGGCTACGGCGACCACCGGAACGGCGACGGCACCAGCGAGCTTGGCGAGTTCGATAAATTCCATGCTGGTGGAACCCTACCTTATGGAATGCTCGGTGTCAATTGCCTTTTCGCCCAGTGCCTCGATCCGCGAAATTCTTACTGTCTTCAACACCCCGGCTTTCCGATGTAGCGGGAATCGAAACCGCCTTCCGCCGCCGGCCAGAGCTCCTGGGGCGCGTCATCACCGGTGAACTGCTTGGCGACGCTCGCGTACGGCTCCGGCAACTCCACCGTGGCGGCGCCGGCCCAGAGGCCGTCGAGGTCGTAGAAGCGGCGCACGGGTTCGTAGAAGATGTGGATCAGGACGTCGGAGAAGTCCATGAGCACCCATTGGCCCCGGGCGATGCCCTCGCTGGACAGCGGGCGCAGGCCGCGTGGGCGGCCGTCCTCCTTGATCCCTTCCGCGATGCTTTGGACGTGCCGGTCGGAACGACCGGAGCAGATGATGAAATAGTCGGCGATGGTGGTAAGCTCGCCGACCTCCAGGAGGGCGAGATCCTGGGCCTTCTTCTCAAGGGCGAAGCCGCAGAGCAGCAGCGCCTTCTCCTTGGCGTCGAGCGCCGGCGTTTCAGACACTAGGACTCCGGCGGCTCGTTGTAGAGGTTTTGATCTTCCACGTAGCGTTGCACTTCCGAGGGAACCAAGCCGCGAATCGATTTCCCCTTTCCAAGGAGTTCCCGGATGGCCGAGGCGGACACGGAGACATCCGTCAAGCGCTTGAACAGGATCTCCTTGCCGAGCTCGTTCCGGAAGCCGGACCGGACCGGCCCTTCGAAGCGAAACGCATGATAACAAAACGCCTCCCGCACGACAACGGGAATTTTCTCGTAAGGCAGCTCGTCCCCGAAGCCCGGCCGCGAGGTCACGATGACGTGCGCGAGGGACAACAGCTCGCGCCAATCCTTCCAGGAACCGATGAGCAGGAAGGCGTCGAGGCCCAGGATCAGGAACAGGTCGTCGCCCGGCCCGAGCGTGGTCAGGAAATGGCGCACGGTGTCGATGGAATAGGAGGCGCCCGGGCGGGCGACCTCGATATCGGAAACGCCGAGTCCCGGCCTGTCCGCCACCGCAAGCCGCACCATCTCCAGCCGGTGCTGCGGCGCCGCTCCCGGCCTGCCGCTCCGGTGCGGCGGCACGCCGCACGGCACGAAGCTGACCTCGTCCAGCGCGTACTCCTCTTTCACCTCCTCGGCGCTCCTCAGGTGGCCGAGGTGGACCGGGTCGAATGTGCCGCCGAACAGGCCGAGTCTCATGGGGAAGCCCTCACCCTGACCCTCTCCCAGAGGGAGAGGGCAAAACACGACTAGGTGCGGACCTGTCCATCGCCGTAGACGAAGAACTTGGTGCTCGTGAGCTCTTCCAGCCCCATGGGGCCGAAGGCGTGGATCTTGCTGGTGCTGATGCCGATCTCGGCGCCGAGGCCGAGCTCGCCGCCGTCGTTGAAGCGCGTGGAGGCGTTGACCAGCACCGCCGACGAGTTGACCCGCGCGATGAACTCCTCGGCCTTGCCGCGGTCGGCGGTCACGATGGTCTCGGTGTGATCCGAACCGTATTGCCGGATGTGCTCGATGGCTTCGTCCATGTCCGCCACCACCCGCACCGCCAGCACCAGGTCCAGGTATTCCTCGTGCCAGTCCGCCTCGCTGGCCGCCGGGATTCCGCCGACCAGCGCCCGGGTCTTGTCGCAACCGCGCACCTCCACGCCGCTCTCCCTGAGCTTGCCGATCACATCGGGCAGGAACCGCGGCGCCACCGCCTCGTGCACCAGCAGCGTCTCCATGGCATTGCACACCGACGGTCGCTGGACCTTGGCGTTGAGGGAAATCCGTTCCGCCATGTCCAGGTCGGCGTCGCTGTCGACGTAGACGTGGCACACGCCCTTGTAGTGCTTGACCACCGGCACCAGGGAGTTGGCCGCGACGAAACGGATCAGTTCCTCGCCGCCGCGCGGGATGACCAGGTCCACGTACTCCTCGAGCTTGAGCAGCTCGTTGATCATCGCCCGGTCGGTGGACGCTACCACCTGCACGGCGTCTTCAGGCGCGCCGGCCTCGGCGCACGCCTCCCGCAATACGTCGCCGATGGCCTGATTGGAATGCTTTGCATCGCTGCTGCCCCTGAGGATGACGGCGTTGCCCGACTTGATGCACAGCGACGCGGCGTCCGCGGTGACGTTCGGCCGGGCCTCGTAGATGATCGTGATGACCCCCAGCGGGATGCGCATCTTACCCACCTCGAGGCCGTTAGGGCGCTGCCACTGCCGGGTCACCTGCCGCACGGGGTCGGGCAGGCCGACGATGTCCCGAATGGCCGCGGCCATGGCCGCCACCCGTTGGGGATTCAGTGTGAGGCGGTCGATCACCGCCTTGGAAATGCCCTTTTTTTTCGCTCCGGCGACGTCCTTCGCGTTCTCGGCGAGCAGGAAGTCCTGCCGCGCCTCGATGCCGTCCGCCATGGCCACAAGGGCCTCGTTCTTGAGGTCCGTGGAAAGATTGGCCAGCGCCCCGGCCGCGTCCCTGGCCCTTTGCCCGATGGCGATTGCTTCCTCGGCTACTGCCATGGCGACTCCCATCCTGACGTCGTCAGCGCCATAAGTCTTCCTTCGCTTCCCAGTACTTCCGCACATCACTAAAACGCTCGATCCTGTCTTGTATCTTGCCAATTTCCTTCGGATAGAACGTCAGCAATGCATCACATAACTGCAACATCCATTCCTTCCTCGAATATCGCTCGATCACGCGAATGTTGTTGGAGTTCGCTATCTGGATCTGGCCCCAACCAAGCGCGCCGACAGTCAGACACGACCAATCCAAGAATTCAATGGGACAGAACACCACCTCCGACACCGTGACACTGGTGTCTTCAATCGCATACTTGATCATCAGAAGTGAGAAGACATTGGCATCTGACTCGTAGAATCGGGCCAGCCGATCCACAGACGTGAGGTTGGGCATGCTGAATCGGGCGTCTTCTCTGTGTGTCTTGACATCCACTACAGAGTAGATGCCCTCCTTGTCGGTGAAGGCCATGTCCGCCATGGCGCGACGAGCGAACTCTCTCGAATACTCGGTGCACCAATCGCCCAGAAAACCGCCAAACTTCTCTGCAACAAGCGCTTCGATCGCGTCGCCCGCCGCTCTCGGGCTTCCGGCGGTGTGCGGCGAGAGAAAGTCCTGAGATGAATTGACGTAGTCTCTGACTGCCGATGCCACCGCTTGATGGTGCCCCTCGTAGTAAAAACGGGACCTCATGAGAACAGGGTTTCCTGACGTTCGTTCAACTTGTTCTGGGTGCGCTGGCCGGCCGTCGAGTTTCTCTCCCAGAACACGCCCTTCTCATAGCCCTGGATAGTCGAGTCCTCTTTCGCAGCGGTCACGCGCTTGTGCGCCAAGCACAAGTAACGAGTATTGATGTCCACTCCACACCAGCGTCTTTGCAGCTTCGCCGCTACGACCACACTCGTTCCGCTGCCGAGGAAGGGGTCGAACACGAAACCTCCCTTTTTCGAACTGGCAAGGATCAGTTTCGCCATCAACTTCTCCGGTTTCTGAGTAGGGTGATCTGTGTTCTCCGACATGGACCAGAACGGGACCGTCACATCAGTCCAGATATTGGAGGGATAGGTAAGGCGGTAGTTGCCATCTTCTTCTTGAACCCAATCCTTCGGCCGTCCATCGACCCTGTATGGCGCGAGGACCCGACGTTTCAGCTTGACCGCGTCAACATCAAAATAATACCGATCCGATTTTGTACAAAACCAGATATCCTCTGTGTTGTTCTTCCAATTCATTTTGGCGCCGCGCCCCTTCTCCCGTTCCCAGGTAATCCTGTTACGGACGTGGAATCTGGATTCCAGGATCGGCAACACGAGTGTAGACGTCTTCCAATCGGCGCACACGTAAATCGTCGAATCCGGCTTCAGCATCGGATCCAACAAGTCGACAACACCGTCAAACCAAGACTGATATTCGTCTTGTTCTTTCCGTTTGAACAGGTTGCCGTCGTAGTTCTTGGAAAGGTTGTACGGTGGATCCAGAATGAGGAGATCGACAAACGCAGACGGGAGATATCTCGCCAACTCAAAGATGTCTCCTGACAAGAGCCGCCCTTCGATGTCCGACAGGGCAATGGTCGATTTCACGTGCATAATGTCACGCGACAACGCCATCACTTCCTCGTCGGTGCACGACAGAGTCCGGTTCCTGGGAGCACGTTCCTGCATCGGCTTCCTCTTCTTATCTCCCGAGAACACTACCCAAGTTGGCCTTTTCGCAGGCCTTGAGCAGTCGATCTGCGGAAATTCTCTTGGACCACATACGCTGAACTATACCAGCACGAGATCGTCCCGGTGGATGATCTCGTCGTAGGCCTTGTACCCCAGGATGGCCTCGATCTTGCCCGAGTGCGATCCCTTTATCTTGTGCAGCTCCTGCGAGCTGTAGTTCACCAGGCCGCGGGCGAACTCGCGGCCGCTGTCGTCGACGCAACTCACGCACTCGCCGGCCCCGAAGGAGCCGCGGATCTCCCGCACTCCCGAC
The DNA here is from genome assembly GCA_028818755.1 of Deltaproteobacteria bacterium. Taxonomy (GTDB): domain Bacteria; phylum Desulfobacterota; class Binatia; order UBA9968; family JAJDTQ01; genus JAJDTQ01. The sequence goes on along the minus strand of JAPPNF010000011.1, from coordinate 12,734 downwards.
GGCAGCAGGCTCTTGCCCCTGGCTGTCACCGCAGCGCAGGCGCCGTTGTCCACCATCACCGCACCGGAGGGCTTGAGATTGTAGAGGATCCAGTGCTTGCGGCTGGTGAGGCGGTTCTCCTCGGGCAACACCAGGGTACCCGACTCGCGGCCGCTTTCGAACAAGCCGTTCAGGACCTCCCGCTCCCGGCCGCTGGCGATGACGGTGGGAATGCCGGCCTGGCTCGCCTGCTCCGCGGCACAGAGCTTCGAGTACATGCCGCCCCGCCCCAGATCCGACGGTTGCGCGTCCTGGGCCACCTTCTTGGCCGTGGCGAGATCGGTCACCACGGGCATCAGCCGAGCCTCGTCGCTGGACCTGGGATCGCGGTCATACACCCCGTCGACGTCGCTCAGAATCACCAGCAGGTCCATCTCCATGAGTGTGGCCACCAGCGCGGACAACTGGTCGTTGTCGCCGAACTTCACCTCCTCCACCGCAACGGTATCGTTTTCGTTGACGATGGGGATGATGTCCCAGTCCAGGAGGGTCTTGAGCGTGTGCTTGGCGTTGAGGTAGCGCTTGCGGTTGGCCAGGTCTTCGTGGGTCAGCAGCACCTGCCCCACGTGCTTCCCATAGCCGGCGAAGGAGTTCTCGTACAGCGCCATCAGCCGGATCTGCCCGACCGCCGCCAGCGCCTGCTCTTGCGGCAGGTCGGTGGGGCGCTTGGCAAGGCCCAGCCGGCTGATGCCCGACGCGATAGCGCCGGAGCTGACCACCACGAGCTTCTTCCCTTGATCGTGGAGCGCCGCCAGCTCGCGCACCAGCCTCCCGATACGCCGCGAGTGCAGACCGCGCTCGGAAGAAAGGACGCGGCTCCCGATCTTCACAACCACCCGTTTCGCGCCGTGAACGTATTTGCCTCTCAGGTCAACCATGAGGTTTCGTGTCTCTAATGCTCCGCGACATGCGAATCGATGGCCATCCGCCCGTCCCTGCTGTGGTCGTCGGCGGCCAGCGCGTTCCGGGCCGCCAGTCCGTCGGCGATCATGTCCTTGAGCCGGTCGAGCCCTTCGCCGGTGACCGCGGAGACGGCACAGAAAGGGTGGCCGCGCGAACCGAAGAACGCTTCCAGCGCGCGCACCGTCCCTCGGTCCGGCAACAGGTCCACCTTGCTGGCCACGACGATCTGGGGCTTGCGTGCCAGCTCCTCATCGAACAGCGCCAGCTCGCGGTTGACGGTCTCGAAGTCCGTCCTGGGGTCCCTCCCTTCGACCTGGAAGACGTCCAGCAGGTGGACCAGCAGCCCTGTCCGGGTCACGTGCTTCAAAAAGCGATGTCCCAGCCCTTCGCCGCGATGGGCGCCTTCGATGAGCCCGGGAATGTCCGCCGCCACGAAGCTGCCGTCGCCGTGCCGCACCACCCCCAGGTTCGGCACCAGGGTGGTGAAGGGATAGTCCGCGATCTTGGGCCGCGCCGCCGAGATTACCGATATCAGCGTCGACTTGCCGGCGTTGGGCATCCCGATGAGGCCCACGTCGGCCAGCAGCCGCAGCTCCAGGCGAAGCTCCCGTTCCTCTCCGGGCAGGCCCGGCTGAGCGAAGCGCGGCGCCTGACGCCTGGAGGTGGCGAAGCGGCTGTTGCCCTTGCCGCCCTTTCCTCCGCGGGCCACGATCACGTTTTCCGAGGGCGCGTTGATATCGGCGACGACCTCGCCGCTGTCCGCCTCCCGGATCAGGGTCCCCACCGGCACGCGGATGATCCGGTCCACGCCGTTCTTTCCGTGCTGGTCCTTGCCGCGTCCGTGCTGGCCGCGGTCGCCGCGGTAAAGCCGCTGGTAGCGCAGGTCCAGCAGCGTGGTCAGGTGCGGGTCCGCCACCACCCGGACATGGCCACCGTCGCCGCCGTCGCCGCCGTCCGGACCTCCCTTCGGAACGAACTTCTCGCGCCGAAAGCTCATGCATCCCCGGCCACCGTCGCCGGCCTTTACCGTGATCTCAACCTCGTCGACGAACTTCATGACGCGTGGGCTCCGGAACCTCTACCGCGATCAGCCGCACAGCGGTTACCAGAGAAAGTTGACAGGGATACGAGATGGGATGCGGCCGGGCCGCGAGGATCGAACTCCCCGGGCGTGCGTTCGCACGCGCGGGAGGTTCTCAGGCAGGAACGATGGCGACGCGCTTGCGCGACCGGCCCCAGCGTTGATATTCCACCGTGCCCTCGACCAGGGCGAACAGGGTGTAGTCCCGCCCCATGCCGACGTTCTTGCCCGGGTGGATCTTGGTGCCCAACTGGCGGACCAGGATGTTGCCCGCCTTGACGTGCTGTCCGCCGTAACGCTTGACGCCGCGCCTCTGTCCGTGACTGTCGCGGCCGTTGCGCGAGCTTCCGCCTGATTTCTTGTGCGCCATCGGTTCTTCCGCCTTACGCCTGGATTTCGACGATTCTAAGGGTGGTCTGCTGCTGGCGGTGGCCCTGTTTGCGCTTGTAGCCCTTCCGCCGCTTCTTCTTGAAGACGATGATCTTCTTGTCGAGCCCCTGCTCGACGATCTCGGCGGTGACCTGGGCCTGGTCCACCGTGGGGGTGCCGATCCGGGCCTGCTCGTCCTCGCCGCCGCTCACCAGCAACACCTCACCAAGGGTCACCGTGGCGCCGACTTCCCCGCTCAGGCGCTCAACATCGACCAGTTCGCCCTCGGCCACCCGGTATTGCTTGCCGCCCGTCTTTACGACCGCATAACGTCCCATAGTTGCATGACTTTGTAATGGAGAAGGTGGGTGATGTCAAACGCTCGCGCCGGTTCCTTCGGAATCCGGCGTGGGCGGGCCCAAAACTTCGTCGTCTAGCGTACGTCTTGCAAAAGGTTCAGTCCGGATCACAAATTAAGCACCCATAGGCGGCTTGCTCGTCATCTAGTCAAGTCGTGCTCTTGCCCGGACCCGCGCTCTGATCGCCGCTAACACCAACCCCCGACACTCGATAAGGGCTGCAAGCACGTCTGATTCGAAATTCAACTGAAACGCCTTATACCGCAATATACCGGACCCGATGAAGTCCGGTTGATCGAAGATCGTGAACGCGTCGGGATCAATTACCGTCTTTCTCCCTACCTTTAGCTTTCCTTCTGCTCGTTCATCTATGTGTTCAAACGCGTTTCTCATCTCACATACCGCACCAAAGGTTCGCGCTACCGTTTCAGGCATGTGCAATTCCGGACAGTGTTGTCGGACGAGAGTCCGGATCATCGAATAGCATCGCCCGAGCGGAACGACGGTCGCCTCAGCCGCCGCCAGTTCGCTCAAGTGTAATCGTCGTCGTGAAATGCCCTTTTCCTCGCGCGCTCGGTCTCGGATTTCAAGCGCCGCAACCCAACTCGTGTGAGTTGCATCGAGTCGCTTCGCTAACGCGAAGATGAACAAGAAGAAACTCCGTCGTTCCGAAGTGAAGTGGTGCCAAGTCCAAACGGTGTTCGAGATCGGCCTGTACCCGCCCCGCTCCTCAGGGTTGTAGAGTTCATCGACGGCGCGGGCGTCAATTGTCAGATCTCCCTCTCTGAAGACAAACCGCTCGCCCGCTCTTACGAGTACTCCTTCATCCGGGTCTACTTCTTCTCCATGACGTAAAGTCCGTCCGTATACAGTCTTACCCTCACGACCTGCCGGTACCACTCGCAATGAGACTAAGAATTCCCCGCCTTCCTTATTGGTCCAGATTGAGACATACCGGACGGTTTCTTCCTTCTGGAAAACAGCTCCAACGCTATCTTTCTCTGCATTCCGCATGAGGCAACTCCGTGCCCTCGGCCAGCACCCGCAAACCCAGTGACCCGCTCCCTTTTCCTCACACACTAGTTAGTGGTGTTTCCTTACGGCCCGCCGGCTCAGCGACTAGGTCCGACTTCATGCGGATGGCGGACTTGTTGATGGCGCGGCTCCCCGTCTATGGTGGCCCGGCGTCGATAGCCCTCCGGCCGCTCACATGGCACCTCACCAGCACTTCGACAGGCTTTCATGTCCGTCGGGCTCCTCGACCTAACTACTGGACCGTGCCGGCACCGATCGCTTTCTGTACGTTACGCGTGGCGGCGGGAAGATTGCCGCGAATCATCAGTTCATTTTCCACGATCACTGGAAGGGCGCCGCCACCCGCACGGTAGTCAGCGATGGCAGGATCTTCGGGTTGATCGTTAGTCAGCGGACCCGAAAGGACAACGATGTACACGAGCCCGGCAACGGTCCGTGCGAGGATCGGCGCCGTCAGGGTTCCCAACTCGGTTTCCACTGTCACGTCGCGCTCGAAGGCGACCCCTTCGTCTCCCTGACGCACAAGGTCATTGTACAGGAGCGTTGTCGCTCTCTGGAGTCGGTCAGGACTGAACTGCGGGTCTTCCCCCGTAAGAAGATACCGGAGCAAGGCCGCACCCACGTGGCGATCCAGTAGGCTATGTTCGAACCTGTTCTTGAAGCTTCGCAGACACCGGTAGCACGAGGCATCACAGTCCTCTGGACAGTGCTCCATGAGCCACAGCGCCCGCTGGATCAAATCCCGACCGCGACCGGCCACTTGGCTGGAAAAACCGGCCCCGCCAGGCAAGGTATCGTAGAGGAAAATCTCTGCCTCAAGACCGCGCTTCCCGGCTTGCGTCAGCGCAGGCCGGAACTCCGCCAAGAGTTCATCCGGCTCAATCTCCAACAACTGACACGCCGCCTTGCCCAGCGCTTCGCTGACCGTCCTCAGCGCGACGGCTGTCGAGGAATGGCCCGGGCTCAACCGCACCGGCGAAGCCACGCGTAGCGAGAACAACGCAATATCCGTGACGAAGTCCGTCCCAAGAACAAGGTGCTGGGTCGCGTGGCCATCGCACATCTTGGCATCATCGTCAGGGTACGGCTTACGATGTTCACTCGCTAGTACCGAAACAGGGCTAGCACTGGATTCGATGCGTCCGCACTTCGTGCAGTAAGTATAGCCCTCTTTCCTCGGCCCTGTGTTCGACACCAGAAGATGTTGGCGATCCCTCAGAACACGGATGCGATCGTTGACGGTGATCCAGTTCTCCCCCTCGCCGGGCGTTCCCATGGTGAGTTTTGCGCGCGTCGCGTAGCTCGTTTCCGGCATATCGTCCGGTGATGTGACTTCGTCCACATCCAACGGATGGGCGAAACCCGGCGGCCGCATCCAGTAGCGCCCGGGGCCGAATGTTTCCTCGCCTCCGCACGCGTCGCAGTCTCGCGTGTCGCCACGGGCGACCTCACCGACCGGAAAGGTCCCCACGAAACCACACTCGCGACATTCCATGTAGATGCGCCTTGTTTCCCAAGCGCGGAACCGGTCTTCTGACATCACCGAATAGATCGCACCTGAAGTGTAACACTTGCCCGAGATCCACACCTGTTTCCCGGGCGCGTATTGCGTAAGCGCCACCGGCAGGCTCTGAGTCGGGGCAAAGCGCATGACCGGCCTGAAACGTGTCGACCTGTTAGTGTCGAAGACGTGAAACGTCGCCACGTCCGTAGGAAAGGCGTAGCGCGGCAGCTTCCCGCAGTAGAGAAGCCGGTCCAATAGCTTAGCCGGGCTTGATGCCCGCTGAGGCCGTTCCTCTTCCGCTTCGGATGGAATCTCACTTTCTTCTTCATCGTCCTCGCCGACTTCTCCAGGGTCCGGCCGGATCGCGTCGTCGATAGCCTCAAGGCAATCGTCCTTCATTTTCCGAATGAGCGTGTCCCGGTCAGCCTCCGCCAACTCCCGCGGTACCCAAGAGAGGACAAGTTTCTGCAGTGACTCTTCGCGTTCACCGAGCCATGCCGCGAAATCGTTGCGGTTCAACACCGACGTGCCGCTGCGGAACTCGGAGACCGTTCCGAGGACCGAAAACAAATCGTGGCGTTGTTCCGGATCCACTTCCGGGATCCTATCCTGATGATAGCTCTGCAAGAGAAAAGCGCGGATGTGCCGCCGGACAATCTCTGGATTGTCGAGAGTCAACCTCGGATCGACCACAGACCCGCGAATCATGCCGTCCGGCTCCGAAAAGTAGTGCTCATCGTGGCTGTCTGCACTACCGAAGGCCACTACGGTCGCGACGGCTTTGCCGCGACGGCCCGCCCGCCCCGCGCGCTGCTGATAGTTCGCCCGGGCAGGGGGCATGTTCCGGAGCGCAACGCCGGAAAGCGCTCCAATGTCAATGCCGACCTCCATGGTCGTCGTACTCGAAAGCACGTCCACGGCTGTCGAGGCCTCCCCGTTCTCGCCCAGATCGATGTCCTGAAAGAGCAACTCGTTCTCCTCGGCCTTGGAGAAGGTGTCCTGGTTCTGCGGCGCGTTCAGCTGGGCCGTATGTTCCGCCGCAATCAGGGCCATGGGTTGGCGTGGCGGCTCCTTCAGCACCTCAGTGACCGGATTGCGGTAGAAACCCTTGCGGGCAAGAAACACGGGGTCTGAATCCGGCTCTATCTCCGTCCCGTCCGGGCTGCCACAATCGAGACACCTAGACAGTTCGGGGACTGGGCGGTGAACGGATCTACACCGTGCACAGTGCACCCAGATACCCTCAAAAACGAGTGAAAGCTCGCTTCCTCTGAGACGTCGGATCCCGCCCCCCATGTCTTCCGTGAAGAGGTTAAGAAGAGTTGGCAACCACGACTTCCGGAATGTCTGCCGGGCGGCAACATCCGGAAAAAGGCGATCCATCGCCCGGAATGTCCCTTTAGAGCCCCTGATCTTGGTCTGCCACCAATCAGGAGGCATGGAACCCAACCAGAAGCCGGATGTCTGCCAGCACCGAAGCCAAGCGCGTGCGATTGCCACCTTGCCTTCAGGGGTCTCAGCAACGCCTGAGATCCCCGGGAGTTGCTTGATCTCGGCTGTATGCCTGCTCTGCTCTCCGAGCGAAGCCAACCCTAGTGCTTCGAATCCCAGGAACCGATCCTGGACCGTGGTGAAGATGTCCTCAAGCAGGGCTTCCGGAGGCCTTTCGTTGCGCAATTGCACCAACAGCGAGAGGAGACTCACGTCGTCGTCCGTCGGTGCACTTTCGACGAGGCGCGCGGCGTTGAAGCTTTCACCAGACTTCGTTTCCGGGCGGAGTCGGACGTTGAGCATCTTCGACGCCAGCAAGACGGCGAAGTACAAGTCGCTTAGGTTCAGGAGCGGGAGGAGCGTGGACACACCTTGAAGCCGGCGGTAACCCCACGCTATGAGCGCTCGGAGAGAATCGCGGACCGAATACATCTGCAAATTCGGGGCGAGCCGAGCGGCCACCTGCCTTGAGTCGGCGAAAGTCAGCACCTTGCGCCCTTGCAGCGGCGCGAAGCTGCTGGGTTGCTTCTCAGGATCCGGTGGTTGAATCTGAAGTTGGCGAGCGACGAGCGCCTGAAACGGCTGATCCCCCTTGGTCTGATGATCCTGCACAGATGATCGACCGAATCCAGCTTGCTTCCCGCAGACCGCACACGGCGCGAACTGGCCGCGCGTTTCGATTTCGATGAATGCCTCGCTGTCCGCATTGGTAGAGTCCGACAGACGCTCGCTCCGGATATACACGGTCCGGGTACGTGGACCTACTACGGGAGGGTTGAGGCGTCCGGTTTCGAGATCGTAGTCCGCTGGTTCCGCGGTGTCGAAGGTCGGTTGTTCGAGAAGCAGATCCAAGGGCAAAAGCGACTCGGATTCGCCATAAGCTATACGTAGCCGCTGACCGGGCTCGGCCCAGAGCACAGAGGGAACATCTATGTCATCCGTGTAAGCTCTCGCATACGCCGTGCCGCAGTTGCGGCAGGTGTACAGTTCCAGTACCCGTGCGCCGCAGTTGCACCGTTCGCGTGGCTGGCCGTACATCTTCCCGCAGATGCCTTCCCGCTCCCCCGTTTCGCTGCAATCGGGGTCCATGCATACCCAGAGCCCCGGAAGGCCTCGGAAGAAGTTGTGAATGCGGCACGGGAGCAGACCCGGTGTGTCATCCTGGATTCGTGCGACGCTACCTAAAGTTGTCAGTGCGGTTACGGCCGCCGCAGCCTGGCCCAACGGCGCCGTAGGAAAAAGTTGCGGCCCGAGTTCCGCAAGCGGTAGGGCCTGCGTCATACTGGAATTGATCAGGAGTCCCATCGGTCCGAATTCTTCCAGCGCGCGATACAGCGCGACATCCGTAGGAAGGTCGCCCTCCACGCACCGGTAGTCCAGAATAGGCTGGACGGCGGCACGCCTCTCTTGATCCGTAGCTGCCTCGTAGTATCCCTGAAGGTCTACAGACGCGAGAACGGCCGCGTCATCATCCGTCCCGGCCGCGGCATTCGGCCTGAGCTTCAGCGAGCCTGTGATGGGACGGAAACTCCCGACAGGATTGCCGGACAGTTGGGCTCCGAACTCGGGTGCGTTTTCATGATCCTGGAAACTCGCGGTGGCGCAGATGACCTGAAAACGCTCGTGGGAGATACCCAGCCGCGCGCGAAGCCGACGCAGCAGAAGACCGACCTCTGCTCCGGCCGCGCCCCTGTACAGATGGGCTTCGTCCAGGACGACCAGAAACTTCTCGTCAGGACTGCCTTCGAGCCACTCCCGCGTGCTGTCGAACACCGGACGTTCGATCGGCCGCATCAGCATATATTCGAGCATCGAGTAGTTGGTCACCAGCAGGTCGGGCGGCGCCGCCTGGACCTCGTGACGTGTCAGCAGTTCGGAGTCGTCCGGCAACGTCACGGCCCTCTGAAACGCTCCGGTTTTGGCATTCTGCCAGTGCTTACCCGCTTCGCCGAACCACTCAAGAAAGTCCGGCTTGGCAGGCCACTTTCCGTGTTCCTCGAGGTTCCGGAGCAATTTTCGCGCGGTGTCATCCGTTTGTGCTCGCCGCTGAATGTCCGCATAGAATCTGCCGAACGCCGTGAGCCTTGTCCGATCCTTCGCGACTGTACGGACGCCAGGATACGGTGTTCTGCTCGTGTATCTGGCGAAACGTGGAGGCCGGGCGCCCCACCCTTTGAAGAGCTTCACGATACGCGGATCGCCGAACATTGACCGCAGTCGTCCAAGCTGGTCGTTGACGAGCGCGTTGATTGGATAGAGGATGAGAGCGCGCATGGCTGGCTGCGCACTGAATGCATCGGGCCGCCTTCGCGCCTCGTCAGCACACTTGCCGAGTATCGGCAGCAAGAAGGCCTCTGTCTTGCCCGACCCTGTCCCTGTCATGATGACAAGATTCCTTCCATCCACGAGGCAACTGCGAACGGCGTCGGCCTGATGCGTATACGGCGGATCATGAATAAGCCGCGGAAGGTCTCCTTCGGGTTCGACCACGGCCCGGTACGCGTCGAGCGCTGCCCGCGACAGCCCCTTCATCGCGGCGAACTCTGCCCCTTCGGTGTAACGAGGGGTGGACTCGATGTAGGGAATCTGGTGAATGTTCCCGAGTCCGTTGAGCAGACTCTTTCTCTGTGAAATCTGGGAAAGCGCACTGATGTGATATGTCGCCTCGATGTAGTCGGAGAGGGCATCGTGAAGTTGCCTGATCGTTTCCTGAATTGTCAGCATTGTCGTTGCTACCCTTGGGCCAGCTAGTCCTCGGGTGCCAGCCACAGCTCTTTCTTGAGAAAGCTCTCTTCCCTGTCGATTTCGGCGCGTGGCAGTTGATAGGACATCAGGCTTCGGTCCGGATCGGCACGACGTCCCAGGATCATCAACCGTCGTTCCGCCCATTGTGGTAGCGGCGAAAAGAAGTCCAGACGCACTCGGCTGCCCACACCCTGCCGCCGATAACGTTGGGGGGTCCCGAGGCAGGAGTCTATCGCCATCTGCAAGTGCCACGCGACGTCGCAACCCCGCCAGCGAGTCTTCCAAAGGGGGAGGTCAAGTATCCGAACGACCGCGCCGGCCTTCAGTTCGGCAAGACACCACAACTCCGCGCCGTATTCCTGCGGCCGTCGTGCGACGAAGATGCCGGTTCGCTTTTCTGCCGTTGCCCATCGTCCTTTGTAGTAGGTGACGGGTCTCACAGGGTCCAGAACTCTGAGATCGACGATGGTGCCACTCGGCGGCTGCAACCTTAGTTCACGCGTATACCGGTCGAGCAGGGCATGGGGCTCTTCCGCCGTCGGGGCCTTCAGCCAGACCCTTTCGGATAACTCTCGCATGCCGTGGGCTCGCAAATCGCCGACGAGATCTTCGTCCCGCTCCGGCACGATCGTGCGCGTGAGACCCTCATGATGGATGCGAGAAATTAGTGACTGCGGCAGGAACGTGTCGTGGTCGGGAACCACACCCAGCAGGAAGATGCTTCCGCTTCGCCGGCTGACAAAACCGGGAGGCGCCGCAAATACCCAGGTTCCCTTGACATCCGGATCGTCGGTGGCGACATCGTTGAGTTCGAGAAGATCCCCGCCGACGATCAGCCCTTCGATCACCACGTCGATGCGTTCCTCTAGTGTCTTCTCGTCCTCCGAAAGCAGCATCAAGCTTTCCAGGAGAGACGATCGCAGAGTAGCCCGGGAACACGGGCAATGGATTCCTGCGCTGCGTCTGACCAAGGCCGCGAGTAATATCTCGTCAAGAGGCTCTTGGCCCGTTTCGGACGGTTCTGACAAGCCGAGGGTCTGCCGGCAGTCGGCGAGAACATCAGCCGCTTCTATCCTGTCGATTACCATTTCCAGTCCGGGAGCATGTGCGGTGGCCGTGCACCCTCCTTGCTAGCGCTCAAAAGCGCAAGCAACCGAGCTCCGCGTAGGATCGTGGGCCTGTTCTTGATTTGCTCGAGAAGATTCCGAACTTCATCACGGTCGTAGACCTCCAGAAGTCGGTGCGGCTGACTCGCCAGTCTGAGAGCATACTCGCAGAGGCGCGGGCTCGCGCTCACGTTGTTTCTCTGGGCTACATCGACATACCATCGTGTCATCGCTGCCGTATTTTGCTCATCATCCTCGATCTTTGAGCTTCCTCGCCAGAGGGCCAGGGAAAAGTCACCGCCCAAATCCACCACATTTCGCAGCTTTCTCACACTGGATGCGGACCTTGGGGCCTTCATGAACGAGTCCTCTGCCAGTTTCCATGCTTTGCCGCAGACCCTGGCATAAATCTCTCCAAGCAGACCTTGAACAACCTTCTTCTGCCTGACGGTGGCCAGCGGGCCATAGAGGCGGGCATTGGTCCACCACCCGAAGACCCGGAAACAATGTTGCAGACTCTCCAGGTCGGCCAACCCAGCTTCGGGAAGAAACGTCGGCGTAATATCGAGTTCCTGGAAGCTCTTGAGCCCTCGGACCCTCCTCGCCTCCTTACTTCCCGTACTGACAACCACTGCCACACAGTGCATTCCCTGTTGCGCCACCAAGAGACCACCTGGGGCGGGAACAGATATCCGCCGCAAAGCTTCGTCCGACTCCCGCCGTATTTCTACTAAGGGATGCTGCATACTGAAAAAGAGTACCTGAAGAGGTGCCTCTTCATCAGACTCATCAATCAACTTCAGTACGATGTCACCGCGGTCGCGACGCAACACCCAGCGCAAGGGGTGGACTTTGTGCTCGAACATGAACACATAACGGCCCAGTTCCTCCTCCTCAATCTCCAAGAAACCACTGGCGGCCTCAAGATAACTCCAAGCATGTCGTTCGTTCCCAAGAAATCGCTTGAACTGTTGCCTCCACGTTGCTGGATCGACAGGCAGTTCCATGGTACTACCGACTCGCTCTGTCAAGATTTCGTTCCCACGCTTGTCCACTAGCGAAACGGTACAGTTCACCGTCCGACCTGCCGGACCGACCACTGACAAGTCGACTGCATTCCGCCAGAACAGGTCCAGGTCGGGATCGTATGGATCCAAGGTCGGGATCAGACATGCAAGGGACGAGGCACCCGGGTGCCATGGATCTGGTTCCCGGACGTGGAGTTCCATGAAGCCCGTGGCGTCCACCTCCGACACCGGTGTCGCAGCGGACACGGTCAGGTTGTGCACACCAGCGGGAAGAGGCGCTAGCCGCACGAATACCGGCTCTTCTCGGTCGCCGGCCTCGATTTCAGCCTCCGCGCCATCGTTGAGCCGCAGGACGAAGGTGCCAACAGGATGATCGTGCATGATCCCAAAGCACGGCGATTCTGTCGTCAACCATTCGCCATTACCTTCGCCATCCCAGCCGCGCCCCGGAAGTCCGGCCGGCCACACACGGATCGTCCGCGCTACTTGCAAGCCCAATCGACCCAGCCACGCTGTCTCGTCTGCCGAAACGCTGAGCGGAATCGCGAGCCTAACCGCTTCCACACCAGCGCAATCAACCCTACAGGCGCGTATGAAAGGATGAGTTGCGGGCAACGCCCCCGTCGTCACAACCAGATATTCGCTCCCCGGGCGGACCACGCGGCTGATAACTTCGCGGGCGTTTCCATCCCGCGCGATCTTGAACAGCCAGACTGGACCTGGACTCAAGCGACATTCCGACTGCAGGAAATGGTCGATGGTTTCATGAGACTGAAGCAACTGAACGAGAGGCGTGTGCGGGTCCGGCCACGATGCAAGACGACTCATTCTGTTCCCGGCAAGCAACCAACCTGCAGGCTTGATGTCCGCACCGCCGTTAATGCGGCACCGCGTGCGTCTCAGGAAGGAGTGGACTTCCGTATTCAACACGGCCACTCCCCGGAAGGAAGGCATCTCCAATCGGACTACCCATGTCCCGCCGCCCCGATGGCCCAACACGAGACTCGGGCGAATGCTCATGTCAATGTCAGCCGAAAATGTCCCATTTGTGTCAATCGAAAATGTCCCACTTCT
>JAPPNF010000179.1 GCA_028818755.1 Deltaproteobacteria bacterium | reverse complement strand
AACGACCCCACGTCTACAAAATCCCCCTCACCCGATGGGTTTTGCAAGAGGCTCGAGGGATTGACGCTCGCTCGTCGTCCTACTCCGCCATGGGTCACGTTCTGCTCGCGCAGGAGCGCTTCGTCGAGGCGGAGGCGGCGTTTCGTCGAGCGGTCGCGCTTGTGGATACTCGCCGGTTGGAAAGGGGTGAAGTTTCGCTTGCCCGGACCCTGGTGCTACAGGCGCGCTACGAGGAAGGCCTGGCGCTCTACCGGGAGATCCTCGTGGACGACCCCGGCAACGACTCGGCGTACACCGACAAGGGCCGCGCCTTGCTAGAGTCCGGTCGCTACGAGGCCGCGGTCGAGTCGTTCAGCCGAGCGTTCCCCCTGTTGCGCGACCTTGACAACAAGCCCGTCCTGCACTTTCTCCTGGCGGAAGCCCTGCGCAAGCTCAAACGCTTCGATGCCGCGGCGGCGCACCTGGACCAGGCGCTCGCGCTCGACCCCGGCGCCGTCCCGGCCCTGCTCGCGCGGGTCGACCTGGAGATCGAGCGGCAACACGGGGCCGGCCTTCCCGCGGCGCAAGGCTCTGCCGGGCAGGGCGAGGCAGGGGCGGCAGGGGTCCGCGCGTGGCTCGCGCAGGCGCGGGAACTGTGTGATGCCGCCATCGAGCACGATCCGAGTCACGCCGCCGCCCGGGTCGCGCTCGGCGCCGTGCTCCTGCGGATGGAGGAACACGAGGCCGCGGTTGCGTCCCTTGGCGAGGCATTGGCGCTCGCTCCGGGCCGCCGGGTGGCCCGCGCGGCGCACCGGGTGTTGGGCGAGGTCCTCGAGAAGCAGGGACGGGCAGAGGCCGCCGCCCGGCACTATCGAAGCGCGCTCGACATCTACCCCCTCGACGCCAAGGCTCTGGAGCGGCTGGGCGGCCTTCATCTCGCCGAGGCGCGGTACCAGGATGCCCTGCCTCTGTACCGCCGGCTCGTCAAGGCCACGCCCTTCGTTGCGCAGGCTCACCTCCATCTCGGCGTGACCCTGTATCGGCTCGGCCGCCTCGCCGAGGCGCTTCCGGTCGTGGAGCGCGCCCTGGAACTGGCCCCGGACCTGGAAGCAGCTCGCAATCTGCAAGCACGGGTACGCCAGGCGCTGGCCTCCTCCGCCAACCCCGGCGCTTGCCGCCAATCCGTTCCTGGGTCTCGAACAGCCGAAGCTCAAACCCGGTCTGAGTGCTGATGGAGCGCCCATGCGGCGCCCAACCCTGAAACACCCCGCCTGCAATGTCGATTCGGTGTCAGGGGTCGACGGCCATCAGCAAGGGCGGGAGGAGCAGGAAATCGGCGAGCAGCGCGAACCCGATGGTGAGCGCAAGCAGAAGCCCGAGCATCCAGCTGATCACGAATCCCGACGTGGTGAACACCACGAAGCCCAGCCCCAGGATCATGGTAGTGGTGAACAGCGCACGGCCCACCACACGGAAGGCGGCGCACACCGCCCCGGACGCGGAAAGGCCCTCGCGCCGCGCCTTCAGATACCTGCTCATGAAGTGAATCGTGTCGTCGACGACGATGCCGAAGGAGATGGCGGTCACAAGGGATCCGGCGTTTCCCACCTCGCCGTACAGATAGCCCCAGACGCCGAAGGCCATGGCCGCCGGGATGAGGTTGGGCACGAGGCTCACGAGGCCGAGGCGCACGCTCCTGAAGATTCCGGTCAGGAGCAGCGCAATGAGGACCACGGCGCTGAACGTGCCCCACAGCATGCTCAGGGTGTTCCGTATGGCCATGTGGGCGAAGACGAGGCTGGTCCCCGATGCTTTTCTCGCCAGGCCGGGGGCGTTGGCGTGGAGCCATTCCTGCCCGCGCGCGTCGAGCTTTCGCTGCTGCTCGGAACTCAGCGGGCGCATCGTGACGGTCATGCGCGTGGCGGATTTGGCGACGTCGATGCGGTTGTTGAGGTCCATGCCGACGGGAACCGAAAGCTCGTAGAGCAGCAGGTACTGCGCGGCAAGCTCGGCGTCTTCGGGTAGCCGGTAGAAGGCCGGGTCGTCGCCGTGCATGTTCTTGTTGAGGCGCTTCATGATGTCCGTAAACACCTGGACGTGCGCGACTTCCGGCTGGGCGCGGTACCATCCGGCGAAAGCGTCCACCTTGCGCAGATAGTCGGGATCGGTGATGCCGCCGTCGCGCCCGGCGTTCAGGCTGTACTCCAGCGTTTCCACGCCGGTCAGGTTCTCGATGACGAAGTCCGTGTCGCGCCGGAACTCGTAGCGTTTGTTCAGATACTTCAACCAGTTGTCCGTCAGCTCGATGCGCGGCAAACCGGTCGTCAGGGCAACTGCCACGGCGGCCATGGACCACAGCAGGAGCGTGCGGCGGGCAACGACGAAGGCGCCCAGGCGATCGAAAAAAGTAGAGTCCCCGGCGCGTGCGGGACGCGCGCGCAACGGCAGGACGAACAGCAGCGCCGGCAGAAGCGTCATGGAATACACGTAGGCGGCCAGCATGCCGAACGACACGAGATTGCCCAGGACCCGGAAAGGCGGAGAGTCGGAGAAGTTCAGGCTGAGGAAACCGATCACCGTCGTGGCCGTCGTGAGGAACACCGGCCAGGCGTTGTCACGCAGCGATTCGACCACCGCCGCGTCCCTGTCCAGGCCTTGCCCCATACCGGAGGTGACCGTCGTGATGATGTGGACCGAGTGCGCGATGGCGAGCGTCATGATGATGATGGGAACGCCCGAGTTGGCGGCATTGAGCACCGCGCCGGTCCAGCCGATCATGCCCATGGTCGAGCCGATGACGAAGCCAAGCACGGCGACCAGCGCCAGGGTGCCGAGCAGGGAGCGCAGAAGGACGGCGGCGACGGCCACGATGACGGCAAACGCGGCCGGCGCGAGAATCCGCATGTCGTCGTCGATCGCCTCGGTCATGACGCGGTTCAGCAGGACATCGCCAGTCAGGCGATAGGCGATGTCCGGATGGTCCGCCCGGGCCCCGTCCAGGAGGCCGCGGAGATAGCCGGAAATCTCGGCCGCTGCCGCGTCCGAGTCGTCGGGCAAGGCGAAACTGATGACCACTCCGGCAACGCGCCCGTCACGGGAAACGAGACGGCCCGCGACGCTGATCTCGCTCAATGCAATCCTCTTGATCCGCGCGAGGTCGTCATCGCCGAGCGATCCAGCGCCGTCCACGAGCCGCTCGACTTTCAGGTCGTCCCCGACCGCCTCGCTGTGGCTGTAATTGGTGAGAGAATCAACCCGTGTGGACCAGGGCACGCGCCACGCGGCCTCCGTCAACTCCTCGACGGCCTCCAGAGCTTCGCGGGTGAACACCGGCCCCCTTTTGGGCGCGACAGCGATCACCGCCGTATTGGTCGCCGTATAGGTGTCCTCCAGGGCGTCGAATGCAACGAGTTGGGGATCGCTCTCGTCGAAGTTGTCGCGCCAGTCGTTGGAGACGGTGATGAAATGGGTGCCGGTTGTCAGAACCACCACGGCCGCCACCGCCGACGCGAGGACCTGCCATCGGTAGCGCAACATGAACGCGGTGTAGCGGTCCAGAGATACCGAGGTCATGGCAAGCCGGCAGCAAACTGAATTGTGTGAACTGTGACCAAGACTTTTCCCTACCAGTTCTACGGTGAAATATACCTTCCAACTGAACGAGGGTGCGCGCGACAACCACCCACAGGGTGTTTCCGTCGCCATTGATGGCCGGCACCGGATGTTTAAATGCTGTTGACATCAAGGAACCATGCGGCACGGCAGATGTCACAAATCAAGGTCATGAACCGTTTGGGGCGAGTGCCGTGCGTAACGGTTATGGTGGCCGGTGGGTTGCTCCCTTTGGACTCGTCGCCGCGGCACAGAGGGCAGCCTGTAAGGGCGTGGCGGCGAATCCAGTCAAGGGCTTTCTGCTTCTCTGCGGGGGTGCAGGGCTGTATTTGGGCTATGTCCATAGGAGGGTACTAGATACAATCGTAACCAATCGAGGTGTGGAGGCCCGACATGATGACGTGCCCCCGGAGGCAGCTATGAATGCGACGGGGGCGCCGGACCTCCACACCGTTCAGGGAATTTCTACAAGCAGCGCTTTTTCATCCATCCGGCAACCATAGCCGCGAGCACCCAGCATCCTTGGCCGAAGCTTAATGCGTTCCAGCGCCCTCTCAGGATTTTATAGACTATCTCCATGTGTATAATGTGCTCTTCAGGGTTATCTTCGTGTTTATTTCATCTGCAACGGCACGGAGCCTCCATCGGCTTGAGCAGACCCTCGTGGTAGCGGCGGTAGCCCGCTTAGTGCCCGCCGCCTTGCCTGGTCCGGGGTGATCCGCCCGGCGCGGCCCACCACCACGCGCTTGTTGGGCGCCTTGCGTCCGCCGTTGCCGGCGCGGTAGTTTACAGCGTAGGACTTGGCGCCGAGGGGTGGACACGGACGCCAAAGCCCGTGAGTTTGTCGTCGCAGGCAATCCCGGGCTTGTCTTCGGGCTCGAGGGCGTCCTCGCTGGAAGTGGCCGGACACGGCACTGGTTCATGAACGCGCGCTCACAGGCATGGTTTTGGCTCCTGGTGCTGGCGGCGACGCTGCTGCTGGTCTGGCTCCTGAGCGCCATCCTGTTTCCCTTCGCGCTGGGCATCGCCCTTGCCTACGCCCTGGATCCGGCCGCCGCCTGGCTGGAACGGCGCGGCTGCTCACGCATGGCCGCCACCGTGGTCATCGGCGCCGGCTTCTTCGGCGCCAGTCTGTTGCTGTTGCTGCTCATCATTCCGCCGGTGGCCGCGCAGGCCGCGGATCTCGTCCAGCGCCTTCCGGACCTCGTCTCGCGCTTCGTCCAGTCCATCGGACCGCTTCTCGCCCGGGCGTTGAACGCCATCGGCGCCGAGCAGCCCGAAAGCCTGCACCAGAACATGGGCGGGAACCTGCAACGGATGGTCAAGCTCGGGCTGGGATTGCTCCAGGGGCTGGTGAGTGGAGGCGCCGCGGTCATCAACGTTGCCTCCCTGCTCACCATTACGCCCCTCACCACATTCTACGTGCTCCGACAGTGGCCCGGCATCGTGTCCACCGTCGACGACTGGCTGCCCCGGGACCACGCCGAGACGGTGCGCGGCATCATGCGCGACATCGACGTGGTGCTCAAGGGTTTCCTCCACGGCTCCGTCATCGTCTGCGCCTCGCTCGGGGCCTTCTACGGCGTCGCCCTCTCGCTGGCGGGTCTTGACTACGGCCTCACCATCGGCCTTTTCACCGGCGCCCTCTCCTTCATCCCCTACGTGGGAACCATCTTCGGACTGGCCGCGTCCGTCGGCGTCGCCGTCCTGCAGTTCTGGCCGGAGTGGACCCGCATCGCCGTGGTCCTGGGGATCTTCCTCGCGGGACAGCTCCTTGCCGATTACGTGCTGACCCCCCGGGTGATGGGCAGCCGTCTCTCCGTCCATCCCCTGTGGCTGATCTTCGGCCTGTTCGCGGGCGGCGCCCTTTTCGGCTTCGTCGGCATGCTCCTCTCCGTCCCCGCCACCGCCGCCATCGGCGTGCTCACCCGCTTCTTCATCGGCCGCTACAAGGGATCATCGCTGTACCGGGGTGCGGGCGGCGCCTGAGCGAAAGCGTCCTGCCCAACAAAGGCCGTGCTGCAGTCTCCCTTCCGGGCGTTTCGGCGCGGTGCGGCAACTTGCTCCAGCCGGGCCCTGTGTTGACAATCCATCCCGACCTGTCCTAGCGTCCCATTACCTGGCCATCGCCACGGCGGTGGAGTGCGTGGACGGGGGGGAGTGATGTTCTTCTTCGCAATTCTCTTGACGGCGGTCCTGGCCCCAACGGTGTTCGTGATGGCGCTGCTTCTGGCCAACTTTCTGACAGGCGGCCTGGTGTGGGCGCTTGGGCCGGTGATACCCATCGCCATGGCCGTGTTGTGCCTTGTCGGAACGTGGAATGTGGTGAGGGAAAAGCTGCGAAAGTCTAAAGCCTTCCATTGACGGAATGGCGTACTACACTGCCAGAAACACCAAGGCCCCGCCCGAATTCTCCTCATTCGACGTCGTTCCACGCCGGCCTTGAACTGGCGTCACAAAGTGCGGCGCATATTTCTCGATGTACGGGCGTCCGGTATGCCGCGGCGGAGCGGGTGAAAGCGATTGGACCCGATTCTCCGTACAGGGTCCGAAGAAGAGGATGAGGCTTTGAGCAAGGCCAACGAATCACGGCGCGAGATCGAGGCGCTGCGGGAACGGATCTCGGCGCTCAGCGCGGCGGTCCTGCGCATCAACGCGAGCCTCGACGTCGACACCGTGCTTCGCGAGATCGCCGAGGCCGCCCGCTCGCTGACCGGCGCCCGCTACGCCGTCATCACCGCCGTCGACGGCGACGGCCAGCCCGAGGACTACGTTATCTCCGGACTCTCACCCGAGGAGATACGGCAGTTGGAGGAGTGGCCGGACAGACTGCGGGTCTTCGAGGCGTTGCGTGATCTTCCGTCGCCCCTGCGGCTGACCGACCTGCCCGCCTATGTCGCCGGGCTCGGCTTTTCTACCGAGGCGCTGTTCATGAAGACCTTCCAGGGAGTGCCGATGCGCCACCGCGGCGTGCAGGTCGGCAACTTCTTCCTCGGCGGGAAGGAGACGGGACCGGAGTTCACCGACGAGGACGAGGAAGTGCTGGCACTGTTCGCCGCGCAGGCGGCGGCCGCGATCGCCAACGCCCGCACTCACCGCGCCGAGCGCCAGACGCGGGCCGACCTCGAGGCCCTCATCGAGATCTCGCCGGTCGGCGTCGTTGTGTTTGATGCCCGGAGCGGCCGGCCGGTGTCGTTCAACCGCGAGGCGCGGCGGATCGTGGAGGGCCTTCTCACGCCGGGCGGCTCGACGGAGGAACTGCTGGACACGATGACCTTTCGCCGCGCCGACGGGCGCGAGGTGTCCCTCAGCGAGTTCCCCATGGCAGAACTGCTGAGCATCGGCGAGACGTTGCGCGGTGAGGAGGTCGAGTTCTCGGTGCCGGACCGGCGCAGCGTGCGCACGCTGATCAACGCGACCCCGATCCATTCCGCCGACGGCGAGGTCGCTTCGATGGTGGTCACCATGCAGGACCTGGCGCCGCTCGAGGAGCTGGAGCGGTTGCGCGCGGAGTTCCTCAGTCTGGTGAGCCACGAGCTGCGCGTGCCACTCACCGCCATCAAGGGCTCGACCGACACCCTGCTGGAGGAAGGGGCCGACCTCGACCCCGCCGAGATGCGCGAGTTCCACCGCATCATCCACGAACAGACCGCACACATGCGCGGCCTCATCGGCGACCTGCTCGATGCCGGACGCATCGAGGCGGGCAACCTCTCGGTCTCGCCCGAGCCCTCCGAGGTGGCCGCGCTGGTGGACCGGGCGCGCAACACCTTCCTTTCCGGCGGCGGCCGCCACGCCGTGGTCATCGACCTGCCGCCGGACCTGCCCCGTGTGACGGCCGACCGACGGCGCATCCTGCAGGTGCTGAACAACCTCTTGGCCAACGCTGCCCGGCACTCGCCGGAGGCGACCCCGATCCGGGTCACCGGCGTGTGCGACGGCGTGCACGTCGCGGTCTCCGTCTCCGACGAGGGCCGGGGCATCGCACCGGAACAACTGCCCCGTCTCTTCCTCAAGCACGCCGGCCTCGCCGGCGGCGAGCGAGAGGTCTCCGACACCGGCCTCGGGCTTGTCATCTGCAGGGGGCTGGTGGAGGCGCACGGCGGCCGCATCCGGGCCGAGAGCGACGGCGCCGGCCGGGGCAGCCGCTTCACCTTCACCCTGCCCGTGGTCGAGGACGCCCGGCAGAGCGAGCCCTCCGCCCGGGTGCCCGGCACGCCCCCGGAACCGCGCGAGCCCGCCCGCGTCCTGGTCGTCGACGACGACCCCCAGACCCTGCGTTTCGTACGCGACGCCCTCACCAAGGCGGGCTACGCCGCGCTGGTGACGGGCGAGCACGAGGATCTCGCCCGGATCATCCGCACCGAGAAACCTTCCCTGGTCCTGCTCGACGTGCTGCTGCCCGGCACCGACGGCATCGCGCTGATGGAGAACACAACCGAACTCGCCGACCTGCCGGTCATATGCATCTCCGGCTACGGCCGCGACGAGCACATCGCCCGGGCCCTTGAAGCCGGCGCCGCGGACTACATCGTCAAGCCCTTCTCGGCCACCGAGCTCACGGCCCGGGTCGGCGCCGCGCTGCGCCGCGTCGCCCGGCCCGAGCCCTTCGCGCTCGGCGAGCTCGCCATCCACTACGAGGCGCGTCGCGTCACGGTGGCCGGGCGCGAGGTCGAGCTGACCGCGACGGAGTACGAGCTGCTGCGCGTGCTCTCGCTCAACGCGGGACGGGTCGTCACCTACGCTGCCCTCACGCGCCGGGTCTGGAGCGGGCGCGCGACGGGCACCGACGACCTGGTGCGCAACTTCGTCAAAAAGCTCCGCGCCAAGCTCGGCGAAGACGCGGAGAACCCCACCTGGATCTTCAACATGCGCGGCGTCGGCTACCGCATGCCCCACCCGAAAGAGATATGAGGGTGCGGACCCGCCACCCACGGGCTCACTGCGTCAGCTTGCGCTGCATTAGCCGTGCCGCGTAGACGAGCAGCACCGCGGAGAGGCCCAGGATGTACGCCACGTCCCATATCAGCCCGGCGGACGCCGTGCCGTGGAAGGCCGCCCGCGCCAGCCGCACGGGGTGGAGCAACGGCAGGCACTCCGCCACCCACAGCCATGACTCCGTCAACCGTTCCTCCAGCGGGAAGAAGACCGACGAGAAAAGGAACAGGGGCGTGAGGAACAGGGTGAAGTAGAAGCTGTAGAGCTCGATCGTGCCGATCCGCAGGGTGAAGGCCAGGCCGATGGCGGAGAAGAGAAGACCCGTCAGAGGAATCACCGGCAGGACCCACAGGGCATGGGGAAAAGGCGCCAGCCCGACCGCCGCCACCACCAGCGCGAAGCTGAAACCGTAGATGCACGATCGGGTCATGCTCCACAAGAGTTCTCCGGCCACCACGTCCACCGGTTGTATCGGGGTGGTGAGCATGGCGTCGTACGCCTTCTCGTAGCTCATCCTCACGAAGATGTTGTAGGTTACCTCGAAGCTCGCGCCGTTCATGGCGGCCACGCAAACCAGCCCCGGGGCCAGGAACTCGATGTAGGAAGTCCCGCCCATGGTATTGATGTAGGCGCCGAGGCCCACCCCGATGGATACCAGGTAGAGCACCGGCTCGAAGAAGTTGGGCAGGATATTCCAGCTCCAGGTCCGGCGGTACATGGTGGCGTTGCGCCGCCACACCGACAGGGCGTGCCGCCAGGACAGGCTCACGGATTGTCCTCGAGGCTGGTGCCGGTAAGGGACAGGAACACGTCCTCCAGGTCGGTGGGGCGCACCGCCATGACCTGCGCGCCGATGCCGGGGAGGCGCCGGATCCGGTCCAGCAGCGCGGCGGGATCGTCCAGATAGACCATGGTGCGGTTCCCCAGCCGGCACCGCGGCGGACTCTTGTCCAGCCCGCGCAGCAGCCCGTATTCCTGCGCCGGGGTCGCCTCGATCTCCACCGCCTGCCGCGCCAGGTAACGCTCGATCAACTCTTCCGGCGCGCCCTGGGCGATGACGTCCCCCGCCGACATGATGGCGACGGTATCGCACAGCCGCTGGGCCTCGTCCATGTAGTGGGTGGTCAGGAGGACCGTGGCGCCGCGGCTGCGAAGCTCGCGCACCCGGGACCACAGCCCCAGCCTCACCGCGGGGTCGAGGCCGGTGGTGGGCTCGTCGAGGATCAGCAGCTCGGGACGGTTCATGAGCGAGAGGGCCACCGCCAGCCGGCGCTGGTAGCCGCCCGACAGCTTGGCCACCTCCACGTCGGCGTGGGAGCGCAGCTCCATGAAGTCGATGAGCTCTTCCACCCGGCGCGCCAGCGCGGCACTGTCCAGGAGATGGTAGCGTCCGAAGATGGTGAGGTTGGCACGGGGCGACAGGGTCTCGATGAGAACGTTCTGCTGCAGCGTGACGCCCAGCCGCCGGCGCACCGCGCGCACGTTGCGGACCACGTCCATGCCGAACACGCGCACCTGGCCGCTGGTGGGCACCGTGACGCCGTAGATCATGCGCAGCGTCGTGGTCTTGCCGGCCCCGTTGGGGCCCAGCAGGCCGAAGCACACGCCCGGCGGAACGTTCAGGGTAAGCCCGTCAACGGCCACCCGTTCGCCGAAGCGCTTGGTGACGCCGGAGACTTCAACGATCACGCGCGCTGGCCGTGAGGGCGGAGCATCAGTTGAGGCCGTAGAAGCGGCGCGCGTTGTCCCCCAGCACCGCCGCCTTGTGCTCTTCCGAAAGCTCCGTGTGGCTGCGCGTCTCCTCGATCATCTTGCGCGCCGCCGGCAGGTCCACCTCGTGGGGATAGTCCGAGGAGTAGGCGAACGGCTCGATGCCCACGCGGCCGGCCAGGTACGGCAGGCTCACGTCGTTGCCCTCGCAGCCGATGAGGATCTGGCCGCTGGCGATGTATTCGGGCAGCGGCTTGCACGAAAGCCCTTCCAGCTCGGCGTCCC
Source organism: Deltaproteobacteria bacterium (assembly GCA_028818755.1). GTDB lineage: Bacteria > Desulfobacterota > Binatia > UBA9968 > JAJDTQ01 > JAJDTQ01. The sequence continues at coordinate 885 of JAPPNF010000179.1, read as the reverse complement.
GTTCCATGCGGTCGGCGATGCAGGTGAGCCACGCGCACCCGCCCTCCAGGAACGCCACCTTGAGGGTCGGATAGCGGTCGAACCAGCCGTGGTAGATGAACGACACCAGGGCGATCATCAGCGGGATCGGGTGGTGCAGCAGACGGGAGCCCAGCCGGCTGGTGAACGAGTCCATGCCCACGCCGCGATTGGAGCCGCCGTGGATGCCCAGCACGCAGCCGAGCTCCGCCGCCTCCTCGTAGACGGGCGCGAAGAACTCGTGCCCCAGGTTCAGCTCCAGCCCGGTGGAGGGAAGCGTGCCGCCCAGCAGCCCCAGCTCCTTCACGCACCGGCGCAGCTCCAGAGCCGCCGCCTTGGGATCCTGCATGGGCAGCAGCGCGATGGGATGCAGCCGTTCGCTGATGCCGCGGTAGCGCTCGGTGACGTAGTCGTTGTAGGCGCGGCACACCTTGACCGCATAACTGGGCTGCTGGATGAAACCCATGGAAAGTCCCTCGGTGGCGTAGAGCACCGAGTCGGCGATCTCGGCCTTCTTGACGAACTCGAAGATGTCCTCGCCGGAGCCCGGGCGATCGTTGCTGGCCCTGACCGGGTTGATGCGGCTCTCGGCGGTCATCTCCTCGGTCTCGGGATAATGCATGCCATCGATGGAAGGGAAAACCCCCGCCCGATTCCGCGGCGGATTCAACGCGTACTCTTTGGCATCCGGGACCATGTACTCCGCCATCTCGGGTATGGACTCGATCAGGTGGCCGTCGGCGTCGACAACTGAAATCTCGCTCATTTCAACCTCCCGTGGGTCAGGGTTCGAAAAATTGGCCTAGTGTCGCGTCCCGTAATTTCCTGGCATAAGTTGCGCAGGATTTTTTGTCGTCGGCAAGGCGC
>JAPPNF010000029.1 GCA_028818755.1 Deltaproteobacteria bacterium | reverse complement strand
GCGGGGGCGGCTCTTCCGGCCCCTCCATCCCCGCGCCCTCCGCGGCCGGGGCCAACGAGTTCCTGCGCGTCAACGCGGCCGGCGCGGCCTACGAGCTCGCCGACATCCCGAAGCAGCCGCTGTCGAGCTTCGGCACGGTGGGCGCGAGCGGGACCTGCGCGAAGGCCAACAGCTCGCGCGACGGACTCACATACGGCTCCTGCGGCTCGCCGCGCGTGCTGTCCAACCGCGACCCCGTGGCGTCGGGCACCGCCGACCCCGGCAATCGCACCGACGTGTCGCGGTCCGACCACGTCCACCCAGGGGGCGGGGGGGGCACCCCGACGCCGCTGTCCGATCAAACGCCCCAGGCGGTCGCGATGACGGGCGCGGCCGGCACCGCCTCGCAGGCGTCCCGCGGCGACCACGTCCACCCGGAAGGTCCCATCCGTCGCGAGCTCCCGTCGCCGGGCAGCGGGAACAAGGGCGACATCCCGCGCGTCAACGCCGCGGGGAACGCCTACGAGGTCGTGGACGCCGTGGACGCGGTGCTCTCGGGACTGCCCGCGCTGGCGGGCCAGAAGACGAAGTCCCTGGTGGTGAAGGAGGACGAAACCGGCGTCGAGTGGGCGGAAGTCTCGGGAGGGGGTACGGACCTGCCGGAAGCGAGATGGGTGGACTACGTCACCGGCATCGGTGCGCCGTCCTCCGACAATTTCGAGCGCAAATCCGAGTGGGTGTTCGGCCTGACTCAACAGCAGGTCGATTCCATAATCACGGGGTTGAATCAGGACGACATTCTCGGCGTCGCGGTGCGCGGCCAAACCCGTTTCGACGATTCGCTGAGCGTGTTCTGGCCGAAGGGCACGCATGACATGAACGCCGGTTCGTCCTTCGCGTCAGTAGGTGCCTTCACATTTTTTCGGGAGAGCAGCGTTGAGAAGTCCGTCTCCCTCGAGATACGGCTAACCCTGGGCCCAGGGAAGTTGACCATTAGCTCCTTCAACAGCAGCAACCAACTTTCGGGTCATGACCTTCCCAGGGAAATTGCGATATCCGGACTGAAGGTTTCGGTAGGCGCCACACCCACGGTCGAAATACCGACGCCCATGGCCTCCGCGGGCGGCCGGTATCTGCGTCTCGACGCCGCCGGCGCGGCCTACGAATTCGGGCGCGACCTGGACGGGGCGGACGAGGACCTCAGCGACGCCGTGCAGGGTCTGCAAAGCGTCACCCAGGACCTGACCGTCAGCCGCACGCGAGGCACCTGGGCAACGAGCACGGTGACCGGGGCGGGCGTTGCCGTGGGCACCACGTCGAACGCTCCGCCGACCACCTATGCGCCCACGCAGACGCGGCCCGGCAACGGCTGGCCCGTCGGCGCGCGGGTCTATGCGCGCATTCCGGCCGGGGCCGACGTGACGACGTACAGGGTGCGCGAAGTCGCGGCCTTCGGATTCGTCACCGAGTACGGCGGCGCATGGACGCACGTGAGCGCTCCCGCCGGCGATACGGCCCACGACTACTACTCCGTCAATCAGGGCTTCGGGGGCGACCACCAGATCATCCTCGAGCATCAGGCCACCGTGGAGCGCACCACCTATCACGGGCAGATTGCCGGCTGGGGGGGCGACCTGCCGGCCATCCCGAGCGACACCGCGACCAAGGACTACGCGCTCCAGACCAAGGAGGACGGTTCCGGGGTGGTGTGGTCCAACGAGGCCTTCTCGGCGCTCTCCGTCAACGCCCAGGACATCGGGGAGGCGCTCGAGCGCATCGGCCACATCGACATGCCCTCGGATGCGGAGGCCAGCAAGAGCGCGCTCGCGGCCGGGCAGGTGTGGACCATCGGCAAGTGCACGGACAGCGGGGGAAGCCGGGCATGCACCGCGGGGTTCGCAGATTCGGCGCACGGCACGCAACGCCACCTGGTGACGCACGGGACCGGGGCGGCGAACGCCACCAGCGCCTCGTTCGCGCCGGTCGGCCGGCTGACCCAGCACGCGCTGATATCGGGCACGTCCTACGACGAGTTCGTCGTGATTGCGCGCCACGTCGCGGGGAATCCGACGCGCACCATGATTCGGTCGTGCCGCATCCCCGGCATCCAGGGCGACTGGGTCGCGAACGCGGCGAATCCCGTGCATCTCATCGGCGAGAGCGGGAATTGCAGCCTCGTCGCGCCCGCGACGGGCAACCTCACCGTCACCTGGGCCGCGCCGCTCGCGGGGCAGAAAATCGCCGGCGACACGTGGCGGCTCTACGGGGTGGACTGGCGATGAAGATTCTCCCATGGAGACGTGCCGCACCTGAGCACACGTCTCAGCTCGGAGTGCAGCACCCGGTGGAGGACCGCAACTACACCGACATCATCACGCGCGCGCTCGTCGACGCCGCCACGGAGAGCGCGGCGAGCGCCTATGTCAGCGCGCTCGAGATAGCGGCCGGGCACCTTGGGCGCGCCTTCGCGGCCGCGCGCGTGGGAGGGCCGGACGCCGCGCTCTTCGGGCCGAGCGTGATGCTGCGGATCGGGCGCGGGCTGGTGGAGGCCGGGGAATCGGCCTGGTATCGCATGGGCCGGCGTCTCCTGCCCGCGGTCTCCGTCCAGGTCGTGAAAGACACGGCGAACCTCGAGCTCACGACGGCCAGCGGCAGCGTCACCGTGCCGGCGAGCCGGGTGCTCCTGCCCCGGTGGAACTACGACGTGCAGAGCGGGCTCGCGGTCTCGCCGCTGTCCAACGCCCGAACGCTGCGCGACATGCTCTCCAAGCTCGAGGGCAGCCTGAACACCGAGGCGAACGCCGCGGTGGGCTATCTGCTCGCGGTCCCGGCCGACGGCGCGAGCGCCGGCGTCGAGCAGCTCCGCCAGGACCTGGCGACGCTCGCCGGGCGGATTGCCGTCATCGAGTCGCAGCGCGGCTCCTGGGGCATGGGCGAGCCGGGGGCGCGCGGGCGGGAGTACGCGCTCGCGCGCATGGGCCCGGACTTCCCGGCGTCCAACGTCGAGCTCTTCGTGCGCGCCCGCGACACGGTGCTCTCCGCGTGCGGGCTGCCGGTGAGCCTGATTCGCGACGGCGACGGCACCGGCCAGCGCGAAGCGTGGCGGCGCTACCTGCACGCCACGGTCGCGCCGCTCGGGCGCATCGTGGTCGAGGCCGCGGCCGACATCGGGCTCTCCATCGCGCTCGACTGGGACCAGCTCTTCGCGTCCGACATCGCCGGGCGCGCGCGGGCCTTCCAGAGTCTAGTCAACGGGGGCATGTCGCTCGAGGCGGCGGCGGCGGCCTCCGGCATCCTCGAGCCGCCGGAATAAGCCCATGAACCCCTGGATCGTCACCATCCAGTTCGCCGGCGTGGAGTACCGCCTGGGCGCGGTCGCATCCGACGGTCAGTCGCGGGTGCTCAAGCTCGAGGAAGCGGCCGCGAGCCAGATAGCGAACGAGCTCGAGAATGCCTACGGCGACCCGTGGAAAGCGCAGCCGGACGACACCGATGCCTGAGTGCCGGATGTGCTACCAGCCGATGCATCTGGTTGGCTCCGGACGCCCGCCCGCGGTCTGCGACTCCTGCGCGAAGGTCATCTCCGAGCGCATGTCCAATCGCAAGCCCTGGGACTCCGACTGCGCGTTCTGCGGCAAGACCCTGGTGATGGTGCGCTTCCACCCCGCGGCCATCACCTGCTCGTCGGCCTGCCGGTCGAACCTGAGCCGGGTGCTCAAGCGCTACCCGATGGAAATCAAGAACAAGCCACCGCGCCCACCGCGCAATCTGAGCCTGTTCTAACGGGGTTCGGGAATGCCTACCTACCGGGTCGATCCCAAAGGCGCGTCACGGCGCTCTCACGCGCTCTCAGGGGCATCGCGCCCCAAAGAGAAGCGCCCGCACGAAGCGGGCGCTTGGGAGGGCCCATGACGGAGTAGCCCTGTTTCCCGACGCGATAGGGCCTCGCCTGGCTGAGTGGGACCTGACGGCACCGGGGGGAACGGAGTGTAGCGGCTACCGGGGGCACGCTTCAAAGCCGCACCGAGACTGACCCGCCGAGAGCATGGCGCATGCGCCCCTCGAGGCGGGGGGACCGACCGGGGAGCGCCCGCGTGCAGCGGGGAACGGTCAGCGGAGGGCGAGCACCGCGCCTTCGCCGCCTGTAGCGACCGACCGACCGACCGGCGTCGCCTGGCGAGACAGCCCCTCACACGGGTAAGGGAGACTGTCTCGCCTACGCTCTCTCCCTCCCTCCCAACGTCACCCCTGCCAGGTCACCGAACCGAGCCACTCCTGCGCCCCGCGGCTGTCCACATGTGCACGGCCCTCGCCCGGCTCTTCCAGCCTGCGAGGGCGTGGGCGGTGTGCATGTGGGCAGCCTGCGAGGGCGCACCGGCTCACGCGCGCGCGCGCATGGGGACCCCTGCTCGGAATGAAGTTTGGGGACGCGACCGTGAGGGGCCCCATCATTTCGCAATTGCTGCAACGCGAGTGGACACGTTGCATATGGCGTGCAACACTTCCGCCCGGAGCTTCCCGGAGCGTGCCGAAAAATCGCGAGCATGCCGCTGCGTCCCGCCAGCTACTACCGTGAGTATCGTCGCAAAAAACGCGAGGCGGCCGCGGCCGCGGCCAACGCCAACCCGCGCCGGCCGGTGGCCGCGGCGAGCGTCGACACGGCGGACCTGGCCGCGTGGATCGAGGCGCGACTGCGCGTCCCGTCCGGCCCGCTCGCCGGCGAGGCGTTCCGGGTGTCGGACTGGCAACGCGAGTGGCTCGCCCATGCGTTCGCGCCGGGCGTGCGCGAGGCCGGCCTCAGCATCGCGCGCAAGAACGGCAAGTCGGGCTTCATCGCCGCGGTGCTGCTCGCGCACCTGGTGGGCCCCTTCAATCGCACCGACTGGCGCGGGGTGGTCACGAGCCTCACGGGCCCGCTGGCGAGAGAGCTCCGCGACGCGATGGAGGCCACGGCGCTCGTCTCCGGGTTCGCCGGCACGATCAAGCTCCGCCGCGCGCCCCCGCCGGGCTCCATCGAGGGCAGGAATTCCGCCCGAGTCAACTTTCTCGCCGCGGACAAGGCGACGGGGCACGCCATCGGGAGCGACCTCGCCATCATCGACGAGGCCGGCCTCCTCCAGGAGAACAAGCGCGCACTATGGAACGCGCTGTACTCGAGTATCAGCGGCCGCGACGGGCGATTCTGGTGCATCTCCATCCAGGGCGACGGGCCGATGTTCGCGGAGATGGAGCAGCGCGACGGCTCGCCGACGCTGCACTGGCGCAAGTGGGCCGCGCCCGAAGACTGCGACCTCGAGGACGAGGCCGCGTGGCTCGCGGCGAATCCCGGGATCGCCGACGGCATCAAGTCGCGCCAGTACATGGCCGACAACGCCGCGCGCGTCGCGCTCTCGCCCGGAAACGAGATGCACTTCCGGGCCTACGACCTCAATCAGCCAGTCGACCCGGAGCGCGAGACCATCGTCACGGTGCGCGACTACGCGCGCTGTATCCGCGCGGACGCGCCCGCGCTCGCCGGCGACATCGTGGTCGGCGTCGACCTGGGCGGCAGCGTCAGCATGACGGCCGCGGCCGCGTTCGCTCCCGAGACCGGCGTGTTGATTACGCGCGGGGCCTTCGGCGACGAACCGCCGCTCTCACTGCGGGCGCAAAAGGACCGCATGGGCTCGCTCTACGACCGGATGGTGCGCCAGGGCGAGCTACGGCTCTATCCGGGGCGCGTGACGCCCGTGGTGCCCTTCCTCAAGGACTTCTTCGACGAAATCACCGCGCTCGGCACGGTGCTCGCCGTCGGCCTCGACCGGCATCGCAAAGCGGAAGCGCAGCAGGCCTTCGAGGACGCCGGCATCCACCCGCGACAGGTCTACTGGCGCGGGCAGGGCGCGTCGGCCACCGCGGACGGGAGCCACGACGTGCGCGCCTTCCAGCGTCTCGTGGTCTCGAGGCGGCTGCGCACGCCGGGCAGCGTCATGCTCGAGGCGGCGATTGCGAGCTCCGTCATCCGCTACGACGGCGCGGGCAACCCCGCTCTCAACAAGGCCTCCAACGAGGCGCGCATCGACGCGCTCTCGGCGTCGGTCATCGCGGCCGGCCTGGGCGAGCTCGTGCGTCCGATGCCGCTGCTCAAGGTGCACGTGGTCTAGATGCGCTCGATACGCTCCATCGCCGCACGGATGCGCCGCATGAGTATCACGCGGAGCTCGTCGGCGTCGGCGCGCGCGTGCTGCAAGCGCCGGTTCGCGATCACGTCCTCGAGGACCTCCGCGATGAAGGGACCGCGGTGCATCCCGGCGCGCCGGGCCAGCTTGTCGATTTCCCCGACGAGGCCGGGGTCCAGCGTGATGCTGTATCGCTTCTTGCCATCCGCAATCATTGGTCTTCCCTTGCGCGTTGGGCGTCGGCGGCCAGTCGGTCTGCGACGTGCGCCAGAGTCTGCAGGCGCTGCACCAAGGTCGCTTTCTGCGCGTCGCTCAGCGTCGCGAGCTGGGCGAGTCCGATGCGTTCGATGCGGCGTTCCATCCGCAGCGACTCCTGGTGCAATCGTGCGAAAGTCTGCTTATTCAAGATCACGGGTCTCTCCGGTAGGTGCTGCACAAGCGCAGTAGGTGGAATATAGTGCATCACCTAGCAGAGTGCAACACTCGCAGCTCGCATCACGGCGTTAGTACAGCACCATGAAACCCCATCGCGGCAGCGATGCGCAATGGCGCTACGTCCGGCTCCAGGCGCTCAACCGGGACGACTGGCAGTGCGTGCTGTGCGGCTCTCGGCACCGGCTCGAGATAGACCACATCGTTGCGCTCACCGAGGGGGGCACGGACGACCTCGACAACCTCCGGGTGCTGTGCCGGGACTGCCACATTGCCGACACCCGCGCGCGATTCCAGCCGCACGTGAAGGGTCAGGCGGAGTGGGGCGCGTTCGCGGCGGCCACCGGGCAGGCGCGGCGGAAGATGGTCTGATGCCCTTCCGGGAAGTACTTCGCATCGTCGAACAATCGAGCGATTCGCTCGAGTGGCCGTTCGCAGTCGACGGCGCGACCGACGATTCGCTCAACGTGGTGACCACCTGGGGAAACACGCCACCGGGGCGTCAAGTGTTCAGAGTCCCAGAACGTTCGGGCGTCGCACCGCTGGAACTGCGCAGCGGAACCTCCAAGGTGTCGGGCACGCTCACGGGCAGCGTGCCAAGGGGCAGCGTGCTGCGCATCGGCAACACCCTCAACGTGCTCAAGCAACCCCTGACCTTCGGCAGCGATGGCGGCGCGACCTTTGCCCCGGTATGGCTGAGGGACAACCCGGTGAGAATTGCACTGGACAGTCAAAGCGGAAGGCGACTGATAGGCGCGCTCAACGGAGTGGGATTCGACGATCCCTTTCTCGGCGCTATCGATACCCTCAACGCCGGCATCGGCCAACGACTGGGCGCAAAAGCATCGGGGCCCGGCGACGTACCCGATTTTTCCCCTCCCGAGATATTAGGGACCATAGCCGAGTCGTCCATGTACTCCGTCATGGTCTGTCGTCCCTACAATGCGCAGTCCCCCGCGGCCACGGACCGCATCGCAATCCACGGTCTCTTTCTCGGCTTCGAACGCCTATTAAATGTCGATTACGTCGCCCCTGGGACCTGGTTGACGACGTGGTCACCCGTGGAAATACGCGTGACATTCGACAACCTGACGCGGGGCGTAGACTTCGCCTGCATGGAAGACAGGATGTCCTACTCCTCGTTGCAGGCACCCGTGCAGTTGGTCGCGGTGCCGGTCGGAGCGACGGCGGGGCGCGAGGTCTGGGCGCGACTGGAAGACCAAACGACAGCGGAGAACGTCGTGGATCAAGGCGACGAATCCGTCACCGTCAATCAGGTCAGCGCCCAATGGTCGGTGCGCGAAGAGCCGGACGCGTTCCTGCCCGGCTCGGTGGTGTTCGACCAATTCGGCTTTTCGTGGACGCTGACCGGCGCGGACTTCGACCCCGTCGACCGCGTCACCCGCATCAACGCGGTGCGAGAGGCCTGAGGTCGTGGCCGCACTCAACTTCGTCATCGGCGTGGGGATCCGGCTCGCGCGGGGCGCGGCGCGACGCCGGCGCCGTCGTCGCAGAGACCGCGACAACGACCACGATTATTACGACGACGAGCTGTACGGCGCCGCCGCCGGCGCGGGCGCATCCGCGGCACCGATTCCGTTGGGATCAATCGCCAATCAGAAAGAGCTCCAATTGCGCCTGGTCGAAGTCGGGAAACCCACAGTGGAGTTCAGGGAGTTCAAGCGCTGCCTCGTCAATGCCCTGGCATCGCGGCTGCGCAGGGAATTGCGCAGAGAAATCCGCACGCGCACCAGGCGGCGCACCGGGACGCTGTTGCGCAGTGTTCGCGTGCGCCGGCGTTCGACGCGGGGTGGCAGCGTGCGTCTGTTCACCGACTTCCCCAAAACGGATTTCGCACTGCAGCGCCGTCCGTCCAGCAGAAGCCCCAACGCGGACCGGATATTTCGTTCGGCAAAACGAGGACAGTACGCCTATGTCGTAAACAGCAAACGCCAGTTCATCGAAGCCGCGACGGCTTCCACTTACGCAGACCTTCCCACGATTGCGGCGCAATGTGCGCAGCGAACGTTCTTTCGACGGAGAACCTCATGAATCCAGAACTGCGGGCCGCGCTGCTGGCCCAGGTCGAAGCCCGGCAGGCGCTCAACGCGCTCGCCGACGATTGCACGCCGGAGGACCGAGCGGCCGCGGTCACCGCGCTCAACGACGCGGACCAGGCGGTCGCCGAGCTGCTCGCGCTGCCCGAGCAGACCGCGCCCGCGGAGCTGCGCGACCGGATCAGCCTGGCGCGCTACCTGGTGGGGTGCGCCGAGCAGCGCAGTCTCGACGGCGCGGAAGGCGAGCTGCGCGCGGAGCTCAAGCTGAGCGACCAGGCGGTGCCGCTCGAGGCGCTCCTGCCGACGCCGGAAGAGCGCGCCGACGCCATCAGCCCACAGGACGCGGCCGGGCAACCGCTCGCGAGCGGGGCCATCAACCTCTCGACCGGGCCGATGCTCGAGCGCATCTTCACCCAGACCGACACCGCGTTCCTCGGCGTCGGGATGCCGATGGTGCCCGCCGGCGAGCGCCGCTATCCGGTGATGGTCGGGGGCACGTCGGCGGCGATGCAGGCGCGCGGGGGCGAGCCGGACGCGGGGGCGGCGAAGTTCAGCGTGGTGGACGCGAACCCGCACCGGCTCACCGGGCGCTATGTGCTCGATCTGGAGGGCGTGGCGGAGATGGGCGGGATGCTCGAGAGCACGCTGCGCGCGGACCTGCGTCGCGAGATGGGCTTTCAACTGGACAACCAGGTCCTCAACGGCGACGGCCAGGGCGCGAACGTCTCGGGGATCCTGCACGCGCTCGACGACGAGGCGTTCCCGGCGCTCTCCGGCGGCGCAAAGGACCCGGCACAGCTCACCTGGGAGAACGCGCGGCAGATGCTCTACACGCTGCTCGACGGCAAGTACGCCCGGATGGAGTCGGACGTGCGCCTCCTCATCGGCGACAGCACCTATAACCGGCTGCGCAACGTCTACCGGTCCGGGGCAAGCGCGTCGAACGTGGACGGCATCGATGCGCTGCGCGCGATGGGCGCGGCGGTGCGCCGCTCGTTCTTGATTCCGCCTCAGTCGGCGTACCTGCCGTCGGCGACGAAGCGCGAGCAACACGTGGTGTGGGCCGCGGAGCCGATGGCCGCGGTCGCGCCGGTGTGGCAGGGGATCACGATGATTCGCGACCCCTACACCAACGCGGGCAAGGCCCAAATCGTGCTCACTGCGCACATGCTGTTCGACTTCATCTTTCGGCGGAAGGACGGGTGGAAGGACCTCGCGGTCAACCCGCTCGACACGGCCAAGTGATGGAGCCGGAACGCCGCTTCGCCGAGCTGCGCTACGACGCGGAGCGCGGCCTCATCGAGGGGGTCGCGATGCGCTACGGAGATCGGGCCCGGATCGGGCCCTTCTCCGAAGAGTTTCGCGCCGGCGCCCTCACCTTCAACGATATCATCGTCAACCTTCAGCACGACCGGTCCAAGCCGGTCGCGCGCACCGGGGCCGGCCTCGAGCTCCGGGACTCCGCGACGGAGCTGCGCGTGGCCATCACGCTCCCGGACACGGTGCACGCGCGGGAGGCGCGCGAGCTCGTCGCGGCGCGCATCATGCGCGGCTTCTCCGTGGAATTCCGCGCGGAGACGGACCGCTGGGAGGGCGAGCACCGCATCGTGGAGCGGGCGTCGCTGCTCGGGCTCGCCATCGTCGACCGGCCGGCCTATTCGGATTCGACCATCGCGGAGCGGATGCAGCACTCGCGCGACCTGGCGCGCCCACAGTGCAGCACCCGGCGGTACTGGTTCTGATGGCGGTCACGCTGCCCCTGGGCGAGCTCGCGGTGGCCATCCGCGCGGCCACCAACGCCGAGAACGTCTCGCCCTCCATCGTCACCGTGCTCACCGTCGCCGGGGCGGCCGCCGCCGACATCATCCTCGACTATGCGCCGCATGCGCCCGACTCGGTGCACAACGCGGCCTACGTGCGCCTGGTCGGATGGCTCTACGATTCCGATCCAGCGGACCCTTCGCTCGGGCGCGCGCTCCAGATTTCAGGGGCGGAAGCGCTGCTGTCGCGCTGGCGCAGCCATCGCGCGGGGGCCGTGGGCGAGGTGTCGGGACCGACGCCGGCTCCCTCGCCCACACCGACCCCCGGCACCGGCCTGCCCCCGACGCCGGCGCGGGGGCATTTCATCCTCACCGTGACCGACGGAGTACTGCGATGGACATCCTTTCCCGAACCGCCCGCCGGTTGAAGGTGCGGCTCCTCATGCTACTGGCGTGGCCTGGGTTCTGGTGCTGCGTCGGCGCCGAGCTCGCCCTGGGCATCGTGCGGCGACTGGCGCATTCCGCGTTCGCGTGGTGGGCGCTCCTGCTCGGCCTCGCCCTCCTGGCCGCGCTCGCCTCGAGCTCGCACGCCCAGGACGCCCTGGTGGGCTACGAAGACGGCTCGCTCGATATCTTCACGCCGGTCGAAGTGGTCGATGCGGGGGGCGGCGCCATCCTGTCGGACTCCACACCGAAGGTCGCGGGCACCGCGGCGCCGGGGGTTTCAGGCGAGGCGAGCCGTGACGACCATGTCCATCCGGCCGCGGGCGGGGGGACCGCGACGCCCCTGTCGAACGCCGCCGCGCGCAACCTGGGCGTCGCCGCGGCCGGCGTGTCCACCGACGCGAGCCGCGCGGACCACGTGCACTCCCAGACGAGCTTCCTGGGCGTCGGCATACCGGGCCCCGCCACGGTCTCGGGCGCGGTCGGCGTATCGACGCTCTCCGCGCGCGGCGACCACGTGCACCGCTCGCAGATACCGGCGCTGACCGGCCACGGCGGCAACTGCCTCAAGGCGAACTCGGGCGCCACGGGCCTCGAATTCTCCGCGTGCGGGGGCGGCTC
>JAPPNF010000014.1 GCA_028818755.1 Deltaproteobacteria bacterium | reverse complement strand
GGTACCCGCCACTGCTCGTCATCGCGCCTTGCCGACGACAAAAATTCCTGCGCAAATTATCGCAGGGATTTGCGGGACACGACACTAGCTGAACCCGGATCATGAGCACCATCGACGATATTCGAGGCGCCATTCGCGACATACCCGACTTTCCCAAACCCGGGATCGTGTTCAAGGACATCACGCCGCTCGTGGGCAACGGGCCGCTGTTCCGCAAGACCATCGACCTGTTGGCCGAGCGCTACGAAGCCGCCTCGCTGGACACGGTGGTGGGTGTCGAGTCCCGCGGGTTCATCATAGGCGCGGCCCTGGCCTACCGGTTGGGCAAGGGCCTGTGCGTGGTCCGGAAACCCGGGAAGCTCCCCTACGACACGCTGCAGGCAACCTACGAGCTGGAATACGGCACGGACACGCTGGAGGTTCACAGCGACGGCCTCGTGGCCGGCGCGCGAGTGCTCCTCGTCGACGATCTCGTCGCCACCGGGGGCACCGCCGCCGCCGCGGCGGTGTTGGTGGAGCAGCTCGGCGGCACGGTACTGGAGCACGCCTGCATCATCGAGCTCGCCTTCCTCAAGCCGCGCGAAAAGCTCGACCAGGAGCTGTTCTCGCTCATCCAGTACGATTCGGAGTAGGTCGAATAGGTCCTTTCGGACAAGCGTCTTCGCCTTCCGTTCCACTTGCGTTTCCTTGACGCAACGCGTCCAATTGGGATAGGAGTTGAAGTTCACGGCACCGTATTCCATCGTATCGAGCCCCTGGCGCAACGAGACAAGAACGCGGCGAGCCCCGGAAGGGAGGCAAGTCATGTCCAAGAAGAACGGAGAGGTCGACCAGAATACCGCCATCACCACGGATCCATTCCCTGCCTCCAGCAAGGTCTACGTCTCCGGGGCGGGGTCCCACGGGGTCCAGGTCGCCATGCGGGAGATCAGCCACGGAGCGACGGGTGCCAACGGACATGCCGCCCCGGGCAACGGCGCCAACGGCAACGCCGAACAACCAAGACTTCGCGTCTACGACACCTCGGGTCCCTACACCGACCCGGCCGCCCGAATCGAAGTGCGGCAGGGACTCAAGCCCTTGCGCGGGGACTGGATCGCCGCCCGGGGCGACACGGTGGAGACCGAGTCCCACTACCGGCCCAACGGCAAGGACGACGTCGCGCAGCGCTTCCCCGAGATGGCGCGCAGGCCCGTGCAGCGGGCCAAACCCGGCGGCAACGTGAGCCAGATGCACTACGCCCGCCAAGGCGTCATCACCCCGGAGATGGAATACATCGCCGTCCGCGAGAACATCGGCCGCGAGGCCGCGCTCAACGGCGAGGGCGCCGGTCACCACGCCGGCAACCATTTCGGAGCGTCGATCCCCTCGTTCGTCACCCCGGAGTTCGTGCGCGACGAGGTGGCCCGGGGACGGGCCATCATCCCCTGCAACGTCAACCACCCCGAGACCGAGCCGATGATCATCGGGCGCAACTTCCTGGTGAAGATCAACGCCAACATCGGCAACTCGGCGGTCACCTCCTCCATCGAGGAAGAGGTGGAGAAGATGATCTGGGCCACCCGCTGGGGGGCGGACACGGTCATGGACCTGTCCACCGGCGCCAACATCCACGAGACCCGCGAGTGGATCCTGCGGAACTCGCCGGTGCCCATCGGCACCGTGCCCATCTACCAGGCGCTGGAGAAAGTCAACGGCAAGGCCGAGGAACTGACCTGGGAGATCTATCGCGACACGCTCATCGAGCAGGCCGAGCAGGGGGTCGACTACTTCACCATCCACGCCGGCGTGCTGCTGCGCTACGTCCCGCTCACCGCCAAACGCCGCACCGGCATCGTCTCCCGCGGCGGCTCCATCCTGGCCAAGTGGTGCCTAGCGCACCACCAGGAAAATTTCCTCTACACCCGCTTCGAGGAGATCTGCGAGATCATGAAGGCCTACGACGTGGCCTACTCCCTGGGCGACGGACTGCGCCCGGGCAGCATCGCCGACGCCAACGACGAGGCGCAGATGGGCGAGCTGGCCACCCTGGGCGAGCTCACCAGCATCGCTTGGGAGCACGACGTCCAGGTGATGATAGAGGGGCCGGGCCACGTGCCCATGCACCTGATCCAGGAGAACATGACGAAGCAGCTCGAGCTGTGCCACGAGGCGCCGTTCTACACCCTGGGGCCCCTGACCACCGACATCGCGCCCGGCTACGACCACATCACCAGCGCCATCGGCGCCGCCATGATCGGCTGGTACGGCACCGCCATGCTTTGCTACGTGACCCCCAAGGAACACCTGGGGCTGCCCAACAAGAAGGACGTCAAGGACGGCGTCATCACCTACAAGGTCGCCGCCCACGCTGCCGACCTGGCCAAGGGACACCCCGGCGCACAGATCCGCGACGATGCGCTCAGCGACGCCCGCTTCGAGTTCCGCTGGGAGGACCAGTTCAACCTGAGCTTGGACCCCGAGACCGCCCAGGAGTTCCACGACGAGACCCTGCCCGCCCAGGGCGCCAAGGTAGCCCACTTCTGCTCCATGTGCGGCCCCCACTTCTGCTCCATGAAGATCACCCAGGACGTCCGCGACTACGCCGCCGGCAAGGGCATCGCCGCCGAAAAGGCACTGGCCACGGGCATGCAGGAGAAGGCCGAGGAGTTCAAGAAGTCCGGCAGCGAGATCTACCAGGCGGTGGAGACGGACGAGAAGACGGCACCTTGAGGAAACGGCGCGCCTGAAGCATCAGGTCATCCTGCACGAAAGCCCCCTGCGCCGTATCCGGAGCAGGGGGCTTTTTCAGAACAGCCTGCCGCCGTTGGGCACCGGGCGGTTGGGCTCGATCATCACCACTTCGCCGCCGGCGTCGGGAAAGCCGAGCACGAGGATCTCGGACCGGAACGGTCCGATCTGCTTGGGCGGGAAGTTGACCACGGCAGCGACCTGCCGGCCCACCAACTCTTCCGCGGTGTAGTGGTGGGTGACCTGGGCCGAGCTCTTGCGCTCGCCGATCTTGGGGCCGAAATCCACGTACAGCTTGTAGGCGGGCTTGCGCGCCTCGGGGAAGGGCTCCACCTGGGTGATGGTGCCGACGCGCACGTCGACCTTCAGGAAGTCGTCGAAGCTGATCTCGGCCATGCGGTCAGAGGAGGGCCTTGAGGGCGGCCTCGTCGAAGCCGGCGACCTTGCGCTTGCCCTTGACGGTGACGGGGCGCCGCAGGAGGTTCTGGTCCCCGAGCATCAGCCGGATGGCCTCCTCTTTGGTGGGAGGGTTGTCCTTCATCTTCCGCTCGCGGTAGAGCGGCGTCCGGGTGTTGAGGAAATCCGTCACCGGCCCGCTGCCGATGATGGAATCCAGCTCTTGTTCGGTCAACGGCTGTTTGCCGTACTCCCGCTCCTCCAACTCCGCCCCTTGTGATTGCAAGAAACTTCTTGCCTTGCGACAGGTGGTTCAGGTGTTCTTGTAGTAGAACTTCAGCTTGGCCATGGCCTGGTCCGTGTCCCCTTCCTGGTGTCGCTTCTCAGCCGACGTACTTGCTCACGTCGACACGCTTCATGGCTTCGACGGGCACCTCGTTCTTGATGGGGAACTCGCCTTCCAGCGGGCGGGTGGCGTCCACCACGGCGACGCTGTCGCCGAGCCAGCCGCGGAAGTTCTGGACCTCCCGGATCACGTCCAGGTCCTTGTCCCAGTGGGTGCGCGTGCCCACGGCCCACATCACCTCGCGCTCGTTGAACACGTCGACGTCGTCGTCCACCACCACGCACAGCTTGAGGTTGGGCATGTCGGCGAAGGCCTGCATGGCCGCCTTCTTGGGCTCGTTGGGGAACTCCTTCTTGATGGAGATGTAGCAGATCACCCGGGCGCAGCCCGAGTGGGGCAGGTGGATGGCCTTGATGCCCTGGATGTTGCGCTTGATGGAGTTGTAGACGCTGCCCTCCTTGGTGATGCCGCCCAAGTTCCAGTGGTCCTTCTGGCCCGCCCAGATGTCCTGGAGGATCGCGTTCTTGCGGTGGGTGACGGCGGTGACCTCGACGATGGGCACGTCCATGGTCACCTGGTAGTAGCGCAGCACCTCGCCGAAGGGGTTCTGGGAGCGCCGCACGTTGGGCGGAACCTCGCCCTCGATGATGATCTCGGCGTCCGCGGGCACGAGGAAGTCCTCGCCCCAGGTGGCCGACGGCGTCAGCCGCAGCGGCTCGCGCATGAAGGCGGCGGCGCTCTGGTAGTCGTCGTTGCCGTAAGGGGTCATGCAGCAGGACGAGAAGTAGAACGCCGGGTGGTGCCCCATCACGATGATCACCGGCGCCCGCTGGTCCTTGGCCTCGTTCTCGCTGACGATGGCTTCCAGGTGGTGGTGCTTGTGCGCCGAGAAGCTCATGGTGCGGGCGTCGTAGTACAGGTTCTTGGTGAAGGTGATGTCGTAGAACGGCGCCGACTCCCCCTTCATGACGCAGGCCATGGTCCAGTAGGGGCCCACGTCGAGGTCATGGTGCATGGGGATGGGGAACTTCGCCAGGTCCACCTCGGACCCCTTCACCACCACCTCCTGGCACGGCGCGCTGTCCGGCGGGATCACCTCCGTGTCCCCCTTTTCCTTCTCCAGCCGCGAGACCTCGAGGCTCAGCTCCATGTTGGACGTGAGGTCGCCCATGCCGATGCCGTCGGCGCAGAACTGCCGGCTCACCCACGGGTTGTAGAAGAGCGGAAACGGCGACGGCTTCCCTTCCAGCGTCGTCACGTTCTCGAACAGCACCATCTTCTCGAGCCCACGGTCGTCAAGGTGCTTGAGGAAGGCGGTGGTCTCGCACTTGTTGGGATCGATGGGATCGGTCACCCGGATCAGGTCGCCCGGGCGGCGCTTCTCCTCGGCCGCGATGAATTCCTGGAGGTCTCTCATGGTCGGTACTCCCTGGCTGGTGGTCTGCTTCGAATACAGGACACTTAGACAATGGCGGCCGGCAGCGCAAGGTTTCGCCGGCGCCGCGCGCTTGACGGCGAGGTCATTTCCTGGCGAGGACGTCCGTCATCCACTCGAGGTAGCTCTCGCTGCCCTCAACGATGGGCATGGCGATGATCTCGGGGACGTCGTAGGCGTGAAGCGCCTGCACCCTCTCCTTGAGGCGATCGAAGAGGTCAGCGCGGGTCTTGACGATGAGCAGATCCTCGGTGTCGTGCTCCACCCGGCCTTCCCAAGTATAGGTAGACTCGATGCCGGGGACGCGGTTGACGCAGGCGGCCAGGTTCTCTCGCACCAGCGCGCTCGCCAGATCCCGTGCGTTCTCCCCCGACGCCGTGATGTAGACAACCAGGAATTCGCTCATGCCGCCGCCCTCGATTGCCCGAAACCAGGGCCGTGAGGCGCCCATTTGCGCGCCCAATCTTTGTATGTTTTATTTCGTTCTTTGCATAGTGCGAACCACTCAGACCCTCCCGCCTCGCGGGCTCCTGGTGATCAGCGCATTCCCGAACACAGATCCGAGAAAGGGGTAGAGACCCGAATGGAGACCATCGATTTTGCCAAGGGCGGAGGAATCGTCCCGGTGGTGGTGCAGGATCACGAGACCCTGGACGTGCTCATGTTGGCCTACATGAATGAACAGGCCTTCAACCTCACGCGCGAGACCGGCAAGGCCCACTACTACAGCCGTTCCCGGGACAAGCTCTGGCTCAAGGGCGAGGAGTCCGGCCATTTCCAGGTGGTCCACGACATCCTGGTGGACTGCGACAATGACACGCTGATCCTCAAGATCGACCAGCAGGGGGGCGGCGCCTGCCATATGGGCTACCGCACCTGCTTCTTCCGCCGCGACGCCGGCTCCGGCTGGGAGGTCTGCGCCGAGAAGGTCTTCGATCCCGAGGAGGTCTACAAAAAGTGAGTCAACTCAAGCTGGGGCTCCCCAAGGGAAGCCTGGAGAAGTCCACCATCGAGCTGTTCCGCAAGTCAGGATGGAAGATCACCGGCATGGACCGGAGCTACTTCCCCTCCATCGACGACAAGACCCTCAACTGCAGCGTCGTGCGCGCCCAGGAGATGTCCCGCTACGTGGAGGACGGCACGCTGGACGCCGGCATCACCGGCAGGGACTGGATCCAGGAGAACGACTCGGAGGTCGAGTACATCACCGAGCTGATCTACGCCAAGACCAGCTTCCGGCCCACCCGCTGGGTGCTGGCCGTGCCCCACGACTCGCCGGTGCAGAAGATCGAGGACCTCAAGGGCAAGAAGGTGGCCACCGAGATGGTCAACTTCACCCGGCGGCTGTTCGAGTCGCACGACACGCCCGTGGACGTGGAGTTCTCCTGGGGCGCCACCGAGGCCAAGGCCGCCGAGGGCCTGGCCGACGCCATCGTCGAGGTGACCGAGACCGGCGGCACCATCCGCGCCCACGGCCTCCGCATCGTCTGCGACCTGCTGGAGTCCGCGCCCCAGCTCATCGCCAACAAGGACGCCTGGAAGGACCCCTGGAAGCGCACCAAGATCGAGCAGATCAGCATGCTGCTCCAAGGCGCCCTGGCCGCCGAGCACAAGGTCGGCATCAAGATGAACGTGATGGAAGATGATCTGGAGAAGATCATCGAGCTGATCCCGAGCGTCACCGCGCCGACCGTCGCGACCCTCTACGACACCCCTGCCCTGAAGGGCAAGAAGTGGTTCTCCATCGAGAGCATCATCGCCGAGGACGTGGTCCGCGAACTCATCCCCGAGCTCACCCGCAACGGCGCGGTGGGAATCGTCGAGTACCCCCTGAACAAAGTGATCTGAGCGGGAATGTATTGGCAAAGGGGGACTCGGGTGAAGCGAAGGGACTTCAAGCGACTCGTTGAGAGCATCAAGGAGGCCGGAGCCATTCGGCGGGGAGAAATCGAACCTGGCCGGACGACCGAGTTCCATCCAAATGCACTCCCTGATCTGCAGCCTCGGAAACGCGAAAACCCCTTTGACCTCACCGAGTGTAGCGAATAGATTTGAGAGAGGGAGTGTACGCTCATGGCGCGTCGCGTGTTTCTCAGCTTCACCATGGAAGACACCGGTCTCGTTGGCCTCTTCCGCGGTCAGATGGAGAGCAGACACCCGGCCCTTGTATTCCGGGACTATCCCGTCAGAGATACGTTTGAGCACGCCTGGAAAACGAACGCGGAGCGACTGATTCGATCCTGTAGCGTCACGATCTGTTTGGTCGGAGAGTCGACCTATCAGAGCCGAGCCGTCGGCTGGGAGATTACAAAAAGCGCGGAACTGGGAAAGTTCATCATGGCGATTGCCATCGCGTCACCAACGCCGATAGTCCCCCCATCTCTTGCAGAACTCAACGTAAGCCCACTGCCGTGGGATATAGACAGGATAGTAGGTGAGTTGGATGGCATCGGAACCGACCACATTGGAACAAGAGCTTTTCGGCCACGACCACGCCGCATCGCCGAACGACACTCACGTTTCAATACTGCTTGAACAATACAAGCTCTTTGTCGGCACCTCGGAAGCCCTCGTCGCTCGCAGGCAGCAGGTCAACACCTTCTTCCTTTCCGTCAACTCCATCATCCTTGCAGCTACCAGTCTCCTCATACGTGAGGGAACGGTAAACAACATCACCGCGCCAGCACTCGTGGTGCTTGGGCTGAGTGGAATCGTCCTCTGTATAGCATGGGGACGGATGATCCGGTCTTTCGGCCAACTCAATCAGGGTAAATTCGACGTAATCCATGCGATCGAACGCAGACTGCCGGCTCGGATTTTTATTGCAGAGTGGGCGGTTTTGGGAAGAGGTGCAGACGCGTCGAAGTACAAACCCTTTACGACGACTGAATCGTGGCCGCCGTGGATATTCGGGCTGCTTGACGCGCTGGTGTTGCTTGCTGGTATCGTGCTGTTGTTTTGTGCAACGTAAGCGATAGCTTCCAAAGAGGCATAGAATGAGCGTGACCATTAACGTGCGAAACGAGGGTACGATGAGCACGCATCAGATCCACGTCTTCATCAGCCACTCTTGGGCCTACTCAGGTCACTATGACACTCTGGCTGATTGGATATTCAAGCAAAACTGGAGTGTCGGTCAGGCGTCGCTCGTGTTTCACGATTATTCGGTTCCGAAGTACGACCCAATTCACAATGCAAGGTCAGACCAGGCATTACAAGAGGCAATCTTCAATCAGATAGCGAGATGCCACGTGGTCGTGATCCCTTTGGGGATGTATGCGAACTACAGCAAGTGGATCAAGAAAGAAATCGCGGGAGCAAACTCCTACGCCAAGCCCATTCTGGGCGTAGACCCATGGGGACAGCAGCGCGGTTCTTCTGTAGTAGCAAACGCTGCGAAAGAGACGGTGGGTTGGAATAGAAAGAGTGTTGTAGGCGGCATCTGGCGCCTGTATCGCGCGTGAATCCTCACGACCCCCCTAGAACCCCTCCATCTGCCGGTCTTCGAGCTCTTCCTTGCCCTTGTCGTCGATGGAGTAGACGCCGCCTTCGGTGGAGATGAGCTCGGGGTCGTAGTAGAGCTTGGAGAGTTGGAGGGCATCCTCGTATTCGACCATGCTGATGGCGTCCCAGGGGCAGATCTTCTTGTCGAGGCGGTCCTCGGAGTCGGTGCCGATGAGCTGGATCTCGCTCTTCTTGGGCTCCTGCTCCTTCTCCAGGAGCTTCTTGTCGGCGTCGTACATGCGGTTGCCGTACTCGAAGTAGACCACGCCGGTGGTCTTGTGCTCGTGGATCTTGGTGAGGTCGTCGCTGTAGCACATCTGGCAGCCGATGCACTTCTCGTTGTCCACCCACACCCGGTAGGGCTTGAGGCCGCCTCCGGGCATCTCCTCGTAGAGGAGGTTGATGCAGTCGTCCACCGGGCAGTGGACCTCACACAGGGGCGACCCGGCGCAACTGGTGCAGTTCTCGTTCATCACGGCCAGGAGGGCCGTGCCCTTGCGTTTTGCAGCTTCAGCCATCGACTTTCACCCTTCTTCTCGCCTTGTACCGGAAGTGGAAGAACAAACCCAAAGCCAGCAACAGGAAAACCCAATAGTAACGTATGATACCCACCGTGGCCCATTCGAGCCAGTAGACGAAATTGCCCGACTGGCGGCTGAGCCGCGCCAGCGCTTCCTGGGCGCCGGAGTAGTCGCGCAACTCCTTGCGCACCCGGGCCAGACCGTAGAGCGCGCCCTCGTCCTCGGGCCGCAGGGCCAGGCTCTTTTCGAAGTCGGCCTGGGCGGCCCGCCAGTTGCCCTGTTCCAGATAGACCCAGCCGCGGTTGCTGGCGGCCTGGGCGAAATCCGCCTTCAATTCCAGGGCCCGCGAGAAGCTCCCGACGGCCCCCTCCAGGTCTCCCTTGCGCTTCAGCGCCACTCCCAGGTTGTTGTGGACCTCGGGGACCTCGGGCTTGAGCGCCGCCACCTTGCGGTACGAGGCAACGGCGGCTTCGACGTCGCCCGCCACTTCCAGATCGAGCCAGCCCAGCAGCGTCAGCGCCTCGGTGTCATCCGGAGCCAGCGCCACGGCCTTCTTCACGAGGGTCAGGGCCGTCTCCGTGTCTCTCAGCCGGAGAGCCGCCAGACCCGCCACCTGCAAGAGTTGCGGCTCTTCCGGGTATTGCTTGAGCAGCTTATCGAACTTCTCCCCGGCGTCCGCGAACTTGCCCGCGGCCAAGTCCTTCCGGCCGTCCCGCCACAGCTCTTCGTCCACCAGAGCGGAGCGTGTCTCTCCGCCAATACCCAGGACGGCAACGGCGATCAGGACCGCCGGCCACCGGACCCGGCCTCTACTTCCACATCTTCTCAGGGATCTCGTCCTCCCGGCCCTCGTCTTTCAGCTTGTCGTTCCTGAGAGCCTGCTTCAGGCCGACCCAGGAGAAGAACAGGACGAGAATCAGCATGCCGACGATGGGAATGTTGTCGGGCTTGGTCACGATCTCCATGAAATAATACCAGCCGGAGTGCTCTTCCATACGAACTCGACCACCTTTAGCGAAGTACGGTAAGAGTTATTGGAAAATCACGTGCTTGTCAATGTACGGGCCGGTTTCGCCGCCACCCCGAACTCTCTGGCGGGAGACCCTGCCTTGGGTTATAGTTTGTCCTGCGTATGCGGGGGCTTGGCGTCATCATCCTGGCTGCCGGCCAGGGAAAGCGGATGCGATCCGCCGCCCCGAAGGTGATGCATCTTCTGGGCGGCAAGCCGCTCCTGTCCCACGTGCTGGGAGCCTGTGCCGGGCTGGAGCCGGACCGCGTCCTGGTGGTCGTGGGCCACGGCGCCGCGGGGATCCGGGAGGGGTTCCCTGAAATGGACGAGGCTGGCTGGGTGCTGCAACGCGAGCAACTGGGCACCGGCCACGCTGCCCGATGCGGCGCCGAGGCCCTCGGCGATTTCACCGGCGACGTCCTGATCCTCAACGGCGACGTGCCGCTGCTCTCACGCCTCAGCCTGTCCGGGATGCTGGCAGCGCACCGGTCACGGGCCGACGACCTCACCCTGGGCGTGGCCACGCTGGAAGACCCCACTGGCTACGGCCGCATCCTGCGGCGCCCGGACGGGGACATCGCCGGCATCGTGGAGGAACGGGACGCCACCGCGGCCGAGAGGGCCGTCCGGGAGATCAACGTCGGCCTCTACCTGGCGTCGTCGGATTTTCTTCGCGCGGCCCTGGCCGCCCTCGACAACCACAACCACCAGGGCGAGTACTACCTGCCGGACATCGCCCGCTTCGCCGCCGAAAGGGAGGCCCGTGTCGGCAGCGTGACCCTTGACGACCCGCGCGAATTCCGCGGCGTGAACAACAGAGAGGAGCTCGCCTGGATGGAAAAGGCATTGCAAAGAGAGATCAACCGCAAGTGGATGGAACGGGGCGTGACCCTCAAGGATCCTGACAGCACCTACATCGATGCCGACGCCACCATCGGAGAGGACACCGTCATCGGCCCCAACAGCCACCTGCTGGGCCGCACGGTGGTGGGAGCCCGCTGCCGGGTGGACGGCAGCGCCTACCTCACCAACGTGCGTCTGGCCGACGACGTCCACCTGCGTTTCTCGGTGGTGATGGACGACTGCGATATCGAGGACGGCGTCAGCGTCGGCCCCTTCGCGCACCTGCGCCCCGGCACCGTGCTCAGGCGCAACGTCCATATCGGCAACTTCGTGGAGGTGAAGAACTCGTCGGTGGGCGAGTCCACCAAGGCCAGCCACCTGAGCTACATCGGCGATACCGAGCTCGGCCGCGACTCCAACATCGGCGCCGGCACCATCACCTGCAACTACGACGGCTTCACCAAGAGCCGCACCACCATCGGCGACCGCGTCCAGGTAGGCAGCGACACCCAACTCGTGGCGCCCGTGGTGGTGGGCGACGACGCCTATATCGGCGCCGGCTCCACCATCACCAAGGACGTGCCCGCCGGCGCCCTGGCCCTGAGCCGCGCGCCGCAGCGGCACGTCGAGGACTGGGTCGCCGGCTACCGGGCGCGGAAGACCAAGGCATAGTGTCCTGTATGGTTAATTCGCATGATAATATGCGGAGGATTTTTCGTCGTCGGCAAGGCGCGAT
>JAPPNF010000164.1 GCA_028818755.1 Deltaproteobacteria bacterium | reverse complement strand
ACGGCCACTATCCGGTGTGCATGGCCAAGACCCAGTACAGTTTCTCCACCGACCCCGCCCTCAAGGGCGCCCCGGAGGGCCACGAGGTGCGGGTGCGCGAACTGCGCCTGTCCGCGGGCGCGGAGTTCGTGGTGGCCATTTGCGGCGACATGATGACCATGCCGGGCCTGCCGAGGACGCCGGCCGCGGAGAGCATCCACATCAACGCCCAGGGACAGGTAGAGGGTCTCTTCTGAGGTTGCGCCGTATCTACGGAGCGACCTGTGATCGAGGAGAGGCTTTGAGATTTCCGCCGCCTTCAGTTAGCCCTCCGCCCCCTCCATCAGACAGCTCTGGATGAAGCGGTCGATGTCGCCGTCGAGGACGGCGTCGGCGTTGCCGATCTCCACGTTGGTGCGGTGGTCCTTGACCATGCGGTAGGGGTGAAGGACATAGGAGCGTATCTGGCTGCCCCAGGCGATGTCCTTCTTGGCCTTGGCGTAGCTGTCCATCATCTCACGCTGCTTCTCCAGCTCGAGCTCGTAGAGCCGGGAGCGCAGGATGCGCATGGCCATGGCCTTGTTCTTGTGCTGCGAGCGCTCGTTCTGGCAGGCCACCACGATGTTGGTGGGCAGGTGGGTGATGCGCACGGCCGAGTCGGTCTTGTTGACGTGCTGGCCGCCGGCGCCGCTGGCGCGGTAAGTGTCGATGCGCAGGTCGGACTCGTTGACCTCCACGTCGATGTTGTCGTCGATCTCGGGGTAGACGAAGACCGAGGCGAAGGAAGTATGGCGCCGGGAGTTGGCGTCGAACGGAGAGATGCGCACCAGCCGGTGGATGCCGGCCTCGCACTTCAGGTAGCCGTAGGCGTAGTCGCCGGCGATGGTGAAGGTGACCCGCTTGAGGCCCGCCTCCTCGCCGGGCTGATACTCCATGATCTCGGTCTTGTAGCCGCGCCGGTCGCCCCAGCGCAGGTACATGCGCAGCAGCATCTCGGCCCAGTCCTGGGACTCCGTGCCGCCGGCGCCGGGATGGAGCGTGACGATGGCGTCCCGGCGGTCATCGGCTCCGCCCAGGAGCCGGCGAAGCTCCATGTCCGCCACGTTGTCGGTGACTTCCCGTAGACGCGTTTCCGTCTCTTCCAGGGCCTCGGAATCGTTCTCCTCCTCGGCCAGCTCCAGGAAGAAGCGCGCCTCCTCGATGTTGGAGTGACACTTGCCGTAGTCGTCCACGGCCTCCCGGAGCAGCGACTGTTCCTTGAGGATTTCCTGGGCCTTGTCGGCGTCGTTCCAGAAGTCGGGCTTGGCGGTGAGGGCTACCAGTTCGTCGATGCGCTTCTGCTTGCCGTCGACGTCAAAGACGCCTCCGTAGCTGGCCGAGCTTGTCTTCGAGTTGCATCAGTTGTTCGCGTGCTTCTTCAAACATGGCGGGCTCCCGTGGCCGCTTTCATCGTATCGGCGATGCTCCTCAATATAGCGCATGTTGCAGGACGACAGAAACGTGGCCCTGGATTCCGGCTTTCGCCGGAATGACGACACGGGTGTCGGCGCTGTTCCCGTGCCCAGGCGGAGTCTTGACACAGTCTGTTTCGCCGGAATGACGAATGCGGGCTACGGCGCGGCCTTCAATTCTCTCCGCAGGCGCCGCTCCATGGCCCGCATCTCCCGCTCGTCCTCGTCGGAGCGCTCGTGGTCGTAGCCAAGGTTGTGCAGGATCCCGTGTATGAGGAGCACTTCCAGCTCGTCGTCCAGGGAACGCCGACGCTGGCGCGCCTGCCGGGCGGCTTTCTCCACGGAGATGATCACGTCGCCGATGATCCGCCGGCCGGACGGAAGCGGCTTCTCCACCGGGAACGACAGCACGTCGGTGGGCTCGTCGAGCGACCGATAACGCCCGTTCAGCGAGCGGATTTCCTCGTCGCCCACCAAGGCCACGCTCAGCTCGCAGTCCTCCAGGTCCAACAGGCGCAGGATCCGGCGCGCCTTGGCCTTGAGTCCGCGCACGGGCACCTTCCGCGCCGCGCCGCGCCGCGCCACGTCGACGGTGACCGCGCCGTCACTCATCCGGTTCTTCGTCTTGCCGCGTGTCGCGCTCGTAGGCGGTGATGATGTCCTGCACCAGGCGGTGCCGGGCTACGTCCTTCTCGGTGAAGGTGATGAAGCGGATGCCCTCCACCCCCTGGAGGATGCGCCAAGCCTCCTTGAGCCCCGAGAGACGGCCGGCGGGAAGGTCGATCTGGGTCACGTCGCCGGTGATCACCGCCTTGGAGCCGTAGCCCAGCCGCGTGAGGAACATCTTCATCTGCTCGGGAGTGGTGTTCTGCCCCTCGTCCAGGATGACGAAGGAGTCGTTCAGGGTGCGGCCGCGCATGAAGGCCAGCGGGGCCACCTCGATGCTGCCCCGCTCCAGCAGGCGCCGGGCCTTGTCGAAGTCCACCATGTCGTGCATGGCATCGTACAGGGGCCGCAGGTAGGGATTCACCTTCTCGGCCAAGTCGCCGGGCAGGAAGCCGAGCTTCTCGCCGGCCTCTACGGCCGGGCGCGTCAGGATGATCCGGGCGTAGTTGTTCTTCATGAGCTCGGACACGGCCATGGCCATGGCCAGATAGGTCTTGCCGGTGCCCGCCGGGCCGATGCCGAATACGATGTCGTGGCGCCGGATGGCGTCGATGTAGCTCTTCTGGGCGACGCTCTTGGGGGTGATGGTGCGCTTGTGGGACGAAATATAGATGGTGTCGAGGAAGATCTCCTGCAGGTTCGCCTTGCCGTTGCTGCTGAGGATGCGGATGGCGTAATCCACATCGCTGCCGTACACGGGATAACCCCGTTCCAGCAACCCGTAGAGCTGGCGCATCACTTCCCTCGCCAGCTCCGCCTCCGGCGGGTCGCCCTGGATCTCCATCTCGGTGCCGTGCACCCGGAACTTGACCCCCAGCGTCCGCTGCGCGATCTTCAGGTGCTCGTCCTGGTTGCCCAGGAGTTCGCGGAACAGCCGCGGGTCATTAAATGCCAGGTGAGGCACCTGTAGCATGCTCTCGATGGTCGCTTGACTCACTCCCTCCCTCATCAGGAAATCTTCGACACGATCTCCCGGGCCAGACGCAACGCCTCGTCAGTCTTCTGCGGCTGCTTGCCGCCAGCCTGAGCGAAGTCTGCGCGGCCGCCGCCGCCGCCGCCGACGGCGGGCGCCACCTGCTTGATGATGTCTCCCGCGTGGTAGCGCCCGTCCAGGTCGCTGCCGGCGCCGGCCGCCAGCATCACGTTTTTCTCGCCGGGACAGGCCAGGAAGACGAAGGCGCCCGGCATTTGCTGCCGGAGCTGGTCCACGGTGTCCCGGAGTTGTCTCCCGTCCAGCCCCTCCACCTTCTCGATGATGTAGCTCACGCCCGCGGCGTTCTTCTGCGCCTTGCCGAGAAGCTCGGGCACCCGGTTCTGCCCGAGTTGGCCCTTGAGCTCGGCCACCTGGCGTTCCAGTTCCTTCTGCCGATCCAGCAGTCGCCGTACCTTCTCCGCGGCATCCTCGTTGGTGCTCCGCAGCAACCCGTTGACCTCGGCGAGCACCGCGTCGTAGGCGCGCATCACGTCGAAGGCGGTGGCGCCGGTGACCGCCTCGATGCGCCGGACCCCCGCGGACACGCCGCCCTCGGCGCTCAACCGGAACAGGCCTATGTCGCCGGACTGGTGGATGTGGGTGCCGCCGCAAAGCTCGGTGGAGAAGTCGCCGATGCGCACCACGCGCACGCGGTCGCCATACTTGTCGCCGAAGAACGCCATGGCGCCAGCGCGGATGGCGTCGTCGTAGTCCATTTCCTCGGTGGACACGCCGCCGTTGTCCCGGATCCGCTCGTTTACTTCCCGCTCGATGCGCTCCAGACTCTCCGGATCGACAGGGCCGTCGTGGG
Organism: Deltaproteobacteria bacterium; assembly: GCA_028818755.1. Lineage (GTDB taxonomy): Bacteria > Desulfobacterota > Binatia > UBA9968 > JAJDTQ01 > JAJDTQ01. The sequence continues at coordinate 7,812 of JAPPNF010000164.1, read as the reverse complement.
TGAAGTCGAACCGCAGCCGGTCCGGCGCCACCAGCGAGCCAGCCTGGCGCACGTTCGCGCCCAGTTGCTCGCGCAGGATCGCGTGCAGGATGTGGGTGGCGGAGTGGTTGAGCATGGCGCGCTCGCGCCGTTCCTCGTCCACCGTCAACTCCACCTCGTCCCCGTCCATGATGCGGCCGCTGACGACCTTGCCCTGGTGCACCGATACGTCGGGGGTGAGATGCCACGTGTCCACGACCTCCACGGTGTCGCCGCGAGCCGTGCGGATAACACCCCGGTCCCCTACTTGGCCGCCGGACTCGGCGTAGAACGGTGTTTCCGCGACGATGATTCGGACTTCATCACCCTCGTGCACTTCGTCCACTGACCCCTCGTCTCGAAAGAGTCTTGTCACCCGCGATTCGTGGGCTAGGCGGTCGTAGCCGACGAAACGGTTGGCGGGCAGTATCTCCACGTCTTCCACGTCAACGGAATCTGAAATTCCCACGGAATCGGACAGGTTTATTTTTAGGTGTCTGGCGGCCCGGCCTCGCGTCCGCTGCTCGTCCATGAGCCGCTCGAACCCCTCGTGATCGACGGTGAAGCCCTCGCTGCGCAGGATGTCCTCGGTCAGGTCCACGGGAAAGCCGTAGGTGTCGTACAGCCGGAAGGCCACGTCCCCCGACAGGGATTTCCCTTTGTTCCTGCGCAGTTCCGCCAGCGAGTCCTCCAGCAGCACCAGCCCCTTGTCGAGGGTGTCGGCGAAGCGCGCCTCCTCCGCCTTGATGGTCTCCCCGATGCGCTCCGCCTCGGTCCGGGCCTCCGGGTAGGCGTCTCCCAGCACCCCGGCCACCGGCGCCACCAGCCGGAACAGGAACGGCTCCTCGAAGCCCAGCAGCCGCCCATGCCGGGCCGCTCGCCGGAGCAGCCGGCGTAGCACGTAGCCGCGGCCGTCGTTGCTCGGCAGCACGCCGTCGGCGATGAGACAGCTCACCGCCCGGGCGTGGTCGGCGATGACACGGAACGAGACGTCCCCGTCGTCGTCCTCGCCGTAGGCCTTGCCGGCCAGCTCTTCGGTGGCGGCGATGATGTTTCGGAAGAGATCCACGTCGTAGTTGGAGAAGACCCCCTGCATCACCGCGGTGACGCGCTCCAGTCCCATGCCAGTGTCCACGTGCTTGGCCGGCAACTCGTGGAGCTCACCCTGGGCGTCGCGGTTGTACTGAATGAAGACCAGGTTCCAGAGCTCAATGTAGCGGGCGCAGCCGCCGTTGACCGAGCACGGGTGGCCGGGCTCGCCTTTGCAGTCGCAGGCATCGGGACCGCGGTCGAGGTGGATCTCGCTGCATGGCCCGCACGGACCGGTATCGCCCATCTCCCAGAAGTTGTCCTTCTCGTCGAAACGCTGCACCCGCTCCGCCGGCAGTCCGGTGATGCGGCGCCACAGCCCCTCGGCCTCGTCGTCGGTGCGGAACACCGTGGCGTAGAGCTTGTCCTTGGGCAACCCCCATACCTCGGTGAGAAGCTCCCAGGCCCAGGCGATGGCCTCTTCCTTGTAGTAGTCGCCGAACGACCAGTTCCCGAGCATTTCGAAGAAGGTGTGGTGGTAGGTGTCCCGCCCCACCGACTCCAGGTCGTTGTGCTTGCCGCTGATGCGCAGGCACTTCTGGGAGCTGGCGGCGCGCTTGAACGCGGCCTGCTCCAACCCCAGGAAGATGTTCTTGAACTGCACCATGCCCGCGTTGGTGAACAGCAGGGTGGGATCCTGCGCCGGCACCAACGACGAGCTCTGCACCACGGTGTGGGTCTTGTCCTTGAAGAAGTCGAGGAAGCTGTCGCGTATCTCTTTTCCGGACGTCATGACGCCCCTTGATAGCATTCCCGCCAGCGCGAAGGCAATGTTGATCCGGTGGCCTGTCCGGTGAATTCCTTAGCCCCCATCCGGCCCGTTGGCGGGCTCGCGCGACGGGCTCTTGAGGCCCGCCTTGGCCCGGATCAGCTCCATCAACTGGCCGGAGATGTCGGGGTGTTCGCGCAGGAACTGCTTTACGTTCTCCCGGCCCTGTCCGATGCGGTCGCCTTCGAACGAGTACCAGGCGCCGCTCTTGGCCAGGACGCCCATGTCGGAGCCGATGTCCACCAACTCCCCCTCCCGGGAGATGCCGGTGCCGTAGAGGATGTCGAACTCGGCTTCCCGGAAGGGCGGCGCCAGCTTGTTCTTCACCACCTTCACCCGGGTGCGTCCGCCGATGACCGAGTCGGCGTCCTTGAGCGCGCCGGTCCGGCGGATCTCCATCCGCAGGGAAGCGTAGAACTTGAGCGCGTTGCCGCCGGTGGTGGTCTCGGGGTTGCCGAACATGACGCCGATCTTCATGCGGATCTGGTTGATGAAGATCACCACCGAGTGGGAGCGGGAAATGGTCCCGGTGAGCTTGCGCAGGGCCTGGGACATGAGGCGGGCCTGGAGGCCCATGTGCGAGTCGCCCATCTCGCCCTCGATCTCGGCCCGCGGCACCAGCGCCGCCACGGAATCGATGACCAGCACGTCGATGGCGCCGCTTCGCACCAGGGTCTCGGCGATCTCCAGCGCCTGCTCGCCGTGGTCGGGCTGCGAGATCAGGAGCTCGTCGGTCTGCACTCCGAGCTTTTGGGCATAGCTCAGGTCCAGCGCGTGCTCGGCGTCGACGAATGCCACCATCCCCCCTTGCCGTTGGGCCTCGGCGAGGATGTGAAGCGCAAGGGTGGTCTTGCCGGAGGACTCGGGGCCATAGATCTCCACCACGCGGCCGCGCGGAACCCCGCCCACCCCCAGGGCGATGTCGAGGCCTATGGAGCCGGTGGGTATGGTGGGGATGTCCCGGAGCTGCCCGGCCTCGCCGAGCTTCATGATGGCCCCTTTGCCGAACTGTCTCTCGATCTGGCTTACAGCCAGGTCGATGGCCTTCTCCTTGTTCGCGTCCATGGGATCTCCTTGGCAGATCGCTTGTATTCGTATGCCTGGGCCCTCACCCGGCCTGCGGCCACCCTCTCCCAGAGGGAGAGGGGTTGTATTTGACTACCCGGACAGTGTCCTGCCGGCTACCGCTGTATCCCGGCCACCGTCCGCGGTGTGGCGGCGGCATCCAGCGGAAAGATTTCCAGCAGGTCGTAGACGGCCCCCGCGGGCCGGAGCGTGCTCCGGAAGAGCGTCGCCGCGTCAATCCGAAACTCGCCGAACTCGTGATCGCGCCAGCGAGCCAGTTCCCCTCGAAGACGGTCGCCCCCCGACTCGGGCCGGCGCCATCGTCCAATGGTTACGTGAGGCCGAAACGGCGCCGCCGCCCGTTCAAAGCCCAAGGGCTCGAGCGCCCGCTCCACCTGCCCCGCCAGCCGAGCCAACTCCGGCGATGCCAGACCGACCCACAACACCCGAGGCCGGCGGGAGTCCGGAAAGACCCCCAAACCCTTGGCAGTGACGAGGAATCGGGTGTTTTCCGTCAGGGCGTCACGCACCGCCGCACGTATGGAGGAAACCTGGGCTTCCTCGACATCCCCCAGGAACTTGAGGGTCAGATGGAGATTCTCCGCCGGTATCCACCGAACCGTTCCAACGGCGATCTCGTCACGGACCGCGCACATCCGCGCGGCCACGGCCGCGTCTACCGGGACGCCGACGAAAGCTCGCAAGGTCGGCACGGCCTACGAATAATCTCCTTCGGCGACCGGGAAGAATTCTTTAGCGGCCGGGTTCACGAAGGCGCCGGCGCTGTCAACGCGGCAGTCGTGCGGCCGGCATCCAACCGCTCGAGGAACAATTTCCTGGTGGTGTCGAAGATCCCCATCAACAAGGGATCGAGCTGCCGCTCCACCGGTATGTTGGCCCGCAACGGGTCCACGTAGCGGTTGTCCTGCCACATCTCGAAGTGAAGGTGGGGCCCCGTACAAAGACCGGAGCAGCCCACGTAGCCGATGGTCTGGCCCTTCTTCACGGAAACGCCGCGGCGGATCCCGGGCCCGTACCGCCTCAGGTGCGCATAGCGGGTCTTCATGGCGCCCCCGTGGCTGATCTCCACCAACCGGCCGTAGCCCCCCTTCCACCCCGCGCGGGTGACGCGTCCGTCGCCTACGGCCCTGATCGGGGTGCCGGTACGAGCAGCGAAATCCACGCCGTAATGCGGCCGCCGCACCTTCAGGACCGGGTGGAAGCGGCTGTGCGAAAAGCGCGAACTGATCCTCCTGAACTCAAGGGGGTATCGCAGAAACGACCGTGACACCGACTGGCCGCGGTTATTGTAATAGTTGCCGTTCCCGTCTTCACCCTCGAAGTAGACCGCGGAGTACTTGCGTCCCTGGTTCACGAACTCCACGGCCAGTATGCGAATCTGGTCGGACGTCCTGCTGCCGGGGCGGAACTTCCTCCGGTAAAGCACCCGGTAGGTGTCGCCGGAGCGAATGTCCTTCTGAAAATTGATGTCCCACGCGAGGATGTCCACCATGCGCGAGATGACCGCGGGGTCCACGCCGGCGCTGCGGGCGTTGTCATAAAGCGATCCGCCGTTGATGACTCCGCTCGCGGTACGCACTTCCTGCTGGTATGGAACTTCATCCTTGTAGAAGAGGACGTCCTTCTGTTTTCGATACCAGGTGAGCCGCAGGTCGGAACGAAGGACGATCTCCAGCGCCTGCAGGTTGCCGGAGCCGTTGGAGTGGGCCGCGCCGTTGCCGTTGGCGGAGGCCTTGCCGTTCCCGTTCGCGGGCGCCTCGAAATAGAAGTTGATGTTGCTGCCGGCCCGGAGCCTGCGCACGTACTTGTGACGCTGCAGCGCGGCGAGCCACCGCCGCCGCTCCGCGTTGTCCAACTCGTACTTCCTGAGCACGCCCCACAGATGTTCGCCGGATTTCAGGCGGTGGGTCACCCGGTCGGCGTTCTCGAGCGACGGCACGGGCCGAGCCCCGTTCTCTGTTCCGTTCGGCGCCGGGGTGTATTCCAGCAGCCCGTTTCGCTGCTTGATCCGGGCCAGCGCGTACTCCGACAGGAAGCTTCCTCGCCGCGCGCCCGGAGAGGCACCGTTGGACCGCGTAGCGTCGACGTAATGGGTTGTCCGCCCTTTCCCGGGCAGGCCGCCTCTGTGGAAACGGACCTTGCCGCCGAGCCGCTCCCAGGTGAGCTTTCGCCCCTTCCTCACCTCAAGCTCGACGGCCTTGAGGTTGTCCCGGCGGTGTCGCGCCGGGGTCTTTTCAAAATAGAGATGGAGGCGTTGGCCCGGTCTGAGGCTGGTGACGGGATACTGTCTGTCGATGGCGCCGAACCAAATCTCGCCTTCCTTCCCGGTGACGCCCAAAGGCCGCAGGATACGTCCGAGGGTGTGGCCCCTGCGCACCGTCCGCACCACCTTCTCCAATGGCTCGAAGGACCGTGTAGGGGGTAACGTGGGCGTAGGGGTCAACGTGGGCCGAGGGGGTAGCGTGGGCGTTGGCGCGCCAACGGCAGCCGGGATCTTTACCGTTGCAGGTGCAGGCGCGGTCGGGACTTCGCTCACCACCACCTGATGATTTCTGCCGCGGTATATGATCCGACCATCGCTCCATTGCCACGTCAGCAGATCTCCGCCCCTCGATTCTATCTGCAAGGCCCGCAGGGTTCTCCGGCCGGGGCCTTGGGAAGACGCCGCCACGAAATAGAGGACGATCTTCCGGCCCGGATACAACCGCTTCAGCGAATACCGTTTGCCGGCAGCCCGAATCCAGGGCTGCGCCGTTCTGCTGGAAACTCCCTTGGCGAGCAGCACGCGTGCGAGGGTTTCCCCCTTCCGGAGGACATGGGTCACCCGGTCGACGTCGGAGGAGGGAGCCGCCGTGGCCTTCGCCACCGCCTTTGCGGGAGGCTTGGTCGCGGCCTCGGGCTTGGTCACAACCTCGGGTTTGGTCGCGGCCTTGGGCTTGGGCACCGTCTTGGGCGAGGTCTTCGCCACACGCTGCGCCGCCCCGGCCGAAGGCTCCGCGCGCTCCGCGACGGAAGTCATGGGACGCAGCCCTCGCTCCCTGTGGTAGACGACTTGGTCGTGGCGCAACTGCCAGGTCAACGGCTTCGCGCCGGCCCGCTCGATTCGAAGGGCCGTCATCTCGCCGGGGCCCCATGAGTTCCAGGGCGCGATGAAGTAGAAGCGGATCGTGTCCCCTGCCCGCAGGACATTGGCCACGCCGAACTGCTTCGCGACCGCCCGGAGCCAACGATTCTTGATGGTGGGGGATACCCCCAGATCGGTCAGCAGCCGGGGCAGGGTGTCGCCGCTGACGACGCGCTTGGAAACGCGATGTTCCCGGGTGTCGGCTCCGGCCGCCGCTGTCGCTGCTGCGTCAGGCTCGACCGCAAGCGACGGACCCGCCGCCCATGGCAAAACCAATGCCAAGGCAAGCCACAGGCACACCGGAACTCCGCGGTACATGACACGGGAGTCACCGGATGCTGCATGACGCACTACGGCACACATGGAAAAAGGCCAATCACCTAAGGGCAATAGTAATACATATCGGGCGCATAAAGGAAACGAAACAGCCGCCGTTTTCAGTTTATTGTATCGTCCAGTCCGCATCTACTCCCGCTGCCGGTTCGCCTTCCGGTAGCCCAACGCATCCTGGGCGATGATCAGCTTGTGGATGTTCGAGGAGCCCTCGACGATCTGATAGGATTTCGCGTCCCGGAGGTAGCGCTCCACCGGAAACTCGGTGGAATATCCGTAGGCTCCCAGGATCTTGAAGGCACTGTCGGCAGCGTGCGCCGAGGCCTCGGCGGCGGCATATTTGGCCATCGAGACCTCCAGGTTGTTGGGCCGGCCGCTGTCGGCCAGCGAGGCCGCCCGGTACACCAGCAGACGCGCCGCCTCTTCTTCGACGATCATCTGCGCCAAGCTGTCCTGGATCATCTGGAAACGCCCGATCTGCCGGCCGAACTGTTGCCGCTGGTTGGCGTAGGCCAGCGCCGCTTCCCGGGCTGCCCGGGCCACGCCGAGAGCGCCGGCCGCACAACTCAGGCGGGTCTGGTTGAGCTGCCACATGCACATGGAGAAGCCCTGGCCCTCGGCTCCGACGAGGTGATCCGCGGGCACCGCCACGCCGTCGAATTCCAGGGTGCCGGTGGGCGAGGCCAGCGCCCCCATCTTGTCGAGGGTGCCGCGGCGAACGCCGGCCTGATCCAGCTCCACCATGAAAGCGGACAGGCCGCGATGCCCGGCCTCCCGGTCCGTCACCGCGTAGACCAGCGCCACGTCGGCGATGGGCGCGTTGGAAATCCAGGTCTTGGTGCCCTTGAGGACATAGCCCCCGTCGGTCCGCTCGGCCCGGGTGGACATCGAAACCACGTCGGAGCCGGCGTCGGGCTCGGTGATGGCGAAGCAGCCTATGTGCGACGCATCCACGAGCCGCGGGATCCAGCGGCGCCGCTGCGCCTCGGAGCCAAAGCGCGCCAGCGTCACCGCGGGCGCGAGCTGCGTGTTGACATGCACCCGGACCGAGCTGTGCACCCGCGCGATCTCTTCCGTGAGCAGCACCATGGCCAGATACCCCAGACCCGTGCCGCCGTAGGCTTCGGGGACGATGCAGCCGAAGAAGCCCAACCGCCCCATTTTCTCGAAGGTTTCCCGGCGAAAGTAGTGATCGCGGTCGTCGGCCGCCGCCGTCGGCGCAATCTCCTTCTCCGCGAAGTCACGGCCCAGCTCCCTGACCGCGAGCAACTCATCCGAGAGATCGAAATCCATGGGTCCTCCGGTGGGAAACCCGCTACCCTAGTGTCCTGTCCGGTCAATTCGCATAATAATCTGCGGGTCTTTTTCGCCGTCGGCTGCGTTGCTCTTCCTC
>JAPPNF010000133.1 GCA_028818755.1 Deltaproteobacteria bacterium | reverse complement strand
GTGCGCGCGATCCAGAACCAGCCGAACACCGCAGCCCGGGTGGTGGGGAGCGGCTCGGCGTCCACCACCTCCTGCTCGCTGAGGCCCACTTCGCGCGCTTGCCGGAAGATCAGGTCCAGATGGCCGTGGTCCGAGTACTCGTCCTCCACCAGCTCCTCGTACTCGTGGGACATGATGCGCTGCTTCACCACGAACACGGGACAGTTGGCCGCCACCTGGGGCCAGTAGTCCCGCCGGCGCCGCACGTAGATCCCCAGTTGCGACAGGTAGAGCTGCGCCCGCTCCATGGTGATGCGGGTGTCGTAGAAGTGCCCCAACTCCGGGGAGCGGAAGTAGTCCCTGACGATCTCGCCCAACTCCTTGCGCCATTCCTTCGGGTTCATGGCTTTCCTCCTTGCACGGCAAGGGCGGGTTCGAAACCCGTCCCTGCATCGTCGTCATGTCGTGGGCCGGGAGACCCGACCCCACATCTCGCGGTTGTGTCGCGGTCGGGGTTGAGACCCCGCTCCTAGTCCCGGGCCGCCGCCAGCGCGTTCTTGAGCCGCGCCGACTGCTCGGCGCTCAGGTCCTTGGTAGGCCAGCGCGGGAAATCCACCACCGGGAGGTCCCGCAGCTTGAGCGACTCCCGCAGCACGGAGCGGCCCGCGGCCCGCTGGAGGTCGCCGATGACGGCGGTGAACTCGATGACCCGCCGCTGCAACTCCACCGCCTCCTCGAGCTTGCCCGTGGTGGTGGCGTCCCAGAGGTTCACCAGAAGCTCCGGGATAGCCACGGTCAGCGGGTGAATGGAGCCGGCCAGACCCCACAGCACCCCCGGCATGATCAGCGTGGCCGAGCCCGAGAAAACCGCACAGCTCGCCGGAAGCGCCCGCACGAACGCCAGTTGCTGCTCCAGCGGGATGAACGACATCTTGATGCCGCAGGCCTCGGGCACCTCCTCGCACAGCCTCTTGGTCCACGGCGCGGTCATGCGATAGCCGCTGTTGACCGCGTTGTTGTAGATGAACATCGGGTACTGGATGGCCTCGTACACCTTGACGTAGTGCGCCAGCACCTCGTCGTCGAGATGGTCGAAGTAGTAAGGCGGCACCACGCCCACCACGTCGGCGCCCTGGTCCCTGGCATCCTTGGCCAGATCGATGGTGGTGGGGGTATCGGCGGTGCCCGCGTGGATCACCACCGGGATGCGGCCGGCCACCCGGTCGATGACGATCTTGGCCGTGCGCTTGCGCTCGTCCGGCGTCAGCGCCGGACCCTGGCCGAAGGTGCCCAGCACGAACAGCCCGTGCACGCCCGCCTCCACGTAGAAATCCGCGAGCGCCAATACCGCGTCCTCGTCCACGGCGCCGGTGTCGGTAAACGGCGTCGGCAACGGAATGTACATTCCTTTCAAACGTTCCATTGAATCACTCCTTCTCGGGAATGTGCGAAATCTTGCCCGGTACAGTGCGCCCCCGCGCGGCCGTCACTTGCCGGCGACGACGCCCAGGACCTTGGCCTTCTCGTCCGCGGGCATTCCCAGAAACTCCCGCACGTACGACTGCAGGTCGGTGCCTTTGATGGGGCTGATCTTGAGGCGCCCCTTCTTCGCGTCCGCCAGGAACTTCGGGTCGGTCATGGTCTTGCCGAAGGCGTTGCGGATCTCTGTCACCCGCTCCCGCGGCACCTTCGGCCCAACCAGGAACGACCGCGCGTACTGGTATGGCACGGTCGTGGTGAGACGAACCAGCCTCTTTTGCTCGTCCGTCTTGGCGAGCTGCGCGATGGACGGGATGCCGCCCAACTCCTTGATGGGCTCGGGGCTCACCTGTATCAAGACCTTGTACTCGCCGCTCTGAAGCTTGTCGTAGCTCGTAGCGTTCAGCGACGCCCAGCCGTTGAACATGCCGTCGAGCTCGTCCGAGTCCATGGCCAGCCGGATGCGCGAGGTGCCTTTGTATCCCGTCACCAGGCGGATCTTCGCCCCGAGCACGTCCCGCAAGAGAATCGCCGCCACATCGTTGGGCGATCCTACGCTGATGCCGCCCAACGCCACCTCCTTGGCCTTGGGACCGATGACCTGCTCCAAGCTGGTGATACCGGAGTTCTTCGTCACCACCAGCACGGTGGCTTCGGCGTAGGGCGCGCCGATGTACTGAAACTGCCGGGCATCGAACCTGACCTGCTTCATGCCCGTCAACTGCTTGATCACCGACGAGCCGCCGATGTGCAGTATCTCGGTGCCGTCCTGGCGCGAGGAATGGTAGATGTAGTTCCCCGCCCGAAGACCGCCCGCGCCGGGGCGGTTCTCCACGATCATCCGCGGTTCTCCGGGCAGATGCCTGTACAGATGACGGGCGATGTACCGCGCGTAGGTGTCGTAGCCGCCGCCCGGGGACGATGAGACCACGATACGGACGGTCTTGCCCTTGTAGAAGTCGGCGGCGGCGACGCTCCATACCGCCATTACCAGGGCGAGGACAAAAAGCACCGTTCCAAACGTGGAGCGCTTCATCATCGGATCCCCCTTCCGTCCAGTAGTCCGGTTGCCAGCGGCCGAAGATCACACGCCGGCAACGGAACCGCTAAACGGGTAATAGGGGAATGCCGAATGACTGTCAACGGAAGCGCCCGGCCAAAGGCCTAGCGCTGCGCGGTGACCTCGATCTCGATGAGCTTGCCCTGGGCGGAGTAGCCATCCACGAACGACCACTCCGTGCGCGCTTGACGGGGCGCCACGGCACGCTCGAAGGCCTCCTTCAACCCCGCCGGGTCCTCCGCCTCGTGGAGGAAGAACGACACCAGCACGGCCTGCTCCCAGGAGATCCCGGCGTGTTCCAGGGACTCGCCGATGAAGCCGCAGACTTCGGTCACCTGCTCGGCGAGGTTGCCCGTGGTGGAGGTGACGCCGGAGAGGAAGACCAGCCCTTCGAGATCGAGATAGCGCAGCGGCACGATGGGCGGGTCGTACTCCACCAGCCTCTTCGCGCCGCCGGAGCGCATGGCGATGAAGTCCAGCGCCACGGTGGCTTCGGAGTCGAGGTGTCCGGGAGCGATGTAGCTGGAGCTGGACGAGCGCGCGCCGTCGCGCATGCGCCTGGAGCGGGCCTGGCTGCCGAGGTTGCGGCTCTCCCGGTCCCGCGCCCACAGGCGGGTCCGCACCGTATCGCCCAGGGACAGGCCCATTCTCCCTATGCCCTCCTCGATGCGATCCAGGATCCCGTCCATGCCCTGGTCCGCGGGAACGCCGTCCGAGCCCTCACACGACACCGCGACGAATTCGCGCCCGAGCCAGTCGAAAGTCTTCATGCGCATGACGCGTCTCCCTTTACCGGTTCCGGCGGCATCCTTTACTCGAAGAACGCCAGCGTCCGCATCTCGATGCTCTCCCTGCCCGGCGCATCGGGCGGGCTCGTGGGATCGTCGAAGGAGGTATGGGCGGTCCACCGCGCCCGTCCGTCCCTGGCGGAGTCGAAGGTCTTGAAGACCACGGCTTCGTCCCGGGTCATGGCCGGGAAATAGAACCACCGGTGCTCCGGCCCGTACTTGATCTGGTAGGTCTCGCCGATGCGGCCGGGGTAGCTGCGCTGGGACGGGATCAACTCCTCCGCCCGCAGGGTGCGGGCATCGGCGATAGCCAGCGGGTTGGTGCGTACCGGGTTGCGGGTGGGCTGCCACACCTGGATGATGGCGAAACGTCCCTGGAGCAGCCTCTCCGCCTCGTCCTCCGGCAGGATGTCCCTGACCCGCTTGGGCCCGGACCAGTCGGTGTAGTCGTTGTGCACGGAGCGGTTGGGCTCCCGCACCTTCCGTTCGGCGCGGATGCCTTCGTCCTGGGCCCGCAACGTGTGGTCGAAGATCACCACCCGAAAAGCGCCGCTCTCCCGCTTCACCAGCTCCTCGATCTCCGGGTAGTAGACGGACCGCAGCTCGTCCTCGTCGTCGAAGTCCCTGACGCGGGTCTCGTGCCGCACGAGCACGAACCCCTCGCGCTCCAGCGAGAACTCGTCCGCCGCGAGCCGCCCGTTGTGGATGGTGGCGCGGCGCGCCTCGTGCTTGCCGGTGCGCAGCACCGGCGTGTTGTTGAGCTCGGCCGTGTGCGTGATCGGCTTGACGCCCGTGTCCAACGCGTAGTTGAGCACGGCTTCCACTGCATCGGGCGCGGCCTCGACCGCCTGGACTCCGCTCATGGTGTACCTCCCGCGAACTGCCTGTTTTCTTACCGGGGATGGTACCAGCCCAAGGACCGTTCAACAATATCGATGGGCGGGTCGATAGTCCGCGACGGCCCCGTGCCGAGCGGCGCCTTGCATTGACATGAACACGGGCCATTGGATAATTGTCCGGTCAGGAGCCGGTGCCTTGGCCGCGGAGGGCGACCGCCGGTCGCCCCTACCAAAGACAGCCCGACGACAAGGAACCCCGGCCCATCCTTGTGCGTGGCACCGGCCACTGGAAGGAGCCTGCAATGGGACGTGAATACAACGTGATATCGGCCGACGGCCACATCGACCTGAACCCCGACATCTGGCGCGGCCGGGTGGCCGCGTCCATGCGCGAGCGCGCGCCCAAGCGGGTCAAGATGCCCAACGGATCGGACGCCGTGGTGGTGGACGGCGGCGAGCCCAACACCATCGGCGTGACCCGGAGCGTCCGCGTAAACAAGGAGGACATGGCCAAGCAGGTGCCTACCTTCGAGACCTGCGCCGGCACCGGGCCTCCCGAGCAGCGGCTCGAGGAACAGGACAAGGACGGCATCGATGCGGAGGTGGTGTTCTCGCAGATCTCCTTCGTGCTGGAGCAGGCCGGGGACCGCGAGCTTTATTGCGAGCTGGTGCGCGCCTACAACGAGTTCCTGGCCGAGGAGTACATGGCGCCGGCACCGGGCCGCATCATCCCCATCGGCGTCCTCCCCGTCAGCGGCCTCGACGACTCGGTGCGGGAGCTGGAGCACTGCGCGCGGCTGGGCCTCAAGGGCGTCAAGCTCGACAAGTTCCCCAGCGGCCGCGGCTACCCGACGACCGAGGACGACCGCTTCTGGGCCGCGGCCCTGGACCTAGGCGTCGCCCTCACCAACCACAACACCGGCAACATGGGGTCCGGCAAGGGCGGCGAGCCCGCGTTCACCTACGAGCGCAGGCCCGGCCCCGACGTGCACGTCAAGGAGCCCATGAACTACTTCTTCCGCTTCACCAACGACGCCATGGTGGGCGCTGTGCAGATGGCCTTCGCCGGGGTGTGGGACCGCTTCCCGACGCTCAAGATGTACTGGGCCGAAACCATGATCGGCTGGTTCGAGTACGGCCTGTGGCAGCTCGACGACCACTACGAGCGCTACATGCCGATGATCCACGAGTTCTGGGGACTCCACTACCTGGACAGGAAACCCAGCGAGTACCTGAGGGAGAACAACTACTGGGGCTTCCTGCACGACCCCATCGGCATCAGGCGGCGCGAGTGCATCGGCTACGACAAGCTCATGTGGGGCACCGACTTCGCCCACGCCGCCAGCGAGTACCCCAACTCCATCCCGATCATGGAGCGGGACTTCGAAGGCGTGCCCGCCCACGAGAAGCGGGCGATGCTGGTGGACAACTGCGTTGATTACTTTCGCCTGAATGACTGAGCCGCGGGACGGACACACGGAGGGTTTGCAGTGAGTGATGTCGGCACGACCCACGAGGACCTCGAGCAGTACCTGGCCGCCCACCACCTGGTGGGGGCCGGGCTGCGGCGCGAGGGCATGGCGCCGCCGCGCACCGGGCCCGCCGGCGCCCACTGGCGCTGGGACGGCATCTACAACGGGCTCATGCGCTCCGGCGAGATCGTCAGCGTCGGGCCCGGCGGCATGACCGGCATGCGTTCGGTCACAGGCATCGAGGCCACCCGCTTCCCCATCTGGATGAACGTTCAGATCCTCATGCCGGGCGAGCGCACCCAGGGGCACCGCAACCTGAGGAACGAGACGCGGCTGGTGTGCCAGGCGCCCCGGGAGGCGGCGTTCGTGTGCGAATTCGAGGCCTTCCCCATGGAACGGGGGGACGTCATCATCAGCCCGTCCTGGACCTATCACGACCACTGGAACCAGGGGACGGCGCCAGCTCTGTACGTGGACGGCTACGACAACGGCCACAACGGCGGGGTGAACCTGAACGAGAGGCTCCCGGACGACCTGCCGTACCAGGAGATCCGCAAGCCCGACGGCTACGGCGTGCGCACCCGCGGCCTCGCGCGGCCGGTGACCGGAGGCCGCCCCTTTCCGCTGCCGCCCATGCGCTATCCGTGGGCCGAGACCTTGGCCGGACTCCGGGCGCTGCAGGAGGCCGGCGAGGAAGACCCGTGCGAGGGCGCGCACCTGATGCTGGCGAGCCCGGTGGACGGCGGTTCCACGCTCCCCACCATCGCCTGGCACGCGCAGCTCCTGGGCGCCGGGCAGACCACCCTGAGCCACCGGCACAACAGCAACACCTTCTACCACGCGTTCGAGGGCGCCGGCGCCGTGGTCATCGAGGGCGAGCGGCTCGAATGGCGCCAGGGGGACATCTTCGCGGTGCCCGCGTGGACGTGGCACCATCACGAGAACGGTCACGAGGGCGAGTCGATCCTGTTCTCCATCGACGACTGGCCGGCGCAGACCAAGCTCGGCTTCCACATGAAAGAGACCGCGACGGCGGACCGCCAGGACGGCTAGAGGGCCGCGCGTTGCCAAAGGGAGACGGATCCATGGCCAACCCCAAGCTTCGGCTCGGTTTCAGGGAACCCGAGGTCGATACCAACCGGCCCCTGCTCGACGGCACGGTCCAGGTGGAGGGCTTCGATGTCGAAACGAGCGACTTTCACGGCCCCGAGACCATCGACGCGTGGGACGCGAGCTTCGGCGGCCTCATGCGCACCAAGGGCAAGGGCGACCACCCCTACGTCTCGATCCCGGCCTACCCGAACCGGAAGTTCCGGCTCGCCTACATCTTCGTGAATGTCGCTTCGGGCATCGAGACCCCGAAAGACCTGGAAGGGAAGCGCGTGTTCGTTAGCAGCACCGCCGGCGTATGGGCCCGGGGCGCGCTCCAGAGCCACTACGGTGTAGACCTCGCACGCATCCGCTGGTGCATGCCCGGGCCGGAGGCCGAGAGTTGGGGTGACGACATCGAGGTGGAGCCCCTGCCCCATATTAAGGGGCCGCAGCCCGGCGAGCCGCTGGACGAGCTGCTGCTCGGCGGGGAAGTCGACGCGGTCATCGAGCCCAACGTGCTCCCGTCCATCAGCCGCCGCGACCCTCGGGTGCGGCGCCTGTTCCGCGACTACAAGACCGAGGAACTCGACTACTACAAGGCCACCGGCATCTTCCCCATCAGCCACATGGTGACCCTGAAGCAGGACTTCGTGGACAAGCATCCGGAAGCCCCGGTGGCGCTACTGAAGGCATACCGCCAGGCTCGCGACGTGGCCATGGACCGCCTGTACGGCTCGGATCCCGAGATTCTCATCACTTCATGGGTGGCCGCCGCCATCGACGAGCAGCGCGCCGTCATGGGGGAGAATTACTGGTCCTACAACATCCAGGACAACGTCACCTCGCTGGAAGCCATGATGACGTTCGCGCACCAGTTCGGCCTGACGCAGGAGAAGCTCGATTACGAGGACTTCTTTCACCCGGAGGCGGCCGCGCTGGAGGGTGTGTAACCACACAAGGAGACGAACATGAGTGAAGTCGTCAACACCGACGATCCGCGGCTCGATGAGCTGCACCGCATCATGGCGGAGAACTCCCTGGCGGGGCACTGGCAGCCGCGCCAGCCCATGCCGGAGCTGAAACCGCACCTGTGGCGCTGGCCGGTGATCTACTCCTGCCTGATGGAGTCCGGCGAGGTCGTGAAGCTCGGGCACATCGACGAGGCGGCCAAGCGCCGCACCGTGCAACTCGTGAACCCCGGCCTCACAGCCTTCAAGTCCACCACCCGCACGATCCAGATGTCCATCCAGCTCGTGAAGCCCGGCGAGCGGGCCGAGTGCCACCGCCACACCGCCGCGGCACTGCGCTTCGTGGTCGAAGGCGACGGCACCGGCTACACCACGGTGGAAGGCGAGGAAATGCACATGGAGCCCGGCGACTTGGTGCTGACCCCGAGCTGGACCTGGCACGACCACTACAACCAGGGCGAGAACAACATCGTGTGGCTGGACGTCCTCGACGTCCACCTCATGAACCAACTGGACGCCAACTTCCACGAGAACTACGGCGAGGGACCCGCGCAGCCGGTCACCAAATCCGAGGGCTACAGCCGCCACCGCCTGGGCGCGGTACGCCCACTCACCGAGAGCCCCGGCAACCGCGCCCTCCCCTACACCTACAAGTGGCGCGACACCCTCCCCGTGCTGGAGCAACTGGCGGAAACCGCCGACGGCGACCCCCACGACGGCATCCTCCTGCAGTACGCCAATCCGGTCACCGGCGGGCCCACCATGCCCACCATCGACTGCCGGGTACAGTGGCTGCGGCCGGGGGAGGAAACCCGCCCCCATCGCCATACCAGCAGCACCATCTACCACGTCATGCAAGGCGCCGGCGCCACCGTGGCAAGCAAGGACAGGGACAACGGCAACCCCATGGCCTGGACCGAGCAGGACTGCTTCGTGATCCCGTCGTGGCACTGGCACCACTTCCGGAACGAATCCCGAACCGAGCCCGCGATCCTGTTCTCGGTAACCGACCGCCCGGTGCTGGAGAGCCTGAACCTCTACAGCGAGGAAGACGCTTCCTGACAGCCCGTAACGCAAATCACAAGCGCGGAGAGAGCCGCGCGGCAGGCGTCCCGGAAATCCCTCAATGCTTGACGCCATAGGCCAGGCCAGCATCCACATCCTCGACCCGGTGCACCTCTTCATGTTGTTCGCCGGGACCTTCCTCGGCCTCATGCTCGGAGTCATCCCCGGAATCGGCGGCGTCACCGGGCTGGCGCTGCTGCTTCCTTTCACCTTCGACATGGACGCGGTCTCCGCCTTCGCCTTCATCATCGGCATGCTGGCGGTGACCACCACTTCCGACACCATCCCGTCGGTGCTGTTCGCCGTCCCCGGCACCGTGGGGTCCCAGGCCACCATCATCGACGGCCACGCCATGGCCAAGCGCGGCGAGGCCGGCCGCGCATTCGGCGCCGCCTTCACCGTGTCCGCCATGGGCGGCATCTTCGGCGCCCTGGTGCTGACCCTGTCGATCCCGATTCTCAGCCCGCTGGTGCTCACCTTCGGCTCGCCCGAGTTCTTCATGATGGCCGTGCTGGGCGTGTGCATGGTGGCCAGCCTCAGCGGCTCGGCGCTGATGAAGGGCGTCATCGCCGGCGGCTCCGGGCTCCTGCTCGCCACCGTCGGCACCGACCCCATCCTGAGCGTGGAGCGCTGGACCTTCGACCAAGTCTACCTGTGGGACGGTTTCCACGTGGTGCCCATCTCCCTGGGCCTGTTCGGCCTGGCCGAGATCACCGACCTGCTGGTTTCCGGCAAGAGCATCGACTCGGGCGCCCTGGGCCGGCTCAAGGGGCGCTGGGAGGGCGTGCGCGACGCCTTCCGGCATTGGTGGCTGGTGATCCGCTCGGCCACCCTGGGGGTGTGGATCGGCATCATCCCCGGCCTCGGCACCCTGGTGGTGGACTGGTTCGCATACGGCCACGCCCTGCACACCGAGAAGAACCCCGACAACTTCGGCAAGGGCGACGTGCGCGGCGTCATCGCGCCGGAGAGCGCCAACAACGCCAAGGACGGCGGCGGCCTCATCCCGACCCTGGCGTTCGGCATCCCCGGCAGCACCAGCATGGCGCTGTTCCTGGGCGCCATGGAGATCCAGGGGCTGACCCCCGGCCCCGAGATGCTCAACCAGAACCTCGACGTGATCTTCACCATCGCCTGGAGCCTGGCCCTGGCCAACATCATCGGCACCGGCACCTGCTTTCTCTTCACCGACCACCTGGCGCGCATCGCCACCATCCGCGCCCAGCTACTGGCGCCGGTGCTGCTGGTGATCATGTTCCTGGGCGCGTTCATGGCGCGGCGCCACATCGCCGACATCATCTTGTTCCTGTTCTTCGGCCTGCTGGGCTGGACCATGAAGCGGCAGGGGTGGCCGCGCCCGCCTCTCATCATCGGCTTCGTGCTCGGCTCCACCGTGGAGAAGTACCTCTACATCTCGATCCTGACCTACGGCTGGGCCTGGATGTCGCGGCCCTGGGTGATCGTGCTGGCGCTCCTGATCGTGGCCGCCCTGGCCGGGCCGGCGATCCAGCAATATCGCAACCGGACCGCCGCGGCCGCGAACCCCTGACGCGATGCAAAAGGCCATCTCCCTGCTGTTCGACGCCTTCTTCCTGGTGCTGCTGGCGGGCGCCGTGGTCACGGCCTGGCAGTGGCCCTTCGCCACCGGGCTCTTTCCGCTGACCATCGCCATCCCGGTGCTGCTGGTGGCCGCCGCGCAGTTCGCCAGGGACGCGTTCTTCAAGGGCGCCGCGGACGAAGACGGCGAGCCGCGCGAACGCATACGCGACATCGAGGTGGACCGCTCCGTGCCCACGCACCTGGTGGTGCGGCGGGCGGGAACCTTCTACCTGTGCGCGCTCGGGTTTCTCGCCTCCATCCTGCTCATCGGTTTCAAGCTGTCGGTCCCGTTGTTCATGTTGTTCTATTTCAGGCGGTTCAGCCGCGCGGGATGGATCGTAACGCTGATTCTGACAGGGCTCCTGACGGGGCTTGTGCTCGGCGTGTTCGACGCCGTCCTCCACGTGGCATGGCCGGACAACCTGCTCTACCATCTTCTCGGTCGGCGGGAGCTGTAGAATTGACAATCCCGGCGACACGCGTGTACGAAAGAACGGATCGCATCACGGCACCGCCACGGAAACCAACGAGGTACGGACCAGGAGGGTTCCCATGAATGCCTACATGACTCGGATATCTCTCATCTTGGCGGGCGTCGCGCTCTTCGCCGCCCAGGCGAGCGCGGCGGACAACGCCGCGGACTTCTTCAAGGGCAAGCGCATGACGATGCTGGTGCAGTATTCGCCCGGCGGCACCTTCGACATCCGCGCGCGCTGGATGGCGCGGCACCTGCCCGGGGTCACCGGCGCCAAGGCCATTGTGCGGAACCTGCCGGGCGGCGGCGGGGTCGCCGGCTACAACCGGCTCTTCCGGCTCCCGCCGGACGGCCTGACGCTGCTCACCGCGCACACCAAGCTGGTGGCCTTCGACCTCTTCAAGCAGAAAGGGGTGAAGTACGACTACGATAAGTTCGGCTACCTGGGACGGGTCATCCGCACCAATACGGCGTTGTTGGTGCGCAAGGACCTGCCGTCGGACATCGAGGGGCTGCGCAAGCTCAACCGCATCCGCATCGGCGCCTCCTCCCCCTTCAACGAGGGAATGATCGCCGAGATGTTCGACCTGCCCATCACCATCGTGCCCGGCTACGGCGGCTCCTCGGAACGCATGGCGGCGATCGCGCGCGGAGAGCTGGACGCCACCACCGCGGCCGTGTCCACGGGCCTGAGGTTCAAGGACCGGGTCAACATCGCGTTCGCCTACGCCAAGGACAAGCGCGCGCCCGACGTACCGTCGCTGGCGGAGCTGCCCGCCAAGGAGCCGTGGCGCAGCTACGCCCTGTCGTTCACCGACATCTTCGGCACGGTGGTCACCTCCCCCGGCGTGTCCGAGGCCAGGCAGAAGTACCTGAGCGCCGCGCTCAAGAAGATCACGGGGTTGGAGAAGGCGCAGAAGGAAGCCGCCAAGATGAAGCTCGTGGTGGAATGGACGAGCCCGGAAGAGCTCCAGAAGACGCTGAGGCCGTTCCTGGATCTCACCGCCGAGACCACGAAGCAGCTCAAGCACGTCATCGAGCGCAAGTACGTCGGCAAGCTGCGCTAGGGGCCTGTCCGAGTAGTCAAATACAACCCCTCTCCCTCTGGGAGAGGGTGGCCGAAGGCCGGGTG
>JAPPNF010000003.1 GCA_028818755.1 Deltaproteobacteria bacterium | reverse complement strand
AAGGCCACGCCGCGCTCATCGAGGCCATCTACCGCTCGGTCTACGTGATGGCCACGCTCAAGCGGGACGAACTGCTCGACGCAAAACGCGACCAGGAAGTCGATGACCTGGTGGCCGCGGCCCGCAGGACGATGGCGGAGACCATGGACGAAGGCCCGGCGTGAGCGGATCAGTCCGAGGAAACGAGCGCCGGCGGCCGGAGCATTGGCTACAGCAAGTTCAACGATTCAACGATGGCGGCGGCAGGGGCAGAATGCAGCCGGCATGAGAACCGGCAAACCCTCATCCGTGAGCGTCTGGCGCTCGGAAATGTACGAATGGGAGTAACAGGTCCCGGGAGGACTTGGCGAATGAGGTCTACCGCATGTTCCCGGGTCATTCATTCTGGTTCCGAGAGGAGTAAATTCCCTTCCCAAACGTTCCCCTTCGAACGGGATTTATTCGGATGACGGCCCCAACCCCGACTTTCGACTTTCCGCTTTCGCGGGAATGATGGAGAGGAGTAATGACGGGTTCCCGGACCGATTCTCCACCATGGACCTTGCATGGATTCGGTGGCTGCTGGACAGCCATGCCTTGTGGCTGAAGCAGGAGTTGATCGATCGTGGCGGCGACATCGAGGAGCAGAGCGAGAGGCTCTTCCTGGCGCCGTTCGCGGTGGTGTCCCACGTCGGTTCCGACGACCCCATCCTCAACTACGGCAACCGGCAGGCCCTGGAACTGTGGGAGATGACTTGGGACGAGTTCACCGCGACGCCCTCGCGGTTGACGGCCGAGCCCGGGAACCGGCACGAGCGCGCGCGGATGCTGCGTCTGGTAACGACCCACGGCTTCATCAGCGACTACCGGGGCGTGCGAATCTCGCGGACCGGGCGGCGGTTTCTCGTGGAGCACGCGACGGTGTGGAACGTGATGGACGAGGAAAGAGGCAGGCGCGGACAGGCGGCCGCCTTCCCGCAATGGACGCTGTTGGGATAGGGAAACAGGTTGGTCAGTCTTCCATGTAGTCCGCGCCCCTGATCCTGCCGACAATACGGCTCTCCCAAGCGATGTCCGAACCCGGTTTCACAATGCCGCCTTCGTCCTGCCGACAGCCGTTGACCACCGCGAACACAGCGAGATCAGGACTCGCGAACGCTGATACGGAAGCACATGGGGCCCGGAAATGCGCAAATGAAGACGGGACAGCCCTCGCTCAGAGCTCGAGATCCATCTCGATGCGCTTCCCGCGGGCGGGCGGTTCGGCCTCCGAAGCCCTGTCACGGGACACTGTTGGCTCGATTTCCCTATCCGGCGAAGCCGGCGCGGATTCCTCCGGGCTCTGCCGTTCCGGTTCGGGCAAGGCTTTCCGATCCCTTTCGTGTCCTGGCTGGACGGCCTCGCCGATGCCTTCGAGGGCAGAGATGCGCTCGCCGGTGACCGATTCCAGACGCTCCTTGAGCGCCGGCGCGTCGTCGGTGACGAGTTCCGCCCGGTCTCGCGCCCGCGAGATCTCCACGTAGAACGACTTGCCTGTGGTCAGGCGGGGGTGGTTCGCCTCCATGGCGGCTATCACGTTGTCCACCGTGCGCCCCTGGAAAGCGTGCACGGTCGAGGCCCATGCGTGGTCGAGATGGCGCAGTTGCGGATCGCCCGGGGTAAGCGTGAGCCTGCGGCCCTCCTCCAGCATGAACGTCACCCGCCCGTTCCCGACGCCCAGGACCTCGGCCGCGCCGCTGTTGACCACTCCGAGCCTCTTGTCGTTTCGCGTCCAGCGGACGCGGTCGCCGGCGCGAAGCTCGACGGTGTCGGCCCGGTAGACCTCGGTTCCGCCCCGCCGCCCGCCGATCTCCGACGGATTCCAGGCAACGGTCGAGCCGTTGGGGCCTTCGAGATGAACGATTCTCTTTTCGTGATCGACGCCTTGGACGCGCCGCTCGTCGCCCTTCTCCACGCCGAGACGTTTGTAGGAACGGTGAAATGCGACCACGTCCCCCCGCGCATAGTTGGAGATGAGCGTCTTCTCCGCTGCGGTGTAGCCCTTCGAGACCAGCCGCTGGGTTTGGAGGGCCGGTCCGGCAATGCGCCCCTCGCGGGCCAGGCGTTCGCGGATGTGGGCGTTGATCCCCTCGCGCAGCTCGTGGCTCGGGGCCATCACCCCGGTGCGCTCGCGCAACTCGGGCGAGAGTTTCAACCAGCGCGCCGCCACCGCGCCCGCGATGTTGCCCGGCTTCACTTCCGCCACGTTGCTGCCCAGCTTGTCGAACGCCCTGCCGATCTCCCCCGCGAGGCTCGCCTCGACCGCGGCCTTCAGGTCCGGGTCGCGCTGGCGCAGGATCTCGTCCATGACCGCGGTCTTCATGCCCGCCTGCTGCAACTGCGCGAAGGGTTTGCCGGCATCCACCGCGTCCAGCTGCTTGGCATCGCCCACCAGCACGAGCTTCGGGATGCGCAGCTCGCCCGCGACCCTGAGCAGGTCGCGGGCCTGAACCGTGGACGCAAGCGACCCCTCGTCCACCACGAGCACTGTCCTGGCGAAGGCGGCGCGCATTTCCCTGGCGCCCTTCCTCGTGAGTCTTCCCTCGGCCACGCCCGCGTTCCTTGCGAGAAACCTTTGTAAAGTCTCGCTCTCGATGCCCGACTCCGCCGCCAGCGTCCGCACCGCCGACGCCGAGGGCGCAAGCCCCGCCATCCGCCAGCCCTTCTTCTCCGCCAGCGCCCGCGCCCGGTCGAGCATCCGCGTCTTGCCCGTGCCGGCATAACCCTGCACGCCCACCGTGCGGTCCGTTTCCGAGAGGATCAGCTTCATCGCCTGCCTCTGTCCGGCCGTGAGCGGCCCCTTGCGAAGGTGCCGGTCCACCGTCCAGCCGCGCATGGGCGCCTTGCCCCGGCCCTGGCCGCTCCGCATGAGCGCGACCGCCTCGCGCTCCCCGGCCACCGCCCTGTCCGTGGTGAGGCCGCCCCGGCCCCCAAGGGCCGGCGCGTCGTGCAGGCGGCCCTCGCCCCTGAGCCCATCCACCGCCTGCTCGATGGCCTCGATCGAGGCCGCGCCCGGACTGTACGCGAGCGCGGCCGAGAGCAGGTCGGTCCTGGCGAACACGGCGTTGCGCTCGGAGAGGTGGGCGAGCGCCCAGTCCACGGCCTCGCGCGCGGGGCCGGCCCGCGCGGCGTGCTCGAACAGGTCCGCCTGGCGCGCGGTTGCGGGAGGACCGTCCTTGCGGGTCTTCCCGGCCCCAATGCGCTCCCTGCCGTCCTGGTCGAGGCCCCGCTCCATTGCCGTGGCAACCAGCGCCCTGGCGTCGAAGCCGAGTTCAGCGGCCTGCTTTGCCCAGGTCTCGCGCAGCGCATCCCGGTCCACGTCGCGCCTGGCCGCGCGGGTCATCAGCGCCGCGCGCCTGGCAAGATGCTGGTTCTCCGCGGTGCCGCCAAGGCCCCGCTCCTCCATCGCCGCCTCGATCTCCGCGCGGCGCGTCGAAAACGCCTCCACCGTCTCGCGCGACACCCCCGCGATCTCGAACCGCCCGTCCGAATGGGTCCTCTCGATGCCGTATCCCAGTCTTGCCAGTTCCCCAGCGAGTTCGCTCCGGTAGAGCGCCCCCAGAAGCATCTTCGAGGCGTACAGGCTCTCGTTCGCCATCGTGTGCCACTTGCCGTCGGGGCCGAGCACCATGTTGGCGATCACGGAGTGGGTGTGCAGCGTTGGATCAAGGTTCCGGGAGGTCTCGTGCCTGAAGGTGGCGACTACCGTCTTCTGATCGCGCACCCGCGCCATGCGGCCGGTCGCCGGGTCCTGCACCCTGGTCTCGGCCGCGTTCCTCTCGAACCAGTCGAGCGCGCGCCCGACCGCGCGGCCGTGGGCCTCCACGATGCGCTCGTCGCCGCCGATGAGCGCGGCCAGGGAGACGGACTTGGGAGCGGAGAAAGTCAGGTCGCGGCCCGGACGGTGCCGGATCCCGCCGTCCCGGGTCCTGCGGCCGAGCCGAAGCCTGGACCCGTCCGGAATCTCGCCCTCCAGCACCGCCCTGAACGTGTCGGGGTCGACCGGACCGTGGAGACCGAGCTCGGCCGCTCCCCGGCCCGCCCATGCGCTTGCCGCCCGGTGCTCTGGAGAGTCCTTGGCGTAGTATCCGTCCCTTTCGTAGTAGCTCGCGCCCTGGGACGGGCTCGCCACCGCTCCAATCGACGCAACCATCAGATCCAGCGCCCGTAGTCGCGCTTGCGACGCCCGCGCTCAGCGGACGCCAGCGTGCTTTCCTTGCCGGTATCGGGTTCTCTTCGCGTCTTGACCGTAAGGTCCGCCTTCGAGGGGCGAGGAGGTTCGGGTTTTGCTTGCCGGTCGGCTGCCACTCGGCTCGGCGGGGCGGTCGCGGGCAGCGGCGAAGCGAACCGCTCCCGCGCCTCGGGCCGGCGCGCGGGCGCCTGCCCGTATGGGGAACGCCGGGCGTGACGATCGTCCGTGGGCCATCTGACCAGCACGAGGCACAGCAACGCCCCGCCGAACCCGCACATGGCCCCCAGCATCGCTCCGTCCCGGGCCGCCGCCAGAATGTCCTGCCGCGCCCACCGCGCCTCGAAGCTCAGTGCCATGCCGTAACGGCTCATGGTCTCGACGGCGCCGTCCGCGCGCCGGTAGTCGACCGGCGCGTTCCGGTCGAAGCCGGCCGCTATCAGGATGTCCGCGGCCGTGACCCTGGCGGCGGCATACCAGTCATGGCCCGTGGTGTCCCGCGCCAGCATGACCGCGCAGGCGAGGATCGCCATCGAGACCGCGCCCGCCGTCCCGGCGACAAGGGCTTGCCGCCACAGCCCGGCATCGAAGGCGCCCGTCCATCCGTCGCGGCGTCCGTGATTTGCCCGCATTCCCAACACCGCCGTCTCCTTGCCGGGAGCGTTGACATGCCCCCGCGCTTGCCCTAGGAACGCCGGATCATCGTCGCCGTTGACGAGTCCACGAAGGCGCTCCAGACCGCTCCTGTTGGACTGGAACATAAGACGAACCGGGGCGCCTTTCAACCTCAAATATTCAGTTAAATCAATAGGTTGTCGACAAATGCGCGCTTTCACGCGCAGGCCTGCGCAAGACCGCGAACGAACCTCGACCTGTTCTGCGGAACCCTGGGCCTGCTTCGGACATGAGGCGCGATATGGCGCATCCAGCATGCCACGCTCTCGCTCTGTACTAGCCCAGTCATTGGAGGTAGAATTTCGGATTATGGAGACGACACAGGCACGGTCGATCCCCGATGGCGTGCAACCGCCTGCCGCAGCCATTCCGCTTCACCGGGTCTCGAGCGGTCGGATCGGCGTTCACACCGGAGGATGAACGCAACGTGACCAATGGCGACCTGAACTGGATCACGAACTACATCTGGGGCATCGCGGACGATGTGCTGCGCGATCTCTATGTGCGCGGCAAGTACCGGGACGTGATCCTGCCGATGACCGTGCTGCGCCGGCTCGATGCGGTGCTGGAAGACGGCAAGCAGGCCGTTCTCGACATGAAGGCTTCGCTCGATGCGGCGGGGGTGATCGAACAGGATGCCGCCCTGCGCCAGGCCGCGGGTCAGGCCTTCTACAACGCCTCGCGGTTCACCCTGCGCGACCTCCGCGCCCGTTCCAATCCGCAGCAGCTCAGGGCCGACTTCGAGGCGTGGCTCGACGGATTCTCTCCCAACGTGCAGGACATCCTCACGAGCTTCGAGTTCCGCAACCAGATCCCGCGTCTGGCCCGGGCGGACGCGCTCGGCGCATTGATCGAGAAAATGACCTCCCCCGACATTAACCTGAGTCCTGATCCGGTGACGGATACGGACGGAACGGTGCTCCGCCCCGGCCTCGACAACCACGGCATGGGCACGATCTTCGAGGAGCTGGTTCGCCGCTTCAACGAGGAGAACAACGAGGAGGCGGGCGAGCACTGGACTCCGAGGGATGCCGTGCGGTTGATGGCGAAGCTCGTTTTCCTGCCCGTGGCGGACGAGATCGAGTCCGGCACCTACCTTCTCTATGACGGAGCCTGCGGCACCGGCGGCATGCTGACCGTGGCGGAAGAGACCCTGCAAGAACTCGCCACCGAGCACGGCAAGCAGGTCTCCACTCATCTCTACGGACAGGAGATCAACGCCGAGACCTACGCGATCTGCAAGGCCGACCTCTTGCTCAAGGGGGAGGGCGAGGCCGCCGACAACATCGTGGGCGGTCCGGAGCATTCGACGCTGGCCAACGATGCGTTTCCGTCGCGCGAGTTCGACTTCATGCTCTCGAATCCGCCGTACGGCAAGAGCTGGAAGACCGAATTGGAGCGCAAGGGCGGCAGGAAGGGGATGCGGGACCCGCGCTTCCTGATCGAGCATCACGGCGACCCGGAGTTCTCCCTGGTCACCCGTTCCAGCGACGGTCAGATGTTGTTCCTTGCCAACATGCTGTCGAAGATGAAGCAGCACACGCCGCTCGGCAGCCGCATTGCCGAGGTGCACAACGGCAGTTCGCTGTTCACCGGCGAGGCCGGCCAGGGCGAGAGCAACATCCGGCGCTGGATCATCGAGAACGACTGGCTGGAGGCGATCGTCGCCCTGCCGCTCAACATGTTCTACAACACGGGCATCGCCACCTACGTCTGGGTGCTCACCAACCGCAAGCCGCCGCACCGGCGCGGCCGGGTGCAGTTGATCGACGCGACCGGTTGGCACCGTCCGTTGGGCAGGAACCTGGGCAAGAAGAACTGCGAGATGGGCGAGGACGACATCACCCGCATCTGCGATACCTTCCTCGCTTTCGAGGAGAACGACCAGAGCAGGATCTTCGACAACGCCGCCTTCGGCTACTGGAAGGTGACGGTGGAGCGGCCGCTCCGCATCGAGGAGGCGGACCCGAGCCGCGCCTACGGAGGCGCCGATGTCAAGAGGTTGAGGGATCACGGCACGCGCAACGAGGACGCGCCGCCGGTGATCCGGCGGATCCACAAGAAGGGCACGGAAGAGGCGGACCCTTTGCGCGGACTGTTCGACGCGACGGTGGGTGGCAGGGCTGCCGTGGTGGAGTACGAGCCGGACGCCGACCTGCGCGATACCGAGCATATCCCCTTGCAGGAAGTCGGCGGTATCGAAGCCTTCCTCCGCCGCGAGGTTCTGCCCTACGCCCCTGACGCCTGGTACCAACCGGACAACGTGAAGATCGGCTACGAGATCAGCTTCAACCGCTACTTCTACAAACCACAGCCCATGCGGACGCTGCAGGAGATACGCACCGACATCCTGGCACTGGAGAGGGAGACGGAAGGGTTGCTCGACGACATAGTGGGTGCGGTGGAGTGATGTTGGCCGACCTCAAGCCGTATCCCGAGATGAAGGATTCCGGTGTGGAGTGGCTGGGAGAGGTGCCAGCGCATTGGGAAGTGCGACGTCTGGCTTCAATTGGGACGTTCTCGAAGGGGAGAGGCGGTAGTAAGGACGACGAAGTGGACTCGGGAGTTCCCTGCGTTCGATATGGAGATCTCTACACCACTCATCAGTACTTTATCCACAAAAGCCGTTCCTTCGTTTCTCCACAACGAACTGCGGAATACGCGCCGATCAAATTCGGCGATCTCCTTTTTGCTGCGTCCGGAGAGACAATAGAAGAAATCGGTAAGTCGGCAGTGAATCTGATCCCCACCGATGCTTGCTGCGGCGGGGACGTAATCTTGTTTCGGCCGCACCGGAAAGTGGAGGCGCGATTCCTGGGATACGTAGCCGATTGTAGGCCGGCGGCTATCCAGAAGGCGACCATGGGTCGAGGCTTCACCGTAGTCCACATTTACACGAGTCAGTTAAAGCGCTTGAACTTGGCACTGCCACCGCTCGCCGAACAGGCCGCCATCGTCCGCTTCCTCGACCACGCCGACCGTCGTATCCAGCGCTACATCCGGGCCAAGGAGAAGCTGATCGCGTTGCTGGAGGAGCAGAAGCAGGCCATCGTCCACGAGGCGGTCACAGGTCGGATCGACGTCCGCACGGGCAAACCCTACCCGGCGTACAAAACGTCTGGTGTGGAATGGATCGGGGAGGTCCCGGCACATTGGGAACGTAAGCGGTTCAAGGAACTGCTTGAAGCCGTCGATCGGCGGTCGCTAACCGGTAGGGAACCCCTTCTATCGCTAAGGCGTGACTATGGCGTGGTTGTCTATGCCGATCACTTTTCCCATCCATCGCAGAGCGGGTCCTTGGTAGGGTTCAAGTTGCTCAAGACTGGCCAACTCGTTGTCAACCGACTCCAAGCTAACAACGGGCTGATCTTTTGCTCAACCCTGGACGGGCTTGTGAGCCCGGACTACTCCGTATTCAATGCAAGGGTTCCAGTCGAAATGGGGTTCTTGAGCGAACTCTGCAGGACTTCGTCTTATCGAGCACATTTCCGCCGTGAGTCCAAGGGTCTCGGAACGGGCACAGCGGGGTTCCTTCGCCTTTACGACGCCAAGTTTCTCGACACCGTAGTATTCTTACCTCCCCGGCCTGAGCAGAAGGCCGTCCTCGCCTTTTCCAAAAGAGTTGCTGTAGAAACCGACGACACTGTCGACCGCGCTCGTCGCCAACTCGACCTGCTCCTCGAATACCGCGCCCGTCTGATCGCCGATGTCGTGACGGGCAAGGTTGACGTGCGCGAGGCGGCGGCCGAATTGCCCGCGGAGCCCGGCCTGTCCGGTAACGACCGGGCTGAAGTCGAGGACGACGTTGGAACCCAAACGGAGGCATTTGAAATGACGGATTGGGACACATGCCCGGCCGTGGAACGGAAGCCGGGAAAAGTCAGCGGCGCGTGGGTGTTTGCAGGCACACGGATTCCACTGTCCGCGCTGTACGAGAACCTCGCCAGCGGCGCCACGATCGACGAGTTCGTCGAGTGGTTCCCGGGCGTCGATGAGGAGCAGGTCCGCGCGGTTCTCGAACACGAGGCAAAGGCGCTGAGAACGGCGGCAGCGCCTTGAAGCTGCTGTTCGACCAGGGAACGCCCGCACCGTTGCGGGACTACCTTCCGGAGCACTCCGTGGACACGCTGGCAGAGAAAGGCTGGTCGGACAAGGACAACGGCGAATTGCTCGACCTCGCGGAGCGAGAGGGATACGAGATTCTTGTGACGACCGACCAGAACCTTCGACATCAACAGAATCTGGCGGGGAGGCGAATCGGCGTCGTCGTCCTTCTTTCAACGAACTGGCCCGAAGTTCGCCTCCGCGCAAGTGAGATTAGCCAGGCAATAAGGGCGATGCGGTCCGGCGAGTTCATCGAGGTGCCCATTCGGGCTGAGTGACGTGGCGACGGACACATCCGAACAGGGCCTCGAACGCCTGATTTGCACCGCGCTGGCGGGTCACCCGTGCGATCCTCCCGTAGCGGCTACCAGCGGCGAGCCGCCAGCCGGCTACGGCGGCGTGGGATGGAGCGGCGGAGTCCGGCTCGACTACGACCGCGAGTACTGCGTCGATCTCGCACAACTCACAGCCTTTCTTCGCGCAACCCAGCCGGAAGCCGCCGAAGCCCTGGCGCTGCACGAGGACGGGCCGACCCGGCGCAAGTTCCTCGCTCGCCTGCAGGGGGAGGTCTCGAAACGGGGCACCATCGACGTGTTGCGCAAAGGCGTCGGGCATGGCGCCCACAGCCTCGCGCTCTTCTACGGCACGCCTTCGCCCGGCAACGAGCGGGCGCGAGAACGTTTCGAGCAGAACCGCTTCACCGTCACCCGGCAACTTCGCTACAGCCGCGACGAGAGGCAGCGTGCCCTGGACATCGTACTGTTCATCAACGGCTTGCCGGTCATCACGTTCGAACTCAAGAACAACCTCACAAAGCAGACCGCGGACGATGCGGTCGAGCAGTACAGGAAGGACCGCAACCCACGCGAGAGGCTGTTCGAACTCGGCCGTTGCGTCGCCCACTTCGCGGTGGACGAGGCGGAGGCGCGCTTTTGCACCCACCTCGAAGGCAAGGAGTCGTGGTTCCTTCCCTTCGACCGCGGCTGGAACGACGGCGCCGGCAATCCGCCCAACCCGACCGGGATCAAGACCGGATATCTGTGGCGCGAGGTGCTGGCCCGCGAGAGCCTGACCGACGTCCTGGAAAACTACGCCCAGCTCGTGGAGTTCCGGGACGAGAAGAGCGGCAGAAAGCGGCGGACCCAGATCTGGCCGCGCTACCACCAGCTCGACTCGGTGCGACGGTTGCTGGCGGATGCCGGGGAAAATAGCGCGGGCCAGCGTTATCTTGTCCAGCACTCGGCCGGCAGCGGCAAGAGCAACTCCATAGCCTGGTTGGCGCACCAGTTGATCGGCCTCGTGAGGGATGGCGCCCCGATCTTCGATTCGATCATCGTGGTGACTGACCGCCGCATCCTCGACCGGCAGATCAACGACACCATCCGGCAGTACACCCGGATCGGGGCCACCGTGGGCCATGCCGGCCGTTCCGGCGACCTGCGCCGATTCATCGAGTCGGGCAAGAAGATCATCATCTCGACGGTACAGAAGTTCCCTTTCATCCTCGACGAGATCGGCAACCAGCAGCGCGGGCGCCGCTTTGCCATCGTCATCGACGAAGCCCACTCCAGCCAGGGCGGGCGCACCAGCGCGGCGATGGCGCAGGCGCTCTCCGAGGCCGGCGCGGAACGCGAGGACGAGACCTTCGAGGACCAGATCAACCGGCTCATGGAGTCGCGCAAGCTGCTTCCCAACGCCAGCTACTTCGCCTTCACCGCCACGCCCAAGAACAAGACGCTGGAAATCTTCGGCGAGCCCGAGCCGCAGCCTGACGGCGCCGTCAAGCATCGCGCCTTCCACAGCTACACGATGAAGCAGGCGATCCAGGAAGGCTTCATCCTGGACGTGCTCGCGCACTACACGCCGGTGACCAGCTACTACAAGCTCGCCAAGACCGTTGAGGACGACCCGGAGTTCGACGCCAGGAAGGCGCAGAAGAAGCTGCGGCGCTTCGTCGAGGGCCACGACCATGCCATCCGGCTCAAGGCCGAGATCATGGTGGACCACTTCCACGAACAGGTTCTTGCCCGGAACAAGATCGGCGGCGAGGCGCGGGCGATGGTGGTCACCAACGGCGTCGAGCGTGCGATCCAGTACTTCCATGCGATCCGCGACTACCTGAAGGATCGCAAGAGCCCCTACCGTGCCATCGTTGCCTTCTCGGGCGAGCACGAATTCGCTGGCGCAAAGACGAGCGAAGCGTCACTGAACGGCTTCCCGGAGAACCAGACGGCCAACCGGTTTCAGGAGGAGCCCTATCGGTTCCTCGTCTGCGCGGACAAGTTCCAGACCGGATACGACGAGCCCTTGCTGCACACGATGTACGTGGACAAGACGCTGTCCGGCGTTCAGGCGGTGCAGACACTGTCACGCCTCAACCGGGCACACCCCAAGAAGCACGATGTCTTCGTGCTGGACTTCCTGAACGACGCCGATACGATCCGTGACGCGTTCGCGGACTTCTACCGCGCGACGATCCTCTCCGACGAGACCGATCCCGACAGGCTGCATGACCTGCAGGCGGACCTCGACGGGGCGCGGGTATATTCCCCAGGCCAGGTCGAAGACTTCGCGCGGTGTTATCTGGGCGGCGCCGACCGCGACCAGTTGGATCCCGTCCTCGACGAGTGCGTGGCGGTGTATCTTCGCGAACTCGACGAGGACGGACAGGTTGATTTCAAGGGCAAGGCCAAGGGCTTCGTGCGGACCTATGGTTTCCTTTCCTGTGTCCTGCCCTACGCCAACGCTGCATGGGAAATGCGCTCGATCTTCCTCAACTTCCTGATCCCCAAGCTGCCGTCGCCGAAGGAGGACGACCTGTCCAAGGGGATCCTCAACGCCATCGACATGGACAGCTACCGGGTTGAAAAACAGGCGGTGCGGAAGGTCATGCTGCCCGACGAGGATGCCGAGATCGAGCCGGTGCCAGCGAGTGCAGGCGGCCACCGGGCCGATCCTGATCTGGATCAACTCTCGTAAGCGATGCGAGCGGCCCATCTTCCTAACGGCGGGGATGAGGGGATAGGCT